>JBGSPW010000025.1:0-69482 GCA_041738395.1 Thermoflexales bacterium
AGTGGCGTTTTATGCAGAAAACAAGCCTGTCCGAGATCTGCGTTAAGCATGTGCTTGAAGCCAGTCTCATAAATTACCGGACGAATTTAGGGCGGTCTCATGTTCTGGCGGACAAAATTAGGCTAGGCTCAATATATGCCAGACGCAGTCTCAACATTTACCGGATAAAATGCGATTTCAGCCTTCGCCAGTCTCAACAAATAGCAGATACGACAGCCACTGTGACGTCTCAATGTCGGATCTGCTAGATCCGACACTCAAACTGTGAGACAAACGGCCATTTCAGCCTTCGCCAGTCTCTTTACTTTGAGACGTCACAGACATGCGATCATCAGGTTCACCATCCTCAATGAAAGCATAAAGGCAACTAGAAGCTCAGCGACCACAATCAGGTACTGCTGGAGCAGAGGCCGACCAGGCACTGCTGGCCTAATGGGTCAGTAGTGCCTGGTGGTGAAGCACGGTGTTCGTCCACTTGAAAACTACGCCAGTGCGTTGTGTGGCGCGCGGAACGAGAGGGGTTCTCCGACTGAATCGCATCTGCACCGCGGATCACGGGCGGCCCGCGAATCGCGCAGTCGGGAGGTAACGCTGCGCGGCCAACGCTTGAGTCGCTGCGTTGAGCATGAGGCGTCAGCCGATCAATTCGCTTGGAGCGCGACGCTAGGTTTGCCGTCAGGATAGGTTGAGGCAGTCTAATGGGCAGCCGGGTGCTAATCAGGGCTGCCGCACAATCTTCCCCGCTCGCCCCGATTCAATGGTGCGGGCGGGCGCTTGACCGGCAACGATCTGCTCGATCACTGGGTCGGCCACTCGACCCGCATCGGCTCGACGCAGATCGGCGTAGTGCTGTAGCACGGTTTCAACCCGATCGCCCAGCATTTCGGCGGCCGTGATGAAATCCTGCGTTTCCAGAATATACTCGGTCGCCCAGATGTGGCGCAGCTGGTGAATGTTGGTCGCACGCTCCGTATAGGCATAGATTGTTTTCTTGACCTCCGCGTTTAGAGTATCTTCGGTAAAGACGAGCCCGCTCTGGGTTGTAAAGAGTTCGCGACGGTGTTGACCTGGCAACAACGGTCGCCACACCGTTAAGAACTCTTCCAATTGAGGCACGAGCTCGGACGGAAACAGCTGACGATAGATATTGAGGCGGCCGCGAATTTCGCCGACTTTCAGTTCATCACCCTGAAACTCGATCCACCACTGGCCGTTTTCTTTGAGCAAGTTGTGATCCAGTTTCATTTCGCGGATATTGCGGCTACGCAAGGGCCGCCGCACCAAGAGACGCAGGATGAGGCTGCGTTGCGCCCGCAGCGCCAATCGGATTTGAGCAAAGCGCCGGGAGATACTCTTTAGATCGGCGACTGCCGGTTTCTCCCTTATTCCCACCTCATCGACGGCGGTCAACGTATTGCGAATGGCGCGGTCATCCCGCCTCTGCTTGGGCGCACAGGCTTGCCGTAACGCACCCAGCGCCAGCCATTGATCCGCCGGCGCTTTAAGATAGTAACGGGCGATGGAGTAGAAAGCGCCGACTGATTTTTGCATGTACCGCGACGGCCGATTCTGGGTGCGAGTTTCGGCGTGCCATTCCACATAGGCCCGCACTAACGGCGCATTGGCGACATGTGACAAGCGCAGATCAACGGCCGGGATGGATTGATGCGCAGCCAGATAGCCAAAGTAACCTTCAAATTCGTACAGGCTTTTGCTAAACGTGATCTCACGCTGCAGCATTTTCTTGGGGCGATCCAGATTAAAGGCCGAGGTCCGCCAGCGGCGATAGGTGTCAAATTCAGCGCGCAAAGTTTCATTCCAGTCTTCGCGCGCCAAACCATACGAGGTCTTGTTGTTGCAGGGGCCGCTTAGAACGCGGCGAAAGAAATCGTATTGACGCTTGAGAGTCATGTTGATCTCCTGTCTGGGATTGAACGTGAACGATGTGATAGCGAGCGGCACGGCTAACCATGCCTCAGGCCAATCGTCATACCGTTGGATCCCGACAAAAGAAGCGCTGACTGCGGTGAAGCGAAGCAGGGAAGCCGTCGGGCGGAACGCAAGTCATGCCCGATGATACCAACCGGCAGGCCTTGCGCGCAGAATTTGAAGCGATTCAGAAGACCCCTATCCTGGCGTCAGCTGGCGCATGGATCACGCACGCACGGCGGCAACTGGATCTGGCTAAAACAACACGTCTTCTGACGCCTCAGTTGGACGAAGTGTAGTTCAGGTGTCTCCCAGCTAGATGAAGTCGTGCGCCTGAGCTCTGGGACTTCAGGCGAATGGCTCGGGTTGATGACACTGCTCAACCGGTTTGCCTCCCGAGAGGCAGCGGCTGAGTCGTTTCAAACCTGGCCGCGAATTCAGCGCTCTGTAACTGGCGAATCTGCGGCAGACTAACAGACCAGCGGGTGTAACGCCAGATGACGTGCCCAACTTCGTCATTCAGGGCCGAGGCCGTGTACGACAACCCGGCGCGTATGATGAAGAGCGCTGCTTGATCAGAAACGTCCAACATCGGCCGCCAGAGATCAAGAAACTCCACTAGCGGCTGCGCCAAGTCGTCGGGAAACGATATGCGATCAGCGGCCTGTCGCCCGACGCTCTGCCTTGCCCCACCACCCTCCGCAGGTAAGGTCATCTGCCAGACGCCCGCTTCGTATTGTAAAGTGTGGCCGATCTGGAGTTGACACAAATCGCGGCTGCGCAATGGTCGGCGAACCAGCAGCCGCAAGAGCAGACTGCGTTGCGCCCGGCGGGCAACGGCGGCCCATAGGCCAGGCTGGGTGGTCGGTGTGTAGGCCAGCGCCGCCAGGCCCAGATATTCGGCTAGACCGATTTCTTCGATGATCGCCAGCACAG
Organism: Thermoflexales bacterium; assembly: GCA_041738395.1. Classification (GTDB taxonomy): domain Bacteria; phylum Chloroflexota; class Anaerolineae; order Fen-1058; family Fen-1058; genus Fen-1058. Next base: position 2,866 of record JBGSPW010000025.1, read on the forward strand.
GCGATAAGGTAGGCAAGGTGTGTCGCATCGTTGGGTTCCTGGTCGATCGCCGCGCACCGCGTCCCGATCGTGAAAGGGAACAGCGCCAAAAGAAAGCGGCCATTTCTGCATATACACAGAAATGGCCGCTCGTGCTAAAATGCGCACCAGCCCGCCAGACTGTTTCCGCAGTTCGGGGGGTTAGCAGCCGGCGAGTGTTATCAGCACTCACCGGCTGCGCTTTTGACGCTGTTCGCTTCAAATTATACGCACGGTTTGGGTGAGAAATCAAGCCCCATTTTTCAGGCAGTGTTTCCGTGGAAACAAGTTGACCATTCAGGGGTTTGATCATAGAATGACTTGCAGTCCCACCAAAGAATGGGGATTTCCAATATCCGGCCAACGCGCGTTAGGACATCTGCGCTGAGAGACGTTAGGCGACTCAACCTGACTGCGCCAATAAAGAAGGCCCGCGACGATGCCACCTTTGGTGGTACGGCGTCGGGGCTATTTACCAACGCGAGAGTGATCATGTCTGCGAAGACACGCAGAGCATATCACACCTTCGGGCCGCTTGCGTGATCGCGAACGGCTTGTTCGTTTTCAATCCGTGATATCTACCCCGAGGCCCACATGGATGTCTTCGATTTCCGCAATCGTCTGATCGATGAATACAGCGCCTATATCAACAGCTTCATCCATGTCCAAGATCCTCGCGTCGCATACTACATTCAAGATAATCTGGCGGCCGGTCAACTGTGGCCGGATCCGCTCATTCAACTAAACCCCTCTTTCGAACCAGGTGATTGGATCGATGATCTGGTCAAGCCAGGTATGCTTCACCCCGAATGCTCGAGAATCTTCAAGCGCGACAAAGACAAGCCGGAATATCATGGGACAGGACAACCTCTGCGCCTGCACAAACACCAGACGGATGCCATCCATGTGGCGCAAACCGGCGCCAACTATGTGCTCACGACGGGAACCGGATCCGGTAAAAGCCTGGCCTATATCGTGCCCATCGTCGATCACGTCCTGCGGCGCGGATCGGGCCAAGGCGTACAAGCGATTGTCGTCTATCCGATGAACGCGCTGGCCAACAGTCAGGAAGGCGAACTCACTAAATTCCTCCAACTGGGTTACTCCGACGGGCAAGGGCCGGTCACGTTCGCCAGATATACGGGCCAAGAGTCAGACGAAACACGCCAACGCATCATTGCCAACCCGCCCGATATCATTCTCACCAACTATGTGATGCTGGAATTGATCCTGACCCGCCCCATTGAGCGGCAACTGGTCCAGGCCGCGCAAGGGCTGCGCTTTCTGGTACTAGATGAACTGCACACCTATCGCGGACGGCAAGGCGCGGATGTGGCTTTGCTGGTCAGGCGAGTGCGTGATGCATTGAATGCCCCGACGTTACAGTGCGTGGGCACCTCGGCGACGCTGTCTAGCATGGGCACTTTCGATGAGCAACGCGCAGACGTGGCCCGCGTGGCGAGCAATCTGTTCGGCGCGCCCGTCCTGCCGCCGAATGTGATCGGCGAGACGCTGCGCCGCGCCACGACCGAACGTGATCTGAATGATCCCACGTATGTCACAGAACTTACGGCGCGCGTGATAGATTCTGATCGGCAGCCTCCGCTTAAATATGAAGCGTTTATCCACGATCCGCTGTCGATCTGGTTGGAGAGTACGTTTGGGATTACCACCGAAACGGGCACGGGGCGGTTGGTGCGAGCGCAGCCCAGCAGCATCACGGGCAAGGAAGGCGCTGCCCTCAAACTGAGTACGCTCACGGGCGTGAGTGTCGAGCCATGCAGTCAAGTTATTGAAGCGGGTTTGATGGCTGGCTATCAATGTCACGATCCGCAGACGGGCTTCCCCGCCTTCGCCTTTCGCCTGCATCAATTCATCAGTCGCGGGGACACCGTCTACGCCTCGCTCGAGACCGAGGAGACACGCCATCTCACCCTGTATCGACAACAATACGTTCCCGGCGATCGCAGCAAGGTCTTGCTCCCGTTGGCGTTTTGTCGTGAATGCGGTCAGGAATACTACAGCGTCCGAGTGGCAGAAGACAAAGCGAGCGGCGCACAACAATTCATCGCGCGTGATCTGACTGACCAGACACCCAGTGATGATGGTGAGCCAGGGTTCCTGTATTTCAACACCGCTCATCCGTGGCCGAGTGATCCCGAAGACATCGCACAGCGTGTGCCCGATGATTGGCTGGAAGATCACAAGGGCGGGCAGCGGGTGCGCAGCGATCGTAAGAAATATTTACCGCAGCCCGTACGGGTAGGTTCTGATGGTAACGAATCGGAGCCTGGCCTGGCCGGCCACTATCTGAGCGCGCCGTTTCGCTTCTGTCTTCACTGCGGAGTCACGTATGGTGGTCGCCAGTATAACGATTTCGCCAAGTTATCCTCGCTGGCCTCGGAAGGCCGCAGTACCGCCACAACGATCTTGAGCCTGGCGGCGATTCGCGGCTTGCAGAATGATCAAACGCTCAGGCCCGAAGCGCGCAAGATGTTAAGTTTCACCGATAACCGCCAGGATGCTTCCTTGCAGGCCGGCCACTTCAATGATTTCATCGAGATCGGACAATTGCGATCGGGGTTGCAACGAGCCGTCCAGCACGCCGGCGTCAATGGCTTTTACCATGATCAACTGGCGCAGCAAGTCTTTGATGCCTTGAGTCTGCAACCGGAGGCTTACGCCGTCAATCCGCAGGTGCGCTATCAGGCGAAGAACGAAGTGGATCGCGCCTTGCGCAATGTCTTGGGGTATCGCCTGTATCGCGATCTGAAACGCGGCTGGCGCATCACGTCGCCGAACCTTGAGCAATGCGGCCTGCTGGAGATTCACTATCCAGCGCTGGACGAGATCTGCCAGGACGAAACGCTGTGGTCGTCGCGCCAGGGTGTGCTTGCCACGGCCAGTCCGCAAACGCGGCTCAAGATTGCCAAGGTGCTGCTGGATTTCATGCGACGCGAATTGGCGATCAAGGTCGACTATCTCGACCAACGTTTCCAGGAGAGCATCCAGCAACAGAGCAGCCAATTGCTGATTGCGCCGTGGGCCATCGACGAAAACGAGAAGATGGAATTTGCGGCGATCCTGTTTCCGCGTTCGCGCTCAGCGCAGGATTATCAAGGCAACGTCTTCTTGTCGGCACGCGGCGGCTTCGGGCAATACCTGCGCCGACGCACGACGTTCACCGAACTTGCCGAACGACCCAGTCTGGCCGATACCGATACCGTCATCATCGATCTGTTGAGTGTGCTCAACATCGGCGGCCTGGTGCAAGAAGTTGAGCCGCCACGCGAACAGGGCGATGTGCCAGGTTATCAATTGCCGGCGTCGGCGATCGTGTGGCTGGCCGGTGATGGCACACGCGCTTTCCATGATCCGATCCGTGTGCCCAATGAGCCGGAAGGCGGCGGCCGGACCAATCCGTTCTTTGTCAATTTCTATCAGCACCAGGCGAACCATCTGCAAGGCATGGCAGCGCGCGAACACACCGCGCAGGTTCCCTCCGAGGATCGGGAGGAGCGCGAGATTCTGTTCCGCGAAGGCAAATTGCCGATCTTGTATTGTTCGCCGACGATGGAATTGGGCATCGACATCAAAGACCTAAATGTCGTCAATTTGCGGAACATTCCACCGACGCCGGCGAACTATGCCCAGCGCAGCGGGCGCGCCGGGCGCAGCGGACAACCCGCGTTGGTCTTCTCGTACTGCGCGACCGGCAGTTCGCACGATCAATATTTCTTCAAACGGCCTGAGCGGATGGTAGCCGGAGCCGTGACGCCGCCGCGCCTCGACCTGACCAACGAAGATCTGGTGCGCGCTCACATTCATTCGATCTGGTTGGCCGAAAGCCACCTGAGCCTGGGCAAGTCCTTGAAAGATATTCTCGATGTGGCGGGCGATGATCCCACGTTGAAGTTGCAGGAGGGTGTCCGGGCCGACATCGAGGCCGAGGGGCCGCGGCAACGCGCGCGGGCGCGTGCCGAGCAAGTCATCGACACGTTCCGTGCCGATCTGCTCTCCTCGGGTTGGTATCACGACGGCTGGTTGGACGATGTTCTCACGCAGGTAGCCCGCCGCTTCGATCAGACGTGCGATCGCTGGCGAGGCTTGTATCGGTCGGCTTTAGCCCAGGCGCGGGTGCAGGACAAAATCATCCGCGACGCGACGCGCAGCGCCGACGACAAGAATCAAGCCTATCGGCTGCGCAGCGAGTCCGAAGAACAATTGCGCCTGTTGACCGACGTCGAGAATCTGGCGCAGTCGGATTTCTATAGTTACCGCTACTTCGCCAGCGAAGGCTTCCTGCCGGGTTACAACTTCCCGCGCCTGCCGCTGTCGGCCTACATTCCCGGCCGGCGTACCAAGCAACGCGATGAGTTTCTGTCACGACCACGCTTCCTGGCGATCTCGGAATTCGGCCCGCGGGCGATTGTGTATCACGAAGGCTCGCGCTATCTCATCAACAAAGTGATCATGCCGGTCGATGGCGATGAACCGTTGATGCATCTGGCCAAACGGTGTGAAGCCTGCGGCTATCTCCACCCGATCGCGACGGGCGACGGCCCCGATCGCTGCGAGCGCTGCGGGGCCATGCTCGAAGCGCCGCTGCGAGCGTTGTTCCGCCTGCAGAACGTCTCGACCAAACGCCGCGACAAGATCAACTCCGACGAAGAAGAACGCATGCGCATGGGCTATGAAATCATCACCGGCGTGCGCTTCATCGATCAAGGCGAGCGGCCTGCCTACCAGACGGCGACGCTGGAAAAAGACGGCGAGAGTTTGGTACGCTTGACTTACGGCCACGCGGCCACGTTGTGGCGCATCAACCTGGGCTGGAGTCGTCGGGCTAACAAGGAGCAGTATGGTTTTGTGCTCGATGTGGAGCGCGGTTACTGGGCCAAGAATGATCAACTCCCTGATGATGCCCAGGACGATCCGCTGTCGGCGCGGGTCAAACGCGTGATTCCCTACGTCGAAGACTCGCGCAATTGTTTGCTGTTCGAGCCGGTCGAGCCGCTGTCCAATGAAGAGATGGCATCGCTGCAGGCGGCGCTCAAGAGCGCGATTCAAGTGCAGTATCAACTGGAAGACAACGAATTGGCCGCTGAACCACTGCCCTCGCCGGATCAACGCCGCCAGATTCTGCTCTACGAATCGGCCGAAGGCGGCGCGGGCGTGTTACGGCGCTTAGTGGAAGACCCGCAGGCGTGGGCGCAGGTGGCGGCCGAAGCCTTACGCATCTGTCACTTCGATCCGGCCACCGGTGATGATCAGCGACGTGCGCCGCATTCGCGCGAAGACTGCGAGGCGGCGTGTTACGACTGCTTGATGAGTTACTATAACCAGCGCGAGCATCGCCTGCTCGATCGGCAGAAGATCCGCGACATCTTGTTGGAGTATGCGCAGGCGCAGGTGGTCACTTCACCGGTGGAAAAGACGCGCAGCGATCATTTGCAGGCGCTGATACGGCAGGCCGGTTCTGATCTGGAACGCCAATGGCTGAAGTATCTGGAAGATCGTAAGTATCGCCTGCCCTCGAAGGCGCAAGTGTTCATTGCGGCGTGCCAAACTCGACCGGATTTTCTCTACGAAGCAGAACAGGTCGCCGTGTACATTGACGGGCCGCACCATGCTTACGCCGAACGGCACGCGCGCGATGTGAAACAGACTGAGGATATGATCGATCGCGGCTATACCGTGATTCGCTTTGGCCTAACGGACGATTGGGAAAGCATCATCGCGCACTATCCCTACGTTTTCGGGACGGGATCGAGGATGGCGGCTCAGGCCTGACTTAGCCAGGTTTCAATCTCAGCCAGAATTTGGTTGAGGCTTGGCGGATCGGCGGGCGCGAGCCGGTCTGCGGGACCGAGGTGCTTGTGATGAAGATGCGTGACGATTTCAGGATGGTGCGGCGCATTGTCGTAGCGAAAGACGCGCTGCCCGTGGCGAAGATAGGTGTAGGCGTAACTCACACGGATAGGATAGCCTAATTCGGTACTCACGACTTCGTAGAGGTCGAGATACGAATCGTCCCAGAAAACGACGCGACAACGGATTAAGCCATTGTAGTCATCTGAGGCGAGACAGGTAAATGGCTCTTCGAGGCGACCGTTGGGAATACGCTTCGCGTGACGCAGGCCGCGCTCCAGGGTTTCAAAATAGGCGTCGACGTTCATACCGAGGCAGACACGTTTTGCATGAACTGGCGAACCGGCAGTGAGGTGAGGTAGAGATGATACAAGCCGGCCCACAGCATCAGGTCGTCGTCATCGCCCAGTTCGCCGTCTTCGTAGCGGCGGTAGAATTCGATCGTGGAGTAGCCGTACTTGCGCTCGTATTCGCGCAAACGGTCCGACAGTTCGTCAAAGGTCAGGCGTTGTGATTTGACCATGGCTCTGCTCCCAATAGTCACTCGTTCTTAAGCAGATTATAGCACGGCCAGCGTCGTGTGCATGGAAGGGGAATCGATGACGTTTGCAGTCGGGTCGCTAGTCAAAGCGCGCGGGCGCGAGTGGGTGGTGCTGCCGGAATCAGCGGACGAGATGCTGATCCTGCGGCCATTAGGTGGCACGGAAGATGAAGTGGCCGGCATCTATTTGCCGTTGGAGCGCGTCGAGTCGGCGCAATTTGATCTGCCTGATCCCACGCATCCGGGCGACTATCGTTCCAGCCGCTTGCTGCGCGATGCAGTGCGGCTCGGCTTCCGATCGAGCGCGGGGCCGTTTCGCTCGTTTGCGCGCATCGCGGTTGAGCCACGCCCATATCAACTGGTGCCGCTGCTGATGGCGCTGAAACTCGATCCGGTGCGGCTGCTGATCGCGGATGACGTGGGCATCGGCAAGACCATCGAGGCGGGCCTGATCGCGCGGGAATTGATCGATCGCGGCGAGGTGGAACGGCTGGCGGTGTTGTGCCCGCCGCAGTTAGCCGAGCAATGGCAGGTCGAGCTGCACGACAAATTCCATATCAACGCCGAACTGGTGCAGCCGGGCACGGCCACACGCCTTGAACGGAATTGCCGCGTGGGTCAATCGTTGTTCGATCTGTATCCGTTTGTGATTGTCTCGATGGATTTCATCAAGTCCGATCGGCGGCGCGATGAATTCCTGCGCACCTGCCCGGAGCTGGTGATCATCGACGAGGCGCACACCTGCGCGTATGGCGGCGAAGGGCGCGGCGGGCGACATCAGCGGCATCATCTGGTGTCGGGCCTGGCTGCGAACCTCAAGCGGCATTTGATCCTGGTGACGGCCACACCGCACAGCGGCAATGAAGCCGCCTTTCGATCGCTGTTATCGTTGCTCAATCCCGACTTTGCCGAACTGCCTGACGATATGACGGGCAAGGAAAACGAGCACCATCGGCGCAAGTTAGCGGCGCAGTTTGTGCAGCGCAAGCGCGGCGACATCCGGCGGTACATGGAGACGGATACGCCGTTCCCCACGCGCGACGGCGGCGACGTTGAGGAAACGTACAAACTGTCGGACGACTACAAGCGCCTGTTTGAACGCGTGTTGAAGTATGCGCGCGAGATCGTCAGCAATCCGGCCGATGGCAATCAACATCGGCAGCGGGTGCAGTGGTGGTCGGCGCTGGCCTTGCTGCGTTCGCTCGCGTCGAGTCCGGCAGCGGCCGCCGCGACATTGCGCACGCGCGCGGCGAGTGCGGACACCGATACGGTCGCTGAGGCGGATGAGATCGGGCGGCGCGGGGTGCTCGATATTGTCGACGACGAATCGGCCGAAGGGATCGATCTGCCACCGGGCGCGGACTACGAAGAGGGCGAAGACCAGAGCAATCGGCGGCGCTTGCTGCAGATGGCGCGCGAGGCCGAAGCCTTGCAGGGTGAGCAAGATGTGAAGTTGCAGAAGGCTATTGTCTTGATCAAAGGCTTGATCAAGGATGGGTATCAGCCGATCGTGTTTTGCCGCTTTATCCCCACGGCGGAGTATGTGGCCGAGGCGCTGCGCAAAGCCCTACCCAAAGGCGTCGAAGTGGCGGCGGTCACGGGGCTGTTGCCTCCCGAAGAGCGCGAGGCGCGCGTGATCGAATTGGGCCAGGCCGCGCAGCATGTGCTGGTGGCCACCGATTGTTTGAGTGAAGGCGTCAATCTGCAAGAGCATTTCAACGCGGTGCTGCACTATGACCTGTCGTGGAATCCGACCCGCCACGAACAACGCGAGGGCCGCGTCGATCGCTATGGGCAGCCCAGCCCGACGATCCGCGCCATCACCTACTACGGCGTGGACAACCAGATCGACGGCATCGTGCTGGATGTGCTGATCCGCAAGCATCGCACGATCCGCAATTCGCTGGGCATTTCTGTGCCGGTGCCGATCGATACCGATCAGGTGGTTGAAGCAATCTTCGAGGGCCTGTTGCTGCGCGAGAAATCTAGCGGCGCGCAGCAATTGCTGCCGGGGCTGGAAGAATATCTGCGCCCACAGAAGGAAGACCTCAATCGACGCTGGGATGCGTCGGCGGAGCGCGAGAAACGCTCGCGGACGATGTTTGCACAGGAGACGATCAAGGTTGAGGACGTGGCGCGCGAATTGAAAGCCACGCAGGCCGCGATCGGTTCCGGCGTGGATGTGGAGATGTTTGCGAAAGAGGCGTTCCAGGCACATGGCGCAATTGTCAGCAAAAAGCGCAACGCAACTGAATTTGATCTCGCTGAGATTCCGGTGGGGTTGGCCGAAGCCGTGGGGCGCAAGGGCAAGTTCGCGGCACGGTTTGAGTTGCCCGTGCAAGATGAGCAAGTGTATTTGAGCCGCACACACCCGATTGTGGAAGGATTGGCGACGTACGTGATGGACACCGCGCTCGATCCGATTGGCGAGGGCGTGGCACGGCGTTGCGGGGTGATCCGCACAAGCAAGGTGGAGAAACGCACAACACTATTGCTGGTCCGGTTCCGCTATCACATTCTGACGAAGCGCGGCGAGACTGAACAGGCGCTGCTGGCCGAAGATTGCCAACTGCTGGCCTTTGCCGGGTCGCCGCAAAACGCCCAGTGGCTGGATGGCTCAGTCGCCGAGGAGTTACTTTTAGCACAGCCTGACGCCAATGTGCATGCCGAGCAAGCACGCGACTTCTTGCAAAGGGTGCTGGATGGCTTTGACGCGCTGCGCCCGCACTTGAATGAAGTGGCTGTGCAGCGCGGCGAGGAGCTGTTGGAACAGCATCGCCGCGTGCGGACGGCTGCGCGAGTGCAGGGTGTGAGTCAGCGCGTCGAGCCGCAATTACCGCCGGATGTGTTGGGTGTGTATGTGTATCTACCGAAAGGCTAGCCGGCGAAGGTCGTCAAATAGTCGAGTACCAGCGGCAGATCGTGATCGGGATCGCCGTTGAGGGTGGAATCGCCGACAAGGCCGGTCGCCGCGTGAAAGTGATGAGGATGTGTTGTGAGGCCGGGGAAATGCTCTTTGTTGTCCCAGCGGAGTACGGGCTGATCGGCCTGAAACAACTGATAGGCGTAATCGACGTGGCGATCGTTATAATACAGGCGAACTTGCAGCACACCGCCGCGTGTCAGCTCGGCGCGGACCTTCAGTGCAAACTGTTGAGCGGAAAATTGCTGCGTTTCAAGGACATGCACGGCCTTGCATAATGGAGAGCCTTGCAGGGTGGTGATGACCAGATTGAGAACAGTAGCGGGCGTGGTCATGCGGCGACTTCGCCCTGCAGGCCGAGCCAGCTGGTCAGCATGTCACGGGCGATGCGCCAGTCCTGGGCGTCTTCTTCTTCCAGCATGACGGCCTGATTGAGCGCGACATTCGGCGCAGCCGTCAGGGTGGCCGAGCGCGATTTGAGATAGGCGTCGAACTGGTCGTAAGTCATGCCGTACTTGGTGCGCAGCCGGTCATCAACCGCGCGATAGCGCTCGATCTGGCGCAGCACGTAGTCTTGCGCCATTTCCGCGACGGCTTTTTCGGTCGAGGGGAATAGCCCGCGCCGCACAAAGGGCTGGACGATATCGGTTACGGTGTGCATTTTGGCTCCCGTGATTGACGATGTACGACTATCGTGATTATACCATTCGAGCAGACTGGCCTGATCATTTGATTATGGAGTTGTCGATTGACTAACCATCGAACCACCTTCACGACCATTCGCACCGAGGGGGCGATATTGCCCGCCGATCTTCTTCAGCGCATCGCCTGCTACAGTGGTGTGAGCAGCATGCCGAGCGAGTGTATTGGGGAAACGGCGCTAAAGACGGGTCATTCAATGCCATGCTAGGCTGGGACAGTGAGCATGCCGTCAATGTCTTTGGCGTGTGGACCTACGGGACAGTTGAGGTCGGTTTTCAGTATGCCAAAGTGTACCCGCCTTTTGATCAGGAAGAGAAGCGGCGCGAGTGGCTGAAACGGCTGAAGGGTATAGACGACAAGGCACTTTCAGCAGATTCCCTCAATCGCCGTCCCAATTTTCCGTTAGCCGCCTTGGCTGATGAAAAGAAGTTCCAACAGTTTGTCGAAACAATGGAATGGGTGATCAAACAACTGCAAACCGCGCGTGATGCGAATGCTGGATGAACTGAGGAGAACATTGATGTCATCTCCGTCTTTTGACCAAGACAAAGAACTCGCCGAATTCTTCACCGACGTGGAGCACTTGCGCAACGCATTCAAGGATGCCGTCGCCGCACCGACGTTGGCGAAGCGGCTGTTTGTCATTCACGGCGTCGGGGGTGTAGGTAAGTCGTCGCTACTGCGGATGTTTCGCCTGTACTGCAAGAGTGTGAATGTCCCCGTCGCGCTCGCCTCGGGCGATGAAGCCAAATCCGCCTTCGATATTCTGGCGCGCTGGACAGCCGATCTGAAGGCAGACGGTGTAGCATGCCCATTATTCAGCAAGATGTACGACCATTATCGCGCTCTTCAAGCCAAGGTCGAGACTGAAGCGGGCAAGATTGCTGGGCAGGCAGTCAAAGGTGCGGCAAAGACCGTGATTGAGACAGCAGCAAGTACTGTTCCCGGCATTGGCCCATTGCTGGGAAAACTGGGCGGAACAAGCGTCGAGGCACTGGCTGACATACTTTTGAGCCGCGGATTCAAGCGGCCAGATATCGACTTGCTTCTCGACCCGACCAAGAAGCTTACCGATGATTTCCTCGATGACATGAATAAAGCCGCAGACAAACAGCGTGTTGTGCTGATGCTTGATACATTTGAGCAAATGACCGCGCTTGAAGATTGGGCGCGTGATATTGCGCAACGCTTGCCTTCCAATATGTTGTTCGTAATTGCAGGTCGCGCTTTGCCGAACTGGAGCCGAACATGGGATAGTTGGCAAAAGAACGCGTACGTTGAAGAACTGAAGCCGATGACCGAAGACGTGATGCGCGAGTTGATTCGGCGCTATTACGCGACGATGCGCGGCGGTGAACCGGACCCTATACAAGTTGAGGCGATTATCCATTTTGCACGCGGTTTACCGATGGTCGTGACAAGCGCGGTGCAGTTGTGGGTCAAGTATGGTGTTGAGGATTTTCAAGCGGTAAAGGTCGAAATTGTTGCCAATCTCGTGGACCGCTTGATGGAGGGTGTGCCAAGCACGTTGATACCTGCCCTCGAAGCAGCAGCGGTTGTGCGTTGGTTCGATCAACCAATCTTGCGTGCGGTGATGCAGCAAGATGATTTGCGCGAAGCATACAATGAGTTGCGACGCTTCCCGTTTGTGCGCGTGCGCGTGGAAGGGCTGGCGCTGCACGATGCCGTGCGTGAGATTATGGACGAGAACTTGCGCGTACAAGATTCCGAGCGTTATCGTGAACTGCATAAGCGCGCGGCGGTGTATTTTGAAAAACGGCTGGGGAACGCAGGGAGCGAAGAAACAAGCCGGCTAGAGATGGAACGTTTGTATCATCGGATCCATGCTGATGAAGTCACTGGCCTCACGTTGTTTCAGGAGATGGCGGAAAATCTGACGCGATATCGCCTTGTCAATCGCTTGCGGGCGGTAGTAGATGATGCATACACTTATACGCTGGAGTGCAACAAGAGTAAGCTGTGGCGAGACTACTATAACGCACGATCAGCAGAGCTTGAGCGACATCTCGAAAAAGCGGAGGCGATCTACGAATCTATCCTCAAGCCTGAACCTGGAGAAAAGCTTGAAGGCAGATTGGAAGGATACACACTATGCGATTTAGGTGGCTTGCTGACGAGGCCATCACGATTAAGTGGAGCGAGTGAACGAAAGAAAGCCCACGATGTGCTAGAGCGTGCCCAAAGATTAATTGCTCGTTCAGATCCTAAGTTACTCGTCGTGTTGGAAAACATGCAGGAGATCACCAAGATAGAAAGTAATTGGCCACTGACAGATAAGCTGTTTGATGATCGCATTGAAATATGCCGGGAGAATCACCATGCATTTGAACTGATTTACGCGTTAATCGCTCGAATTTCTGTTTCCGAAAGGCGAGGCAATTGGAATGGCGTGCGTGAACAAGAATATGAAGCGAGTGTAGCACTTGAAGACATTGGGGCTCCGCTTTTCTTACAGTATACGCTCCTACACCGCAGTCTGTATTGGATGCGAACTGGCCGGTACCATGAAGCGGAAAACCGCAGACGTAAATGCCTTGAAATAGCAGGACAGTTGAATCTGGCGCGCGAGCCCGCTTTAAGCCTTAATTGGCTTGGTTATTTACAAGGAATCCAAGACAAACTTGAATCGGCAGCCACATTGCAGGAATGCAAAGAAAAGCTAGATGACGCACAAAGTGACTGGGTCACGACCGCATTTAACTGTAACAAAGGATATGTGAATCTGCGGCAAGGCCATTATTTCGATGCAGAGGAATCTTTGAGGCAAGGACTAGCAGGTAAGCAGAAGCTTGACCCAAAGGCGATCCCATTGATTCAGATATGGCTGGGAGAACTATGTGCATGCCAAGGGAAATGGACAGAAGCTAACTCGCAGTATGAAGAAGCTCTCTGGCAGCGAATATCAGATAGCTATGATTTGCGCAGCACTGCCTTGACAGGTCTCATCTGCGTCAAGCACGCACAAGGCGACTATACTGCTATCCCGCCACTACTCGCCGAAGCTGAGCAACTCGCCCAGCAGTACGAATATAACGATCATCTCGCCTCGTTGCGATTGACGCAAGGGCATATCGCGTGGGAGGGCAATGCGCCGACGTGGGATAACGGTTTTGAGGCGACGCTGCACTTCTACCAACACTCGCTGATCTACGCTCTGCGCTACAACCGCTTTTTGCTGGACGAGGTGCTGTCAGGGCGACCGCAAGGATCACCCCTACGGCCGATTATTCCGCACTGTCTAGAACGCGGCGATGAGGGTCGGCAAATGCTGATCGCCTTGCGTGAATGGTGGCAGGCAGGCCTCAACGACATCGGCACACCGCGCCCGGATACGATTTCACCGATTCCTGAAGGCATTCCGTTGTTGGAAGCGGAACGTGTCGCGCGCGGCCGCGAGCCGGGTGATGGCTCGCCGCAAAAGAGTGTGATCGAGCAGATTGAGGCGGCGTTGGTGAAGTTAGGCGAGATTGCGTAACTTCAGTGTGATTCTGTATCCACTCACTACACGCTCTTCAACGCAATATACCGAACAAGCCGCTCAAAACTGAGGGAAACCTGAATGTCATCTTCGTCCTTTGACCAAGACAAAGAACTGGCCGAATTCTTTACCGACGTTGAGCACTTGCGCGAAGCGTTCAAGAATGCCGTCGCCGCACCAACGCTGACGAAGCGACTGTTTGTCATTCACGGTGTTGGCGGGGTGGGCAAGTCGTCGCTGTTGCGGATGTTTCGCCTGCACTGCAGGAGCGTGAATGTCCCCGTCGCGCTCGCCTCGGGCGATGAAGCGAAGTCTGCCTTCGACATTCTGGCGCGCTGGACGGCCGATTTGAAGGTGGACGGCGTGTCGTTTTCGGCGTTCAGCAAGACGTTCGCGCATTACCGCGAAATTCAAGCCAAAGTAGATGCACAGGCGAAGAAGGCGGGTGGACGCGCGGCGGATATTGGCGGCAAGGCCGCCTCGAAAACGGCGGAAGCGGCCGGCGGTGCACTGGCAGGAGCGGCCATCGGCTCGATGATTCCTGGCGTCGGTACAGCAATTGGTGGTGCCCTGGGCGGTGTGCTGGGTGGGATGGGTGCGGAGGCATTGACGGACTGGCTGCGCGGATTTCTCAAACAACCGGACATCGATTTGCTTCTTGACCCGGCGAAGAAACTCACCGACGATTTCCTAAACGACATTACCAAAGTCGCGGATAAGCGGCGCAGCGTGCTGATGCTCGACACGTTTGAACAGATGACGGCGCTTGAAGATTGGACGCGTGACGTTGCACAACGCTTGCATCCCAATGTGTTGTTCGTGATTGCAGGACGTGCCCTGCCGAACTGGAGCCGGGCGTGGGATAGTTGGCAAAAGCGCGCGTACATTGAAGAACTCAAGCCGATGACCGAAGACGTGATGCGCGAGTTGATTCAACGCTACTACGCGACGATGCGCGGCGGTGAACCAGCCCCCGCACAGGTTGAGGCGATTATCCGTTTTGCCCGCGGCTTGCCGATGGTCGTGACGAGCGCGGTACAGTTGTGGGTCAAGTATGGGGTCGAAGATTTTCAATCGGTTAAAACCGAAATCGTCGCCAATCTGGTGGATCGCATGACGGAAGGCGTTCCAAGTGCGTTGCTTCCCGCGCTCGAAGCGGCAGCCATTGTGCGCTGGTTTGATCAACCAATTTTGCGGGCGGTATTGCAGCAAGACGATGTGCGCGATGCGTATAACGAGTTGCGACGCTTCCCGTTTGTACGCGTGCGCGTGGAAGGGTTGGCGTTGCACGACGCCGTGCGTGAGATTATGGATGAGAACCTGTGCGCACAAGATTCCGAACGCCACCGAGAAATGCACGAGCGTGCCGCGACCTATTTTGAAAAGCGGCTGGAAAAGGCAACAGGCGAAGAGGCCGAGCGACTTGGATTGGAACGATTGTATCATCGCGTCCGCGCAGATGAAGTGACAGGTATCAAATTGTTTCAGGAGACGGCAGAGGAATTGGTGCGATCTCGTCTGATCAGTCGATTGCGCGCGTT
Source organism: Thermoflexales bacterium (assembly GCA_041738395.1). Taxonomy (GTDB): domain Bacteria; phylum Chloroflexota; class Anaerolineae; order Fen-1058; family Fen-1058; genus Fen-1058. Next base: position 17,961 of record JBGSPW010000025.1, read on the forward strand.
GTTGAATAATGTTCGAATCGATTTGCTTGAACAAGAAAATAGTAAACTATGGGTTGAATACTACAGTGCTCGTTTGCTACACTTGGAAGCCCAACGCGCTGATGCAGAAAAAGCATACCAATCCATCTACGAAAATAATAACGCTGAAACTCGCTTGCGTGCGTATGCACTCTGCGATTGGGGAAGCATTCTAGAGAGAACAGCTTGGTTATCGAAACCCGGCGGCACAGAGAAGGCAACGAACGTCTTGGAAAGAGCATTGACCATCTTATCCAATGAGGATCCCAAGACGGTTTCAGCTCTTCTAAGTCTGTGTGGAGTATATACGAGACTAGGGGACTACGAACACGCGATTTATTATGGCAAAAAGGCAATTGAGTTTTCAGAGATACGTCAAGATAGCTATGCGTTGATATTAGCCCTGGAATCACTGCGATGGATATATGTACTTAGCGGGGACTGGCAAAGCATGTTAGCAAATCAAGCCGCTGGAGAAAAATTGCTCACCAGTCATGGAAAAAGTCCCTACCTACTTGCCAGAGTAATTGGATCCTTCACAATTGGCTGTTCATGGGCAGGAAACTACTCTGAAAGTGAACGGAGATCTATAATCGCTCTTGGGGCATTTGAGGAGCTAAGTGCTCCCGCTACACTTAGCTATCTAAGAGAGCTAGCATATGCAGAAGGAATGCAGGATAAGTATGAAAAGGCTGACGAAAATTTCGGCAAAGCTCTTCAGGTTGCCAATCTTCTTGGCTACCAAAGAGAAAAAGTAACCCTGAGTTTTTGGGGCAGAATCCTCATCAGACAAGGAGCAGTGGAAAAAGCCAGAAACTTGCTAATTGAGAGTTACAACTCGGGACAGGAGTTGAAAGACCCTGGCGTGATGATAGAATCTCTGAATTGGCTTGCAGAAGTAGCTGAGATCGCTCATGATTGGCTGGATGCAGAAACGCAATACAATCGGGCACTTGAATTGCGAAGGACTCGCCGCTACTACTTCGAATGCGGTGCCCTCACAGGCTTCGTTCGCGTCAAGCACGCGCAAGATGACTTTGCCGCTATCCCACCACTCCTCGCGGAAGCAGAGCAACTGGCCCAGCAGTATGAGTACAACGACCATCTCGCGTCATTGCGGCTCACACAAGGGCATATCGCTTGGGAAGGCAAGGCGCCGACCTGGGACAACGGCTTCGAGGCGGCGCTGCATCTCTATCAACACGCGCTGATCTATGCCCTGCGCTACAACCGCTTTTTGCTGGATGAGGTGCTGTCGGGGCGATCGCAAGGAACACCACTGCGACCGATTATTCCGCATTGTCTAAAACGCGGCGAAGAAGGACGACAAATGCTGATCGCGTTGCGCGATTGGTGGCAGGCAGGCGTCAACGACATCGGCACGCCGCGCCCGGACACGATTTCGCCGATTCCCGAAGGCATTCCGTTGCTGGAGGCAGAACACATCGCACGCGAACGTGAGCCGGGAGATGGTTCGCCGCAAAAGAGTGTGATTGAGCAGATTGAAGTAGCGTTGGGTTATTCGGTAATCTGAACTGTGGTTGCCGTTCGATACGCGGACTTTTGCAAGTACCTTCCTACGAGACAGATAGATGACTACTTTATTTGACGCCGTCATCCCAAACCTTGTTGCCGAAGCTCTGATCCGTGCGGGCGATCATCTGTTTGGTTCTGCTATTCGTAAAGCGCTTGGTCGCTCAGAAGAGATTCGCTTGAAAGCGAGCATTGGAAGAGCACTGCATGAACTTGCCTCGGATTATGCACAACTGGAGCGCGCCGAAGGCCCTGCCTATATTCTTGATTCAAGGTTCTTTGAGGACAAAGCTGCGCGCACTGAACTTCTCAAGGTCTACAGACCTGATTTTATTTCGCGAGATGTGCTCGTCGCTCGCTATATTGAATTATACGGCTATGAGGACTTGGATAAGTTTCAGCGCAATTTGTCAGATTTCCTCCGAAATCTACATGAGATCAATTGGGAATTGTTGCCTCCGGGTGATCAATTTCAAACATCTTTCTTGACGCGAGAAATACGTCAGCTGAGCGAACGAGTCGATAGCCTAATCTCAAATAATCAGACTGCCCAGCCTGCTTCTCCAACCCCATCCGCTGAGACCGCAAAGCCATCCGACATTTACACATTCTCCCGAAAAAGGGAAGTGCCAGATGCCATACAAGACGCTTTGACCACACTCACGTTGGCGGTACAAGAATCTTGGGCACAGCCTGTTCCCCTTTATCGCGAGCTCGTTGAAGAAGAAACACAGCGCGAAATTGAAAAAGCGCGGAGTTTCCTGAAGCAGGGTGATATCAAAAGAGGACATAGAATACTCTCTCATATCGAACAATCGAGGTCTAAGGTTCTTGATGATCTGCCTGCTGCAATTCGTTTCGATCTATTCCGACTTCTCGGCGCAGTGTATCTGGTGCAGGGCGACATAGAGACGGCTGAATCCTATTTAAGGCGATCTGAAGTGGTATCGCCTGATGATTCGCGCTTAAACACTAACTGGGCCCAATTGCATCTCTTGAAACGTGAGTTTTTAGAGGCTGAGCGACTTGGTATAGAGGCTGAGCGAAGTGGCACTAATCGAGCTCAATCTATCGAAGTTGTGATTCAGGCAATGCTAGCCCAAAAGAAAGCGGAGGCTGCTCTAGCGTGGCTGGGGGACATAGATGTTGCCGAAGATCTTGAACATATCTATGTGTGTTGGGGACAAGTCTATTTTGCACTCGGTGATTTAGATGGAGCGCAGGAATATTTAGATAAGTCACTTGAACTGAAGCGCAATTATGCACCTGCGGATGCATTTATGGGCGACGTTAAACTCGCCAAGTTGTACGAGCGTATCCGCAATTTCGCAGTACTCGAACAGGCTGACGATCTTCTTGACCAGGAATTACTGCAATCAATTGTGGCGCACTACACCAGCGCAATTAAGTCTTATGAGCATGCAGGGCTACTCGTACAAACAGAGGTAATTCACGTCAATCTTGCAAATGCGTTAAATCTCTTACGCAGGCCTAAAGAAGCCCTCGTACACATCAAAAAAGGACTTCGAAATTCCCCTCCCGTGCCTGAACCATGGCTGATAGCAGCAAGAGTCGCTCGCGATAGCGGTCAGATTGAATTGGCGGAGCACTGGTGTACTGAAGCCGCAAAACGCGCGCCAGATATCCCAGAGCCTTACTTTCAGCTTGCCGAAATTCGCTTAAGCCAGTCCAATACACAAGGCGCGCTAAGTGCTCTCAATCAAGCAGAAGCGATGTGCAAATCAGATCGTCATAAGACTGAGTTGGCGCTATTTCGTGCTGATGTATATAGCCAATGTGGAGACAGTGCGGGAATCCGCCAGGCCCTCGACTCAGTTCCTGAGGCGGCCCGTGATTCCTCTGATGTGATGTTAGCAGAGGCCGGGTGGTCCCGTCGCGCAGGCGATACTGATGGAGCTCAAACCATTCTTCTTAAGGCTGCGGAGAAATTTCCTGAGAATGTGAGTGTAGCAGCGTCAGCTGGGCGCTTTTTGTTATACGACAAGCAAAATCCAAAGGACGCAGTTCCCTTCCTACAGAAATGGGTAAAGTCTGCCCCTAGTAAAGTTAGCTATTTCCATCTAGCCCAATCTTTCTTTGGTTTAGGACATTATCAAGAAGCGCTGCGAGTCATTAATGAAGCTCGCTTGGCAAAGTGTGCAGATGATTACTTGCGGCGAATTGAAGGCGGCGCACTGTTAGGGCGGAAACGTTATCGTGAAGCTGTTCAAGTACTTGAGACAGTACCAATTGATAAAAGAGACTTTTCAAGCTGGTGCAATCTTGGGGCGGCCTGGCGATTGTTAGGTGATCGCGATCGAGCAATCGACGCGTATGAGAATGCATCTCGTATCAATGAAAAGCAACCGGAACTGTTTTTGACTTTGGCGGAGTTGTACCTACAACTTGAAGACAATGAGAATGCATATCACTATGCCCAAGCGGCATTGAAACTGGGGGAAGACGATCCTGACATTCACATGGGTTTCTTCCATACTGTTTTTGCCGCACAGCGCGAACGTGAGGCACTCCAAGTTCTGATGGAAATACCGAAACGATTTCCAGAATACACGGGACTGTATGCAGCGGGGTTAGACGAAGTCCGCCGCGTCTTTTCCGAAGGACAAATTCGCTCTCAACAGGCACTCAGCGAATATTTGGCAGGCCGTCTGCCGTTTACGATACTCTCGCTTTTGCTGAACTTGGCTACTGTTGAGCTATGGTTCGGATTTAGGCACGATGGGTTGAAGCAGCTATACGCTTCCGGCACACTTGAAGAACAGAGATCCGAAAGGAGTTTACTATCCAGTAGTGAGGTCGTCGTTGATTACACTGCATTATTGACGTCGCACGCACTAAACCTGCTTGAAGTATTACCATCGATCTTTGACAAGATATATATCCCTTCCACTGTGAGTTGGGCGATCATGTCAGATCGGGCACGGCTAATCCACACCCAACGTGAGCGCCTGAAAAGGCTGAAGGAATTAAAGGAGTTCATTGGGAAATATCCACGCGTGACAATTCACTCTGATTGGGTAACCCCACCCGAACAATTCTTCGCAAATGATGGCGATCGCGCTGAAGCACTCGACATGCAAGATATGATCTTGGTGAAGGAGTTCAATGCTGTATACGTGTGCGACAACGAGGCGAACTTCGCAGCGTTTGCCCGCTTAGTAGAGAGCCCAAGCGTTGGCAGTTGGGATATTTTGGAAGTACTAATTCGTGACGAGCTGCTAACTGTCGAGGAACAAGCCAAGGCCGCGCGTTATATGGCAGAGAATCGCTTAGTGCGGATTTCCCCTGAATATTTCCTCTCTCATGAGGATGAACTGGTACTGAGCTGGCATAGTCTGACCTCCTTATTCGAATGCGAGCCAAGTTTGCTGCGTGTGATTGCTGCACATTTTCGCCGAGTACACATCAGTCCAAGCACATGGGCCTTATTAGACAAAGACGCATTGCGCAGCGAAGTCATTGAACTGGCCATACCGGCACTAACTGAAATTGAAAACGCCCTGAAAACTAACGAGAAGTATGAAATTGTCTCTTCCGAAGAATTTGCCGAGAGGAACCTTGATTCCGAAGCGCAATTCAATCTCGCAAATCAAGTTCTCGACGCTATTGGCGTAGCTAAAGAGAAAGGCGTACCGCTTTGGACAGACGACTTGGTAGCTCGACGATTGGCTGCTAACGACAGTGCGGGACCAGCAACTATCTGTTCACGCGCAGTCCTCGACAAGACCCAGATTGAGCAAATATTAACGCCGCAGGCTTACTGTGAAAAAGTCTTTTTCTTGCTTTCAAATCAATACGAGTTTACTAGTATCAACTCTCTATTAGTGTATTGGCTGCTCGAACAGCATGGATTTCAAGACAATTCGGAAATCCAGCTCGTCTTGACAAAGTTAAACGAAACGGCAAAGCAAATCGTAGCTAATACATCAGCGGGTGATAGTCTCAAAGAATTTGGGCTCCATTTGAACGAAGGCCTACATTCTTATTGGTCGGTTTTATCTACGGCGATTGCTTTGCTCTGGCTGATACCCACAGAAGTAAAGCCCAACATACGCAATCAATGGGCTAAAATCCTACTAGAGCAAAGTATGGAAGTGCAAAGTATTTTCCCATCAATGGATATCGTGATGATGCTAATCATTACTTCATATATGGACATTGTCTCGCGTCACAATCTTGATGCAGCACGTAAATATTACTCATTTGCTTGGACCTATTGCTGGCTTCGTGGTCTAGAGGAAGAATTCTATGACGGCCTGCTTACGATGGTCCGTGCGTTTGAACAAGTAGATGTACCTGATGATTATCGAAGATCGTTTATTGCAGAGTTGCTACATTCGGTGAAAGGAAGGATTGCACCTGCGAAGATCGCGCGATATATTATCCAGACCCACCCAGACTGGCTAACTACATCACCCAAAGATTCCTAATATGCCCACCCACCATCGATCCACCTTCACCACCATCCGTACCGAGGGGGCGATATTGCCCGCCGATCTTCTTCAGCGCATCGCCGAGGGGGATGCGACGCTGGGCGGGTTAACGCCGGAGGCGTATCACCTGGCGGCGGGCGAGAAGATTAACGAAGCTATCAACCGCGCGTGGAATCGTTGTCTGGGCGCGTGGGCGACGTTCCAATCGGCGGCGGCAAAGTTGCCGGAGAATGATCTGGGTACGTCGATCACGCGCGAGCGCTGGCTGCTGCCACTGTTTCAGGAGTTGGGTTATGGCCGCCTCGTGCCTGCCAAGGCGATCGAGATTGCTGAAGGGGCGGGGTCACCCCGCCCGTACCCGATTTCGCACGGCTGGCAGAACACGCCGATCCATCTGGTGGGGCTGCAGGTCGATCTGGATCGGCGGACGCCGGGCGTGGCCGGGGCGTCGCGCAGCAGTCCGCATAGTCTGGTGCAGGAACTGCTGAATCGATCGAGCGAGCACCAATGGGGGATCGTGTCGAACGGGCTGCGGCTGCGCGTGCTGCGCGATAACGCGCGGTTGACGCGGCAGGCTTACGTGGAGTTCGATCTGCAGGCGATGATGGACGGGGAGGTGTACGCGGATTTCGCGCTGTTGTGGTTGGTGGGGCATCAATCGAGAGTGGAAGTTGGCCCCCCCTCTGTCCCCCCCGTCTTCGACAGGGGGGAGGAACGAGGACGCATCGACAGGCGAGAAGAATGCTGGCTTGAAAAGTGGATGAAGGCGGCGCAGGATCAGGGGACGCGGGCGCTCGATCAACTGCGCGGCGGTGTGGAGGCGGCGATTACGGCGCTGGGGACAGGCTTTATCGCGCCGACGAGCAATCGGGCGTTGAGGGAGAAGTTGCAATCGGGGTCATTGAGCGCGCAGGAGTTTTATCGGCAGTTGCAGCGCATGGTGTATCGATTGATCTTTTTGTTCACGGCCGAGGAGCGTGGCTTGCTGCTCGATCCCAAGGCCGCTGCGAGCGCGCAGGATCGCTATACGCGGTATTACTCGATCGGGCGGCTGCGACGCCTGGCGGAACGCCGCAGCGGGACGCGACATGTCGATCTGTATCACGGCCTGCGGCTGGTGATGGATCATCTGGGCGGCGATGGGTGTCCTGAATTGGCGCTGCCGGCGCTGGGCAGTGATTTGTTCAACAACGAGTTCATCCGCGATCTGGAGGGTTGCGAGATCGCCAATCGGGCGGTGTTGGACGCGATCCGCGCGCTGGCTTTTATCCAGAGCAAGGGCGTGCGGCGGTTGATCGATTACAAGAACCTCGGCTCGCAGGAATGGGGCAGCGTGTATACGTCGCTGCTGGAACTGCATCCGATGTTGAATTTGGGCGCGGGCACGTTCGAGTTGCAGTCGGCGGCGGGCAATGAACGCAAGACGACGGGCTCGTATTACACCGAACCGGGGCTGGTGAATGAATTGGTCGAGAGCGCGCTGGAGCCGGTGATCGCCGATCGGTTGAGCCGCGCCCGTACGCGCGAAGAAAAAGAACGCGCGCTGTTGTCGATCAGGGTGCTCGATTCCGCGAGCGGCAGCGGTCACATGCTGCTGGCGGCCGGGCATCGACTGGCGCGCCATCTGGCGATCATCCGATCGGGCGACGAGGAACCGTCGCCGGAAGCAATGCGTAAAGCGCTGCGGGATGTGATCGGCCACTGCCTGTACGGCGTGGACAGCAATCCGATGGCGGTGGAGTTGTGCAAGGTGAACCTGTGGATGGAGGCGCTGGAGCCGGGCAAGCCGCTGTCGTTTCTCGATCATCACATCAAGTGCGGCAACAGTTTGATCGGCGCGACGCCGGCGCTGCTGGCCGGGGGCATCCCCGATGAGGCCTTCACGCCGATCGCGGGCGACGACAAGGCGGTGTGCAGCGCGTTCAAGAAGAAGAACAAGCAGGAACGCTCGGGCCAGCGCAGTCTGTTCGACGCGGCGCTGCAACCGTGGGAGCGCGTGGGCGACATCGCGGCGAGCCTGCTGCAGGTGGACGAACTGGCCGACGATACGATCGAGGGCGTGCGCCGTAAGCAGGCGCGGTATGCGGAGGTGGTGCGATCGAGCGGCTACGAATACGGCCGCCTGTGGGCCGATAGTTGGTGCGCGGCTTTTGTGTGGAAGAAGACGAAAGAGTTTCCATACCCGATTACGGAGGAGGTGTTCCGCCGCATCGAGCACAACCCGTTCGACCTCGCGCCGTGGATGCGGGAAGAGATCGAGCGACTGGCGGGGCAGTATCAGTTCTTTCATTGGCATTTGGAGTTTCCAGAAATATTTGGCCCCCTTCCCGGCCTTTCCCCGTCGGAAAAAGCGCCGACAGGGGAAGGAGCAGGCGGGTTTGATGTGTTGTTGAGCAATCCGCCGTGGGAAAAAATCAAACTTCAAGAAGAAGAGTTCTTCGCGGCGCGTGATCCGCGGATTGCGACTGCACCGAATACGGCCGCACGCCAGAGACTGATCGCTGTGTTATCAAAGACAAATCCTGCACTAGCGCTTGAACTATCCGAAGCGAAACGTGCTACCGAAGGCGTAAGCAAGTTCGTTCGATTAAGCGAGCGCTACCCATTGACAGGCATTGGCGATGTAAATACATATGCGCTGTTTGCAGAGCTTGATCGCAGTTTGATTGCATCGAATGGCCGCACTGGCATCATCTTGCCAACAGGCATTGTCACGGATGACACTACCAAAGATTTCTTTGGTGACGTGATGGCGAATCAAGCCTTGGTAAAGTTGATTGGCTTTGAAAACGAGTCATTCATCTTTCCAAATGTTCATCATTCATTTAAGTTCTGTGCTGTCACAATAACCGGTCAACAATCAAGGCTCGAACGTGCAGACTTCGTTTTCTTTTGCCGTCACTTCGAGAATGTCAAACAAGCGGAGCGACATTTTGAATTGTCGCGTGAAGACCTTGTTCTGCTGAATCCCAATACTCGCACATGCCCAATTTTTCGGACTCGCGTCGACTCTGAATTGACCAAGAAGATATATCGTCGTGTGCCGGTATTGGTGAATGACCATTCAGATGCTAATCCTTGGAGCCTAACACTCCTGCGATTATTCGACATGTCGAACGACAGTGGTTTATTCGCTTCAGAGTCACAAAATGGCTATGTTCCGCTTTATGAAGCAAAGCTTATTCACCAGTTTGATCACCGATATGCTACCTATGAAGGTGCGCTGCAGGCGAATTTGAACTCGGGCATACTGCCACAGGCATCCTACAAGCAGAAGCAAGATGCCAATTTCTCAGCCTTGCCTCGATACTGGGTACCAATTAATGAAGTTGAAACGAGACTAAAGACGTGGCGGCATTCTTGGTTGCTAGGATTTCGTCGAATAACAAGCAGCGTGGTTGAACACACCATGATAGCCTGCCTGTTTCCGAGAGTGGGAGCAAGCGATGTCTTGCCAGTGTGTCTTTCTGATGGCGTGGAGATTACACTGCTATCTTGCTTGCTGGCAAACTTTAACTCAGTCTGTTTCGACTATGTGGCACGCCAAAAAGTTGGTGGCACCCATATGGATTTCCATTACCTAAAGCAACTCCCTGCCCTGCCGCCGTCGGCCTACACGGCGGCGGACATCGACTACATCGCGCCGCGGGTGCTGGAGTTGGTCTACACCGCGTGGGATTTGAAGCCGTTCGCGGAGGACATGGGCTATCACGGCGAACCGTTCAAGTGGGATACGGATCGCCGCGCGCAATTGCGGGCGGAACTCGACGCGTATTATGCGCGGCTGTACGGGTTAAGTCGGGATGAACTGCGGTACGTGCTCGATCCACAGGAGGTGTATGGTTCGGACTTTCCGGGGGAGACGTTCCGCGTGCTGAAGGAGAAGGAGATGAAAGCGTACGGGGAGTTTCGGACGAGGAGACTCGTGCTGGAGAAGTGGGATGTAGGTGAACACCTTCAATTGGTTTTATTAGCAACGGATGGCAAAGATAGTAAAGGCATGACTGAAGATTCGCCATTGCGTTCAATTTAGTATAGTGGCACTTACGTTTGAGCGCACTTTTCACTGCGGGGAGAACAATTAGGAGCATTAACATGTTTTCTGCACTGCGCAATCTGTATCGTAGTCGCAAACGATGTCTAAAACTGCTGATAGTTTTGGCTTCCATATTTGCTTTCCTTCAACCTCACGTCATCAACGCACAGATTCTTCCAATCCTGCTGACACAAATGAATCAGGCAATTCAAGAATGGCCGCAACCTGGTCGGACCGGGCAAAGACTAGCGGCTACTTCTGAACTAATTTTGCCGCCACTTACGCCGCGCTGGACCGTCACTTTTCCTAGTGGTGGATTGACAGATTATGGGCCAATCACTATCGCAGTCCACGACAAGATCTTTGTCGTTCTTCGTAGTGGTGATTCGACTCGGAGCCTGGTAGCGCTAGATGCTGAAACAGGTAGTGAGGTATGGTCAAAAGGGTTCGTCGACAATCGAAGTTTTGACTATGTGGGCTACGACGAAACCACGGATCGACTGTATGCCTCAACTGCGACCGATGTCTTTGTGTTTAATCCGGAGACCGGCAATATCCTTAACCAGTATCCGGTCCCGGTATGGTGTGGTTGGACACGCTTTGCGATTGTGGACGGCAATCTGTACTTAGTTGCCTGTGCTCGACTCTCGCGCATCGATGAAAACGGCAATGTACTCTGGACTAATACAGATCCCTATTTCCCAAATGGCGGCTTCGGTACGCCAACCGTATATGACGGCATAGTCTACGTAGGCTCGAATAGTTGGACGATTCAAGCGATTGATGCCAATACCGGGCAGATGATCTGGCAAGCGCCTACGAATGGCGGACCTTATACTGCGCCAATCGCCGCTGATGGTCTAATTATGGTTGGTTGCCAAGGACAAGGATCAGGTAGTCAGACTGTACTTGCATGGGATGCACATACCGGGCAGCCCAAATGGGGAGTAGTCACTGGATATGGTGGAACGATAGATACACCTATGAGTTATTACGATGGTGTGTTGTACTTTGGCTCCGCCGATCAAACAGTATATGCAATTGATACGCGGGCGCCGAGGATGCTGTGGGCGACTGAGACACCGAGCGATATTGCAAGCCCCGTCGTCTACATGGGAGGACTCGTATATGCAATATCGGGTGGGACCCTAAGGGCGTTTGATTCACAAACTGGCGAGGCCGTTTATGAGCAAAATGTAGATGGCTGGGGTAACCTCGTGCCATACAAAGGTATGCTGATCATGTCTCGTCGAGATTGGCTACAATCTCTTGACTCCCATCCTGGTATTCGACTGAAAGTTAATCCACCTTTTCAGATTGCAATACCAGGTGAACAGACGCGATTATATCTTGACCTTCAGTCAACCTACAATTTCACGGAGACTTTGCAAATCTCGAGCAGCAACACCCCGGATGGTATCTCAATTGACATTGCACCGCTAGCAGGCGTTGGCTCTCAGAGGATAACGACAACGGTGACACTTTCACCTACGATCTCTACCTCTGGTTTCATTAGCCTAACTTTTACAGCTAGTTCGACTTCAACATTGCAGATGACAACGGCTGTGCTCTTCGTTGCAAAGTCTCGTATCTTCCTGCCATGGATCACGAAGTAATGGAACTTTGCCCAGATTTGATCCCGGTAACGCCGTGGCAGGCCGTCCACGAGATGTTGACCCACGACGTGCTCGATCCGCAGGAGGTGTATGGCTCGGACTTTCCGGGGGAGACGTTCCGCGTGCTGACGAAGTCCCCATCTTTTGGGGGAAGGAGAAGGAGTTGAAGGCGTACGGGGAGTTTCGGACGAGGAGATTGGTGTTGGAGAAGTGGGATGAGATGGACGGATGAAGGATGAGGGATGAAGGATGAAGCGGATGGCGGGACGACTTGTAGCACAGCAGCGAGATAAGTGAGGCAGAGATGACGGATCAACCTCAAAGGCAACAGCCTGAACCCGAGAATTCGGTCGCCAATGTCAGCGGTGGGGTAAACATTGAGGCCAATCGTGATGTCAATACCGGTGGCGATGCGGTGGGGCGGGATAAGATCGTTCACATCGAGCACTACCATGAAGGTGGTGAAGCGGTTCCGAACAAGCCGAAGGTCTATCACAATCTGCCGCAGCCAGATTACACGCGCTTCGTTGGGCGCGCGGAGGAGTTGGCCTGGTTACGTGAACGTCTGTCGCCTGAGGATCAGGCCTGGCAGATTGCCATCACTGGTATCGGAGGAGTTGGGAAGAGTGCGTTGGCGCAGGCAACGGCTCATTTCTATTTTAAGCAATACGACGAATTGCCTGTGGACGAACGCTTTGAAGCCATTGTGTGGGTTTCTGCAAAGGAAGAGGTTCTTACGGCTGAGGGTAGAGAAGATGCTTCCTTACCCGGTACGATTTTGCGGACGTTGGAAGACATCTACATTGCAATTGCCCAAACGATGGAACGTGAGGACATCACACTGGCCACGGCACACAATCAATTCGATCTCGTATTGAAAGCATTGCGCAAGAACCGCACCTTGCTTGTCATTGACAATTTCGAGAGCGTAAACGACCGTCGCGTTAAGGCTTTCCTGCGCAATTTACCCACACCCACCAAAGCATTAATCACCTCGCGTGAGTGGCTAGATGTTGTTAACACGTTGGAACTAAAGCGCTTGCCAGATAACGAGGCCGGCAAATTGATTGTGGGAGAAGTAGCGGGGTGGCATTTGGCCTTGAAGGGGCCTCAACAGCAAATGCTGCACGACTTGACGTCAGGCCTTCCTCTGGCAATCAGACTTAGCATTGCACGATTGGCAAGTGGCGAGAGGTTTGAGGCGGTAGTCCATTGGCTGAACGATGCTACGGGCGATGTGCCAGAGTACTGTGTGCAAGGACAGGTCGATTTAGCCAACCGACGTGATCCTAACACTTTGCCCCTACTACTAGCCTGTTCACTATTTGACCGAACAGCGGGCGGCTCTCGCGACGCACTCCGACAGATCACCAATCTTTCAGTGTTGGACTGCGACGAAAGCCTCGCCAGATTGCAGCGCCTCTTTCTGCTCAACCGAAATGACGACGATCGTTTTTGGGAGTTGCCTATCACGCAAAGATACGCTCACGCACAGTTTGCGAAAGTAGATAGTGACCAACTTGTAGAGCGTTGGATCGCCTGGCTATTAAACTTCGCCGCTACATATGGCCTCGACTTGGAGCTGCATGTTGAGCAGGCACATCTATTAGCTCCAGAATATCCCAATGCGCGCAGCGCCATTAGCTGGTGCTACGAGCACCAAAGATGGGAAACTCTATTGCAACTGGCAGAATGTATATGGTATTTCCCCTTCCTCACTTGTCTGTACATCGATTTGCAGGAAATCTTGGACGCTGCTGTTGAATCTGCAAAGATTCTAGGAGCTAAGCAGGAGGAAGGTCGATGGGAATGTCGGCTCGGGCGGTTGGATTGGGTCCGGGGACAGGGCGACGATGTTGTGGTGCCACATCTTGACAGAGCCGAAGAGATGGCACGTCAATTCCACGATATGGCTGAGTTGGGCCGTGTTTTGCACTTTCGTTCGGCCCTGTTGCGCCGTCAAGGAAAATTGCCAGAGGCTATTCAGCTAGCTCAAGCCATGTTTGAAATCGGCAAACAAATTCAAGACGTGGAATTGAAGGTGTTTGCAGCGCATCGATTGTCGGCATTTGCCTGCGAGCAGAAACGTTTCGAAGAAGCCCTGTGTTTGCTAGCCGATGCTGAGGAATGGGCGCGAGAAGGCCATTGGTCACGAGGATTAGCGTGGACTTTGTATCATCGCGGCAACACCCTAATTCAGCAGGAAGCGTTTGAAGATGCTGAGCCCTCGCTCGTACAGAGCCTGGAGATGGCAATTTCATGGGGCGAGCGGCGCTTGATAGCCTACAACAAACATTGCCTGGCTAAAGTCTACTGTGCGGCCAATAGAACTGGGATGGCCTCCCGAGCGGCGGCGGAGGCGCAAGATTTGTTTGAACGATTGGGAATTGACCAATCTTCATAAATGTCGTCAAGCGGGATGAACGCGGTACGTGCTCGATCCGCAGGAAGTGTATGGCTCGGATTTTCCGGGGGAGACGTTCCGCGTGCTGACGAAGTCCCCGTCTTTCGCCCAGCGCGTCCCCGGCACATAGTGCTCCCTTCGGCAGGGTGTGGGGGAATGGAGAAGGAGTTGAAGGCGTACGGGGAGTTTGGGGCGCGGTAGCAAAATACGACGGGCAGAATATCTACTCGCCGTACAACAAGGCTACATCGAGAACTACTTGCCGTTGGCGCGTTTCTTTGAAGAGGCCATTTTGCGTCGACGCGACGTGGAGGGCTGAGGCTTAGGCAAGCCAATTGCGCCCTCAAAGACCGAAGAATCGTACACGTTCTCGGCGATCATGCGACGGCGTGTTTGTGCATTGCGCAAGTAGCGATTGGTATGAACCAGTGATAGCATGAAGCAATTATAGCGCATCGGGCTTTCAAACGCAGGCTGGGAACGTGATCATGATCGTGTTAAAGATGATCACTGGCATTGCCATGATCACGTTTAGGGTGGTAGAGCTTCAATGGATGCAGTATTTTGCGATGGAACTGAGAAAATCTCATGACCAAAAAGAAGACGACTAAGGCAACCTGGGCTGACGTTCGAGCGCGGTGCGGACTCGACGAAGCGACCATTCAGATGGCCCAGCGATTAGGAATGAGTCCGCGAACTGTGTTGGCCAATCAGGCCAGCACTCGGCAAGAGCGATGGAAGGCACCCACGGCCGACTGGATTCAGGATCTGTATCGAAAGAGATTCGGGGATGCGAAACTGGGCGAGGGATAACGCGGCCCGCCCGTACCGCCCACAAAGATTATGGCCTGTTTCCACGTACGCGCCAAAATACAGCGAGGGGGAAGCATCTGCTTCCCCCTCGTCTGATCAAAACAACGTCAACTGTTTATCCGACATCGCCACCTTCCGAACTGGCAACCTGCGTGGCACAGGCATCAGCTGCTCTCGCACTGCGGCCAACTCAGCGAGCGTCTTCAACTGCGGACTCGCCAGCGTGGGCGATCCAAGCGGCGACGGCGTCACCGCCGGCCTATTCCCGATCGAGAAGATGCCCTCGGCGCGACCGATGTTGAGCTTGCCCATCGCTTTGCGCACGAGATCGCTCAGCAGATCGCCATCCTCGAGTTCATCGACCAACGCGCCGCCCACGGCATCACCATAGAAGAGCTGCGCGGCCAGCATCTTGTGGCCGAGCAAGTCCAGCGCGCTTTCTTCGAGCGTGTCCTGATACACGGGGAAGAACAACTTCACTCGCTTGGGCGCCCCCGGCCGATATAGCCGACGCATGAACTGCCAAAGCACATAGAGGCTCCACTCAAACTCGAAGAGAATCGCTGTGTTGAACATGGTCAGGTTGAGGCCAACCTCAACCAAACGCGCATTGGTCAGCAACACGTCAAACTCGTGCGCGTGGTTCTTGATCCACGTGGCCCGTTTGGCCGGAGCCAACGAGGGACGCAGGATGCCGGCGCGCAGTCCGGAGACTTCCAACGCTTGCACGAGACGCGGTTGGATATCGCGTGTTCCGGTCTGACGCACGCCGATCAAAGTTTTGTATCCTTGATCGCGTTCGATCAGACACTGATGTGCCGTCCACATTTCTTTCGGCAGCCATTCACCTGGGCCGACGATTGGCGGTAGCGTCAGCACCGATTCTTCGCGCCGCACGGCAAAGCGACCGCGGCCGGAGACACGCGGGTGAAAGATCACATGCTCACCCCGGAACATCGCATCAGGCCGATTCAGCGCCGTGTTGAGCCAGACGCTGATCGCGCCTTTGCCATCCTCTTCCTGTTTCCGCGCCATCGCCCAGCGGAACAAGCCTTCCGCTTCATCGGGCTGTCCGTCGGCTTGCTTCATTTGCGCCTGCATGGCATCTGTCAGATCCAGACGCACGATCTCTTCCGAATAGTCGGGAAGCGGCAGCCCCACATCGTTCAGGCTGCTGAAGGTGCAATATTTCAAGCCGATACCCGCGATGGCCGGCGAGATGCCCGGCATCTCCGACACGGAGAGATATTCACGCGTGCCGGTGTAGGCGCCGTCTTCGGGAATCGCTTTCGGGTCCTCAACGTAGAACGTATTTTTGAGCAGGCCATACTTCTCGACCCAGCGGCGTTCATCACTGTAGCCGAACTCACGACGCACTTCACCCGACAGGCGATGCAGTAGCCAAAAGATTGACGTACTGTACCCGCCGAACAACGTCCCAGTTAAACCGACCGTATAGCGACAGGCGTTGTTGAGCACCGTCAACGCCCAACCCACACCGGTGCCTTTCGCCTTACATTTGTGCAACTCATCAACGCCTAGCGCTCCGAAGAACTTCTTAACTCGTTTGGCGACCGAAGCGGCCGGCATGCGTCGCAAATCACTCACCTCAAACAGTGGCGCACCGCACACATAGCGCTCGCCATGTTCATCGGTGACGAGTGCGACGTGCTTCCCGCGTTCTTCGTCCCACACGCGGCGCGGCTGCGGAGCCTGACAGTAGCGGCGGTGTAAGCCCACCCACTCAACGGCTTGACCGGGTGTGATGATTTTGTCCGCTAACGGAGAACCATCTTCATCATCGTATTCTTCCACGACCACAGCGCCACACGTGGGGCAAGCACAGACCTCAACGCTCCGCGTTTGAAGTCGATTGTGCTCATCCCGATACTTCTGATGCACGTGGCGCGTCACCATCGCCGGGACGCGGCCCGATCCGAGTTTCGCCGTCTCATAGGAGACGATCGCAAAACTCTTTTCCGGCAGCGCGCCGCTGCGATAATCGGCGACAAACTGTAACAGCGAGTAGCGATTGATCATCTCCCGCGCATGTTCTTCTTCGCGGGGCAGATCGAGGCCCAGCCACAGATAGCCGCCGATGCGCGCATCGAGTAGATTCGTGTTCTGCGCGTGTGGCCGCCGGCGCGGGGGATTCTTCCATGCCGCTGTCAGCGTAAAGCGCAACGGGATCAACGCCTGTTTGATCCGCAGACCAAAGCGTGCGCGGAGATCCTTGTCTTTGATGCGGCGCGTGATCTGCCGCAACTTATCCATGAACTCGTCAGGTGCTAACCCTTCAAATTCATCGTCGCGCAGATATTCATCCGCAGCCTTGAGCTCCAGCAGGAACTGCTGATGCTCTTCCTCAGTTTGTGACTGCGTTCGACTGACGTGGCTAAAGAACTGTTGACGCAACCACGCGCCCACTTTCACCGGCTTTGGTGCGGGCTTCGCCCCGATTGTGATGACCTTGCTGGCTGCACCGGGAATCACTTCCGCAATCTCTTTGGGCCAGTTCTCAACCCCGGTCACCACACCCGGACCCACGATCAACGCAGGATAAGCCGTGGCTTGCCGACCGCGACGAGATTGCGCCACGCGCATGTATTCGACGATCGCCAGGAAGATGGTGCTTTTGTTATAGTCGGTCAGGGCGCATCTCCTAGCCTTTCGACTAGGGTGGATTCCCTTTTCCGCTACTGCCGAACCGTGCGTGACACTTTCGCGTCACACGGCTCTAGGCATGGGCGGGGTTATTCCCCCGTGCATCACGTAGACTTCAACTCGATAGCTGTTCGTTGGTATCGTCTATCGGTATTTGCCCTCGCTTGTGCATAAAGCATCTGCTGTATCCTCGACACTTCACGGTCTACGTCGGTCATAGACTGCTCCTTGTTTCAAGGGGCTATCGTGTTGAAGGCTTCCATCGATGCTGTTCCCATGCTGGACACCCTTCGCCTTGAAGTGGGAGTTACCCCACTGCCTTTGACTACTACGGTGTCCTCCGCCCCCAGATTGCCACGTCAGACGCAACTATCCCAGCCCTAACACGGAGGGCGGGTCAATCTGGGTTCCCACGTTCATCGCGTATGTCTCTACCTGGACTTAGACTCTGTCTATACGCCGGCGGTTCTATCCGGTCGATTACACCTCTGTATCGACCGGCCATGCACTTCCCATCGGGTGAAGGTAAGTGCAAGCCTCTCATCAAGCGGTGCGCTGAGAGATAACCGCGTTCCCCAACCATTCCTAACATTTAGCGGTCGGGTTAATGGTAACGACGCCTCGACGACAGTTCGTCATCCTAGTCATATCCAGGCACGGCTGGCAGCCTCATCGCATGTTAGGATACTGCGACTCTGCTTACTGTTGTCCCTAGAGCTTCACACCGGTTGTTGTTCCTGGTCCCCAGCATGTCTAGGTAGCCGTGTGCCCCTGTGAGGTCAGGGGCCAGTGGATTCGTCGATGCTCTGGCGAATCCGCCGCAGTTGTAGTCTGCGGCTAACTCATCATACGCCACGCTTCGTGGCACACGCCACTGCCCATTTCCGCGGTTATTACTCCCGCGCCATAGCGCAGGCACAGACGGCCGAGCGCGATCGCCAGGTGTTTCTGAAACTCGGTCAGCCCGGTTTCCTCGCGGCCCGGCAGTCGACGACCTTGCGATAGATCATCGAACACGGCCCACTCCCACGGTTCTGGCTTCATGTCATACTGTGGCACGTTGCGCGCCTGCACGATCTCGGCGAGCTGTTCAACGTAGCTATCCAGTAAGCCTTTGATCGTTTCGACGTGAGACGTGATGTTCAATTCGCCCTGCGCATCGAGTGTCGCCAGAGCCGTTTCAAACTGCTGTTTGACCTCGACTTTGGTCAGGTGCTCTTTGCCATCGTCGCGCTTGGTCGGATCGTCGTCAGGATCGTGCACAACCGTCTTGCTCGTCTTGCGCACATTGCCTTTGATCAGCAACGGCTGCTGATCGGGTGTCCGCACCAGATTCGTGCCGAGCAGTCCACCGTTGAGCTGCATGGCGATGTGCCCTTTCTTGGGCGTCATCGCCGGTTCGATCACGGGTGGCGTCGTCGGCGGAATCAGATCGAGCCAGTCACGGCTTTGTTCCAGGTGCGCGATGGAATCCTGCGCCACCCGCAGCCGATCTTCGTCCGTGACCGGAACAAACTGAAAACGAAACGCGCCGCGCGGGCCGCGCAACGGACTAGCCGGGATGGCATATTCTCCATGACTCGCCGCTAACTCAGGCAGATCGCCGTAGACCGGCTGACGCACTTTCTTTTTCGCCTGCCCCGCGCTTCTCAGCGGGGTCGGCTGGCCGTCCGCTGTTAGTTCGCCTTCAACTTCGACTTCGATCTGCTGGTAGTCGACAACGATCTTCGCTTCGGCCCAGGCCTGCACGGCGCGTAGACCGTCGCCGCTGGCCGGGGTGTAAGTCTTGCGCCGCACACCGAAGATCACAATTTGCTTGAACGTGTCGTAGTCATCACCAGCCAACTTGAAGCAGCGCAAATCGTCATACCAGCCGGCGAGATGCCGCGCCACTTTTTCATTGATCCGTTGATGAGGAATGATGTACACCAGCACACCCCCTGGCATGAGGCGCGGGGTTGTGTCGAGCAGAAAAGTTTCTTCCAGACGCTTACCACCGCCCGTCATCCCTTCACCATCATAGGGTGGATTGAGCAGCACGAACGAGAAGGTCTCATCCGCCAACACCGCATACTCATAAGCCGTGTTGAGCACATGATCCAACGCACGTGCGGCGTCTGTGGCCCGCACATCCGACAACTCGATGCCGTAGGTTTCAGCCGGGCCATGCGCAGCCGCGATCGCGGCCAACGCCTCGCCCTTACCACAGCACGGATCGAGATAGCGGCGCAGGCCGACTTCGATCGAGAGGACCAGCCATGTGAGAATGATCATCAGGCTGGTCGTGGGCGTGGGATAATGCCCCAACTTACTTTGTCCCTCCAAGCGCATAGTGCGCCTCCTTTCTTCCCGCCCGGAGACGCACCTCACCCCGTAGGGGAGAAAAGCGCGTCCCCTGGTAGGGTGTATTCAATACCGTTTGTTCGGCTACACGTTGACCGGCGTCAACGATCCATCGGCAGCACGTAACTCAAAATGCAGCAGTTGCGCTGGCACGTCAGGAAAGTGCGATCGCATGTAGCCGGCCATATACGTCAGGCTGAACATCGTCGTGCTCGTGAAGGTGATCGCCGTGACGCGCTCCCGATACTGGCCGTAAGCGCTATACGCGCGATAGCACCAGTTGATCAACTCCATCACGTTGTCCATCACACCTCCACCGAGCGCCGCGTGTTGAACACGCTCGCGCTGCCCACGGCGATAGCCGCCGTCTGCTGAGTGCCGTCCAAAGTGATCTGCCCCGACTTGACCCCGGCCGCGATGATCTCGCGCCACGGTGCCGGATCGATCAAATAGCCTTGCGGCGAATTGCCGCCCGTCAGCAGCGGACGCGCATAACCTTGCGCTGCGGCTTCGGCCAGCAGATAGTCGCCCCAGCCGATTTGAATCGGATACGGCGAGCCTTGCTCGAGCATCGCCGCCAGCGCCGTGCTGGCTGGCAGACCGGGCCAGTCCAGCGCGATGAACGGCTGCGTATAGTCTTCCACCCGGCTGGCCTCCGGCGCGATCAACCGCAAATGCTTCGGTCGAGCACGCCCGGCCAGGCTGGGCGCATCCGCCGCCAACCGCCGATAGCGCCGGCGCAGGCCGCGCGCCAGGTAGGTCGGCATATGAGCGTCATAGTCGGCGAGGCGCACGTCCGAACTGCCGCCGTTCACGAGGGTCGCCCAGATCGCGTTCAGTACCTTGGGATGATTGGGCGCGAGGTCGAGCCAGACGATCACATTCTCACGTTCATCATTCGGCACCGGCTGCTGTTTCTGCTGCGCCTCCTGTAAGGCCTTCTCATCAGCAAAACGCGCGATCGCGAAACCGCACGCCAGGACGCTGAGGCTGTCGTTGGAAATGCGGATGCTCATGGCGTCACCTCGACGACTGGCCTGGCAAGTTTCTGCGCCGCTTCGATAAAGCGTTGCGCCCGAAGATTCGGCGCCCAGACTTCATTGAGGAAGTGCATGACTTCGCGCTTGGACTGCGGCGCGAAAAGCATCTGCCCATCCTCTCGATACACGGTGACCTGCGTGTAGCCCGCCACCTGTGACAACTCGATGGGCCACCCATCGTCTCTGATCTCCACTTCGGGATCGGGAACCAGATCGCCCGCCTGCTCGAAGTAGTGGGCGACGCTGATACGCCGGTTCTCACCGGCGATGGGCGAATCCCACGCCTCAATGCTGAGAGGCAGGTAGGGTAGATTCTCGATTCGCAGGCTGACGTGTGGACCCCGTTGGGCAAACCGATCATGTTGACCGGCAGCCGCGACAATCTCAAAAATCAGATTGGCAAAACGTGTTTTCATAGCGTATTCCTTTCTTGCCCACGCGGGGCACATGGTGTTTTCTCCGATCAGCACAGACACTGGCCGGACATGGAACAATCCCCATCCTCTGGTGGGATGGTGCCAATCCCAGCACTTGAGGACAACTGGAATTGTCGGGGACTACGAGGTAGATACAGGGTGAGGCACGTGGTGAGCAGCAGAGGAACAACCGCGCTGCTCAAGGTAGATGCAGACTCAATACTCATCAAAGAGGATGAGCAATGAGAACGAAAGAATGAAGGGGATAAGAGCAGCTGGCGAAGAAGATAACTCCTTCGCCAGAGAAACAACATTCAGCAACCGTCACGCTCGGGCCACCGGTCGGATTCAGATGGACAGAGGCATCTGAGTCACGCTCGGCGCCAGAACCTTGCACCGGTTCAGGATGGTTTCGGCAATACCGCGAAACTCGCTGTGCCGGATCACGGTGGCTTTGAGATGATACGTCGCGCCAATCTCCAGTTGCGGATCGGCCGACGCAAACCACGCGGCCCGATTGCCACTTGCCGGATCGACGAACTTATACAGCACCGTGACGCCCTCCGGTTTCGGGATCTCGGTGCGATTAAGCACCAGCAGCGTCACGGTCAAGCGCTCGCTGACCTGGCCGAAATGGCGGCTCGGTCGATCGGTCAACTGCCGTTCGACTGCGCGTTGCGCCGCTGACTGATGCGCCTGCAACAACGACGCAGCCAGACCGGTCTCGCCATAGGTGATCGTGTCTTGTTGCGCGATCTCGTGCAGGCGTCGCTCGTAATCACTGAGATCACGTTCTTCCTGCGCAAGTTGTCGCGCCCACGCGATGGCCGCTTGAGCCGTTTCCCTGGAAACTACATCGGGCGTCACATCGTGTACCGCGAACAGCGCATCGAGCGCCAGTTCGGAGGTGGGCGGCTTGCCGGTCGTCTCCGCTTGTTTGCGGCTGACCCAGCCGTGCAGCGCGATCACGCGGGCAACTTGCGCCAGATACTTATCGAGCCGGTACGCATAGCGATCGGCGCTGAAGACATCGATCTCATAGCCCTGGGCCTGCCGCGTCGCAGCATCCGCGGCGATCAGGCGGTCGGCATACTGCACGGTCGCCGGGCCAGTCGCGCCCAGCACCGCCGCGACACAGCCTCGACCGATTTGGAGACAGGCGCCTGTGAGCAAGTTGCGCAGCACCAGCAGATCGCTGGCGTGAGCGGCGCAATGTCCGCAGGCGGGTGGCGCATGTAGAAACCGTTCCGGCACGCCGCAATCGGGAACCGCGTTGACCTGCACCTGACCGCGCGCCTCGAACTGCAGCGCAGCGATCACCGCCCAACCATTCACCTCCGGGCGATCGCCTTTCAGTTCGACGGTCACCTGATCAGTGATGACGCCCTGAGCACTCTCACTGGTGGTGCGTTTCACGGCCAGCAACGAGAACAGGCGATTCACCGCAACGGCTTGCTGGATCAGAGCGCCGACTTTTGCTTCCAGCGCGGGCAGCGCTGCATGGCAGATGATGTATTGCATAGAAACCTCCTTGGTCCAATCTCCCCTCCAGCGCAACTTTGCACGCCGGAGGGGAGACTGTGGTGTTTCGCTATTCCTCTTCCGCGACGAGATACCAGACCGGCCGAGACTTACCCCGCCGGCGTGGCCGCCAGACTTCGTGTTCGACGCCACGGCGGCGAATGACCCCGTAGAATCGGGACTCGGTCAGTCGCAACTGCCGTACCGTACACGTGAACCAACACGTCGTAATCTGGATCGTTTGGGCGGATAGGTGTGAGACGCACGTCTGATGGATCGTCGGGGTGCTGCCCCGGCGCTCATCAGCAGCGGCTTCTTTCTTGGCATCGCCCCGATCAAGGTAGATGAGCGAACGCCACTGCGGAGATTCGGTCAGAGTCACGTAGTAGGCGGGAACGCCCATGAGGACGTTGGCTGCCATGTTACGCCCCGACCGACGCTGGTACGCGCCAGGTGATGTCACGCCCGTAGATCGGCGTCTTGAACTCGCCGCGCCCGTCGCTCCGGCGGCACGTCAACTGCTTACCCCCGGTGACCTTGACGATCGCCGCCGCGATCCACTGCGGCGTCCGATCGCCGACATCCACTTCGATGATTTCGGGGATGTCAGCCGGCAGACCGGTGGGGCGTTTGATCGGTTTGGCGGGTTGAGCCGTAACCGACTGAATCGGTAACGGTTTCACCTCTTCAGGCTCGGCAGGCGTTTCCGTGGAAACACCCACCGGCCCGCCGCCTCGTCGTGTCCTGCTACGCGTGGGCGACGCGCTAAGCGACGGCGGACACGGGCCAACAGACACTGCGGATGCCTCCGAGGTGGGCCATGCGCCGACGATCTCGTCGGGGGTGAAAGTCCGTCCAGTCTTCGCTTCATGTAGCCAAACGGACCACCACTCGTTAAAGTCGTTCCAACTGATCGGCGTGCCGCGCACCGTACGCCCGTCATCAAGCCGCACGGCCACATCGCCAACATACTTCACCGGCCACGTCTTCTTGTTCTTCGCCACTTCTTTGACCAGCGCCGCTGCCAGGTCTCTGGCAACGACGATCGCGGCATTGACCGGATCACCGTATCGCTGCACATCAGCGAATTTGGCGAAGTGACTGTGAAAGCCGGTGGTGCTGATGGTCGGCCCGCGGAAGTCATATCCCAGGCTCCCGTGATCAAAGCCGATGCTGTCACTCCCGTCATACTCGGCCACGACGATCGCGCCATCGAGGTAAAACTCAAACTTATCCCGCTTGTGCCAGACTGCCGGGTAATCCACCCGAGGTTCCGGCGCAGGCTGCTTTTTCTCGCGCTTGGATTTGGTGGGCTTCGCCAAAGTGGGCGCGACACTTGCCACCGTAGGCGGCGTGACCGGTTCGCTCTCGTCAGCCGCTGATGGGGCGGGATACTGCGCCGCCAGATCAGGATAGTCGGCCAGCACCTCAGCCGGCACCGGCTTGGATTCAGCCAGCGCGACCTGCACCAGTGTTTTCCGCAGGTCGGTGAGCCAGACGATCGCATCGGAAGATATCTTGGCCGATACCGACTCGTTGTCGTTGCTCGCTTGCACATCACGAGCATGGGCCAGGATGAGGTCCAATAACATCCGGCCCTGTGTACCGTTCGATATCGGACGCTGCGTGGCCATGAACTCCGGGCGCGTCATCTGCCACGGCTCTTTGCCTTGAGCCGCTTGAGCAGCTGCAGCAAAGTCGCGTTCGATGTGCGTGGTGTCCACGTGCAGCGTCGTGATCGAGAAACGCGGGGCTTGCGCTTCATATTCCGCGATCCAGTGTTCGAGCGTGTCCTTGACCTGTGCGGTGTCGTAGGGGAAGGTTCCCCGCTCAATCTGCACAGTGGTCCAGCCCAGACCGTTGCTCAACCGATTCATCGATCCGCCGGCATCCCAGTTGACGGTGTAGTCTTCCGTCACACTGCGAAACGTCCCAAACCCCATATGCTCAGGGTTAGGGATGTGATGAATCGTCGGCAGCCCGAGATCTTCGTCGGCGATGAGCACCGGCGCGCCGCGGCTGACGATCTCCAGCAGTTCACGCAGCACGGTCGCGTTCCAGGCCGAGTCACGCGGTTGCAACACGAGGCGCGTTTCCACGCTCCAGGCTTGCAGGTGCTCGCGCACTGCAGTCAGCGCCTCGAACAGCGTCGCGCCTTGCACATAGCCCGTGTCATCACCTTGTGTGATGGGGGTCAGTGGCAGCGGTGCATATTCACCGGCGTCTTGCGCACTCGGCACACGGGTCGCGTAACACACGGTCCACGGCAGTCCATGCTCGCCTTTCGGCTGCATGATCGTCAGATGATCGTTGCCCCATGCCTCGTAAGCCGTGCTGGTCGAGTGCTGAAGAATCTGAGTCGGATGAGCGGCGTACCACTGCCGTAGTTGACCCGGCAATTCCGCTCGCGGGCGATTATCGTCAGCGCTCAACCGTGGCCAGGGCGCGATACTTTGCGCTTTCTGTGCGGCGCGCACTTGCCGCCAACCGGCGGCGGCCTGCGGTGAAGTTTCCTCGATCGCGGCAGCCCAGGCGGTGAAAGCGTCGTCCGTCATATCCAGCGGGTCCGTATTGGCGATGCCAAAGTTCGGCACACTGAACGTCTCACCACGTTCGGCGGGCGAGACGCTCTGCGCGTCCCACAGCCCCACCAGGTCAGCGGATGAAACAAAGCATTTCCACCCGTCGTGACGCCGAGTCACTTCGACGGCGCAACCACTGCCCGGAACTACGCGCACGACATCGGCCTCCACGCGATGATTCAGTTCGCGGTAGACGATGTGATCGCCCAGCTGCAAGTGTGTGGCGAAGTACGTCACCCAGTTCTCCAAAATGTCGTCCATTTTGAGGGTAACGACCCGCGCCTCGCGCCGCAACCAGATGCGCCATTCCTGATCGTGATCGTTCCAGGAGATCGGATACCCGCGCACAACCTGCTCGTCGACTTGCACCGCCACGTCGCCGGCATACTTCACCGGCCAGGCACGTTGATTGTTTACGCGCTGCTTCTGCCAGGCGGCGACAAGACTGTGCGCTTCGCGTTGCGCCAGAGCATAGAGATCTTCCGCTGGCTCACGCGCCGCGAAGCGGGTGATATAGCCGGTCGCACTGACGGTCGGACCGTGAAAATTGAAGCACACATCGGGGCCGATCTGCCGCTTCGGATCGTAATCAACCCGCACCAGGTCGCCATCCACTTCGATTCCGAAAGTCCGTACCGTTTGCTCTTCTTCGGCTTCATCCAGTTCAGGATCGGGTGTAGAGGGTGTGGCATTCTGCAGTTTGTAGACTTCATGATCTTCCGGTTTGGTCTCTTTCGGTTTGGCCTGCAACTCGTTCACTAAAGCGCCGTCTTTCGTCACGCCCAACACATACAGGGTCGTGGCGATATTGGTCAGCGGCTTAAACGTGTCTGGCGGCAGATCGAATTCATTGATGAGCATGAAGCGCGTCCGCAGAGTCACATTCGCCTTCGGGCGTTCCTTCTGCATATACCCGCGCGGCAGAATCGCCACAACGCGCGTGTTGCTTTTTGACAGATCGGCAATGCGCGTCATGAAATCCAGCGTCGCATCACTGCTCCCAAAAACTTTGCCGTACGGTGGATTCACGATCACGGCGTCAAACGCCGGCGGCCGAAAGCCGTCGGTGAAGTCCGCGTAGTGAATACGATCGTCGCCCCAGATCGCTTGCGCGATCGGAATGACGGCGTTGCTATATTCCACCGGGATCGGGATGCCACCGCGTTGTTCGACCGCCCAGCTCAGGGAGCCAAAGCCGCAGCCCGGATCGAGTACGACCATACCGGACGTGATATTCAGCGCCTCAGCCGCCCGATCGGCCACCGGCGCCGGCGTCGGAAAGAACCCCGACCACGGTGTGCCGCGCTTGAAACGTTCCAGATACAGCGCGGTCGCCAATTCCAGCGGCGTGCCGCTGAAGTCGATCTCCGGATGTGACCCGATCTTGATCAGAGTCTGCACGGCCAACAGGATATCTTTCTCCGGCGTCCACGCATTCATGCACTTCTTAGCCCAGTAGGCCAGAGAATATTTCTTCGTCTTGGACATAGCGCCTCCTTCAAAACGTCACGGGCGCTGATGATGGGATCAGCGCCCGTGACAGACATGGTGTTGAGGTTTGATTGATCGGACCAGCGTCACACAATCGCCGCAATCGCACCGTGCAACTTCTGGCGTTCTTGCAGCAGATCATCGACGTGGATGATGGGATCGGCGAAGACCTGTGCGGCATAATTCTCGGCGCCCACCGACACCAACGCGATCTTGACCGGGTCAGTCTGACGCAAGCCAGTGAGGATTTCAAGAAACGCCTCGCTCGGCTTGCCGAATAGCCCATCGGTGATCACAAGGATGTCGGCTCGCTGCTGATCATCGTTGACCATCTGCACCACTTCACACGCCTGGGTCAGCGGCTCATACAACTCCGTGCCGCCGTTATAGAAGTGCGCCAAGTGCTCGGCCAGTGACTGCGCGTCGGCCTCACCGGCATACCACACGTCAAACTGATCGCGGCCGCTGAACGGAATGCTGTAGAACGGGCGGTTATCCCGCCGTGCGATTTCCAGCAAGGCCCATTCCAGCGCCACGGCCAGCGCATGCGGCGCACCGGCCATCGAGCCGGATTCGTCGCGCACGATGATCAGGGGACCGCGTCCTTGCTTTTCCTGGCCACCATATTCCCGATGACGGATCGCGCCATCGAGCGCGCGGCGCTGCCAGTCGGCCTCGAGCGTCTCATCACCCGACAACAACGCGGCCCATTCCGAGCCGACCATGTGTTCAGGTTGTAAGGCGCGCGTTTTGTAGCCGACCAGTTCCGTATGTGAGCGAGGCGAGTTGCGCCAGGCGGCGCGCACCAGACTCCGCGCCCAGCCGAGCAAGTCGGCCAGGTCTTTCAGATTCGGATTCTGCCGCAGGGTCTGCATCGCCAGGTGGGCTGTTTCCGGGGAAACATGCGCCGGATCGCCGCCTGCCGCCAGAGAAAACCCGGCCGCAAACGTGCTGGCTTCTTCCGCCTGCTCACGTGCGCTGGCCGCCGCTTTGTTCAGGGCGGACGCGACTTGCGCGGCCTGTTGATTCAGGCTGGCTTCAAATCCCGCCTGCGCCTGTGCGGCTTGACCTTGCGCCGTCTGCGCTTCCGCCTGCAAGCCAGCGATCTGATCTTGCAGATCGGCGGCCTGCTGCACAACGTCATCAGGCAGCTCCGCCTCCGCGTAGCGTTCTCTGAGCGCCTCGAGCAAACCGCTCAGAGATTCAGCCTCACCCTGGCGTTGTTCCGCCTGGTGTTGGGCCTGTGCCTGAGCGTGCGCCTGCTCTTTCATTTCTTCCGGCAGGGCCGCCAACGTTTCTTCCACGAAGGCTTGCGATCCGACACCGGCGGCGATTTGATCACCGACCGTCGTCTCGCGCAGGCGCTGCCATTCCGGCGTCGCCATGCCGCGTTGCAACAGATCGGCCAACGGTTCGAGACCGCGCTCAAGTGGATCGGACAGACGGGGTGCGGATTTGTAAAGACTCAGGAACGCATCCTGCACGGGATGGCCGCAGAATTCGTCAGCGGCTTCGTCGTCAACTTTCGTCAGCGTTGGAATCGTCGTGTACGCTGCCGCCCAGTCTTCCAGATCAAAACGATCCGCGTCTAGCGCACTGTGGATCGCTTGACGCCAGAGCGGTGTGTTGCGGACAGGCTTGCCCGCTGCCATTACGCACCTCCGCTCGACATCAGGTCGAGGATCTGGTTGACAATGGCATTGGCCTCGTTCGCAACCGCCGTAAGCCGCGCTGCATACGCCCGGGCATCGGGTGACGCCGCGAGTTTCTGCGCCCGCGCGACCAGCTTGCGAGCCTTCCCGGCGATCTCGGCGCGTTCCTGCAACTTCGCGCCTTGCAGCCCGCCGGCCTTGACTTTGAGATCAGCCAACAGCGCCTCGCAGTCCAGCACATCGCTGGCGGCCGGATCGGTCAGCGCGAGCACCGTGTTGCGGATGCTCGTTTCCTCGTCCGGCTCGCTCCACAACGTCCAGCGCGCGACGCCCAGATGACGCGGCGCCGGCGCTTCATCGTACAGCAGCGCGTAGGCCATCGCCAGTTTGAGCGTCTTCTTCCAGCGGCGATCGCTGATGCGCCCGACGCCGATCTGCCGCCACAGTTCCACCACTTTCTCGGTCACTTCGGGCGGCGGATTCAACGCCAGCGCTTCCGCCGCCTGCCCGATCGTGCGCAGGTCAGTGGCCGTCAACACCGGCGTCACCGGATTCGCTGTGCTCGTGCCAACCGAGGTCAGCAGCGCGCGAAAGTCGTCGGGGTCGTGGACGTAGTCCAGGCTCACCCGCACCAAGAAACGATCGTAGGCGGCGCGCAGGGCCTTATCGTCCGGCACTTCGTTCGACGCGGCGACCGCCGAGATCAACGGGATCGGCAGATCATCGTCGCCATCCGTCACCAGGCGCTCTTCCAGACCATCGAGCAGCATGTTTGCCACTTGCGGCGAGGCCTTCCAGACCTCATCGAGGAAAGCGATCTCCGACGTAGCAAACTTGCTCCACTTGCGCCGCCATTCACCGTTGCGCACGGCGGCCGGATCGAGCGGGCCGACAATGTCTTCCCGCGTGATGTCCGGATTGAGGACGATGCGGAAAAACTTGCCGCCGATCCCGCTGGCAAAGCTGCGCAGCAACGACGACTTGGCCGTGCCCGGAGGGCCGTACACAAAGACGTGCTCGTTGGCCGCCAGCGCGACCGCCACGGCCTCGGCCATTTCGGCGCGGGCCACGAACTGCGCTGCGACCTGATCGCGCAGTCCACGCAGGGCAGCAGTGGTCGCCGACAAGGGCGATCCTGCTACAAGTGCCGCCCAGGCCAGTGGGCCGGGTATCGTCCTCGGCTCATCCATCACGTCGACTTCAGTCTTCTTCTTAGCCATAGAGTCCTCCAGAAAGCCGGCCCGCTGAGTGAATCTCAACTGGCCGGCGCATCGTGTGAATGTTGATCGAGCGGTTTACGTTTCGAGATGCAGCAACACAAGATCAAGCCGTGAGTGCGTCCACGTCTTCCAGCGTTTCGTCGGCGTGCAACAATACGATCGTGTTATCTTCCGACGCTGGCTCCAGGATGCGATCACGCACTCGCAAGAGCAGAGTGCCGTCCTCCGTCAGATCGATGTTGATGGTCTTGCCGGCCATCCCATTATGATCAAGGACGTTGAGTTGAATGCCATCTTCCGCCGTGATAAGTTCCAGCGCGGCTTCCGCTTTCAGGTATGGCACGGCCAACGGAATCGTCATGCCATTGATGGTGAATTGCATCGTGGCCGCCAGAAAGCCGGCCTGCTGAGTGAATCTCAACCGGCCGGCGCATGGTGCTTGATGAAGATGGTCGATTCAATCTCATTTGGACCGCGTCAAGGCATCTACAAAACTCCCACATCACGCCTACATCACGCCCACCTCCGCAGGGGTGATTACAAACTGCAACCACCCCCTCTCAGCGAGATCGACTGACTGCTTAGTCCACAGCGTAATTGAGCTGGGCAAAAACTTGCTCCAGTTCGATCGCTCGCTTGCGCAGTTGCCGGAGCGAGGTTACCTTTTCGCGGCGGGTTACGACGCGGCGCCAGCGATCCTGATCGTTCTCTTGCTGCCAGACCACGATCGTGCTTTCCGGCCAGTGGATTTCGATCTTCACAGGCCCTGAGCCAAGTCGCTCGGCAGATTCCAAGTTCGCCACCCAGTTGACCAGTTGCAACTCGACATGAACTTGCCGCAACGCCCGCGGCCCAGCCTTCCTCAGATCGACTGGTACCAGGCGATACACACCGGGGATCAAGCCGGTCGCACCGCTTTCCAGCGCTACTTCAGCAAAGCGTTGCGCGATTTCCGGCGCGGACGATGTGACGTTCCCGCCGACGACCTCACCATTGCTTTTGACAACCACGTATTTCATGGTTGGCCTCCTGGGCTGATTTTTTCATCTGTCGCCAAACTAGATCGATAGCATCTCACACCACCAACCTCAAGGCCTTTGACACAGCGCCCTCGGCCATGTTCAGCATGTCGGCGATGGTCGTTAGATCATCATCCAGGCTCTGTTGATACGCCCGAACCGCCGCCTGAATCAGCAGCAGATCGTTCGTCGCACCTTCGGCGATGCGATCGGCCTGACGGCCCGACACGTGTCCGTGCAACAGCGGTTCGATCTTGTCAGACAGATCGGCGAGGCGCTTCTTGAATTCATCCGTCGCGCTCTCGATGATCTCTTCCTTCAAGTTTTCCGCTTCTTCACCGTGCAGCCGCACGACGTTGCAGGACGGGCGCAGTTTGCCCACCTGCCACATCGCCAGACCACGGATATAGGCGCGCAGCGCTTGCAGCTGCGGCTCGGCCCCGTCGTGACAGGGCACGAAGTACACGCCCCCCGTGCCGCGCAGACCCACCCGGTGCAGTTGTTCCAGCAATTTCCGCACGCCTTCGCGCACGTCATTGCCGTCGGCGTGATGGAGATAGTGGCGATACTTGTCCTCGATCTCCGTCACCACACCTTGCACGTTGCCGTTAGTCCAACCATCTCGATCGTAAACAAACGTGCTGTCGGCGCGCTGCGCGTGACAGTCAAACTCCAACACGGCGACGGTCTGCAACGAGAGCTGCTTCCCGTGCTCGCTCGACGTTGGAATCGACGCTTCCCGCACCAGATGCCGCCGCAGCAACGGCGCACTGTCTGAGACGCGGCGCGTCAGCAGACGAACCACCGGCGGCACGCCATACTGCAGGAAGACTTGATCGATCAGATGACTCGGCGGCTCCAACTTCAAACCGCGCTGACCGCCGACATTGGTCGCCTTCTCCCACGCATGACGCGCTGAAGCAGGGTTGGGCACACAATCGCTCGGCAGCCCGACGCGGCTGGCCAGTTGCAGCAAGTCGCTATACGCTGCCGATACATCCGGCACCGTCCACCAGGTCAAGAAACCCATCTCATTCATGCTGACCTCCTGTCCATTGTGTGGCGTGAGTTACACGCCCTCGGGCGGGAGGTATTCCCAGCCCTCGAATTTGCCGTCTTGCAACGGCCCATAGATCAATCGGCCATAGTCACGGACATATTGCATGACCCAGTCCAGCGTAAGTTCCTTCGGCAGCCGGTAGCGCTTTTGCAGCGTCGGCCAGGGCACACCGATCTGGCTGAGATCATGCAACACGGTCAGCAGAAAATGCTCGTTGCCGGCCGGCATCTGGGGCACTTTCACTTCGTGGATCACGGCATCGGCCTGATCCGCGACCGGGGTGACACACCGCACGTTGGCCAACACGAGCCGGAGTTCGCCCACGCCGATCGGGGTGGTAGGCGGTGCGGCGACGGGCTGACCGCGCGCGGCGATTTGCCCGGACTGTACTGTGCGGATGTGCTTGCACGGTTGCCGGTTCCGCAGAAACGGCCAACAGCTGCAAATCAACTGGCCTTCCTGCGTGAGCGAGACCGTGTAGTAGGCCGAGGGATCGGACTCCGAAGGCACGTCCCACTGCTGCTCATAGCGCTTGGCATTGGACTTAGTCGTTGTCTTCCGCATGGCAACCTCCTAACTAAAACCTAAGCCCCGCTCTTTCAGCGAGACCCAGCGGGCTTGCCCGATCACAAGGTGATCGAGCACCTCGATATCGAGCAGTTGACCGGCACTGATCATGCCGCGCGTAACGCTCACGTCTTCGGGGCTGGGCTCCGGATCGCCTGATGGGTGATTGTGGAAAACAATCACCGCCGGGGCGTTACGCCGGATCGCTTCACGAAACACCTCGCCATTCCGCACGATGGACGAGTGGACGTTGCCGCGATAGATCGTGTCGATAGCCAGAATGCGGTTACGCGTATCCAACGACATCACGCGCAACTCTTCCTGTTCCAACACGCCCATTTCGCCTAACAGCAGATCAGCGGCATCGCTCGGCGCGCGAATCTGCCGGCGTTCGGCGCCGCTACCCAGGTGAGCGCGGCGGCCCAACTCAATGGCGGCTTGCAACGCCGCCACCCGGTTCGGTCCCAGACCTTTGATGATGCCCAGATCCGCGACCGGCGCACGACACAGATCGTCGATGGTCGGATAGGTGGCCAGCACGCGCAAAGCCGTATCGGCGTCGCCAAGGACGGCGCCCAGCAGTTCGACCAGGGCCACATTCTTCGCGCCGGATTGTGTGACGCGCGTGGCCGGGGTCTCTCGTAACACGCGCAGCGAGGGCTGCGCCGACGGCAAGTTGCCGAATTGCAGTTGTCCCATAGGTCCTCCTGTTCAGTGACATGGTGTTTTGTTGGTCGATGACGATCGGGATCGTCGGCATGGTGTTGGTCGAAAAGTGGAACGATTTCGACCGCAACAGAGGTAGATACAGGGTGAGGCACGTGGTGAGCATCAGAGGAACAACCGCGCTGCTCGAGGTAGAGAAAAGACTCCAGCCCATTCAAAAAGAATGAGCCATGAGACAACTGGTTAAGAAAGATTGACCGATGGTCAGAAGTTGACCCGCACTCCGGGGCCAGGCTGGCTTTACCACGTTACCAGCCTGGCCCGCTCAAAGGCTAAAGGAGTTTTTACGGAACTCATTCGACCTTACCCGCGGTGACAATACGTACTCATCCGATCGTTGATCGGCTGCTGCTGCGCGGCGCGGCTGAATCCGATCAGCCAGGCAACCGCGCCTGTCACCAGCAGGCCTCCACCAAGGACTAAAGCGATTAACTCGACACCCATGCTGCTCCTTTCTATCTGAAAAGTTGAACCTACCTCCCTGTGTCAATAGCGCGCATTGACACAGGGAGGTAGGCTCAACCAGTAGACAAACAAGAGCATGAGTTGCCGGACAGACGCTTGTGCCACAACCCGTCGGTGTTGTTTGTACCAACGGGTTGTGGCATTCAGCTAGTGCATGCGCCGACGCCATTCACCAGGTCGCGCGGGGATAGCCGTCTGCTCGAAGAAGACGACCAACTTTTCCGCGCGTCCGGCGCCGAACGTCTGCGCCATCATGTGTTGCATCGTCGCCGGTGAAGCGGGGTGTTCCCACTTGAACACGTGGAACCACTCTCGTTCCGCGGGCGACAAGGTCGCCAGGGACAGCGCGGCAGGCTGATCCAGCTGTTGGCCCGTGTCCGCCATCGCCCTAGCGCGTCGCCCGCGTGTAGCGCGGGACACGACGATGCGGCGGACCGCTGGGCGCCGTGGAAACAACGCCGTCAACGAGAGCATGATCGCCCCCGTCGTCGTCGCGGTACGCACGGCCGGTAGGCCTGCGGCGCAGGCGGCACGCGACTTTGAATCGTCAGGCGGAAGGGGCCTAGGCTGATCTGCCAGCGGCCTTCCCGCTTGACGATGTCACTCAACCGCCGGGCTGCGAAAACGGCCGCCAGCACACTGATCAACGTGACGCCCAGCATCGCCAGCGGATGCTCGCCGTGCAACGCCTGCTCGGCCGCAACCCCACTGGCAAAGACCACGAACGTATACAGAATCAACATGGTGTTTTCTCCCAAATACGCGGAGGCTCACATGACTGTGAGCCTCCGCGTCCATTGTGATATTCAGTTGTCAGGTCGAATCAACTAGCTGCGCTGTGCCTTGCGCGCGAACGACTTGCGCGTCAGACCGCGTTCGCTGTGGCGCGTGGCGATCGGTTCATCGACCACGCGGACCGTCTTATTCAGGCGGCGCTCAGCGGCGGTATACGGCGACAGGCGATTGCGGCGAGACTTCAGGGTGTTATCAATAGGTGACATGGTGTTTTCTCCTAAGCATGGTGTGATAAGCCAGGCCGTCTCACGGCGGCCTGATCAGTTCTTACTGCTGATCAGCATATTGCAACAAGCTATCCCACACCGGATCATCCGCGGCGGGTTCAGCGAGATCGGTCGGCAGCGCCGCACGGTGCAGTAACGATCCACCTGGCGCGGAACCACGCGGCGCGCGATTCTGCAGGGCCTCGTACTGCGCCTGCAATACCGCAGTACGCAACGGCTGTTCGGCCTGCTGCGTCTTCATGAGACGCAGCCGCCAACCCTCAGCCTTCAGGCGCGGCCACAGCAGGAGGGCCTGAATGACGACCACCAACACGAAGAGGACGATCAACAACGGCAATACTTGGGACATGGTGTGTTCTCCTGGAACATGGTATTGAGTGACGGCAAACGGCCGCCGCGCACTGCATCGAGAGCATGGTGTTGACTGCGGTGATCGCTTGACCACCGGACATGGCGCGGACGGCAGGCGGGGAGGCGCTGCCGACCAAACAACCAGAGGTCGATTCAGAGTGAGGCACGTGAGGTCACTTGAAAAAGTGACGAGGTGGATACAAACCGAGAGGTGGATACAGGGTGAAGCACGTGAGGGTCAATGTGAAACACAAGACCCAGGTAGAGAAAAAACTCAATGCTCATCAAAAAATGAGCAAAGAGAACGAGAATAAAGAAAGAGGAAAAGGGAACTACACCAGGGGACTGTCTGGCCCCTGGTGTAGTCAAACTGCGAGACGGCTAGTTCGGCGAGATGACTACAGAATTCATGCGGTCAGCTTCGCCCGACGGCACTGGCGTAGCCGCACTGGCAACACTCCCAGTATGCAAACGTCCTGTCTGTGTTGTAGACCGGACGCATTTCATGGTGAGCTTGATCGTGTTCCATCTCAAACTCTTTGACGGGCTGCAGCTTGTCGGACTTGATTCGCTGCTGCCCGGTGACATGCCAGATCGAGCCAGTCGCTCGTCTCCAACTGGAGCGCCTGATGATAGACCTCCCATTCAGGCAACTTGAGGTTGAGCGCGCGGACTTGTGGCAGCGGCACACCCTCGTGGGCGATGACGCGATCGGCGAGTACCGCATAGTTGTGGCGCGTGATGGACAATCCATTCGCCTCTTTCAAAACGGCCGCTTGAATTTCCGCGAGGGTCATGATGCCCTAGCCTTCGGGCAGACCCGTGACCAACGCGCAGGCCGGCGCGATCGTCACGACCGTCGCGTCACCGGCGCATTTCACAGTGTTCTGATCCCACAACATGGCCCGCACGTCGCCGTCCAGTAATTCCACGCGCGTTACGGCGAGTTCATTGTCCGGGTCCATCACGCCCGGCGTCTGACCGGGTTCGGGGATAACAATCTCCACGTGCTCGCTCAAGAAGATGAGCACCTCTTGAGTCCCGACCGAATCCTCGCTGCCGTCATGCAGCGTAAAGCGGAAAGAGGTCGGCGTGGACGCAGTAGCGGTGGGCCAGGCGGTGGCGTACGGCGCTAACACAGCCCGCGCGGCAATCACCCTCTGCCGGGCAATATCCGGATCAGTCCGCGGGTGATCGACGGTCTGGCAGAGAGCGTCCTGCGCCATCTCCAACAGGCCTTCAGTGCGGCGCACGGCGTCCGCTAAACCCCAGGCCGGCGGCAAGCTGATGATCCCGAAGCGGGCGCGTAGCGCTTCCGCATCGGCCTCTGTCACTTTGCGCCAACCCAGCATCAGACACTGGTGCATCACGCCGCTGATCTCGACCACATCGCCCGTGCTCAACGAGCGGATGGATTGCCAGCCGGGGCGCTCCTCATCATTCAGCTGGGCGAAGATCAACTCCGGATTACTCAACTGTCCCGCCTCGCCATCAACCAGCGCGACCGCGCCGAAATCGTCCGGCGTGAACGGCCCGTCGAACATCTGATCGCGGCTGAGGCAAAACGGATCACGAGTTTTGTAGTACACGCGAATGGGCTGAGGCACGGCGTTCATGCGCCCTCCTGATCAGGAGCGACCGGCGCATCGAGCGCGTCTTCTTCAGCACCCTCTTCGGTCGCATGCACGTAGAACTTGTAACCGCAATCGAGGCAGGTGTGCGACTGAAGCACTGCGCCGCAGCCGCTGCACTTATCAGCGGCTGCTGTGAACTCCGTCCGTGCGCCGCACTGCGGGCACGTCGGAGGCTGATCAGTCATGAAGTAGTGGTTGTCTTCTTCCGCTCCGTTGAGCGGCCGCCCTTCGTCATCGAGATCAGGCAACTCCGTCACGCACTCGACCACTTCGGCATACACTTTGCCGTTGGAGCCCAGCAGCAGTTTGACGCTGTTCTCCCAGGCATAGGTACGGTCGAACTCGCCGACTTCGAGGAAGCCACCGTCCGGTTTCCGGCCGGGCATCGGCGCGAAAGTGACCACCTCATGCCACGGGAAGTCGCGAATCGCGGCCACCGCTTTCTCCAATACCGCCGCGTCCTGATGTAGATTGTGTTGGCGCAGCAGCGCTCCGATCGACGGCGCGCGCAAATCCTGAATCGCGTACAGAGCGACCATGGCTTGCAGGACATTCTGTAACTGGGGCAAGGCGTTCGCTTCGATTTTCTGAGAATCATTAGGCATCGTGTCCTCCTGTATGAGAACGACAAACGCCGGGGGATCGGACCCTCAGCGTTTGTCGCACCTGGTGTCTACTTCTTTTTCCGTTGCCTGGTCGGAGGCTTTTCAGTCGCCGTACATGGCGCGAACGGATGTTGGCGCTGGAACTTCTGGAGCGCTCCTTTGGTCGTGCGCGCGGTCGGACCTGCGAGGTCGCAGTGTTGGCAGACCGCCTTGTGCAAGCGGCACCAAAGTTCGTTATCGGCATCCCATTCCTCGCCGGCCTCTACCGTCACGAGCGAATGACCGTTGTGCAACATCACGTCAGGCTTGGCGTTAGGCTTTGGCATGGCGACCACCCTGTTTCCAGTTCTGCCACGCCAGGTAGGCCTCGTGAAAGGCTGCATCCGTGGTTTTCCATACACCGCGTTGGATGTCCCTTTGCACTTCGCGATAGGCCAGCCAGGCGCGCACCATCTCCGCTTTCGGATGGCGGCCCGGCACCTGGTGCGGTTGCAATTCGCCGCAGGCTTGATCGAGCGTGTTCCACACCCGTTGCGGGATCGGCTTGCCGGTGACACACAGCGTAAGCCAGCGATCGAGCGCCTGCGCGATCGGATCGAGCGACGTCCCCGCCGACTTAGAGACGGTCGTTGGGGACCGGCGGCTCCGGCGAGCGATAGAGGAGCGAGTGACAGAGGACGAGCGGCGCTTCATGCGTCCACCTCTTCCTCGTCGTCATCTTCCGTTTCCTCTTCCTCAGCGGCTCCCACGCATTTCGCACAGCGCCCATCATCTTCTGCCGCGCAATCGGCGCACAGCACCGCGCCGCAGTCGGGGCAGGTTTGCGAACAGTCCACGCCACTGGTGTAGCAGTTGTCGCAACAGTCATCGCCGCCTGCTTCTTCCAAGGCCTCGTCAAACTCGTCGGTGTCTTCGTCGTCGATATCTTCGCTGCCGAGACTTTGGATATCCGCTAGCGTATCGCGCATTTCTTGCGCGGCGTTGTAGATGGCCGACGACAGATCGGAACCGCCCGCCACCAGGTGCTCCACGGTGTCGACCAGTTCACCCAGAATTCCGCCGTCCGTTGGGCCGAAATCGGTTTCGATCAAGCGCTTAAATTCTTCAAAAGTCAGCGTCATAGTGACACCTCCTGAGCGCATGGCTAGGCAGCGGCTTGTTTTTCGATGAACGACGCCAGCCGCTTCTGCTCCGTCTCGTACTTCTTCATCGCGGCCGCCAGCTGCTGCTTCAAGCGCGGCAATTGACCATCGAGCGCGGCGCCAACTTTGAGATCGCGGGAGACAGCGGACAGTTTGCGATCGGCCGCGTGCAGGGCTTCCAACACAGTCCGCGCCGCCATTTCGCGCTGTTGCGCGTCCTGGAGACTGCGCGACCCGTATTTCAGGATGTCGGACTGCCACGTGTCGTCGATGGCGGACACGTCTGCCGACCATTCGCCATACTCTTCTTGGCAGTAGTCGCACAACTGTCCTACATCCTCGTCGGCAATCTTCAGCAGCCAGCCACGGAAAACGTCGGCATACTCACCGAACGTCTTCAGCATCTGGGAGGCCGGTCCAGCCAGCACGACGAGAGGTTGATCGTTATCAACACTCAGGCCGCCCGCGCTCTTCAGATAAAACGGCAGGTCTTCGCCGCGCCAGGTGATGCGCTTGGCCGTGGCGACCAGGTTCCCACTCCGCTGCTTTTCGCCACAGACTTCCACGGCTTCATACCGACCCGCCTTCAATTCTTCCTCAGTCGCGTAACGCAGCCCCAGCGTGCGCTGGGTCTGCAACAACCAGGTCATGATGGTGTCGGCATCGGCGCGATCGATGACCAGCGCCTGGTCGCGGCGCGAGAGCACGTCATATCCAGGTCCCCCGAATTCCAGGGTGGGATACGTGCCCGGTCCATCGTCACTGTTTTCCCACTGCACCTGATACCCGGCGTAATCTTCAGCGTGCAGCCGCGACCACCCGAGTAACTCGCGCATGACGCGGCGCACATCTTCAATGCCGATATAGCGGTTGAGGCCCCTGATCTCCGTCACGCTGTCGGGCAGCCGGTCAACGTAAGCCTTGATCAGCCCCAACGCATGATCACAGAGTGCCTGAGCGATAATCTGACACGCCGCCTTGAGATGCACGTCCACCTGCAGATCGTTCCGATCGGGCAGTTTGGGCGTTACCCCACAGGCCGGATCAACAAACCAGGTGAACTGCGGATAGTTATCATAGATGCTCCGCAGGCAGACGGGCTGTTTCTGAAAGGCCGTATTCAATTCATCGGCGAAAGCATTGGATTTCAGATCGCGCCATTCCCAAACCGCGGTGTTCGTGCGCGGCTTCTGGTAGTCGCCCTGGTTGAAGTACACCCGGCCAACCGGCGTGTTGATCATGAGCTCATGCTGGACCAGCGCCGGGTCGATGATCTCGCCGTCGAACGTCACCTTGAACGGGTAGAAGGCCCGCGCCTGCCGAATCTCGTCTTTCAGATCGGCGTGCTGCTCTTTGAGATAGAGCGTCAGGCTAAAGCCAACCGCCGGTTCGGCGTCAAACACTTTGGCGGAAGCCAGTTCTTTGGCGGCGCATTTCCATTCAGCGCGCCAGTCAGCAGAGCGAGCGATCACGCGTTCGATCAACTTGCCATTCAGCACGGAGATAAAGCCCATGCCGGCCGCCTCGACGACCTGGGTTTCATCCCAGTCGCTGCGGCCAATGCACATGAGCGCTTCCACATCCGGGCAGCCACGCCCGTTGTCCGTGATGGTCAGGATTGTTTGCGTCGCATCGAGCGTGACCTGCACTTCGGTCGCGCCGGCGCGATGCGCGTTCTGGAAAACTTCGCGCAACGTCGCCAGCCAGCCGCCGAAGAAGCGGGGAACTTCATGGATGAAGCGTTCGGCGATACTGGGTTTCACCATTCGATGGGTCATAGGGTTTCTCCTTTTGCGCTGAGCCGCTGGCCAGCGCCATGATGTTTTTGCGGCCGTTCGCTATCGTCGTTCAGTTGAGCGATGACGGCGAGAACCGCCTGACGGTTTTCGGTCAGGATGCGATCGAATTCTTCCGGCCTCAGATCGAAGGGGTAGATCGGTTTGTAGTCTCGCGTGAAATCAGGCAGCGAGACGTAATGGTAGGCGTTACGGCCCCGCCATTTTGTTTCAAACACTCCGATATTTGCCGAGTGATCGTCGCACGACTGCACGACTATTTCAGCGCCCGCGACCTGAATGACGCAACCTTCATAGAAACACCCCATGTCACACCTGGGGTGATCCATACTTGGCGATCACCGCAGCGCGCCAGTGCGTGAGCAATGCCATCACCGTATCCACATCACCGGTGAGTTCCGCCAGCGGCGCAGTAACTAACGCCGCCGACCAGCTCTGCGCCAGCACCCGGGCCGCCTCGAAAGCCGCCCATGAAGTCAAGTCGGCATCGCGGATGATGATCGGATCGCCGTCTTGAGCGGAGAGGTGCAACAGATCATTCGCGCTTGGCATAGCGGATTTAACGGTTGTCCGATCGCTCATGGCTGGCGCTCGGGCGGTAACGGCTTGCCGCACTCGTCGCAAATCTCACCGCAGTCACGCCACTGACCTTCCGTGTGCGTGACGGTCTCGTGATCGCACGAGCAGAACAGGCCGTCCACCTCCCAGACCTCATACCGACGGCCACCGTGGTGGTGTTCGTACACATGCGAAAAGGTGCTGTTGGCTTCTGCGGCAGCGGCGCACGCGTTGATCGCGTCCAGCAGGTTGTCAAACTCACCTGCTGGACCATCGTCCACACTGTAGGAGCCTTTGATCTCGGCGAGTTGCTCAGCGGACATATCCTCATAGGCGATGGAGACCCAGACCCAGGCCGCGACATACAATCCGGCATCTTCGCCGCGGCTAAACACTGCTCCGTCGTCAATCTCGACACTGCCTTCGTGCTCGTACTGAGCACGTGCCGCTGCAATGATCTGCGCGCGGTTGACTTCATCGGGATCAGGTGTTGGCGTGGGTTTGCTTACCTTGGTGAGTAAGGCGTTCAGCGCATCCTGAGCATCACGGATATACGCCAGCAGATCGCTTTTCTTGTTGGCAGGATTCCAGGCCAGACAATCCAGCACATGGCATACATCGTCCGGGGTGATCGCGTCACCCTCATGAGTGTCTTCGTCCTCCATGTCCTCCTTGTTGTCAGAGACCGTGCTGCGCGTATGTTTCCGTGGAACGACCCCAACGCGACGCGCTGTCCCGCAGAGGGGAAACTCCCCGAGCGGGATCTGTTTCTTAGAAAACACCGCCGTGAACTCTGCACCGTGCCCGCCGAGAAACCCTTCCCGATCGGCGAAGACCGCCGTCGTGCGATCCTCGTCCAGCCAGATCACCGGCCGGTCCGGCAAGCCACGCCACGTGGCCTGCGCCGTCTCGTATGCTGCACCGATCACCAGGTACGCCTGGCACGTGACAAACGCATCATCAACCACGATTAGCGGAGTGTCGGGATGCAACGCGTTCCAGGCCGCGACCAGGCTCAGTGGGTCATGTCCGCCGGCATAGGCCGGATAGACCCTGAGACCGTCGGACGGCCTGGCTTGCGCCAGAAGCGCGTCGCGCTCGGCCTCGGCTTCAACTCGCAGCTGGTGTGGCGTCTGACCGTCGCGCCGCTGCACCGTCAGGATCAGGGGGCCGATACAGCGCTCCCAGCCAGGCGGGATTTGTTCCGTCAGCGGCGGCGCGATAAGCTCCATCTCCACGTAGTTGCGCCCTTGCTTTTCAAGGAACCACGCGGCCAGGAGTGCGGCCATGCTGCGCACGAAGGTTTCGCGCTTGCGTTTGGCCCGCATTTCGAGCGTGGCCTTACCAGATTCAACGTGCAGATCGACCGTTCCGAATTTCTTCATTTCACGCGACATCCGCGTGAAATGATGCTCCGCCAGCCTCCGGTAACCACGCTTCATGACGTCACCGCCACTGCCGACAAAGCCAGCATATCGGTCACAAGGCTGAAAGCGGCGGCTACTTCTTCGTCGCTCGACGGCGTTTCCAACAACTGCACTGTCTCGATCGTGCCCAGCGCAGCCTGAATCTCTTCCCGCAACGCGCGATCGATGTGACTCGATTCGGCGTCCATGGCCAGTGTTTCTGCCAAGACCGACCACGCCGTCACCGGCAGGATGATCGCCACCTTATCGGGATCGATCAGGCGTGCCGTGTCTTCCACCGCCGCCTTGAAACGATCAAATCCCGCGGGCGCGATCTTGACGAAGAAGCGCCCGAGATAGGCGTCATCGATCAACGTTCGACACACTTGCAACAAATTGCTCATAGAGTCCTCCTTTTGTCCGCCCCATTCGGACGAACACATCGTGATTCGCGCGGTCTGCGCGAACTCTTTCAAAACAACGCCAGTTGGCCGTGCTTGCCGCCCAGATGGGCCGCGTGCTCGGCCAGCCAGTCAGCCACCTCATCAGGTGACCACATCCGCACCACGCCGCGATCTTCGAGCCGCCGGAACAACATCACTAGCAGGGCCATCGCCGACGTGAACGCCAGGGCTTCCTCATCTTCGGGATATTCGGCTGTCATGATCATTTTTTCGTAATCTTGATCAACCTCGTGCAACCGATCCAGAATAGCGTCGAGCGTCTCGTCTTGCGACAGCAGACAGACAAACCGATCAGCGTACTCCTCGGCCAGTTCCATCAGCCTGATGTTGCGCAACACGCACCACGTCTGTTCGTATTCCCGGCTCAGGTCGTCAGGTTCAACAGCCTGGCCCCGTGGGAGCGTGTCAACGAGCTGCCGATAGATGCCTTCCAGTAGGGAGGCACTATCAAGCAGATTGCTAAACATCGCCGGCCTCACTTGGCAACACAGTCAGCAACGTGTCGCCGCGCTTGCTGCCCGTTCCCCAGCTGCCCAAGCGAATCGCATAGCGCTCGTCGAGCGGATAGGTCGGGTCACGGTAGATCTTTTCCACTGTCTCGCCGTGGTAGGTGACTGCCGGCCGTTGTTCGGCGGGCAGTGCCAGATACGCGGCAATGGTCATCGTCGTTATGGGCATAGCCACCTCCTGAAAAACTTCGTAACCGACCACGAGATCGATGACGAAGCGCTACTGGCCAGTCGTAATCGCTGGGACTGGCAACGGCTCCTCAACGAGATAAGCGCCCCGCTGGAGCCGATCGAGCAGCACACGCAAGTCATGGAGCTCAGACTGATACGCGTACGCTTCACCTTCGCCGGCATCGACGACCGACGAAGCGTCATCAAGCGCGCTCAGCACTCCAGTCAGTTTCTCGACCAGTGCCTGGCGGGACAGGGTGCCATACACCACGCGCAACAGATCTTCCAGCGTGAGGCTGGTCTGGCTCATGAAGCCGCTGATCGCGCCATAAACCTCTGGGCCACCATCCGCCCAAATGACAGGTAGATCAGGCCAGGGCTTCGCGCTGGCGCGCCGGTCGGCAAACACCTCGTCCGCCAGATCAGCCGACGCGCCAACAACGAGATAGACTTGCGCACCCTGCGGCCTGGCCGCGATGATCAACGGGTGCTCGGGGTGCAACTGCCCCCACGCATGGACAAACTCGGCCAGCGCTTCGTCCGGCTGGTCAGCCTCGACATTGATGGGATAGAAAACCAACGGTCTCTTCATAGGGCTCCTTTCCTGCTCGCTTACGCGAGCGCATCGTTATTTTTCGGCAAGAGCACAGGGCGCCAGAAACAGCATGGCGCGCATCGTGAGGTGGATCGACATGGTGCCGGCCAGTGGCAAAGAACCGCTGACCGTCGGAAACGACGAGATAGATACAGGGTGAGGCACGTGGTGAGCATCGAGGATGCTCAAGGTAGATGCAGACTCAATACTCATCAAAGAGGATGAACAATGAGAACGAAAGAATGAAGGGCGACGGCCAGTGCGCTGTTTCC
Organism: Thermoflexales bacterium; assembly: GCA_041738395.1. Lineage (GTDB taxonomy): Bacteria > Chloroflexota > Anaerolineae > Fen-1058 > Fen-1058 > Fen-1058. The sequence continues at coordinate 62,126 of JBGSPW010000025.1, forward strand.
ACAGAAACACCCGCCGGGCGTCAGCCACCGCGCAGCGGTTATCCCGTGACCAATGAAGAGATTGGCCTACCGCACGAATGAGGTGCGGTAGGTTCCAAAGTCAGTGGCGCTGCCACAGCGCGCCCTCCGCGGGATACCTCCAGGGAGGTTGATCTGAAGTTGATCCAGATCAACAATTCTGGAAAAAGATCAACTTTGCAAGGTTGCGCGGGGCATTCTGCAAGGTTCTGCCGCCCATTTTGCAACAGCGTGCCCATTTTGCGGCCTCGGCGTCCTGTTTTGCGGCGTTCCGGGGCTTGCTTTTCGGCAGGTCCGTCCGTCACGACGGGAGGTCATCCCGCCACCTCACCTGTATCCATCACGCCCCCGCATCGCTCAGCGAGTCGGGATACAGCTCCTCGAACGTCGGTTCGCGCTTCAACAAGCGAACCAGCAAATCGCGTTCAGCCTGCCACTTCTTCTCCAGCCGGCGCACTTCGACCCGTGGACGCTCGCCGTCCGCCGTGAGGCTTTCCGGCGACAGGTGGTTTTCCACAACTCGGAACAACAAGAGAATCTCCTCAGTCATGAGTTCTGGAGGCCTGCCCAGGGTCACTTCCGTCACACCCTCATCGGTGATGATCTGCACCAGCACCGCGCGGTAGTGACGCAGGTGGGCTTTCAAGTAGGCCAGCGTGTAGTTCGGATCAATTCCGAACAACGCCGCAATCCAAAAGTTCAACGCGACCTCTCGCCCAAAGATGAAGGGTTCGTCCACGGCGATTGCTTCGGGGCGAGCCACGTCGACGGCCGCTGCGATGATTTTCTTGACCGCAAAGATGCTGCCCATTTCCCAGAGATTAGGCTGGTAGGCAGTCGAGATTTTGACGTGCAAGATATGCATAGTAACCTCCTTGAACATGGTGTGTTCATACGCAAAAGCCCTACCGCATCAAAACGATGCGGTAGGGTTGATCGTTGATTCGTCTTACTGCCCAATCGGCAACAACAAGCCGCGGGCGGCGCACCACACCAGCAACACCACCAGACTGATGAGCGCGCAACCGCAGGACAGGCGCTGCCGTTCTTTCTGATGCTTCAAAGGAAAACGGCTCATCACTCGCCTGCGTCTTCGACTGCTTCGCCGCCGCTTTCCGCGCGCGGAGCCACGCGGTGATGAATGAGCATTTGATCCAGATCCTGCGGATCGACCCGAATGACATCGCCGATGCGCACAGCCGGCAGAATACCGCTTTCGATCCAACGCAGGACCGTGCGCTTGGAGACACTCATGCGGCGTGCGACCTCGGCCAGGCTCAGCATCGCCGGTGGTGCATTGAAGGATGTATTTATTTCTTCACCTCTTTCTTCGTAACCTTCTTCGCGGTCGGCTTCGCCGATTTCTTCGCCGTCGCTTTGCTCGACTGGCCGGGCTTGACCTGCGCGCGACATTCGTCCGAGCATGTCACCGTGCCGTTCGCGGCCGTCTGCCAGCCCTCTTCTTCATCACGCTTGGTGATATGATCCAGGCTGGTGAATTCACCACACACCCAGCAATTCGCTTCGGTGTGATGAAGCGGCGGCTTGTTCCACCCCGTCGGCAATTTAAGACCCAGTTCTTCGGCCAGTTCCTCGACCTTCGCCTCGACGTGATCCCAGATGTAGATCTGCTTCGGCTCGTAGTGGCTGCACTTCTCATTCAGCAGACTGAGCAGAATCAACCGACGGCGCAAATCTTCGGCGTTTTTGTCAGACACCGTTTCGGCCGTCTTTTCTATGGCCTTGATCACGTCTTCGATTTCCACCCAATGCCCGTTCGGGCGCACCCGGCTGCACACAAACTCGCTCAGATACGCGAGCGTGGCGCCGCTGGCCGTTAACTGCCCGGCCAGAATCTCAGCCGTGTGCACGCCCAGCCAGGACACGTCAGCTTTGGCCTTGCGCGCCAACGCGCGTTCGGCTCGATTTTCGTCTCGCTGCTTTTCCTCAGCGGCCTGGCGTTTCGCTTTTTGTTCCGGCGATTCATCGGCCGGCGGTGCAGGCTGTGGGTCTTTGGCGCGACTGGTCAGCAGTTTCTCGATGTCACTGGCGGTTGAGGCCAGCGTGACCACCGTCGACTTGAGCAGTTCTTTATCCTGCCAGCCCGTATGCCACCCGGCAGGCAGCGGCACGATCCGCAAATGCTCCGGACGTGGCTTCGCCTTCAACCAGGTCGTGATGCGCGGCGCCGTCGAATATTCAATTTTGAACGGCGTCACCTTTTCATCCGGCCCGGCCAGCGGAATCTTGAGCGCGTGCGAGACACGCTGCAATTCTTCCTGCACGAACCACCAGCCTTTCGCCTCGTGACAAGTCTTGTCAGAGCAATACCAGGTTTGGCCGATACGCATCGAGCACGGACAGCCTTCACAGGCGCGCACTTCGACGCCGCCTGTAGTCTGGCCAGCAGTGACGGTCGTCGGCGCTGCCGGCCACTGGGCACTCCACCCATATTGAATCTGGATGGCATTGTGATTGATGGCCTGCTCAACGATTCGATCCACATGATCGGGATCGGCCGCGATCTCTTTGGCCGCTGTCATGACGGCCGCTGGTTTGATCCTGGCCAGGGGCACCAGCCGCCGGGCCGTGCCCTGCGAAATTTGGTTTTGCCCTTCACCGATCATATCCAACACCTCAGTCGGCAAGGCCAGCAGCCGCTTGAGATTAGCGACCGTCGTACGCGCCTTGCCCACCCGCTGCGCAATCTGCTCGTCGCTATACCCATACTTCGTGGACAGCGCTTGATAGGCGCGCGCTTCTTCGGCGGCGCTCAGGTTCTCACGCTGCACGTTTTCGATCAGCGCGATTTCGGCCCGGGCACGATCATCCACCTGCCGTCTCACGATGGCAGGAATAACTTCCAACCCGGCCAGCTGGGCGGCGCGCCAGCGGCGCTCACCGGCCAGTAGGACGAAATGATCGGTGCTGCCATTGGGCGTGACCACCACCGGTTGAATCAGGCTATGCTCACGAATCGAGTCAGCCAGTTCCTGCAGCGCCACTTCATCAAACTCAGTGCGCGGCTGATCGGGATTGGGCGAGATCGCTTTCACGGGGATCTCCCACAATTCGGGTTGATTTTGCTCCATCAAGGGCTCATTAGTTTTAGTCATCGTGACCTCCTGTACAGGGTGTTCGTTTTCTTCGTTCCTATCTTCATCGGGGACGAGGCCTCGCACACGCGCAATGGCAGTGCGTATGCGACGGGCCAGTGCCGGGTCATCACGCGCAACATGTTCGATCACGCGCTCGAGACTGCTCTCGCCGAGATGCAGCAAGCCGTCAAGGCCGTTATCTACCCAGCGGGTGTACCAGCGGCAGAGTGAATCCTCGCTGACGTGCAACGCCGCGACGCTCTGCGTTTCTTCACGTGGTTTGCCGGCGGCATACCACAGGATGAACTGCGCGCGTTGCCCATGCCCAACGCTCCACAGGAGCGTTGGTGGGCCGCTGGGCGTGCCGATTTGAAATTACGCGGCTGCGCAGCAATTCTTCCTAAGATACGCACCTCGTCTGGATCGGGCACGCTACGCGTATCCCGCTCATTCCACGGGATCGGCAACAGGTTTGGCTGGCTCATCTTCGGCCTCTAGCATGGTGTGATATTTCCGGCCTGTCTGGCGGGGCGTCTTCCGCGCGCCGCCTTCGATCTTCTCGCGCAGCCACCGACGAAATCGCCGCAGCTCTTCAGCTTGCTGGCGATTCAGTTCGATCGGTTGCGATAGGCCGATGGCTTCCAGCGCGGATTGCCCGTCAGTCAAAAACCAACGCGGCAAAACGCGCTCGCCCAGGTGCAGCATGATGTCGGCCCAATCACGATCGAGGGGAGCCTCCAGACTGACGCACGAAAGATAGCCCAGGGCTTCTTCTTCGGAAGCCAGTGGGCGTTCCTCCTGATCCTTGAGGCCGCGCATGACTTGCGTCCAGCGGATCACGGACATATGCTCGACCAGCCGGAGCGGGAAGTCCCAACTGTTTAGATGTGGCGAGATGAGGGGGCCGCTGAGATAACGCATTTCCGAATTGGTCAGAAATCCAGTCGAGGGCATGGCATACTCCTTTCCCACTTTGCAGTGTGCAGAGTCAATCAATCGGGAGCTGGACGGCCAGCTCCCGATTCGCCTCAGAAGATATTTCTCTGGTTGCGATCGGCCTTGATCGGCGTGAGGTAGAACACCTCGCCTTCTTCCGGGCAATCGTCGGCCTGCACGATACGAACACGCCCGAAATGGCGCCAATCGACAACCAGGCCGGAGTCAAGTGCAGCGTTCAGCATCTCGGAGATGCCGTCACGTTGTTCGTCTTCACTCCAGTTGGCGGCCACCGCAACTTCCAATTTGACGATGCGAACCCTCTGGTGAGGCTGCACAGCAAACATGGCTAAGCGCCCGCCGCGTAAGTCAGCGGATGTTCAGCCAGAAACGCAGCGCGCGCCTCCGAAGAGACAAACGCCGTGCGGACTTCCGCATGATAGGCGGCGGCGTCTGGCGGCAAACTCGTCAACCACTTTTCCCGCGCCGCCCGCAAGCGGGTGACGCGATACTGGAAGTAGTGCGTGCTGTTGCTGAGGCACTCCCAACGGCCATCCACAACGCGTGTGTGATCGTTACAGATCGGGCACGGCCCCGTGGTGTACTTGAGGGCGCTGCCATCCGGCGCCGGCGGCCCGCCCGCTTTGAGATAAACCTTGACGGCGTGCTTACCGCGGCAATTGGTCGCACCGCAATTGCAGGTGCGATCCTTCAAGACCAGGTGAAAACGCGGCGTGCGACGCGGGCCAAGATCGACTTGATACCCGCCGGTGATCAACATGATGATTGGATAGTGCGGCGGTAACGCTACGGGCGGCCAGACCGTCCGTCCAGTGGACTTCGTCGGTGTCAGTATCTGGAGCATAGGAACCTCCTGAACATCGTAGTGAAACGGCAAAAGCCGGAGTTAAACCACCTCCGGCTTTCGGGTACATAGTGCGAATCAGATGTTGGCGTTCTAGTCCAAGACAGATCGTCTAGAACGGAATTTCATCCACGCTGCCAACCGGCGCATCGTCGTCGGACTTGCCGCCGTTGCCATTGCCGTTACCATCGGCCAACAGCGTGAGCGAGTCGGCCCACAACGTCGTCCAGTATTTCTTCTGGCCGTGCTCATCTTCGCGGCTCGTCGTCTTCAACTTGCCTTCGATGAGCACGCCCTTACCCTTCTTGAGATACTGCACGAGTTTGTCTACGCCTTCGCCCATTTTGGCGACGTTGAACCACTCGGTGTGAATGTTGTCGCCATGGCCGGTCGAGACCGCCAGTGAGAACATCAACATTGCCTTACCGGACTGCGTGGTCTTGAGTTCTGCGTCCTTGCCCAAGTTGCCCAGCACGATGATGCGTTGATAACCATTCTTTTGACCCATAGGGTGCCTCCTCGTTGAGTAGATGTTGATGATCGAGCTAACCCGAAGGGTCGCCTCGATCGCCAGATACCTATTCGCTAAACGTCGTTAAGCCGCGACCGCAGCCGGCTGATGCTTGAGCTGCGTGTACCAGGCCTTGAGCGACACCGCGCTGGCCGGCGGCAGTCCGTGATTCTGCTCCACAAAGAGATCGTAGACTCTGCGGGTGTCCGGATTGTCAGGTGCGGTGGTGAAGTCGCAATACATCTTCTTCCACACGCGCAACGCATTGGGCGAGGCCGGGGTGACTTGATAGACCTGCCGATATTCTGCAAAGGTCTCGCGCTCGACTTTGTTCAACGAGAGCGGTGTGTCGTCACCGTAAAACAGCGACTGCACCTTCTCCGCGACTTCAGTCGCGTCACGTGTGGCAGCGCTGGAGGCGACCAGATCGCCGTCGTCGCGGCCTAACGCGCGTTTGCCTTTTTCGAGGGCATCCGGCGCAACCGGGCGCAGGCGCTTGAATTCGTTGTCGAAGTACCCTTTCACCACCGCCGCTTCCATCTCTTTCGAGAGCATCGGGCGGAAGCAACAGCCCAGATCGCCGGCGCAGCCTTTCAACGCGTCGGTAACGGCCGCTTTGAACGCCGTCTCGTAATTCTCGGTCGGCGTGGCGATCAAGTCGCTCCGATCCTTCTTGAAGCGAATGGGCGCAATGCCAATGTCGTAGCGCGTCACCTGACTGCCCTCCGCAAAGGTGACAGTTAAAGTGCCCGGCACGTAGACCAGCATTTCACCGCTGGGCAGTGTTTCCACGGAAACCTCGCCAATCACGAACGACCAGTGCGACGGTGTGAAGACCACGTCGAGGCACTCGGTGACGTATTCGTGCGCCGTGTAGGGGTTGCCCAGCGGATCTGGTTGCACCGCCCAGGCGGGCGCCATCGTCAGCAGGCAGTCATACTGCCACGGCATGGTCCGTTCGCCGTCCAGCGGGAACAGCGCGTCGAACCGGCCATCCCGCACTGCCGCAGCGATGTTGCCGTTCTGCATGGGTCGGAAGCAGCGCCCCAGATCGGCGGCGCAGCCTTTCAGCGCATCCGTCGCGGCGCTCTTGTAGCCGGTCTCGAATAGCTCCGGCTTGGCGTCGGTCAGATCAGGCGACCCCGACTTGGCTTGCACCAGGCCCACGCCTACATCGGAGCGTGTTGCTTGGACGCCATCGGCAAAGGTGACCACTAGCTCGCCGACCACGTAGATCAAGTGATCGTTATTCGCCAACGGCAGTGTCTTGAACTGTCCGCCGGTAAACGCCCATTTGGCCGCGCCGAAAATCTTGTCCAGCATCAAACGCACAAACTCGTGAAAGACCCACGGTTTGCCATGAGCCACCTTGGGGTCTTTCTTCACGGCCCACTCGGGAACCAGCCACTTCGTCAGCACCGTGATCTGCTCCAGCAACGTCAGAACGAAATCCATAACCGCCTCCTTCTGCCCCTGTGACGGGGCGCCTGGTGTTACTGAATCGGTCTCACCCAGCGAGAGCCGCACGGCCTCGCTGTGCTTGCAGTTCAGTCCAGATTGGGCGCACTTGGCGGTGTAGTCCTCGCAAGTGCACTTCCACTCCCGATCGGCGTCCAGCGTGCGTCGCACGGTGTATGGTGCATTGTCGCCGTTGGTGACGCGCCACTGATCGGGCCTGATCGATTCAATCCGCAGTCGCCCGGCACTCAGCGCTTCTTTCGCCCGCGCCGTGCGTTTGGCTTGCTCGTCACCGAGCGCCACGAGGTCGAGTGCCGGCATCATTTTCGATCAGCAACCGCAAAATTCCACCTACACGCCTTCCGCAAGGTAAAATGCTGTCTTGCATAAACCTTGTGCCGAATAGGGGTGTACGTGAGACAAGCCAAAGACAATGACCAAGTTCTCGCGCGCTACTATAGACCGGAACAA
>JBGSPW010000206.1:0-3084 GCA_041738395.1 Thermoflexales bacterium
ACGGGTTCCGCGCCCGCATGGCGACCAAGGGCGGCCGCAAGGTCTTGCAGGCCCGCCGCGCGAAGGGTCGTTATAAGTTAGCCACGCAGCCGCAGGGCGCGAAGCGTATCAATTGGAAAGAGCAGTAAATCGGCTAGACCATGGCGCGCGTGTGGCGATTGCGGCCTGGCGGTGAGTTCGGACGAGTTCGTCAGAATGGCCGCGCCTGGCCGCATCGCTTCTTTATTCTCATCGTTCAGTCCCGCGCCGATCAGCTGGCTGCCCCTCCGCGGATTGGCATTGCGGCGGGCAAGCGGTTGGGCAACGCGGTCTTACGCAATCGTCTCAAGCGCCGCTTACGTGAAGGCGTGCGTCAAGTTTACCCGAACCTGATCAATGGCATCGATATGGTGATCATTGCGCGCGCGCCGCTTGAACAGGCCAATGTCACCGAAGTTGTTGTCGCTCTGACGAAGGTACTGGCGCAAGCCGAGGTGTGGCGCAGCAGGGCACAAGGGGAGATGACGGAATAGTCCCCCTCTGTTGGCGGGATGGGATAATCCCCATCTTGTGGTGGGAGTGAAGCATGAAGTACCTCTTCATCTTTCTCATCAGAGTCTATCAACTCACGCTCTCACGGCTGATGCCACCGTCTTGCCGGTTCTATCCGTCGTGTTCACAATACGGCTTGGAATCTTTCAAAAAACACGGGGTGTTTAAGGGCAGCTGGTTGACCATTAAGCGCATCGCGCGCTGCCAACCCTTTAATCCCGGTGGGTACGATCCTGTTCCCTGAATCTGGAGGATGTTTGTCTCGCATTTTTGCTCGAAGATGGCTGCTTATCGTTTCCTTGTTGGTTGTGATGGTGCTGCTCGCCGCATGCGGCGGCGCACCTCCAGTGACCAGTTGGCCGGGTTACACGATTCCCAACAACACGGCCTATCTCGCCTCGGCCGATGAGCTGGTGGCAATCGATGTGATGGGCGATACGGCCGGCGCGCCTCTGATCGGCTGGCCGCAGAAATCGCCCAATGCCGGCATCGGCTACTACGCTCAACCCGCGCTCGCGCCTGATGGCAAGACGCTGTACGTTGCCACTGAGACAATGAACGGCAACAGCGGTTTGGTGCAAGCGTGGATCAACGTCGAACGTGGTACGCAAACTGCGCCGATTATCAAGTGGAGCTATCCTTTCACCGAGACGGATTACTACCCCGGCAACATTTATGGCGCAGTGGTGCTGGATAACGGGGTGTTGTACTTCGGCGACGGCAATGGCTCGGTCTACGCGCTTGATGCGGAAACCGGACGGCCCAAGTGGCCGGCGCCATTCAAGACCAAGTCGCGCATTTGGTCAGCGGTCGTGGTGGATGATCAAAACGTCTATGCGGCCTCGCAAGATCACTTCCTGTACGCCGTCAACAAAGTGAGCGGTAAGCAGGTATGGAAATTCCCTGCCGATGGCACTAACATTGATTCTCTGGTCGGTTCACCGACCCTCACCGATGGAACGGTCTATGTAGGCTCGTTCGGCAGCACGTTATATGCCGTGGACGCTCAAACCGGCAAGTTGAAGTGGTCGTTTAAGGCCGAAGGCGCCGTGTGGGATGGCCCCGCCGTGACGAATAATACCGTGTATTTTGGCGATCGCAGCGGCAATTTCTATGCGCTGGATGCGGCCACCGGCCAAAACAAGAAATGGTCGGTGAAGGTCGAGGGTGGTGTGAAGATGACGCCGTTGATCGCCGAGGATGTGGTGTATGTCGGCACCGAACAAAATCGCCTGTATGCCTTCAAAGCGGATAACGGCCAAGCGGTCTGGGCGCAGCCCTTCCAGGCGCGTGACGGTGAAAGCCTGCTGGTCACCCCGGTGGTTGTCAGCCAGACCTTAATCGTCTTGCCCAATCTGGCCGGTGGCGATCCCGTCCGCTTGTATGGCTTGAACAAGAATACCGGCGCGTTGTTGTGGCGCTACCCGCCACAAAAAACGCAGTAATAAACGCTAGACCGACCCGGTAGAGCCGAGGTCTGGAGGAAAAACGTAGTGGATATCCTTATTGTCCCATTGGTCAATATGATGCTGTTGCTGTATGGCGTGTTCGGCAACAGCTTCGTCATGGCGATTATTATCGCGACCATTCTCGTCCGCATGATCACCTTGCCGCTAACGCTGCCCCAACAGCGCAATTCGCGCAAGATGGCCGAGCTGGCGCCACAGCTAGAAGAGTTGAAAAAGAAGCACGGCAACGATCGCGCCAAAATGTCCCAGGCCCAGATGGAGTTGTACAAGCAGAACAACGTCAATATGTTTGGCGGCTGTCTGCCGTTGATCCTCCAGCTCGTGATCATGATCGCATTCTATCAGGCCCTGACCCGCTCGCTGTCGACGAATCCGCTGCAGTTGCTGCAGCTCCAGGTGATGCCGGCCCTGGTATCCTTGATCCCCATTAACGCCGACTTCTTGATCTACGATTTGGGATTACCCGGCCTGCTGCCCGGTGTGCAACAATCTGTGTCGCCCTTGGTGGCCCAGCTGCTCGTCTTCATTCTGCCGGTGCTGGTGGTCGCCACCACGTATCTCTCGCAGAAATTGATGGCCGCGCCCAGCGCCGATCCCAGCCAGGCCGCCATGACCAAGCAGATGAATCTGATCATGCCGCTGATGTTCGGATTGTTCGCGCTGCAATTCGCTTCCGGCCTGAGCATTTACTTCATCGTCTCCAATGTGGTCGGCGCGGCTCAATCGTGGTTGATGAATCGCCGCTGGAAAAAGCAGCCGCTGCTGCCCGCCGCGGAACCGGTGAAGATCAGCAAAGGCTCCAAGCTAGTCGCCGCGCTTGAGCCTCCCGCCAAAAGCAAAAAGTCGACGCCTTTGCCCAAGCCCGTCACGGATGATGGCGACAAGCAGAAGTAGTTCATGCTACCGATTTCGCTCTTGAAGGAGCTATGCCGTGGAAGCGCCTCAAACAATTGAAGCTGCCGGCACCACGATTGAAGATGCCATCGCGCGCGGTCTGGAAGCACTCAATGTCACGCGCAGCGAAGTGGACATTATCGTGTTGACGGCCGAACCGGGCCGCACCGCTCGCGTGCGGTTGACGCGC
>JBGSPW010000207.1:0-14190 GCA_041738395.1 Thermoflexales bacterium
GCGCCCTGATGCCCGAGCTTCCCTTCGTCTCCGCCGATGGGCGCTTGCTGGCACAAGCCTTGTCTAAACTCGTCACCAATGCCCTCAACTACACGCCCACTGGCGGCACGATCGATCTAGCGACCGCGGAGGTGATCGACGCTGGCGCGACCTGGATCACGTTCACGATCCGCGACAGCGGGCCGGGCATCGCGCCCGACGAACTGGCTCACATCTTCGATCGGTTCTATCGGGGCCGCGCCGCCGCCGATTACAAGACGCCCGGCGCGGGCGTGGGCCTATCCATCAGTCGCGACATCCTCACCAGTCTGGACGGTCGCCTTACCGCCGACAGCCAACCGGGTGAGGGGGCGACGTTCACAGCTTGGTTAAAGCCGGCGTAAAACGCGTGGGCTGCTAGCTACAGACGAGCCACGCAAGTCATGGGCCAAGACTCGCGCGGTTTGTTTTGGCCGATCTAAAACACAACTCGGTCTGGCGATCTGCAAGAGAATCGTCGAACGACACGGTGAACGCATTTGGATCGAATCAGAGCCGGGTAAGGGAACGACGTTTCTGCTTTACGCTGCCGGGTCGTGAAACGAAAACGTTGGACAAAGGAAGGAGAATGGAACCATGAAAAAAATCGTCGTCACTCTATTTCGGTTGTTCGTGTTGATCGGCGTGGTGAGTTGTTCGTCGCCGCCAGAGAAGACACTCACCCCGTCTGTGCCGACGTCCCCAACTCCGAGTAGCGTGGTTGAGGAGCCGCGTCGCGGCGGCATCCTCGTGATTTCCGATGGCGTAGGAGCGCCCCGGCATTTCAATCCGGCGCTAATCTCTGGCTCGGCTACGGCGATTATCGGCGCACAGATTTTCGCCAGCCCGCTGCGCTACGATGAGAATTGGAATCCGCAACCCTATCTGGCGAAGAGTTGGGAAATTTCAAAGGATGGCTTGGCGGTCACACTGCATTTGGTGGAAGGGGCAACCTTTCACGACGGACACCCCATCACCTCGGAGGACGTGGCTTTTTCCGTGATGACGGTCAAGGCGAATCATCCGTTCAAGACGATGTTCGCGCCGGTGGAAAAAGTGGATACGCCCGATGCGCTCACCGCGGTGATTCGCCTATCGCGCCCGCATCCGGCAATTCTGCTGGCGATGTCGCCCGCCTTGTTGCCGATCCTGCCCAAGCACATCTACGGCGATGGACAGGACATACTCACTCATCCGGCGAACCTTGCGCCCATTGGCTCAGGTCCGTTCAAACTGGTGAAATACACACCTGGCGAATCCATTGTGCTGGAGCGCTACGAAGGATACTTTATGCCCGGTCGTCCCTATTTGGATGGAATTATAATCCGGCTCGAAGATGATCCGAATGCCCAAGTGATTGCGATGGAGCGGCAGGAGGCGCATCTGTTGCCGCTGTTCACCGATTTTGCCGGCATAGACCGGCTGAGCAATAAATCCTACCTTTCGGTCACCTCGCGCGGGGCTGAAGGGCTAGGTCCCTTGAACTGGCTGGCCTTTAATCTACTGCGCAAGCCGCTGGACGACAAGCGCGTGCGCCAGGCCATTGCCTACGCCGTAGACCCCGATTTCATCACCCAATATTTGCACCAGGGCAGAACACAGCGCGCCACGGGGCCTATCGCGCCGTCCAGCCCATTCTTCACCGCCGACGTTCACAAATACGATCTTGATCTGGACAAGGCGAACCAACTGCTGGACGCGGCGGGGTATCCGCTGAAACCGGATGGTACGCGTCTGGCCTTGACCTTGGATTACATTCCGCAAGTACCCACCCAACAACAGGACGTGGCGCTCTATCTCGGCCGGCAACTGGCCAAGATCGGCATCAGCGTGCAGGTTCGCCAATCGGCTACCACTCCGGAGTGGGCGGCGCGCATCGGCGCCTGGGACTTTGATATGACGATGGATGCGGTCTTCAACTGGGGTGACCCGGTGATCGGCGTCCACCGGACGTATCTGTCCGATAACATTCGCCAGGGTGTGGTCTGGTCCAATACGCAAAACTATCGCAATCCCCGGGTGGATGAACTCCTGGCCCAAGCCGAACGGGAAATGGATGCCAACAAGCGCAAGGCATTGTATGCCGAGTTTCAACAGATCGTCACGGAGGATGTGCCCATCGTCTGGATCAACGTGATGCCGTCCTACACGGTTTACAACGCGGCTTTGGGGAATGCCCCGCTTTCCATTTGGGGCATCCATTCACCTTTGGATGAGGTCTATTGGAAAACGCCGCTAGTCAAAGCGTATGCGCCGATCCCCACGTTGGCAAGCGACAGTCCACCTCTCATGGCCGTGGGAGTCCGGGCGATGACCCTCATCCGGGATCGCGGCTCGTACGACGCGCTGCCTACCTTGCGTGATCCCAGGCAAGGATTTCTGGACCTCCAAGGATCGGGGTTGCACATCCTGGGTTTTACCCGGCAAGGAACAGTGTTTCTGGACAACTCTGGACAAGCCAAACCGGGCATGGAACTCGGCGGGATTCTGGACCTGCAAGGGAAGAACGTGATCCAGAGTCTGGTGAGCGCGGCCCAGGGCAAGGATGGGGGGCTAGTCAAGTTGACCGGCGTGTGGCCCCACCCGGTGACTCAGCAAGCCGGTCCCATGTCGGCCTGGTGTGGCAGGTTGTCCGACCAAGACATCCTCTGCGCCCTGCAGTGGGATGCACAATAAGGAGACACGATGCGATTCCTCAACGATCTATCCATCCGCATCAAGGTTTTGATTCCGCCGGCGATTTTCATTGTGGCGTTAGTCATCGTCGCGCTGCTGGGAATCTACGGCATGAATCAACAGCGCGTCGCGCTCAGTGCTGTCAATGAGGTCGCGCTGACCAAGATCAGGGCGGTGGACGAGTTCATCACCTTGAGCGAGCGGGTTCAGTCGGACGTGTATCAAATTTTCGTATTACACTCGATGCATCTGCCCAAAGAAGAAATCCAGCCGATCAACGCGCGTCTCCAGCAAGGTCTCAGCGACCTGAATATTGCTTACGGAGAGATGCTCACCCGCTGGCAACTGGATCCAACTGAACGCGCTATTTTGGATCGGATGAAACCGCCCATGGATTCGTTTCGGTTGCAGGCGCATCAAGCGGCGATCACCGTTGCCGACAATCCATCGTTTGGCGTCCTCCTGGTTCGTTCATCGGGGGTGAGTTTCGCCGAATTCCGCCAGACGTTGGTTGAATTGCAGGATTATCAAAAGGCGGAAATCGTTCGCCTCGCCGACGAGACGGAGCAATCCACTCGGACTCTGGGCAACGTAATCATGGTTTTTGCCTTCTTGATCATCTTGGGCGCGCTGGTCGTCACCATGCAGATCAGCGCTCGGTTGATCTCTCAGCCTATTCGCTCCATCACCCAGGTAATGCGCCAACTGGCGTCGGGCGATCTGTCGGTCAAGGTAGGGGATTTGAATCGCCGAGACGAAATCGGGGCGATGGCAAAGGCGGTGGAGGTGTTTCGTAACGACGCGATTGAGAAAGCGCGCTTGGACCAGGAATTGCGCGAAAGCGAAGAACACTATCGCCTGCTCTTCCAACATTCGCCCGCCGGGATTTTCCATTACGATACCCAATTGCGAATTACCGATTGTAACGAACGGTTGACGGCAATTCTGCAATCTACGCTTCAGCGTTTGGTGGGCTTGGATATGAACACGCTGTCAGACCAGAGCGTGTTGCCGGCTCTGCGCCAGGCGCTGGCGGGAAAAGAAGGATTCTACGAAGGGGTGTACCGTGCCACGACTGGCTCTGGGCAGCCATGGGTCTCCATGCACACTGCGCCGATATTTGACTCGCAAGGTCAGGTCGATGGCGGCATGGCGGTGGTGGAAGATATCACCGTGCGCAAACAGGCCGAGGCGGCACTGCGAGAGAGTGAGGCGCGATACCGCCAGGCTCAGCAGATCGGGCATGTCGGCAACTGGGAATTCAATTTGAAGACTAACACATTCTGGGGATCGGACGAAGCCAAACGTCAGTATGGATTTGATCCCCGCCAGGATGATTTCTCAACCGATGAGGTTGAAGAATGTATTCCTGAACGCGAGCGTGTTCATCAGGCTTTGGTCGACTTGATAGAAGCCGGCAAACCCTGCGATCTGGAATTTGAAATTAGACCGAGAAATACAACACAATCCAGAATTGTCGCTTCTCTGGCAGAATTGCAAAAGGATGAAGCCGGCCAGCCGCACAAGGTGGTGGGAGTCATCCAGGACATTACCGAGCACAAGCGGGCGGAGGAGGCGCTGCGGGAACTGAACGCGACCCTGGAGCAGCGCGTGGCCGATCGCACCCGCCGCCTCTACGAAGCCAACGCGCACTTGTCCGAACTCGATCAACTCAAAGATCGATTCATCTCACGCATCAGCCACGAACTGCGCACTCCGCTGACCAACATCATCAGCTATCTCGATCTATTGGAACATGGCAAACCGGAGAAACACGCCCAGTATCTGCAGGTGCTCCATGAACAAGCCGCGCTGCTGCGAGAATTGATCGAGAGCCTGCTGGAGGTGACGCAGAAAAGCGTTAACGCGGCGGGTGTGCATGTCGCCCCCACTGATCTCAATCAACTGGCCACCTCGCTCCTCGCCGAGGCTACGCCGCGCGCCGCGCAGCGCGGCCTGACGCTGACCAGCACCCTGACGCCCGAGCTGCCCTTCGTCTCGGCCGATGGGCGCCTGCTGGCACAAGCTTTGTCTAAACTCGCCACCAATGCCCTCAACTACACGCCCGCCGGCGGCACGATCGATCTCGCGACCGCGGAGGTGATCGACGCTGGCGTGACCTGGATCACGTTCACGATCCGCGACAGCGGCCCGGGCATCGCGCCCGACGAACTGGCCCACATCTTCGATCGGTTCCACCGGGGCCGCGCCTCCGCCAATTACAAGACGCCCGGCGTTGGCCTCGGGCTATCCATCAGCCGCGACATCCTCATCAATCTGGAGGGTCGCCTGACTGTAGACAGCCAACCGGGTGAGGGGGCGACGTTTACAGCCTGGTTAAAACCGGCGTAACCCGCAGGCTGTTCATATTGACGAGCCGCGCCGATCTTGGGTCGAAACGGCGCAGCTTGGTTTGCAGCGTGTGAAGCACAGGCAAGCAACGTCACAAACTCATCGTCCGCAGATCGGAAAGGGGCTTATACTGTATCCAGGGATTTAGTTACAATACTGTTTAGATAAGGCTCCCAGCCGCCGTCCCCGGCGGCGGCCCAACCCCGCGGACGGGGTTGGCGAGCGCTAACTAAACAGTATTGGATTTAGTTACCCATCTGGGAGATGACTATGAACGACGAACGCAAAACCAAAGCGCAGCTCAGCGCCGAATTGCAGGCGTTGCGCCAGCGCGTGATCGAGTTGGAGACCGCTGAGACGGCGCGTCAACAGCTGGAGGCGGAACGCCAGCGCTTGCATGCCGCGCTGCAAGCTTCCGAGACGCGCTACCGGCGGTTGTTTGAAACGGCGCAGGACGGCATCTTGCTGCTGGATGCGGCCACCGGCCAGATCACGGATGTGAATCCGTTCTTAGAGCAATTGCTGGGCTACTCGCACACCGAGCTCATCGGCCAACACCTCTGGGAAATTGGCCCTTTCAAAGACGTGGCCGAAAGCAAACTCGCCTTTGAGCAACTTCAAACCAATGAATATATCCGCTACGAAGACCTTCCGCTAGAGACCCGCGCCGGACAGCGCATCGAGGTTGAGTTTGTCAGCAACGTCTACCGCATCAATGGCGGCAAAGTCATTCAATGCAATGTGCGCGACATCACCGCGCGCTACCAGGTAGAAAAGGCGCTGCAAGCTTCCGAGACGCGCTACCGGCGGTTGTTTGAAACGGCGCAGGACGGCATCTTGCTGCTGGATGCGGCCACCGGCCAGATCACGGATGTGAACCCGTTCTTAGAGCAATTGCTGGGCTACTCGCACACCGAGCTCATCGGCCAATACCTCTGGGAAATCGGCCCCTTCAAAGACGTGGCCGAAAGCAAACTCGCCTTTGAGCAACTTCAAACCAACGAATACATCCGTTACGAAGACCTTCCGTTAGAGACCCGCGATGGGCAGCGCATCGAGGTTGAGTTTGTCAGCAACGTCTACCGCATCAACGGCGACAAGGTCATTCAATGCAATGTGCGCGACATCACCGCACGCTACCAAGTAGAAAAAGCGCTGCAGGCTTCCGAGACGCGCTACCGGCGGCTGTTTGAAACGGCGCAGGACGGCATTCTGCTGCTGGATGCGGCCACCGGCCAGATCACGGATGTGAATCCGTTCTTAGAGAAGTTGCTGGGCTACTCGCATGTCGAGCTGATCGGCCAACACCTCTGGGAAATTGGCCCCTTCAAAGATGTAGCCGAAAGCAAACTCGCCTTTGAGCAACTTCAAACCAACGAGTACATCCGCTACGAGGATCTTCCGTTAGAGACCCGCGCCGGGCAGCGCATCGAAGTTGAGTTTGTCAGCAACGTCTACCGCATCAACGGCGGCAAAGTGATCCAATGCAATGTGCGCGACATCACTGCGCGCTACCAGGCGGAAAAGGCGCTGCAGGCGAGCCAGGAGCAATTCCGTATTGCTCAGGATATGTCCCCCGATGGGTTCACAATTTTACGACCAGTCCGCGATTCCCAGGAGCGAATTGTTGATTTCACCTGGATTTATGAGAATGCCGCGGTTGCGCGGCTAAACGGCACCGATCCAGAAGCGGTGGTGGGCCAGCGCCTGCTGGAGCTGTTCCCCGGCCACCGCGGTACGCCATTCCTGAAAGCCTATCTACAGGTCGCGGAATCAGGGGAGAGCTGTATCTTTGAGGCCGACTTTTCCGGCGAAAGCCTGCCAGAATCGACCTCGTTCCGGATTGTCGTTGTGCCGATGGCTGGAGATATCGCTATCCTGGCTCAGGACATCACCAAGCGCAAGCGGGCCGAACAAGCCCTGTTTGAGAGTCGCGCCATTCTGCAAGCCGCGCTGGATCAGAGTCCGGCGGGCATTGCCATTGCCGATGCGCCCGACGGCAAGTTGCGCTACGTGAACGACGCCGGGCTGCTTATTCGCGGCGGTGATCGCCAGAGCATCGTGGACGGAGTTGGGATCGAGCAGTACGTCGCCAGTTGGCAGATGCTCGATCTGGATGGCACGCTACTGCAACCGGATAAAGTGCCGCTGGCGCGCGCCGTGCTGTACGGTGAAACCAACAGCCGCGAGTTTATCGTGCGGCGTACCCGTAACGACGATCGCATTGTGCTGGGCAACGCGGCACCCATCCTGAATGAGGCGGGCCAGGTGGTGGCGGGGATTGTGGTCTTCACCGACATCACCGAACGCAAGCGCGCCGAGAAGGCGCTGCGCGAGAGCGAACGCGAATTCCGCATCCTGGCCGAATCCATGCCACAGATCGTCTGGGTGTGCCTGCCGGATGGCAAGAATATTTACTTTAATCAGCAATGGGTGGATTACACTGGATTGACGCTGGAGGAGAGTTACGGTGATGGCTGGAATCGGCCTTTCCATCCTGACGATCGACAGCGGGCGTGGGAAGCCTGGGAAAATGCGACAAAACATGGCGCCGTCTATGCCCTTGAATGCCGCCTGCGGCGTGCCGATGGGGCCTATACGTGGTGGCTGATTCGCGGCGCGCCTTTGCTGGATGCGCAAGGGGTGGTTCTCAAATGGTTTGGGACGTGTACCGACATCCATGCATTGAAACAGGCCGAAGAGGCGCGGCGCCAGAGTGAGGCACGGCTCCGCGCCATTCTCGATGCGACACCCTTCCCCATCGCCCTGGTCGATTTGCAGGATGACAACATTGACTTCTGGAGTCGTAGCGCTCTCACCCTCTTCGGACATACCGCGCCTACCACAACGGAATGGTATCAGATAGCGTACCCGGATCCCGATTACCGGCGCGAGGTGATTGATCGGTGGAAACCTTTTCTGGAAATCGCGCAACAATCCAGCCAGGCAGTCAACACCGGCGAATACCGGGTTACCTGCCACGACGGTTCGGTGCGTATCTGCGAACTGTACGCCGCTTTCCTGGCAGACCGACTCATTGTCACATTCAACGACATCACCGAGCGCAAGCAGGCAGAGGAGAAGATCCGTAACCTCAATGCCGAACTGGAACAGCGCGTGACCGAGCGCACTGTCCAACTCCGAACCGTGAATACGCAACTCGAAAATGAACTCCTCGAACGCAAACGCGCGCAAGAGGCACTCTTGGAAAGCGAAGACCGGTTCCGTCGTCTCTCTGAGGCGGCTTTTGAAGCCATCATCATACACGATGGAGGCATTCTCCTGAACACAAACAACCAGTACTGTGAGATGTTTGGGTATGAGCCGGAGGAATTGCTAGGAAAACAGGTGATGCCATTGACCATAGCGCCGGATTCCATAGAAACCGTGAAAAAAAAGATTGCCGCGGGCGGCATGGGGCCTTATGAGGCAATCGGGCAGAAGAAGGATGGGACCAGGTTCCCGATGGAAATTCGGGTCAGAATGATGGAATACAAAGGGCATAAGGCTAGAGTAGCAGCCATTATGGATATCACCGAGCGTAAGCGAACAATGGAGGCTCTGCTGCAACGCACGGCGCAACTCGAAGCGGCCAACCAGGAACTGGAAACCTTTTCGTATTCGGTCTCGCACGATTTGCGCGCCCCGCTGCGCGGCATCGACGGCTGGAGCCTGGCGCTCCTGGAAGACTATGGCTCGCAGCTCGACGCACAGGCCCGCCAATATCTGGAACGCGTGCGGAGCGAAACGCAGCGCATGGCGCAATTGATCGACGATCTGCTGCAGCTGTCGCGCGTCACCCGTGCCAATATGCAAGAGGACCCGGTCGATCTCTCCGCGCTGGCCCAGACCATCGCTGCGCGGTTGCAGGCCGCGCAGCCAACGCGCCAATTTGAAACGATCATTCAAGCGGACTTAGTCGCGCGCGGCGACGCTCACTTGCTGGGAATCGCGCTCACCAATTTGCTGGACAACGCGGCCAAGTTTACGGGTCCGCGGCCGCTGGCCCGCATTGAATTTGGTCTGACCCAGGTGAAGGGTCAACCCGCTTACTTTATCCGCGATAACGGCGTCGGCTTTGATCCGGCCTACGCCCGGAATTTGTTTGGCGCGTTTCAACGCATGCACCGGCAATCCGAGTTCCCCGGCACCGGCATCGGCCTGGCCACGGTGCAGCGCATCATTCACCGGCATGGTGGGCGCATATGGGCCGAAGCTGCGGTCGATCAGGGCGCGACATTCTATTTCACCTTGGAGGTAGCGACATGAATTCAAAAATCATTCTGCTCGTCGAAGACAATCCCAGCGATATCGAGTTGACCAAACGGGCTTTTGTCCGCGAGCACATCACGAATGAGCTGGTGGTGGTTGAAGACGGCCAGGCTGCCCTGGATTATCTCTTCGGTACCGGCCGCTATGCGGGCCGCGATCTCAATCAAATGCCGACGTTGATTCTGTTGGACCTTAAACTGCCCATCGTCGACGGGCTGGAAGTCTTGCGACGCATCCGCGCGCATGAGCGCACGCGGCGGCTGCTGGTGGTCATCCTGACCTCTTCGAAAGAGGATCAGGATGTGGCGGCCAGCTATGATCTCGGCGTCAATAGCTACATCCGCAAGCCGGTTGACTTTCATCAATTTGCCGAAGCCATCAAGCTGCTGGGGTTGTACTGGCTGGTCATCAACGAACCGCCGCCGCTGGTGTGAGGTTGTCATTCCCGCGCAGGCGGGAATCCAGAGTGCCCGTCGGCGTTAGTTGCCAATCGTCACTCTGGATGCCCGACAAAAACGCGCTTCGCGGGCATGACGGACAGCGTAAGTCATTCCCGCGCAGGCGGGAATCCAGGTAATGTCACTTGCACGACAATGCAAACGAGACAATACTACATCTACATGCTTGCCAGTCAGCGCAACGGCACACTGTATATCGGCATGACCAACAATCTGCGACGCCGGGTTTGGGAACACAAGACCGACCAGGTCGAGGGCTTCACCCAAAAATACGGCGTCCATCGATTGGTCTGGTATGAAGTGGCCGATACGCCACTGGCAGCCATTACACGCGAGAAGCAGTTAAAGAAATGGAATCGGGCCTGGAAATTGCGACTCATTGAGGAGTCAAATCCCGAATGGAAAGACTTGTATGATGAACTCGGAGAATGACTGGACACCCGCCCCACGCGGGTGTGACCGTCATTCCCGCGTGCTTCTGGCGGGAATCCAGCAACCCGATCGACAAGATTCGCCAATGGTCACTCTGGATGCCCGATAGAAGCATTCGGGCATGACGTAGGCACACCGTCATTCCCGCGTGCTCGCGCAGCGGTCGGGAATCCAGTGGCCGATTAGCGTCAGTTGCCAATGGTCACTCTAGATGCCCGATAGAAGCATTCGGGCATGACGTAGGCGCACCGTCATTCCCGCGTGCTCGCGCAGCGGTCGGGAATCCAGTGGCCGATTAGCGTCAGTTGCCAATGGTCACTCTGGATGCCCGATAGAAGCATTCGGGCATGACGTAGGCGCACCGTCATTCCCGCGTGCTTTTGGCGGGACCTACGGCCGTAACCCGACCAGTGCTAAGCGCCAATAGTCACGCTGGATGCCCGACCGCTGCGCGAGCACTCGGGCATGACAGAGGCGCGGGGGATGATGGCTCGCAAGCCAAAGTGGAATTCGCCGTAATGTGAGGCTGCAATGGAAGCACCTTTGCGTGTTCTGCTGATCGAAGATTCCGAAAACGATGCCGCGCTGGTCATCCGCCAGTTGAAAAAGGCGGGCTATGCCGTCACGCATGAACGGGTCGAAACTGCCGCGCAAATGACGGCGGCTTTGGAAAAACAGACCTGGGATTGTGTGATCGCCGATTACAAGCTGCCCCAGTTCGATGCTCCGGCTGCGCTGGCCGTGCTGCAAGCGACCGGCCTGGATCTGCCCTTCATCGTCGTCTCCGGCACGATCGGTGAAGAGACGGCCGTCGCCCTGATGAAGGCCGGCGCCCACGATTATTTGATGAAAGACAAACTGACCCGTTTAGCGCCGGCGATCAAACGCGAATTAGCCGAAGCCCAAGTCCGGCGAGAGCGCCAGCGGGCAGAGCAGGCGCTGCGGGAAAGTGAACAACGCCTGCGTAGGTTCTACGATTCCAGTCTGGTCAGCGTGATTTATTGGAACATGCAAGGTCAAATTACGGATGCCAACGATAAATTTCTGGAGATGGTCGGCTACACCCGGGATGATCTTGCGGCCGGACGGATCGACTGGGTCAACATGACTCCACCCGAATATCGGTATCTTGATGATGCTTCAGTTGTGGAACTCAGGGCCACCGGAGTCAATAAAATACCTTTTGAGAAGGAGTACATCCGCAAGGACGGGACCCGGATGCCCATCATCCTGGCCGGCGCGATGCTGGACGAGGAGCGTTTTAATGGAGTTGCATTCGTCCTGGACATCACCGAGCGCCGACAGGCGGAGGAGGCGCTGCGTGAGAGTGAAGCTCATTACCGTCTGCTGGCCGACCACATGACCGACACCGTTTGGCTCATGGATCTGAATTTGAAAACGACCTACACCAGCCCCTCCGTAGAAAAGTTGCGGGGATACACGTTAGAAGAGGTTGGGCAACTCCCGCTGGATAAACACCTCACCCCAACATCATTCCAGTCGGCGTTGGAGGTTTTCTCAGACGAGTTGCCCAAGATGATGGCCGACCCGACTTATTCTTTTTCACGCACCTTAGAACTCGAATTCTACCGAAAAGATGGCACGACCTTCTGGTCGGAAAACACGTTTAGTCTCATTCGTGACGAGCACGGACAGCCCGTGTCTATTCTAGGCGAAGGCCGGGACATTACGGCGCGCAAGCAGGCGGAATCCCAAAGGGAGGCTGCGCTCGAGGCACTGCGCGAATCGGAAGAACGGTATCGCACCATTTTCAATGGCGTGCGTGATGCAATCCTGGTCGAAACGCTAACCGGAGAAATCCTCGACGTGAATGCCAGTGCTTGCGAGCTGTACGGCTATGACTACGGCGAGTTCCTGAGCAAGGCCGTGGCTGATATTATCTCGCCCGGCGGGCGCTTTTTGACGCCCGCCAATCCTTTCTGGCAGGCGTTTCTAAACCGGCCCATTGAGACGGTCAACGTCCGTGCCAGCGGCGAGCCGTTCCCGGCTGAAATTAGCGGACGGCTGCAGACCATTCGGGATGAGAAAGTGCTGCTGGTCGTCGTGCGTGACATCGCCGAGCGTAAGCGCGTAGAGGAGGCGCTACATGAATCCGAGGTGCGCTTCGCCACCGCTTTCCAACACAGCCCTGTAGCCATGACGATCACCTCCGTGGTGACGGCGAAATACGTGGACGCCAACGAAGCCTTTTTTCGCGAAACCGGGTTTACGCGAGACGAAGTCCTCGGCCGCACCTCGGCGGAACTGGGGCTTTTCTTCGACCCCGCCGATCGCGAGCGGCTTCTTGCCCAGGTGCGCAATGAAGGATCTGTCTACAGCATGGAGATCCGCTTCCGCGTGAAGACGGGCGACATCCGCGACTGTCTGATCTCGGCCCAAGCGATCAAATTGAACGGAGAGCCTCATTTGCTTTTGACGGTTATCGACATCACCGAGCGCAAACACGCGGAAGCAGCTCTGGCGCAGGAGCGTTTGCTCTTGCGCACGGTGATTGACAACCTGCCCGACGCCGTATATGCCAAAGACCGGCAGGGGCGTAAGATATTAGCCAACCGTGCTGACTTGGATAACATCGGCAAACCGGATGCCGAGGTGCTGGGCAAGACCGACGCAGAGCTTTTCCCGTGGCAAATCGCCGCTCAGTTTGAAGCGGACGATCAAAGTGTCTTGCAAAGCGGGCAACCGGTGCTCAACCGCGAAGAATTGTTGCTCAATGAGAAAGGGAAACAGATCTGGCAGATCACCTCCAAACTGCCGTTCAAAGATACAGCAGGCCAGATCGTCGGCCTGGTGGGTATTGGCCACAACATCACCGAACGCAAGCAGGCCGAATTACTATTGCGTGAAAGCGAAGAACGGTATCAAACCCTCGCCAGAATCTCTCCCGTTGGGATTTTCCGTACCGACCCGGATGGCTCTACCACCTATGTGAACCCGACATGGCGCGCTATTTCCGGGTTATCTGTTGAAGAAGCGTTGGGAGACAGATGGCTCGACGCGGTTCATCCCGACGACAAAGAAAGACTAAGCACAGGTTGGCAGGCGGCAACCCAACTTCAAAAAGCATCTTTTTCGGATTATCGTTTTGTGCGCCCGGATGGGACCATTGCCTGGGTGATGGGCCAGGCGGTTCCGGAAGTGACTATCGACGGTCAAATGATCGGGTATGTTGGCACGATCACCGACATCACGGAGCGCAAGCAGGCGGAGGAGGCTCTGCGCCGTAAAATCGTTACCCTGCAAGCCCTGGCCGAGCTCGATCGCGAGATCACCGCGGCCACGGAGCCCCAGGGCATCCTTGAGTTGGTGTGCCGTCGCGCCGCCGAATTGGTGCAGTCACCCAAGTCGGCTATCGTCATGCGGACCGCCGCCGCTGGCATGGAAATGACCGCCAGTTACGGCTTGCGTGATGCGACCAGCGCCGGAGCCGAGTTCGCCCGCACCCGGCCGGCCGATGGGATGAACCTCAGCGTCTTGAGAACCCACGAGCCCCTGGTGCTGAATGACATCAGCGCCGACACCCCGTTCATGTCTGCGACGACTGCCAGTGAAGCTGTGCGTGCGCTCGCGATCGTCCCGCTGGTCGCCGGTGAAGAAGTCCTGGGCGCGTTGATCGTACTCGATACGACCCCGCGCCCGTGGCTGGCCGATGACTTACAAGTCCTCGGCTTGCTGGCGGATCACACCGCTATCGCGCTCGAAAAACTACGGCTGTTTCAGGCCGATCGCACGCGGGCCGCGCAGTTGGCGATGCTCAACGAGATCGCTCAGGCTATCACCTCGTCGCTCGACCTCGATCTGGTGCTGGTGACCTTGTTGGAAAAGGTGCGGCGGGCCACGTTGGCGGAAGCCAGTTCCGTGGCTTTGATCGACAAGGGCTCCGGCGACCTGGTGTTTCGGCAAGCGATGGGGGGAGCCGTGCACGCCGTGGTGGGGTTGCGGCTGCCGCCGGGTGAGGGGA
>JBGSPW010000067.1:0-4654 GCA_041738395.1 Thermoflexales bacterium
GTTGATTAAAGACCGGCTCGAAGGCGCGCAACAGGGTGCCAATCGTGAAGCGTTCAGGCATGGCGGACTCAATTCGGGCAGAAGATGGCCCAACTTAACACAGCCCGCGCTTTTTGAAAAGTCAAATTGAGAATTGCTGACTGCCGGAGACATCGGGTTCCGCAATGTGACATTAGTAACTTCATTCTCTGACGTTTCTCACTCCCCGGCAGCGCGTTTTCCAGCATAATTGAGGCTGATTCCAACTCCACTCACTACAAGGCGCAGTACCATGTCGATTCACCGGGTTTGAGTTGATCTTCCGAGCGCTGGTCAGCGCTCGTCAGTCCGCGGGCATCGTCCCGGCGGCCAGGTGATCTCCGCGCCTTAAAGGTTTGGCGCTGCTCTCCGCGTGGCTGTCGGCAAATGCCGGCGGCTATTGGCGTCCGCACACCGCGGCGAAAGGAGGCAGCGTGCCCCGCAAGCATTCACCTTGAATTGCTCGATCTCTGCTGGCCGTGCGCGCCCGGCGGCTATTGCCGCGCGCCTGCATCGATCCGCGTCACCACTTACGGAGGTCATTTCATGTCTGAACGTCTGACTCGCTTCTTCGCCTCGCGCCGGGGCATCGTCCTGACCGGGGCCGTCATCGGCATCACCGCCGCGCTGTTGCAATACCTGGGCAACCCGCCCAACATGGGCATCTGCGTAGCCTGCTTCGAGCGCGACATCGCGGGCGCGCTGGGTCTGCATCGCGCCGCTGCCGTGCAATACATCCGACCGGAGATCATCGGCTTTGTGCTCGGTTCGCTGATCGCCGCGCTAGTGTTTCGCGAATTCAAAGCGCGCGCCGGTTCCGCGTCCATCGTGCGCTTTGTGCTGGGCATGTTCGCCATGATCGGCGCGCTGGCCTTTCTGGGCTGCCCGTGGCGCGCCAACCTGCGCCTGGCCGGCGGCGATCTCAACGCCATCGTGGGACTGGCCGGACTGGCGGCGGGCGTCGTCATCGGCGTGCAGTTTCTCAAAAGCGGCTATAGTCTCGGTCGGGCGACGAAGACCTATCGGGCGGTAGGCTGGATCATGCCCATCATCATGATCGGCTTGCTGCTCCTGCTCATCTTCCAGCCCAAGTTCGGCGAGAACGGGCCGATTTTCTTCAGCGCGACCGGCCCCGGCTCGCTGCATGCGCCGCTCCTGATCTCGCTGGGGGCGGGTCTGCTCATCGGTATCCTTGCTCAGCGCACGCGCTTCTGCACCATGGGCGCCATTCGCGATGTTGTGCTGATGCGCGACACGCATTTGATCAGCGGTGTGGCCGCGCTGTTGGTGTTTGCGTTCCTGACCAATCTGATCCTGGGGCAGGTGAAAGTGGGTTTCGAGGCACAACCGATTGCACACAGCAATCACTTGTGGAATTTTCTGGGCATGGCGCTGGCGGGCCTGGCCTTTGCGCTGGCGGGCGGCTGCCCCGGACGGCAATTGTTTCTGGCGGGTGAAGGCGACGGCGATGCGGGCATCTTTGTGCTGGGCATGATCGTCGGCGCGGGCTTCGCCCACAACTTCACGCTGGTCGGCTCGCCCGATAGCGTCGTCGAGGGCGTGGTGAAAGTGGGCGGGTTGACGACCGCCGGCAGTGTCGCCGTGATCCTGGGCCTCGTCGTATGCCTGATCATCGGTTTGACCATGCGCGAAAAAATCGCGCGGAAGGGGGCATAACATGTCACAAGTTGTCGATGCGCGCGGGCTGTCGTGCCCGCAGCCGGTCATGCTCACGCGGCAAGCCATCGAGGCTGGCCAGTTTCCGATCGAAGTGTGGGTCGATACGGTCACCTCGCGCGAGAACGTGCGCCGCATGGCCGAGCAGACTAAACATCAGGTGCAGATCGAGGCGCAGGGCGACGAATTCAAACTGACGATCACCCGATGACGATCTATCTTGATCACGCCGCGACTTCGTGGCCCAAGCCGCCCGAAGTCGCCGAGGCGATGCATGACTTTCTCGATCGGATCGGTGCGAACCCCGGTCGATCCGGTCATCGCTTGTCGATCGAGGCGGCCCGCGTGGTGTATGACGCGCGCGAAGCGGTGGCCCAACTGTTTGGCACAGCGGATCCGCTACGCGTGGTCTTTGGCCTCAACGCCACCGAAGCGATCAACCTGGCGCTGTACGGCCTGCTGCGTTCCGGCGATCACGTCGTCACGACCGGCCTGGAGCACAATGCCGTTATGCGCCCGCTGCGCGATCTGGAGCGGCGCGGCGTCGAGGTCAGCGTCGTGCCGTGCTCGCCGCAAGGCCGGCTCGATCCCGCTCAGGTGGCCGCCGCCTTGCGATCGAACACCGTGTTGATCGCCCTGAATCACGCGTCGAATGTGATCGGCACGATCGCGCCGGTGGCCGAAGTGGGACGCCTCGCGCGGCAGTACGGCGCGCTGGTGTTGATCGATGCGGCCCAGTCGGGCGGCGCTGTCCCGATCGAGATGGCAACCAACTCGATCGATCTCCTGGCCTTCACCGGACACAAGTCGCTGTATGGACCGACCGGCACGGGCGGGCTGATCATCGGCGAACGGGTCGATCTCGATCGCTTGCGACCGCTCAAGCGCGGGGGTACGGGCAGTCGATCGGAATACGAGGAGCAGCCGAGTTTTCTGCCCGACAAGTATGAAAGCGGCACGCTCAATGCCGTGGGGCTGGCAGGATTGAATGCGGCGGTGCGTTGGGTGCTGGCGCGCGGAGTGACGGCCATCCGCGCGCACGAGCAAGCGTTGTGCCAACAGTTGATCGACGGCCTGCGCGCTATTCCCGGCGTGACAGTATATGGCACACTTGCCGCAGCCGATCAGACGGCGACGGTTTCGTTCAACGTGGCGGGCCACACACCATCTGAAGTGGGACTGCGGCTGGATGAGGAACATGGTATGCTATGCCGTGTGGGGCTGCACTGCGCGCCGGCCGCCCACCGAACTATCGGCACTTTGCCGGGAGGTACTGTGCGCAGCGCGTTGGGTATCTTCAACACGGCGGATGACGTCGCGCGCACGATCGCTGCCGTGCGCCAGATCGCGGAGAGGTCGATATGACGATCGGGTTGGCCGTAATCCTGGTTTATTCGACCAGCCACGCCATCAAGATCGAACGGGCGCTGCGCGACGCGGGCATCGACAGCCAGCTGATCCCCGTGCCGCGCCAGCTCAGTTCTGATTGCGGCGTGTGTGTGCGTATCGAGCGCGCGCAGGGTGAGGCCGCGCGCCAGATCATCGCCGCGCTGGGCCTCGAGATCGATGGCATTCACGCCGTAGATACCGCTTGAACGACAAAGGACAACGATGACTGACAAACCAACTTCTACATCTGAACCCAGGCCGCTGCGATTGACGGCGCTGTCCAGTTGTTCCGGTTGAGCGTCGAAGTATAGCGCGCAAGCGCTGGCGCAGGTGCTGCGTCCACTTCAATCGCTCTTCACGCCGTCCGACTATCCCGATCTGCTGGCCGGGCTGGCCGCGCCCGACGATGCCGCCGTGTGGCGGCTGAATGACGATCGGGCGTTGGTGATCACCACCGATTTCTTTACGCCCGTCGTCGATGACGCCTACGACTACGGCGCGATTGCGGCCGCCAACAGTTTGTCGGATGTGTACGCCATGGGCGGGCAGCCGTTCCTGGCGTTGAATGTTGCCGCGCTGCCGCCCAATCTGCCGCCGGACCTCTGTGCCGAGATTCTGCGCGGCGGGGCTGAAACTGCGCGCGCAGCGGGTGTGGTGATCGCCGGCGGGCACACGGTTCAAGACAAGGAACCCAAGTACGGTTTGGTGGTGCTGGGCTTTGTCGATCCGCACCGCATGTTCGCCAAAGGTGGGGCAAGGCCAGGCGATGTGCTGGTGTTGAGCAAGCCACTCGGCTTTGGTACTATCACGACCGCACTCAAAGGCGACCACGCCGATCCCGCCGATATAGTCGAAGTTGTGCGTTGGATGAAGCGCTTGAACAAGTCGGCGTCCGAGTTGGCGCTGACGGCCCGCGTCCGATCGGCCACCGACATCACGGGGTTTGGCCTGCTGGGTCACGCCTGGGAAATGGCGAGCGCTTCTGAAGTGGGACTGCGCTTCGACTTCGCTCGGATTCCGTGGTGCGGGCGGGCGCGCGAGTATGCCGCTCAATGGATTCTACCCGGTGGGGCTTTCGACAACGCCGAATACTTCGGGCCGCATGTGCGTTTTGCGGCTGCGCTCAAGCAGGAAGAGCAGATGCTTCTGTTCGATCCGCAGACCAGCGGTGGGTTGTTGCTGGCCGTGCCGCCGGATCAGATCGCGACGCTGCTCGATCGGGCGGCGGCGAGCCAGCAGCCGCTGTGGATCGTCGGTGAAGTCGTGGCAGGCAACACCATCGAAGTCAGCGCGTGAGGCTATGCCTGGCCGCTCAACAGAACCCCTCATCATCTCACGCTGAGTCGAGTTGTTTGATCAACTCGCGCACGTTCCCCAAACAGCACGATCCTTGCGGATTGCGCAAGTCACACGCGCACTGCCCGGCTTGAATGCAGCAATTCTCAATGTGGCAAGACCCTTGACAGCGGACTTAAAACAGGCGTGGGATTTGCGCCCAACAGCGGTGCATAACGAACAACAAGCGTGGGCTCACACCGCTTGGAGCACTTGCGGCTGGGCGTGAACAGGC
>JBGSPW010000091.1:0-12015 GCA_041738395.1 Thermoflexales bacterium
TATTACAACGAGACTTTCATTACTACGAGACTTTCGACTTTTTCGGTTTTGAGCCGCGTTTCTGATGACGTTGCACGGTGTGCTTTCGATGCGACTGATAAGCCGCATAGTTTCGCTGTTGACGATACTCGATGAGATCGAAGACTTCCGACCAACATTTCTCGTTGTCGATGATCTGCGCGACCAGTTGTCGCGCTTGAGCCGTGGTTAAGGCCGGTGACTTTTTTTAGCTGCGCGCGCACTTGCATCAAGAAGTGATGCGCCAGAAACGTCTGAGCCATATGATGATGCCAGCCCACCCAAGTGCGCGTTTCATAGTGATCCATGCCGACCTCGCCTTTGGCTTCTTCGAAAAGGGTCTCGATCGGCCACCGTTGGCCGCTCATGTCGGCCAGGGTGCATGGTGCGATCCCAACGGGGGCGTTGCTCAAGTAATACTTGATCTCCGTCGGGTCACTGAGGCTGCGCCGAAAGATGACCCAGACCCGCGGTCCGGGCAAGCGATTGCGGACGGTGGTAACCCGCAACCAAGCAAAGTCCGCCACCATCGGCCCTTTACTTCCTTCTTGGATCGTCAGGCGTTGCCACTTTGCCTTGGGCAGGTGGGCGGCGAGTTCGCGCAATTCTTGCGCGGGCGGCGCATCCAGCTTCACTCGCGCTCGCACGCGTGGGCGTCCCAGCAAACCGGGGCCAGCGGGTTCCACGGCGGGTGTGTGCAACCACACGCGGGTATTGCTGGGCACCTCCGCGAAATACCACTTACCCAACGCGGCCAAACCGTCCAAAAAGGCTGGATTTTGGCCGAAATGTTCATCGCAGGTGACCCATTGAAACGGCAGCACCTCTCGCAGCACCAAGTCGCGGACCATCTCCAACGCCAGCGCCGGCTCGGTGCGAAAGGGCGTCTCCGCGGGAATGCCACAGACTTGCCACCGCGTCGCGTGATCGTGATCAAACCATTCTTCCGGCAGATACAAGCGGCCGTTCAAGAAGGCGTAGCCCAGCGGGCTATTGTAAGCCACGAAGACACCTTCTTGGCAATTGGCTACCTTGCCCAACATCCCACAATATTGACGGGCGACACCTGCCGAATGTGCGCCTTGCTTCGGGAACCCGCTGCCGTCGACCATGACCACGCCACGGGGATGGCCCAACGACTGCGCCACCAAAGCCTGATGGCGACGAATCACATCCAGCGCCTCCCACTGGCCGGCACCAATGAACTCTTGGACAGCGCGCACGGCATTGCGATCAGGCCCCACCAATTCCAGCAGCATCGGCTCAATGGTTTTGCGTTCCACCTTCGACAATTGTCCGCACAGATACAATGCCGACCAGTGTCGTTGCTCGCGTCGATAAAAGCAGTTTTGAAACAGACGGTGATAGTCGGTCAACGCTTGGCAAATCGCTTCCTGATCTTGAGCCGTCAACTTGAGTCCTGCTGGACGACCGCTGGCCGGCGGCTGATTGCGGCGAGGCGGGCGTTGTTTCAATTTGTGTGCCATGACGATTCCTTGTGTGAAGTGTCGCCATGGAGTGTATCATGCAAAAGTCTCGTAGTAATGAAAGTCTCGTTGTAATACTAAGTTGATCGCGAATCTCACAGCATGATCCAACTTTACTAAGCGTCCATCCACTAGGGATAATAAATTTCTGTGATTCCATATTTCATTTACCAGCTTGTACTGATGGTGCAAATCCCAAATCCTGGAGGTATTTCGTCATTGATGCATCAATTTCAGAATACTCTCGCTCAAGCGCTTGTATCTCCGTTTGCGCAGCGGCAATGTCAATGTCTTCTTCCTCTTCAAACGTGTCCACATATCGCGTGATGTTGAGATTAAAATCATTCTCTTGAATTTCATCATATTCGGCCAGATAAGCGTATTTCTCGATACCCTGACGCTTGTGATAGGTCTTTAGAATCTTCTCAATGTCTTCATTGCGCAATTTGTTCTGATTGGTGCCTTGTTCAAAATCATGACTGGCGTCGATGAACAACACCTTGCGGTCTTTCCTCTTGCGCTTGAAGATCAGAACCGCCGCCGGAATGCCGGTGCCAAAGAACAAATTGGGCGGCAGGCCAATCACCGTATCCAGCAAATTCTCTTCAATCAATGCCTGACGAATCTTGCCTTCGGCTCCGGCGCGAAACAAGACGCCGTGCGGTACAATCACACCTACGCGGCCATCCACCGGATCCATCGTTTCAATCAGGTGCGTGATGAAGGCGTAATCGCCAACGCTTTTGGGCGGGACGCCGCGATGGAAACGCTTAAAGCGGTCGTTGGCCGCGCCTTCCGCGCCCCATTTATCCAGCGAAAAAGGCGGGTTGGCGACGCCCACGTTGAACTTCATGAGCTGGTCGTCTTCCACCAACAGCGGGTTGCGCAGCGTATCGCCCCACTCGATGCGGGCCGAAGTGACGTTGTGCAGGAACATATTCATCATCGCCAGCGCCCACGTCGAGCCGTTGTTTTCCTGCCCGAACAGCGAATAGTTCGCGTCGCCGACCCGTTTGGTACACTTGATCAGCAATGAGCCGGAACCCGTCGTCGGGTCGCCAATCCGGTCGCCCGGCTGTGGATCAACCAACCAGGCCAGCAGGGTCGAGACTTCGGGCGGCGTGTAGAACTCGCCCGCTTTCTTGCCCGCCGTGGAGGCAAATTTACCGATGAGGTATTCGTAGGCGTCGCCAATGATGTCACGTTCGCCAGTGCGGGACGGGCGCAAATCCAGCCGCTTGTCGGCGAAGTCATTCAGCAAATGGCGCAGGCGTTCGTTGCGCTCCTTCGTGCGGCCCAACGCAGACTCGGAATTGAAGTCGATGTTGCGGAAGACGCCCTCCAGTTTCTCTTTGTTGGCGTCTTCGATCTTTTCCAGGGCAATGTTGATGATCTCGCCCAGATTCGCGGCATTGCGCTGCTCGTAGAGCGCGTCAAACGTACAGCCCTTGGGCAGTTTGAATTTATCCTTGTCCAATTGGCGGCGCACGCGCGTCTCGTTGTCCTTGTAGCGCTGCATGTAGTCATCAAAGTGGTCGCGCCAGACATCAGAGATGTACTTGACGAACAACATCACCAGAATGTAGTTCTTATACTCGGACGGATCGACCGTGCCGCGAAAGGTATCGCACGCTTTCCAGAGAATGCTGTTGATTTCGTCCTGGTTGATTTGATCGGGCATAGGGGATTTTCGCCAAAAATGGGTGTCGGATGCGCCTACCGACGTCATCCGGTTTTAGTATAGCACAAGGGCTGTCGGCAATTGTAACCGTCGGCGGATGTTCTGCGCGTTCTTGCTCACCACTGACAACCGATGGATGTCATTCTACCTGAAACCGCGCGCAGAGAGAAATTGACCGGCGGCGCGCCCCGGCTTCATTCCATGAGCTGCCGGAGGTGGCCGCACACGATGATCAATTGGCGTTTATCGAGGCGGCCGATGATGCTGCGAATGACGGGCGACATGGCGTGTCGCACGCTGTCCAGCCCCAGGCGCGCGGTCTGTTCGGCGACGAAACCCGCCTGCGCCAGTTTGAGTGGGCGCAGAAAATAGTAGGCCAGGCCGGTGTCCAGCAGTTCCAGCACCAGGTCGGTCAGAGTGTCGCGGTGGCGCGGATCGTCACGCGGCTGTTCCAGCGCAGCGAGGAGCGCCAGCGTCCGGGCGCGGAGGTCGTCTGAATGGTAGAAGCGGATGGAGGGGCGCGCGGCGCTGGTCCGCATGAGTTGTTCGCTTTCAGTCACGCTCTCCTCCCGGTGGCGATCTGATCCGAAGTGATTGGAGTCGATTGTGGCTGCGCCTTTAGGTGAAGCGGTGAGAAGAGCGTCGGTGGAGATGTTCATCGGTACTTTATCCCTTAGCCAAACGAACAAGCCTCGTCTGACACAGACTTATCAACGTGGGTATTGATCTGCTGATCGAGCAACGCGGCACACTGATCGAACGTCCAACTCCCTGATCGCGGTTGCGCAATCAGTCTGGGGCAGCCGACCTTTACCGCGTTGTTCACTCAACGTCAGAGGGAAAGTATGGGTTGATGCGTAAAGAGAAGCAACCCCTTCAAGCGTGGCGTGACTGCCTCAACTATTACCCTTGCGATGATTCTGTATTTGAGGTTTCCGCTTCACGCCGTAAACGGGCCCGCTGCCACAGAGCACGATAAAACGCTTCTGTTTCCTCGAAGGTAAAGGGGCCAATAGACACGACGGTGACATCCGACGGCGCGAGTTCATGCACGACCTGGCTGTGACAGGTCGTCATCACCACCAGACTCGCTTCAGGCAAGACGTCCAACACGGCTTGAACGGGCGCAGCCACCGAGCCGGATAGATCTCGTGCTCTTCCACCGGATCGATCGGTCGTTTCGTAATCTCGGCTCATTGATCAAATTCATGAACCTGGCTTTACGGTATAGGGTTCGAGTCATCTTTATCACCGAGCAATTTGACACTGATTCGCCTGCCGGGCGCATGATGCTCTACATGTCAGGCGCATTCGCCGAACTCTACGTCCGCATTACGAGTGAGCGTGTGCGCGAGATGAAGGAAGCCCGCTTTGAGCGCGGTTTGCCCAACGGCTCACTCCGTCTCGGCTACTGCAAGGGCCTTTGCTCGCATTGCACCGATCCGAACGGGCCGGGCTACTGCCCGCTGGTGGGCGAACCCGATCGTGGAGATGGGCGCGTGTGGGTGCCGCATCCGATCGAACAACACGCCGCCCGGTTGATTGCTTATCTCTATCATGACGGCTGGAGTTATCAGGCCATTGCCGATTATTTGAACTCACACGCTTTCCGCTTGCCCGATGGGCAGGTCGTTCGATTCCGCACGAAGGGGGTGGCCGGACAATCCCTACCGGGCCTCTTCACGGAAT
Organism: Thermoflexales bacterium; assembly: GCA_041738395.1. GTDB lineage: Bacteria > Chloroflexota > Anaerolineae > Fen-1058 > Fen-1058 > Fen-1058. Next base: position 4,876 of record JBGSPW010000091.1, read on the forward strand.
CCACGATTCGAATCAGGATCCTCAGTCCGTTTGATGCCGGTTTCGTGGCCCGCTACCCATCGAAACCTCTGGATATGGATGATGACCCAGAGCATCCCGATCGAAAACCTGACCGCCTGAAGCAAGCGGGGCCCAATCGTCGTGTTCCCTTGCAGCTCATCCAGGGACGTCATGAAGCCATCATTCCGTTTGAATTGTGGCAACAGAATCAGATCATCCGTCAAAACAAAAGCCGGACCTCGACCTCGAACGGCCAGCCCAAACGGATCAATCCCTATACCAGCGTCGCGCGCTGTTGGGAGTGTTATTCCTATGACGGCACGCTGGCTAATCTGCGCGGCTCAACCGGCAGTTCCGATCAGCGCAGTTACGGACGGTGTGGTCGTTGTCAGGATGCCTATCGCCAGCGTAAGCGGCGCGCCCTGCCTCCCGATGATTCAGTGCTCGCTTCGTTGGATTTAGCCGCCGAACCGGTCGGCCGGGAGCTGGCCGATCGGCATCGCAACATTCCGCTCGAGAAGATCGAACTGGGGGTCACGGCGCTGCTTGATCGCCTGGTGATTCCACCCGAATGGTATGACTTGATCATCGCCTACTTCCTGAACGATGACGGCCTATTGGAATACAAGCGCCAAACTTTTGAATTACAGCAGGAGCTGGAGCGGGTCAAGAGCCTGCATGCCGATCAATTACTGGGGCGTGCGCAAGCCATTCAGAAGATCTCGCAGATTAATGCGCAGCTGCGCCGGCTGCACCCCTCCGCCCATCCGAGCGCCGCCACGCTGATCCCGCAGTTTAAGGACTTTTCAAAATTGTGGCGACAGCTGGAGCCCATCGAACAACGCGGCCTTTTGACGGCTATGTTCACGGGGGTGTTTTTTGATGCGCAGGGGAGAATACGGTTAACCCTGGCCAACAGCCCGTTCGATGCGCTGCTGGGGATTGAGGATGCCGAGCCAGCTACGCCCTGACGATGCGCGCTTGTCTATACTCTGAAGTATTGCTTGAGCAATGCGCGCATGGCTTCAGCCACTGCCTTGCGCACACCGGGGTCGGGAATACGCGCCAGATCCAGCGCCACATCGACTGCCTCGGGCGGCAACCGCTCGGCGCTGACTGTCTGAATATCGAAGACCTTGAGCGGAGGATAGTTGGCCAGTTGCAGAAACTCGTTGGGGTTGACGCCAAAATGATCGGCCAGCAAGATACACGCGTGCATATGGGGTCGTCGATAACCAGTGAGATAGCGGTGCAGGGCTTGATGATCTAAGCTGGAGGCTAACGCCGCTTCACGATAACTCTCATTGCGCTCCTCAAGCAGCCGATGAATGCGCGTAATGAACGGCTTTGAATTGTATTGACTGGGTTGCTTGGCTAAGCGGCGTTCCGTGGGTGGCGCAAGTTTCTTGGGCATGTGTCTTTAGCCTGCTGATGGGGTTGTATGAATCACCAACAATTTTTCACTCGAAAGGAGATACATGCATCATAGCACATTTCGGGCCGCCGGGTATCGACGCGTGTCGATGCGCGAACAGGTTGACGGTCACAGCCTCGACGCGCAAGAGAACAACATCCGGCAATATGTGGTCACGCAGGGCTGGACGTTTACGGGGTTGTATACCGATGCCGGCCTGTCGGCGAAAAAGGACAGCGAGCGCCCCGAGTTGCAGCGTCTATTTGACGACGCCGCGGCCGGCAAATTCGATGTGATCGTCGTCGATAAGATCGATCGCTTCTTCCGGCATCTGGGCGGCTTGCTGGTCGCTCTCGATCAACTCAACGCGTGGAGTGTATCGTTCGCTTCCGTGCAAGAGCGGCTCGACTTCACGACTCCCTGGGGCAAATTGACCCTGACGGTTTTAGGCATGTTAGCAGAGATCTATATCGACAACCTGCGCCAGGAAACACGCAAAGGGAAACATCAACGGGCGCGTAAGGGTTTGTGGAATGGCTCAATTCCGTTTGGCTATTGCCGGGGTCTGTGCGCCCAATGCCAGGATCCGAATGGAGCGGGTTACTGTCCGGACTTCGGCCAGCCGAACAAAACTGATGGGAAGACCCTGATCGCGCATCCGATTGATAGCGTCGCCGTGAAGTTGGCGTACGAATGGTATGCGACGGGCGACTACTCGGACACGAGTGTAACCACGGCCTTGCAAGCTTATGAGCATCGGTTGCCCACCGACGAAGTGATTCACTTCCGCACGCGCGGCGTGATCAATTACACTACACCGAAACCGATTACGAAGGATACTGTACGGGAATTGTTGCAGAAAGTGTTCTACACCGGTCAAGTGCCTTATTACGGCGATGGGCGTAAGCACCGCGGTAACAACCCACCGGAAATCTTTCCCGGCCAACACCCGGCGTTGATCGAGGCAGCCACGTACCAACGTGTGCAGGAAGTGCGCACCCTGGTCTATCACAATCCGCGCGAAAGTCCTGATCACGCAGCACAGATCTTTCCGCTCACCGGTGTCCTGCGCTGTGGCTATTGTGGTGCGCATTTTCGCGGTGTCTCGGCTCATGGCACGCGCTACTATCGTGATGCAGCCCAGATCGAACATCTGAGAGACTGCCCTCAAGCGCTGGTGCGCGCGGACAAAGAGCAAGCCATTGTTGAATGGTTGCTTGGCAAACTTGAATCTGCGGTCAGCGTGCCTGATCTCGAAGCCGCGCAAACCCGCCTCCATGAAGCAGAATTGCGCTGCGAGCGCGCACGCACGTTGTATTTGGCAGGTGAGATGGATCGCGTCAGTTACGAGGCCGAAAAGTCGCGCCTGGAGAATTTGAAAAAGAGCTTGACATTCTTTACCACTGGTGATAGCCTTGCATTCAGCGGCTTTAGCGTTCAGCAGTTACAGCACTGGGCGCAGATTTTACCAATCGAACAAAAAAGACTGATTCGAGGTCTAGTCGAATCAGTCTTCTTGCGAGGCGACGCGATCGTCGGCTGTCAACCTACTCCAGCGTCCTTGCCTCTATTAGGGAACTCTTCTGTTGTAACAGCGGACCCGACGGGATTCGAACCCGCGATCTCGGCCTTGACAGGGCCGCATGTTTGGCCGCTACACCACGGGTCCAGCACGCTTTCACGTGGGCGAGATAATACCAGAGCCGTGCCTGTTTGTCAACTGCAAAATGTCTGGCGATTATTTATACGTGTTCCAAGCCTGCGCGGACGCGGGCTGACAGTAAAAGTATTGCAGTAGTCAACCATAAACGCGAAAGCCACCGAGTAATCCCCGGCGGCTTTTGTGTTTGGTGGGCGGTATAGGACTTGAACCTACGACCTCCTCTTTGTAAGAGAGGCGCTCTAACCAGCTGAGCTAACCGCCCGATGCGGCGCACGATGCTGCCGTGCGGGCCGATTATATCATAATCGTCAGTAGGGGCGAGGCATTCGCACACGAATTCGTGTTAACCAGCATCCAAGCCGCGGCACGGTTTCTGTCAGGCGGGATGTCATTGGCGAATGCCTCGCCCCTACGGTTGCCCCATCTTCCCCCGCACCCGCGCGATGTCCCGTTGCGCTAACTGCACTTCACGCGCCATGCCCACTTGCTGGAAAATGCCCAACGCCTGCTGATACTTTTCCAACGCGGCGGCGTACTCGCCTTGTCGTTCGTGAACAGTGCCCATGAATTCAAGAATCTGCCCCATCTTCGGATCACCGTGCCGCTGATAAATCTCCAGCGCCTCATTGAAGGCGGTAATCGCCTCGCGCATTAGTCCGGAATCCCTGTACAACTTGCCCATTTCGCCGAGGCTGTCCGCCACGCCGGACTCATCCCCGATTTGGCGAACGATGCTTAAGCTTTCCCTGAAGCGGTTGAAGGCGTCTCGTTTACGATCGAGGCGATTAAAGATGAGGCCCTGTTCGTGAAGATTTGTGGCTACGCCAACTTGGCGGTTCAATTTGTGGTTCAGCGCCTCCGCTTGCTGGCTGTAGGCCAGTGCCGCGTCGTAATCTACTTTCATGCGATAGAGCGTCGAGAGCTGCTGCAGGCTGATGGCCTGACCTTCTTCGTGACCAATCTCGCGATTGATCTGCAGCGAGGCTTGCTGCTTGTCGATGGCACGGTCGAGATCGCCCATTTGCCCATGGGTAGTGCTCATCTGAGATAATACCGTTGCCATGTTCTGCTTTGCATCTAATTCAACAAAGATCTGATACACTTCTTCGTATACTTCCAGTGCTTCAACTAAACAACCTTCGTCCTTGAGCAGCGTCGCCAGATTGCCCTGCGCGGTAGCGCGTTCGAAGGCGTCTTCCAGTGAGTCGATGTCGCGACACAAAAGAGCCTTGGCTAAATCGCGCTGGCCCCAGCGGGCGAGTACATCGTACACGGCGTTGGTGATGCGGCCCGCCTCATAGACCTGCTCGGCTTGAAAGAGATGGTGCTGCCATTGCAGGGCGCGATCCATCGCCCAGTGGGCGTAATTCATGTCATCAGTTTGGTGTGTCCATGAACCAACCACACCGGGATCGTTGCGGGCAAATTGTTCGATTTCTTCCTCGGTTGCAGCTTGACCGGTTTTGGCTACATGTTGCCGTGCGGCTTCGACAAACGGCGTACCGTAGAAGGTGGCGGCGCAGAGGTGCAGGTCGCGTCGGGCATTGGTGGTGATGGGGTGTAATAAGTATTCGCGCACGACGGGGTGCAGGGTGTACCACGCGTCGCCGTCTTTGTCGACGTGCGAGGGTTGGATGAGGGAGAGATCAAGCAGGTGAGAGAGCAGGGATTGGATGTCACCCTCACCCGCGCTACGCGCGCCCTCTCCCTCCCGTGTCCGCGAAGCGGCGGGACGGCTGGCCGCAGGGCGAGGGGGGACGGCGAGAAGGTCGCGCGCCATTTCCCACCAGAACGGTTCTTCGAGGATGGCGAGGGTGGTGAGGGCGTCGCGTTCGGCGGGGGCGAGGCGGGCCAGCAGGTCGTTGAGGAAGTAGGCTTCCCATTGTTCGGCCAGTTGGTCGCTCAAGGCGGGATCATCCAGCAGGGCGCGCAAGGAGCGGCCCGTGCCGAGCCAGCCGTCCAGCAGTTCGATCGTCTTGGGGTGGCCGCCCACGCGTTGATAAGCCGCCAGTTGATCGCTCAACGGTGCAAGTTTCAGGCGAGGCAACGCGTTCATCAGCAAGATGGCTTGGCGCATCGTGAGGCCGGGCAGGTGGATGTCCACTCGGTTTTGCGGCGGCAGCGCCTCGATGCCCGCCCAGCGATAGCGGCCCGTGAACATCAGCGTGGTGCGTACATCGTAGGCGGAGAGGAAGCCGCGCAAGATGTCGCGCATGACGGGATCAAGAATTGTTGATTGCGGATTGCTGATTGTTGATTGATCGAACCACGATTCGAGGTTGTCGAAGACGATGACGTAGCGCTGTGCGGCGAGCATTTGCAGGGCTTGTCGCGCTCGATCAGCCGGATCAAGATTCGAGGCGAGCAGCAGTGCGGCGGCCTCGGCGTGATTGGTCTTGCCCTGCGCCCGCCAGAATGAGGCGATCTTGTTCAGCGCATCGACGGGTTGCGTCAATTCATTACAGCGAATGACAAGCGGGTTCCCATCGAGCTCGACGCCGGGGCGTTGCAGCAGTTTAGCCGTCAGCGTGGTCTTGCCCACACCGCCAATGCCGCGCACGTAGATCGGCGTATGGGTGCGCAGCGCGCGACGCAGATCGCGCAGTTCCTTGCGCCGCCCGACGAAAATGCGCGGCAACATCAGCCCGCCCAAATCACGCACGTCGCGCAAGATGGCATCTTGCCCTACGGCAGGACGCGCGGGATCGATCAAGCGCAGACCCGGCGCGCGCACATACAGCGCGGGCACGCCCCAATCGAAGCGACGGTATTCGGGTGGGCGCGCTTCGTCGAGGTGGCGCAAGGCCAAGCGGGTTTGCCTCAGCGCTTCTTCGGGCGTGCGACCGCGCGCCAGTTCGGCATAGAAGACGCGCGCCAACTCAATCGCCGAAGTATCGAGAATGCTGAACTGCATCGCCAGCACGGCGGGCAGATCGGCGCGCAGCAGGCCCGTCGCCACGCTGTCGAAGGCGTCCAGTCCGCTGGTCTTGGCGCTCTGGCAGGCCGACAGGACGATCAGCCGCAGATCGCGCTGGCCGATCAACAAGGGGCGCAACTCCTGCGGTCCGATCAAATCCGATTGCCCCACGGCGTCCTCAAAGCACAACTTGCCTTCGTTGATTTCTTTGTCGTCTTTGTCCTTCTTGATAAATGCACCGTGACCCGTGAAGTGCAGTACGTGATAGGGCGTGCGGCTGAGCGCGTCTTGCAGCGCGGGCAGCGTCGCGTCGTCGAGGTAATCGACCTGCACCTGATCGGCGCGGCGCAAGTCGTCCAGCGCCTCTTGCATCACGGCCAGTTCGCGCTCTACGTCCAGTTCGGCCTGATCGTCGGGCGAGGCGATGATGACGAGGATGCGCAGCGGTGGCGTCCCTTCGGCAGGATGCAGTTCGGCCATCCCGTGGGGCATGCGGTGCACCAGCAAGCGACCGTTGAGGCTCAGAAATTCTGTACCGTCGTGCAGATACTCCCACGGCAGACTCCACAGCGCGGCGGCCTCGGGATGCAGGCGCAGGGTGAGGCGGGCTTCGCGACCATAGCTTGGTTCAAACTCAAAGAAGTTTTGCAGCCTGTGTCCATCGCCGAAGAGATAGGCGTACAGGCGCTGCCCGTAATCGATCAGTAGTTTGTCATCCGGCGGACGATCGGCGGTGGCGACATCGGTCTTCAATGATTCAGCCACGTTGTGCACGCCACGTTCCAACATCCATTGCGGCTCGAGGTGGATCAACTTGTCGGGGTCATGCGTGAAGGTGTTTGAGCACACCTCGCCGCCGTTGGCGCGTTCCGTCACGGCCAGATATTGATCGCCGACTTTGCGAATCTCGACGCGGAGTTCGGGTGGAAGTGGTGGCATGAGAAGTCCTTTGGAATGACAAATGAACAATGACAGAACGTCTATCCGTCATTGCGAGAAGCATCCCGCCTAGCGTAGGTTTTGCGCAATCAGGCGACGAATCGTTCATCCGGATTCAATTTGGCGCGGGCGATGGAAGCCCAACGATAATTGAAAAGCGGGGACGCCTTTCAGGAATAGAACCAGGCCAGCCAATGGGCTATGTGG
>JBGSPW010000102.1:0-25338 GCA_041738395.1 Thermoflexales bacterium
GATTAAGTGCGGTACACTCCATGTGGCCTTTCTCCCGGTTGATGGTGGTCTAATCCACTCCCATCTTACTTGGAGAAAGGTCTTTTGATAACTCCCGCACGACTTTGGAAAAGCCCTGGACATCCATCACAAAGTTATTGACTTTTTTCTGAAAAGAAGTATACTGTTTCATGAAAATTCGTGCAAGTTTCAGCAAGCGTTTCAGAAAGACGTGACCATGAGCACCAAGCAGGTCCATCCCAGTCTGGCTGAAGTAGCGCGGCAAGCCGGCGTTTCTCCTTCGACCGTCTCGCGAGTGCTGAACAATACCGTCCCCGTGAGCGAAGATGTGCGCAAACAGGTGTTGCGCGCTTCGGCGGAGTTGGGCTATCAGCATGTGCCTCACCGCTCGGTGAAAGCGCCGCAGATCAATTCCATCGCCCTGCTCATTCCCGATATTCTCAATCCCTTCTTTGCCGAAATTGTGCGCGGCGTGCAAGACGAAAGCGCCGACGAGTATCTGCCGCTATTGCTGGACACCGCCGAAGACGTGCAGCGTGAAAAGCAGTATTTCCGCCTGTTGAGCACGCAATCCATCTGCGGCGTTATCGTCGGCGGATCGCGCATCGCGTCGGAAGAGCTGGCCGCAGCGATCAGCCATCAGAGAATTCCGATGGTGGTACTCAACCGGCCGGTACGCCATCCACACGTGGCGTGCATCATGGTCGATTTTCAGGCGGCAACCTATCGGGCCACGTGTCATTTGCTCAGCCTGAATCATACGCGCATCTCCTATCTGGCCGGGCCGGTTCAGTCGGAAGCTTCGCAAGCCCGGTGGCGTGGCGTTGAGTCAGCGCTGACCGAAGCCGGTCTACCGTTTCGGTCTGAGCTGTGTTCGGTGAGTTTTCCCAGCGTAGATGGCGGCTTTCAGGCGATGAGCGCTCTACTCACGCTGCCGGCGGCTGAACGCCCGACCGCGGTGGTGGCCTACAACGATCTGATGGCGCTGGGCGCGCTGCATGCGATCCGCGTGCATCACTTGCGCGTGCCGGAAGACATCTCGGTCATCGGCATCGATGACATCGCCATGGCCGCCCACACCAATCCGCCGCTGACCACCATCGCGCAGCCCAAATATCGCATGGGCCGCGTGGCGATGCAAACGTTGCGGCGCATGATTCAGGGCCAGCCCCCACCCGAGGAAGGTTACACCTTGATGGAAAGTCCGCTGATCGTGCGCGAATCCACCGGCCCGGCTCCAATCAGTAGTTCGAATGGACATCACGCATGAATCCATGGGAACGTTTCGCCACAGTTGCGCGCGGCGGGCAAGCCGATCAGATTCCAGTTGCCCTGATCGTGGACAGTCCGTGGCTGCCCGGTTATGCCGGTATCAACACGCTCGATTTCTTTTTGCGCGAAGACGAGTGGCTGCGCATCTATCTGGGCCTGAACACACGCTTCCCAGACGTCGCCTGGATTCCCGGCTACTGGATCGAATATGGCATGGCGGCGGAACCCTCGGCGTTGGGCGCGCGCATCGTCTGGCATCGTGATCAACCACCTGCGATTGAGCCGGTGCGCGGCGGGCTGAAAGTGCTAGCCGACATCGAACCGCCCGATCCACAGCAGCACGGCTTGATGCCGCTCGTCTTGCAGCGCTATCTTGATGCGGAGAAACGCTTGCTGCCCGAAGGTGAATCCATCAAGATGGTCGCGGCACGCGGCCCCTTTGCGGTAGCAGGTTGGTTGCTGGGCATCACTGAATTGCTGATTGCCATGAAGAAAGAGCCGGAAACCACTCAGCGACTGCTTGACACGTTGACCACGACCATCATCCGCTGGCTGCGTGCCCAACTCGACGTGCTGCGCGCGCCCGAAGGCATTCTGGTGCTGGACGATATCGTCGGCATGCTGTCGCCCAAGTTGTTCGAGCAATTTGCGCGACCGTTGATGACGCGCCTGTTTGCCGAGTTCGACGGCCTGATCAAGGTCTTTCACAACGATACGCCCTGCCCGCATCTCATCACACCGATGGCGTCACTCGGCTTTGACGTTTTCAATTTCAGCCACACCAACGACATCGCCGACGTGCAGGCGCAGATGCCCGGCATCGCATTGATGGGCAACGTGCCGCCGCTCGATCTGATGGTACGCGGCACATCGGATCAAGTAACAGCCTGGGCTCGATCGTGCATTGAGAAAACCGCCGGGCGCAGTTTGATCTTATCGGCAGGCGGCGGCGTCAGCCCCGACACGCCGCCGGAAATGATCGATGCGTTGACAAAGGCCGTATCGGACGCGGATTGCAAAAGCAACTGACTCGAACATGCTCGTAGCCCTCGTCCCGAGGGCGTTCCCCGAAGACGGGGAACGGAGCGCTTTCATGGTCTGCGCTAATCGGCGTTTATCGGCGTCCCAAAGGTGATTTCATGACTCGCTACGTCTTCAGCACCACCGACACGATTCGCTATCGCTATCCAACGCACGTCAATGATCTGGTGCTCGATCGGACCGAGGCCGCCACGACGGAAGTGTTCATCGTCGTGCTGGAACCTGGTGAGGCGCCGCCGCTGCATCAACACGACGACACCGAGCAGATCTTCTACGTCATGGAAGGCGCAGGCACGTTAACCATTGGCGATCCGGCGCAGCACTTCAGCGTGAAACCCGGCGATGTGGTGCGCATCCTGCCGCAGACGCTGCATTCCATCAAGTGTGCCGGTTCAGCCACGCTGCGTTATTTGAGCGTGGATGCCTTCGTCGGCGAAAAGCCCGCCGCAGAACCCACCTGGGACAGCCACGTGCAGACGCTGTGCGCCCATTTTGGCTGGGATTTCAATCAGGTGAAGATCGCACATTGACCGCCCGGAAAAACAAAGAGGAGAAAGGAGGCATTCGCTGCTAAATCGTTTTGTGTTGATATCCGCCCGTTAAGTGAATCGACCCGATCGCTTAAACCCATGTCACATCAAGGAGCGCAGAGATGAAACACAATCTGTATCGTTTGTTTGCCGCCCTCGTGATTGTCGCCCTGCTCGTTGGCGCCTGCGGCACGCCGCCAACGCCGGCCCCCGCGGCACAGCCTGCGGCGGAGCAGAAACCGGCCGAGGTCAAACCGACCGAAAAACCTGCCGAAGTCAAGCCGACTGAAAAACCCGCCGAGGTCAAGCCGACCGAACCGCCAGCCCCGCCGGCCGCTAAGTTCAGCGAAGCCCCCATGCTGGCCGATCAGGTGAAGGCCGGCAGCCTACCGCCCGTCGATGAGCGCCTGCCCAAGGAACCGCTGGTGGTCGAAGGCGCTGAAGGCGTCGGCCAATACGGCGGCACGTGGCGGCGCGGCTTCACCGGCCCGTCGGACTACAACGGTTACGTCCGCGTGGTATACGATAGCCTCGTCCGCTTCTCACCCGACGGCACCAAGGTCGAACCCAAGGTCGCGCTGGGCTGGGAGAATTCCGCCGACTTCAAAGAGTGGACCATCCTGCTGCGCGAGGGCGCCAAGTGGTCAGACGGCACGCCCATGACGGCTGACGACATCATGTTCTGGTACGAAGATGTGCTGTTGAACAAAGACATCACGCCGTCGCTGCCCAAATGGATGAAGAACGCCGATGGCTCGGTGGCCAAGGTTGAGAAGGTCAACGACTACGCCGTGAAGTTCACCTATGCCGAGCCGAATACGCTGTTCCTGTATGAACTGGCCAACAAAGACGGCGGCGACCGCACCTATGCCACCTTCCTGCCCGCCCAGTACTTGAAGCAATTCCATCCCAAGTATGGCGATCAGGCTGCGATCGATAAGATGGTGGCCGATGCCAAATTCAAGACCTGGACCGAGCTCTTCGCCAGCAAGAACGCGCCCTTTGAAAATCCTGATCGGCCCACCATGGCCGCCTGGTATCCCACCAGCCGCATCAGCGAGCCAATCTTTACGCTGAAGCGCAATCCGTACTACGTGGGCGTGGACACCGCCGGCAATCAACTGCCTTACATCGACGAAGTGCGCTTCACCTTCTTCGCCGACATTAATGCCCTGAACCTGGCCGCCATCGCGGGCGAGTTGGACATGCAAGACCGGCACGTCGTCATGACGAACTACCCCGTCTTGAAAGAGAATGAAGAAAAGGAGAATTATCACATCATCACCTGGCCGGGCTTCGGCGGATCTGACGCGGTGATCATGTTCAATCAGACCTACCAGAAAGATCCTGAGCTGGGCAAGCTGATGCAGAATCGCGACTTCCGCATCGCCCTGTCGCACGCGATCAATCGGTCGCAAATCCAGGAATCGGCCTTCATGGGCCTAGGTGAGCCGCGCAATGCCGTGGCGTCGCCATGGCATCCCTACTATCCAGGCGATGAAGTCACCAAGAAGTATACCGACTTCGATCAGGCCAAGGCTAATGAGCTGCTCGATTCGATCGGGCTGGACAAGAAGAACGCGGAAGGCTATCGCCTCTATCCCGGTACGGATACGCCCGTAACGATCGAAATCTCTTGGGTGAACGCTTTCGGTCCATGGGGTGACGTGGCCCAGCTTGCCGCCAAGAACTGGGAAGAGGTCGGCATCAAGACTATCGTACAGAACCGAGAGCGCGCGCTGCACTTCCAGATGCGCGAGAGCAATGAGATTCAGACCGAAATCTGGAACGAGGACACGGGCGGCTTCCCGTTCACCGGCGCGCCCAAGTACGATCCGCGCACCAGCCCCGGCCTTGCCCTGGCGCCGCTGGTTCGTACGTGGTATGCGACAGGCGGTAAAGAAGGCGTGGAGCCGACGCCCGAATTGAAGAAGATCGTCGAGCTGATCGATAAGGCGAAGACGGTCGGACCAGAAGAGCAGATCGCGATTGCGAAAGAGCTTTACACGCTCTGGGTCGATCAGGCTTACGAAGCCAGCATCATTGGCCTGTCGCCGATGGTGCAGGGCGTGGTGGTGGTGAATGACAAGATGCACAACCTGCCACCCACGCTGGGGAATGACTGGCCGCTGCGCACGCCAGGCAATGCCCGCACCGAGACGTTCTATTACGAACAGTAACATTACGCCGACGGTAGGGGCGAGGCCGTAGGTGCCGCGCTGTGTGCGGCCAACCTCGCCCCTACCGTCGGCATGCCCGAACGCTTTCGCCTTACCCGCCACTTTGCGGCGGAGGTGCGCTGGGCGTAGCGGGCATCCAGGTTGATGATCACCGAGTCGTGCTGATGGGTTACTGGATTCCCGCCACGCTTCGCGGCACGCGGGAATGACTGATCCCGGAAGTGTTTCTTCCGAATGAAACAGGAGGACATCAAGTGCTACGTTTCATGCTCCAACGGCTGCTGTTGCTGCCCGTGCTGCTCTTCCTGTTCTCGATCATCGTCTTTATCTTGATCCAGGCGCCGCCCGGCGACTATCTGGACAGCTATGTCGCCACGCTGGCTTCGTCGGGATCATCGGTCGACGCCGAGCAGATTGAGGCGCTCACAGAGCAGTTCGGTCTCGATCAACCCATTCACGTCCAGTATCTGCTCTGGGTCCAAAACATCCTGCGCGGCGATCTGGGCCTCTCGCTGGAGTATCAACGCTCCAATAATGAGCTCATTGGCGAACGGTTGATGTTGACGGTGGTACTGGCCCTGTTCGCCTTCGTCTTCACCTGGGCTGTCGCGATACCCGCCGGCATTCTGTGCGCCATGCACCCGCATTCATTCATCGACTATTTTTTCTCCGTGCTGAATTACATCGGTGTCGCCATACCCAACTTCTTGCTGGCCTTAATCTTAATGTGGATCGCCTATTCCTACTTCGGCATCAGCGTCACCGGCCTGTTCTCGCCGGAATACGTCGATGCCCCGTGGACCCTGGACAAGTGGGGCAACTTGCTCAGCCACATCTGGCTGCCCATGGTCGTGATCGGCATCGCGGGCACCGCGCGCCTGACGCGCATCATGCGCGCTAATTTGCTGGACGAGCTCAATCGGCCTTACGTCGTCACCGCGCGCGCCAAGGGTCTTTCGGAATGGCGGCTAGTGCTGAAATACCCCGTGCGGCTGGCGCTCAATCCGCTCGTGAGCACCATCGGCTGGTATCTGCCGCAGCTCTTCTCCGGCAGCCTCATCGTCGCCACCGTGATGAATCTGCCCAACATCGGGCCGCTGCTGTTGCGCGCGTTGCAAAGCCAGGATATGTATCTGGCCGGCAGCATCTTGTTGATCTACTGCGCGTTGACCATCGTCGGGACGCTGATCTCTGACATCTTGTTAGCCGTGCTAGATCCGCGCATCCGCACCGGAGGAGCACGAGCATGAGCACACCAGAAGCCGTGAGCGTCACTCCAACCTTGAAGAAGAAAGACAACGAAGAACGCATCTCAGTCGCCTCCAACTGGACGCTGATCTGGTGGCGTTTCAAGAAACATCGTCTGGCGCTGGTTTGCGTGGGCATCCTGATCGTGTTGTACGTCGTAGTCCTGGTGCCCGACTTCTTCGCCACCGAGCAACCGGAGTTCTCCGAAGCGCGCCACGCGTTCACCCCGCCCCGACCGCTCCATCTGTTCGATAACGGCCAGCTGGCTCCGTGGGTGCCCGGTGTTACGGGCAAGCGCAATCCGACCACACTGCGCATGGAATGGCAAGTCGATCCCAACGTTAAGATTCCAGTGGCATTCTTTGCGCCCGGCTTCAGCTACAAGATCTTCGGCGTAATTGAAACCAACCTTCATCTGATCCAACCCGCGTCGGGTGATCCCGCCGATCGCCTGGGTTTTCTGGGGACCGATCGGTTGGGGCGCGACGAATGGTCCCGCTTGATGCACGGCACGCGCACGTCGATGACGATCGGCTTGATCGCCGTGATCTTGAGCACGGTCTTGGGTGTGGTGCTGGGTGGCATTTCGGGTTACTTCGGCGGCCCGATCGATGTGGTCATTCAGCGCACGATCGAATTGCTGCAGTCCATCCCCACCATCCCCATCTGGCTGGCGCTGACCGCTGCCCTGCCGCGCGATTGGCGACCCGAACAAGTCTTCTTCGCCATCACTATCATCCTCGCGCTGATCGGTTGGACGACGCTGGCGCGTGAAGTGCGCGGCCGCTTCCTGTCGCTGCGTGAAGAAGATTTCGTGCTGGCCGCCGAGCTGGCCGGCTGCAGCCGCTGGCGCATCATCATGCGGCACATGGTGCCCACGTTCAGCAGTCACATCATCGCCACCGCGACGTTGGCGATCCCGGTATTGATCGTCAGTGAAACATCGCTGAGTTTTCTGGGGCTGGGCCTGCGCCCGCCCGCCATTAGCTGGGGTGTGCTCCTGCAGGAAGCGCAGAACATTCAGACCATTGCGCAAGCGGCGTGGTTGTTGAGTCCCGGCATCCTGGTGGTGGTCGCCGTGTTGGCGTTCAACCTGGTTGGCGACGGCTTGCGCGACGCGGCCGACCCGTATAGTCATTGATCCGTGACGAGTAATAAGTAACGAGTAAAACGCACGACGCAGTACGCAATACGATAGGCACACGCTATGACCAACTCTGAACCGCTCTTGTCTGTCCACGATCTCAAAGCTTACTTCCACCTTGACGAAGGCATCGTCAAAGCTGTCGATGGGGTGACGTTCGACGTGCAGGCCGGGCAGGTGCTGGGCATCGTCGGGGAAAGCGGCTGCGGCAAGAGCGTCACCATGAAGGCCATTCTTCGCATTCTGGAACCGCCCGGCAAGATCGAAAGCGGCGAAATTATCTGGAACCGCACGGTGTCCGCACAGAACGGCTCAACTGTAGAAGAGACGATCAATCTGACGAAGCTCGATCCGCACGGCAAAGAGATGCGCGCCATTCGCGGCGCGGAGATCGCCTTGATCCCGCAGGAACCGATGTCGGCGTTCAGCCCGGTCCACACGATCGGCAATCAGCTCATCGAAGCGATCAGGCTCCATCGGACGAGAGATAAACGCGAGGCCCGCCACATTGCCATCGATCTACTGCGTGACGTCGGCATCCCCATGCCCGAAGAGCGCCTCGGCGCTTATTCGTGGCAGTTGAGCGGCGGCCTGCGCCAGCGCGCCATGATTGCGATGGCGCTGTCGTGCAATCCGCGCCTGCTCATCGCCGACGAGCCGACGACGGCGGTGGATGTGACCACGCAGGCGCAAGTGCTGCGCCTGCTGCGCGAATTACAGGAAAAACGGAATGCGGCGATCATTTTCATCACGCATGATCTGGGTGTCATCGCGCAGGTGGCCGATTACGTCGTCGTAATGTACCTCGGCCTCGTGATGGAACAGGGTGCGGTGGACGACATCTTTCACGCGCCCAAACATCCCTACACGCAGGCGCTGCTGCGCTCGATCCCCAGCATCAACTCGACGCCGCATGAAGAGCTGCCCACCATCAGCGGCTCGATCCCGCATCCGTTCAACAAGCCGCGCGGCTGCCCGTTTCATCCGCGCTGCCAGCAAGCCATACCCGGCCGCTGCGATCAACGCACACCCGCCCTGCTGCCGGTGGGCGCGCCAGGTGGCGAACCGCAACTCGCCAGCTGCTTTCTCTATCATGACGTGGAGCAATCATCGTGACCGACGCGCCTTCTTCCAGCCCAACGCCGCTGCTTGACGTCAAGCATCTTTGCAAGTATTTCCCGATTCAAACGGGCGGCCTCCGGCGCAAAGTCGTCGGCAATGTCCGCGCCGTCGACGATGTGAGTTTCTTCATCAACGAGGGCGAGACGCTGGGGCTGGTGGGCGAGAGCGGCTGCGGCAAGACCACCGCTTCGCGCTGTGTGCTGCGCGCTTACATTCCGACCAGCGGCGAGATGCTGTTCCGCAACGCCGATGACTCGATCGTCGATCTCGCCCAGTTGTCCCGCGCCGGACTGCGCCCGATCCGATCGCAAATGCAGATGATCTTCCAAGACCCGTACGCCTCGCTCAATCCGCGCATGACCTTGTTCGATATCGTGGGCGAACCGTTGTTGATGGGCGGGATGAAGAATCGCAAAGAACGCACCGAACGCGTAGCAGAGCTGCTCCGCGTGGTGGGGCTGCGTCCGGAGTTCTTGCAGCGTTTCCCGCACGCGTTCAGCGGCGGTCAAAGACAGCGCATCGGCATTGCGCGCGCGCTCGCTTCCTCCCCGCGCTTGGTGGTGGCCGACGAGCCGGTGTCCGCGTTGGACGTTTCGGTGCAAGCGCAGATTCTCAACCTATTGCTGGAATTGCAGCGCGAACTGCATCTGACCTATCTGTTCGTCGCACACAACCTCAGCGTCGTCAAACACATCTGCGATCGCGTGACGGTCATGTACGTGGGCAAGATCGTCGAGACGGCTGAAACGCAAGAGTTGTTCCGCGCGCCCAAACATCCCTACACCGCCGCCTTGATGCTGGCTGTGCCCGTACCTGATCCGCGCGTGAAGTCGGGTGATGTCGAACTGAAAGGCGATGTGCCCAGTCCCGCCAATCCGCCGCCGGGCTGCTACTTCCATCCACGCTGCCCGTTTGCCATCGAGCGCTGCAAGGTCGATGCGCCCGAATACCGCGAGATCACACCCGGGCATTTCGTCAGCTGCCATCGCGCCGATGAATTGGATTTGCAGGGTGTCGCGACCTAGCTAACCGTCTACATGAATACCACTACTTTCAACTA
The DNA here is from genome assembly GCA_041738395.1 of Thermoflexales bacterium. Lineage (GTDB taxonomy): Bacteria > Chloroflexota > Anaerolineae > Fen-1058 > Fen-1058 > Fen-1058. The sequence goes on from JBGSPW010000102.1 coordinate 9,598, forward strand.
CAATCTCAAAGACGCGCAGGCACTGCCGGTCACGCCGATCGATCCACAGCAATTTGATCTGGCGCGTTACGCGGCCTATGCCGCAGAAGCCGATCGACGTTACGCCGATTTTCTGAGCAAGCCCGGTGGCCTGGCAGTGTGGCAGCGGGTGCGCGTGGGCGAAGTCTTCCGCGACGCCTGTCGCGACATGCGCGAGTCGTTACGCTTGCAACTCGGCGGCTTGCTGAAATCATTGAACTACGCCAGCGATGCGCCAACCTATCTCGAGCCGTGGTACGGCATCGGTACGACAGCCTCGGCCTTTGGCGGCGAGTACGATTGGTTCGAGGGACAAGCGCCCGTAGTGCGGCCGCTCTACAAAGCGATCAGTGAAGTGCCGCCACTCGCACCGCGTGATTTCGACGAAGTGCCGATCATGCGTTATACGCTCGACACGATCGCGTATTTCCTCGAGCAGACACAGGGGCGCGTGCCGATCTCGTGGAGCGATCTGCAAGCGCCGCTTAATGTGGCAACCGAATTAATCGACACGAGCGCATTCTTCACCGGCATGATCGATCAGGCCGATCGGGTGCGGGAAATCCTAGCGGCCATCACCGAGGTCGTTATCCGTTTCACGCAACAGCAAAGCGAATTGATCGGCGACTGTCTGGCGCGGCCCGGTCACGGCTTTGCCAGTGCGCGCACGGGGCGTGGCATCGGCTTGAGTACCGACAATCTGGTGATGATCTCGCCCAAGATGTACGACAAGTTCTGCGTCGCCGACAACATCAAGATTGGCGCGGCGTTTCGCGGCGTGGCGATCCATTCGTGCGGCGATTACGCGCGCTGGCTGCCGGCGTTGAAGAAGATCGATAACCTGTTGATGGTCGATGCCGCGTTCAGCCCGCAGACCGATCCGGATCCGAACGCGCCCGAAGCCTTCCGCGACGCGTTCGTCAATACCGGTATCATCGTCCATGCACGGATGGTGGGTGATCCCGACGAGGTGTTGACGCTCGCGAAACGCCTGTGGACGCCGGGGTTGAAATTAATTGTGGTCACTTACGTGCCAGACCCGGTCGCACAACAACAGCTCTACCACGACCTACACACCCTGTACAGTTGAAAGAAAGGAACCCACTCATGGATGAACGGTTGCAGAAAATTTATGACAGCGTGCTCAATGGCGAGATGGATGAAGTCGCGGCGTTCGTGCAGGCCGCGCTCGATGCCCAGATCGATCCGGGCGTCATCCTCAACAACGGCATGATCAGCGCCATGCAGGAAGTAGGCCGCCTCTTTGAAGAAGGCGAATACTTTGTGCCGGAAATGCTGATCTCCGCGCGCGCTATGCAGACCGGGCTGGCGCTGCTGAAACCGCATCTGGTGGAGGCCAACGTGCAGTCGGCGGGCAAGGTCGTCATCGGCACGGTGAAAGGCGACCTGCACGATATCGGCAAGAACCTCGTCGCGATGATGCTGGAAGGCGCGGCCTTTGAAATCGTCGATCTGGGGACGGATGTGTCGCCGGACAAATTCGTCGAGGCGGTCAAGACGCATCAACCCGCCATCGTCGGCCTGTCGGCGCTGCTCACGACGACCATGCCCAACATGAAGACGACGATCGAAGCGTTGAAAGCGGCGGGGCTGCGCGATCAGGTGAAGGTCATCATCGGCGGCGCGCCCGTCACCGAAGCGTACGCCCGCGATATCGGCGCCGATGGTTTTGCAACCGATGCCAGCCGCGCCGTGACGCTGACCAGGTCGCTGATCAGGTAAAGAGACGATGAATCACACTAGCGATCAGCTGACACTGATCAACGGGCGCATCGTGCTGCCACATGCCGTCGTCGAAGGACAGGCCATCGTGATTGAGAATGGCCGGATCGCGGCGGTGACCGATCGAGATGCGATCGGCCTGGACACCCACCCGATCGATGTGGGCGGCCGCTGGATCACACCGGGACTGATCGATATTCACACACACGGCGCGCTGGGTCACACGTTCAACGAGCCAACAGCCGAGGCGTTTGGCACGATCTGCGCTGAGAACGCGCGGCAGGGTGTGACCAGCCTGTGCGCGGCCATCGTGCCTGCGCCTCTGCCTGATCTGGTTCAATGCTGTGAATTCGTGCGCGCGTGGCAGCGCGAAGATCGCCCAGGTGCGCATGTGTTGGGCATCTACCTGGAAAGTCCGTACACCAGCCCGGCGCAAAAGGGCGCGCTCGATCCGCGCTATCTGCGTGCGCCAAACGACGGCAGTGTCGATGATCTGCTGGCTTATCATGATGTGCTGCGTGTCTTCATGCTGGCTCCGGAACTGCCGGGCGCGATCGAATTGACGGACAAGATCAATCGACTCGGCATCGTGCCTGCGGCAGGGCACAGTTCCGCGCACGATACGCACGTCCTCGCCGCGATGGATCATGGCTTGCGGCACGTCACGCACATCTGGAGCGCGATGTCGAGCGTGGTGCGCGAAGGGCCGTGGCGCAAGCCCGGATTGCTGGAAGCGGCGTTGACGTTCGACAATCTAACCGTCGAGATGATCGCGGACAACCAGCATCTGCCGCCGACGTTGATGAAGCTGGCCTATAAATGCATCGGCCCCGATCGGTTGTGCGCGATCTCGGATGCGACCAGCGGCGCGGGCCTGCCTGAAGGATCGCGTTTCGTCATGGGCGGTATGGAGTACGAGGTGGGCGACGGCGTAGGCATGATGTTCGATCGGTCGGCGTTTGCGGGCAGCACGACGCTGTTGAATCAGATGATCCCGATCTTGATCGATGTCGTCGGCATTCCGCTCGTCGAAGCGCTGCGCATGGTGACACTTACGCCCGCGCGCATCATCAGCGTGGACGATCGCAAGGGCAGCCTGGAAGCGGGCAAAGACGCGGACATCGTCATCTGGAACGATGACTTTACCCCGTGGCGAGTGATAGTGGCGTGAATCTACCTACACTACACGTCGTCGGCGACAGCATCTCAATTCACTACGGATCCTATCTGCAAGCCAGGCTGACCGACGTCATAACCTATTCGCGCAAGACCGCGCCCGATGGCAGTATGGACGACACCAGCGCTGCGAACGGCGGCGATTCATCGCTGGTGTTGAGTTATTTGCAAACTAGGCAACCCGATCGGCCATTCGACATCCTGCTGATCAACTGCGGCCTGCACGACATCAAACGCGCTGTGACGACGCACGCGGTGCAAGTTCCACTCGATCAGTATGAGGCGAACTTGCGCGAAATCCTGGCCCAGGCACAACGCCTGGCCGCTCGCCCGATCTGGGTCCGCACCACGCCCGTAATCGACGAACGGCATAATCGGTTGAACACGACCTTTCAGCGTTTTGAAGCGGATGTCGAAGCGTACAATGCCGCCGCTGATCGCGTAATGCTTGAGTACCGCATTGCAACCATTGATCTGTTCACATTCACGCGCAATCTCGGCTCAGATGTGTATGTTGACCACGTTCACTTTACGACTGAAGTCCGTGCGCAGCAAGCGGCTTTCATTGCAGGACATTTTTATCTGCTCGGTCGTCATGCCCGAGTGCTTTCGTCGGGCATCCAAATGACTGATGGGCAATGTACGCCAGCAAAACCACTGGATTCCCGCTGACCGCACGCGGGAATGACGCTGCCGCGACGGCTTAACAATTACGACCAGCCTTATCAAGGAGCGCTATGAGTTCAGCACTACTGCATGAAACCAAGTGGAATGATCTGCTCACCAGCATTTACGCCACCAACGAGGATCTCGGCGCGGCGGCCGCCACCGAAGCAGCGGTGATCATTCAGTCAGCCCTCGACACGCGCCACGAAGCGAACATCATCGTCGCTACGGGTAATTCGCAGTTGACGTTTCTGCAAGCGCTGCGCGCCAAGCCGTTGGACTGGTCGAAGGTCAACGTCTTCCACATGGACGAATACCTCGGCCTTGAGCCAACGCACCCCGCCAGTTTTCCGCAGTTCTTGCGGCGGCATTTCTTAAACGCCATGACGCCCAAGGCCTTCTTCCCGGTGGTGAGCCACGGTCGTTTTCCTGAAGAGGTCTGTCAGGAATACGCTGCCGCGCTGCGCGCGCACCCGATCGATCTGACTGCGCTCGGCATCGGCGAGAATGGTCATCTGGCGTTCAACGATCCGCCCTTTGCCGAGTTCAACGATCCGGCGTGGGTGAAAGTCATTCGACTGGCGGAAGCGTCACGGCGGCAGCAGGTGGGCGAAGGGCATTTCAGGTCAGTGGATGAAGTGCCCACGCATGCCATCACGCTGACGATCCCCGCGCTGCTATCAGCGCAACGTGTGCTAGCGATCGTGCCGGAAGCGCGCAAAGCCGCTGCGGTGCACTGCTCGCTGCGCGGGCCAATCAGCGAAGATTGTCCCGGCTCGATCTTGCGCAAGACACCGCACGCGCATCTCTTCCTCGATCAAGAATCGGCGGCAAAGTTATGATCGACACGATCCGCTGGGGCATCATTGGCTGCGGCAACGTGGCCGAATACAAGAGCGGGCCGCCGTTGTATCAGACGCCTAGCTCGGAACTCATCGCCGTGATGCGGCGCGATGCGATGAAAGCCGCCGATTTTGCGCAGCGGCACGGCGCGCACCGCTGGTACACCGATCCCGCCGCGTTAATCGCCGACGCGGACGTGAACGCGATCTACATCGCCTCGCCGCATGCGCTGCATGCCACGCATGTCAAACTCGCCGCGGAAGCGGGCAAGATCGTGTTGTGCGAAAAGCCGCTGGGGATCAGCACCGCCGAGGCGCAAGCGTGCGTGGACGTATGCCGCGCGCGTGGTGTGCCGCTAAGCGTGCCGTACTATCGCCGCTACTGGCCGATTGTGCAGAAGATGCGCGAATTGCTGAATGACAATGCCATCGGGCGGGTGGTGGCGGCGCACGTGCAGCTGGCCGATTATTTCGCGGGCGATCCCGATCGACCGTGGTTGACAGCACGCGAGTCTTCCGGCGGCGGCGCGCTGGCAAATGCGGGCAGTCATTGGGTCGATTTGATCCGCTACCTGCTAGGCGACATCGCCAGTGTGAGCGCGCAGTGTTCCTCACAGGCCAGCGGCTTCGAGACCGAAGACACGATCGTGGTGCAGTTGGAGACGGTCGAACACGCGCTGCTGTCGCTCTCGATCACGCTGCAATCGCCGATCAATATCAATGAATTCGACATCAGCGGGACCGCGGGGCGATTGCGCGCCACTTCGTTGTCCGCTGGGCAGCTGATCCTCGATCGGGTTGGCAGAGAGCCGCAAGTCATGTCGCTGCCCCGCTCACGCTTCGCTCACGCCGAATTCATCGCCGAGCTGGTCGAACACCTGCGCTCCGATCAACCCGTGCCGATACCGGGCGAAGAAGCAGTAACGGTGTGGCGCATCATGGAGACGGCGTATCGATCGTGCGCAACCGGCCTGCGCCAAAGGTTGACAGCATGAACTCCCGCGAGAGATTACTCACCGCGCTCAATCACCAGGAACCCGATCGGATTCCGTTCGATCTGGGCAGCACGCAGGTGACGGGCATTCACATCATCGCCTATCAACGCCTGCGCGACTATCTGGGCCTGCCCAAAATCGAGCCGACGATCTGCGACATCGTGCAAGGACTGGCCCTGCCTGACGACGATGTGATCGCGCAGCTGGGCGTGGACGTGCGCGGCCTATTTCCACTCAACAGCCACAACTGGAACGTCACGGCGATTGATGCCGGCGACAACTGGGAATATCACGACGAGTGGGGACTGACGCAGCACAAACCCAAACCCGACGGCCTATATTTCTCCGTCGTGAAATCGCCGCTCGATCGAGCCGGACTCACCGTTGATGAAGTGCACAATTACGCGTGGCCGGACACCGGCGATCCGCAGCGCAGCGCGGGCCTGCGTGAACTGGCCGAGCGTTATCGGGCGCAGGGCCAGGCCGTGATGATCAAGGGCGTGCTGGCCGGCATCTTCGAAATGTCACAGCGTGTGCGCGGCATGCAGAACATCATGATCGATCTGGCTTCCAATGAACCGTTAGCGTGCGCGTTTCTGGACAAGATGGTCGAGCTGAAGATCAAATTCTGGGAGACGGCGCTGACCCAGTTGGGCAATGCGATCGACGTGATCAGCGAGGCCGACGATTACGGCACGCAGACTTCGCAGTTGATCTCGCCGCGCATGTTCCGCAAGATTTTCAAGCCGCGCCTGCATACGCTCTTTACGCGCATTCATCAACTGGCGCCGCATGCGAAATTATTCTTCCACTCCGATGGCAACATCCGCCCGATCCTGCCCGATCTGATCGAGATCGGCATCGATATTCTCAATCCCATTCATATCACGGCGACGGGCATGGACCCGGGCGCGCTCAAACGCGACTTCGGCCAGGACGTGTGCTTCTGGGGCGGCGGCGTGGAGACACAGAGCGTGCTGCCCTTTGGCACGCCGCAGGAAGTGAAGGACAACGTGCGCCGCAACATCGACGCGCTGGCGCCGGGCGGCGGCTATGTGTTCAACACCATTCACAACATTCAGGCCGACGTGCCGCCGCAGAACATCGTGGCGATGGTTGAGGCATTACGTGAAAAGTGACGAGTGATGAGTGAGACGTGGTGCGTAGTGCGTGGTGCGTGTTACGTAGTACGCATTACGTCTTAGCTGGCGAGCTATGAACATTCAACCAGACACTTTCCTGCCGGTCGAACTCGTTTTCAATCCGAACTGGTGGCACAAGACGGCGGGCATTTTATTCGACGAGTCATTCTATCTTGACGCCGAGACGCGCATGCGCAACGACGTGATCATGCGGCGCGTGCTGCATGATCGCTACGGCGATCTGGGGTTGGGTGAAGTCGATCCACAGCCGCGCCCGGTCATCGGATCGATGCACGTGGCAGGCGGTTTCGTGATTCCGGCGCTATTAGGCGCACCCATTCGCTTTGAGGTCGACGCTGCGCCGCAGCCGGAACCAGTGCATTTGACGGCGGAGCAAATCGACGCGCTGCAACTGCCCGATTGGAAAAACCTATGGCCCATGAAGCAACTCATCGCCGACCTGGACGCGCTCGAAGCGCGGTACGGTTACGTGCTGGGCGATCTCAATGCCGATGGCTTGCTCAATGCCGCCTATCACTTCTACGGGCAAGACCTGTTCACCGATTTCTATCACGCGCCCGATCGGGTGCGCCGTTTTCTCGGACTCATCAACGAACTGATCGCCGAAGTGGCAAGTTGCATTCACACCCGCACAGGCAGTTATTCCATCGCTGTGAATCGCATGGTCGCCCATCTGACGCCGACGCCGTTTCTGCACGCGAACTGCTCGGTGCAGATGATCTCACCCAAGAGCTATCGGGACATGCAACTTCCGATCGAGCAGCAGCTAGCCGAGCGGTTGCAGCCTTTTGGCATTCATCACTGCGGCGATAATCTGCAGCGCGTGGCGGCTGAATACGCCAAGCTGCCACTCGCTTACTGCGAAGTGGGTTGGGGATCGGACGTGGCGCGCGTGCGTGAAGCGCTGCCCGATGTTTTCCTGAACTTGCGGCTCAGCCCCATCCGCATGTTGCAAGGCACGCCGCAGGAAATCGCGGAGGATACCGAAAAGTTGCTGCTGGCCGCCGGGCCATTGGAGAAAGCGGGCGTGTGCTGCATTAACCTCGATCATGGCACACCCGACGCTAACGTGTTTGCGATGTTTGACATGATTCAGCAGTATCGACGCTATGGAGCATAACTATGAACCCTGATCGCTATTTCGATCCCGATCCGACGCAACGCGCCATCGCGCGCAAGTTGTACGAAACCGTCGCCACGCTACCGTTGATCTGCCCGCACGGCCATGTCGATCCACGGATGTTTGCCGATCCCGATTATGCGTTCGGCTCGCCGGTCGATCTATTGATCATTCCCGATCACTACGTCTTTCGCATGTTGTATTCGCAGGGGATTGCGCTTGAAGCGCTGGGCGTACCCCGGCGCGACGGGGTATCAGTAGAAACCGATCACCGCAAAATCTGGCAGACCTTTGCCGATCATTTCTACCTGTTTCGCGCCACGCCCACGGGCGTGTGGTTCAACGACGAATTGAGCAACATCTTTGGGGTTGAAGAAAAACTGGCGAGCACCTCCGCGCAGCGCATCTACGATCAGATCGCCGAGAGACTCGCTTCACCGGAATTTCGTCCGCGCGCCCTGTTCGAGCGCTTCAACATCGAAGTGATGTGCACGACCGATGCGGCGGCCGATTCGCTGACGCACCATCAGGCCATCCGCGCTTCGGGGTGGACAGGCCACATCCGCCCCACCTTCCGGCCCGATGGCGTAGTGAACCTCGACGCGCCGGGCTGGCGCGCGAACATCGAGGCATTGAGCGCGAGCAGCGGCAGGCACGTGCACAACTACGCCACCTTCATCCAGGCGCTGGAGAATCGCCGCGCCTTCTTCAAGTCCATGGGCGCTACCGCTACCGATCACGCTGCGCTCACGCCCTACACGCACGAACTCGCGCCACACACCGCCGACGCGATCTTTCAACGCGCCTTGAGCGGCGAGGCCACCGCCGACGACGCGACGCACTTCACCGGCCACCTGCTGCTGGAGATGGCGCGCATGAGCTGCGAAGACGGCTTGGTCATGCAGCTGCATCCCGGCTCGCTGCGCAATCACAACACCGTCATCTCCGAGCACTTCGGGCTTGATAAGGGCGCCGACATTCCAATCGGGACGGAGTACACCCGCAACTTGCGCCCGCTGCTGAACAAATACGGCAACGATCCGCGCCTGACGCTGATCGTCTTCACCCTCGACGAATCCACCTACTCGCGCGAACTCGCCACGCTGGCCGGGCATTATCCCGCGTTGAAACTCGGCCCGCCGTGGTGGTTCCATGACAGCCTCAACGGCATGGCGCGCTACTTCGATCAGATCATGGAAACAGCAGGGTTGTATAACACCGTCGGATTCAACGACGACACGCGCGCCTTTCCCTCGATCCCGGCGCGGCATGATGTGTGGCGGCGGGCGGGCGCGAACTGGCTGGCGGGGCTGGTGGCGCGGCATTTCATCGACAAACACGAAGCGCACGAACTGATCCAAGCGCTGGCTTACGGGCTTGTCAAGCAAGCCTACAAGTTGTAGCAATTGGAGCCAATATACACCTGACCACATTGCACAAATTCAGAATCAATTGTTAGAAGTGAGTGAGCCATGTTGACTGAACCAGAGATTGAAAAGATTATCGCAGACAGTTTGAGCGGCCTGGCATTGAACGATCAGCGCGTGCTGGTAATCATCCCCGACGCCACGCGCACCATGCCGTTACCGCTGTTCTTTCGCCTGCTCGTCAAGCAGCTGCGTCCGCGTGTGAAAGCCGTGGATTTTCTCGTGGCGCTGGGCACGCATCCGGCCATGAGCGACGAAGCCTTGTTGAAATTAGTCGGTCTTACGGCTGAAGAAAAAGCCGCGCAGTACGCCGACGTGCAGCTGCTCAATCACGCCTGGAAAGACCCGCAGGCGTTGATCACCATTGGCACGATTCCGTCCAATGAGATCGCACAGTTAAGTAACGGCCTGCTGAAGCAAGAGGTGCCCGTGCGGCTCAATCGCCTGATCCTTGATTACGATCACTTGTTGATCTGCGGCCCGGTTTTTCCGCACGAGGTGGTGGGCTTCAGCGGCGGCAACAAGTATTTCTTCCCCGGCATCGCAGGCGCAGACATCATCGACTTCACGCACTGGCTGGGCGCGCTGATCACCTCGTACGACATCATCGGCACGAAGGATACGCCGGTGCGCCGCGTCATCGATCGAGCAGCGTCGTTCATTCCGCGGCCGCGCCACGCGTTGTGCAGCGTCGTCACGCAGGATAGTGTCGAGGGCGTGTTCGGTGGTACGCCCGAAGAAGCGTGGGGCGCAGCGGCTGATCTCTCGGCGCAAGTGCATGTGCGCTATGTGGATCATCCCTATCGGCAAGTGCTATCCGTGATGCCGGAGATGTACGATGAAATCTGGGTCGGCGCGAAGGGCATGTACAAGCTGGAGCCGGTCGTCGCCGATGGCGGCGAGTTGATCATCTACGCGCCACACATCAAGGAAATCAGCGTGGTGCATGGCGCGTTGATCAAGCAGATCGGTTATCACGTGCGCGATTACTTCGTGAAGCAGTGGGATCAATTCAAGCAGTTCCCGTGGGGCGTGCTGGCGCACTCGACGCATCTGCGCGGCGTGGGAACGTATGACGCGGAGCGCGGCAGCGAATCACCGCGCATTCAAGTTACCTTAGCCACCGGCATTCCTGAAGACGTGTGCCGCGCGGTCAATCTGGGCTATCGCGATCCGGCGACGATCGATCCGCAAGAATGGCGGCGGGACGCCGATCCCGATCGGCTGGTGGTGCCCCGTGCGGGTGAGTATCTCTATCGGCTGCGGAAGTCGACTACCTAAAGTCTATTACCGTCATTGCGAGCATCCCGCCCAGCGCACCGCCGCTTCGCGGACACGGCGTGAGCGGAGCGAAGCGCAGTCGAAGAATGCGAAGCAATCTCATCCACATGGCAGGAGATTGCTTCGTCGCAAACTACGCTCCTCGCAATGACGTTCAACAATCAAGGGGTGAATCATGGAAAAAGCAAACTTCGGTTTTATGGGTCTGGGCGTGATGGGGCACATGCTGGCGCTCAATATGGAGCGGCATGGCTTTCGGATAGCCGGCTACGATCTCGACGCCGAAAAGGTAAAGGCCTTTGGCACAAAATATCCCGACAAGCATCTGATCGCCTGCGCGACATTGGAGGAGTTTCTCAATGCGTTGGAACGGCCACGGCGCATCATGCTGATGATTCCGGCGGGCAAGCCGGTGGATACGGCAATCGCCAGCATCAAGCCGATCCTGGAACGCGGCGATCTGCTGATCGATGGCGGCAATACCTTCTTTACGGACACGGAACGCCGATCGGCTGAGCTGGCGACGCAGGGCATCATCTACATCGGCACAGGCGTCAGCGGCGGCGAAGCAGGCGCGTTGTGGGGCCCGGCCCTCATGCCCGGCGGGCAGCCGGAGGCGTGGGAACTGGTGAAGCCCCTCTTCGAAGCGATTGCGGCGAAAGTGAATGACGAGCCGTGCGTGGCTTACATGGGGCCGCGCGGCGCGGGCCACTACGTGAAGATGGTGCACAACGGCATCGAGTATGGCGATATGCAGTTGATCGCCGAAGCCTACGCTGTGCTGCAGCGCGGGTTGGGACTGAGCAACGATCGGCTGCACGAAGTCTTCGGTGAATGGAATCGCGGCGAGTTGGAATCATATCTAATCGAGATCACGGCCGACATCTTCGCGAAGCTGGATGAAGAGAGCGGCCAGAGCGTGATCGATCTAATCCTCGATGAGGCGCAGCAGAAAGGCACCGGCAAATGGGCGTCGCAGAATGCGCTGGATCTGGGCGCGCCGATTCCCACGATCAATGCCGCCGTTGAATCGCGCATCATCTCGGCCTACAAGGAAGAACGCGAGATTGCTTCGCAAATTTTGAGCGGTCCGCAGCCGAAAATCGATCTTGATCCGCAGGCGGTGATCGACTGGGTGCGCGATGCGCTGTATGCCGCCAAGATTTGCTCGTACGCGCAGGGCTTCGGATTGATGCGGCTGGCCAGTCAGGAATACAAGTACCAACTGAACTATGGCGAGATCGCGCGCATCTGGCGCGGGGGCTGCATCATTCGCGCGCGCTTCCTGAATGACATCCGCCAGGCGTTTGCGCGCAATCCCGATCTACCCAACTTGCTGATCGATCCCGAATTCGCGCAAGCGATGAATGCGCGCCAGGCCGCGCTGAGAAAAGTGGTGGCGCTGGCGGCCGAAAACGGAATTCCCGTGTTGGCGTTCAGCTCGGCGCTGGCCTACTACGATGCTTATCGCAGTGCCCGTCTGCCTGCAAATCTGACCCAGGCCCAGCGCGATTACTTCGGCGCGCACACCTATCAGCGCGTGGACCAGCCGCGCGGCAAATACTTCCACACGAACTGGACGGGACAAGGCGGGGACATTACTTCGAATGTGTATTAGTCCAGTCTTGTGCGTAACCCGCAAAAGAAACCGGGTTTCTCCATTCTTGAAGAAATGAACGCTTGATCTGTAGAAACCCGGTTTCTGTGGTTGGACATCATCGCGTTGAATCCAGACGAATCAAGAACTGAACTTATTTTCTCAAGGAGAACACCAATGAAATACGGACTGAATATTCGACAAGAAGGCGCGCTGGACTTTGTATCACTGGGGGCGTTAGTGCATCGCCTGGATCCGGGCGTCGTCCCCTTTCGCAAAGCGACGCAGTGCCAGATCCACGTCAGCGGCGGCGAATTCAACTGCGCGGCCAACCTGGCCGACTGCTTCGGCCTGCAGACGGGCGTCGCTTCGGCGATGGTCGATTATCCCATCGGCGATCTGATCGCCGAACGCGTGCGCGCCATGGGCGTCAAGCCGTTCTACAAGCACTTCAAGCACAACGGCGTGAACGGCCCCAACATGGCGACGGTCTACAGCGATCGCGGCCAGGGTGTGCGCGCCCCGGTCGTGTTCTACAATCGCTCGAATGAAGCGGCGGCGCAGCTCAAACCCGGCGACTTCGATTGGAAGGCGATCTTCGCCGTAGGCGCAGGCGGCGTGCGCTGGTTCCACAGCGGCGGAATCTTTGCGGCGCTGTCGGAAACAACGGGCGAGGTGATCATCGAAGGAATGAAGGCGGCGAAGGCTGCGGGCGCCATCACGTCTTTCGATCTGAACTATCGCGCCAAGTTGTGGAATATCTGGGGCGGCCACGAACGCGCGCTGTCCGTGGTGAAGCGCATCGTCGAGAACGTGGATGTCATCGTCGGCAATGAAGAGGATTTGCAAATGGGCCTGGGCATTCCGGGGCCGGAGGTCGCCGCCAAATCCAAGCTCGATCCGAGCACGTTCTTCGGGATGATCGATCAAGTGGTGCAGAAGTATCCGCAGGTGAAGATCGTTGCGACGACGCTGCGCGAGGTGCACTCGACCAATCATCACAGCTGGGGCGCGGTCGCCTGGATCGATGGTCAAACCTACGTGTCGCCGACCTGCGAATTGGACATTCTCGATCGGGTTGGCGGCGGCGATGGCTACGCCTCCGGTTTCTTCTACGGCCTACTCACCGGCGAAGAGCCGCAAACGGCGGTCAATCTAGGCTGGGCGCACGGCGCGCTGTTGACGACCTACCCCGGCGACACGACGATGGCGACGGTGGATCAGGTGCGTGCTTTTGCCAAAGGCGGATCGGCGCGCATTCAACGTTGATTTTCCGCGCGTGACAGGCAACGAACTCTTCCGCCGCACTGACAAAACAAAGTACCGCGCTGGCCCGTGCCGCCGCGTCGATAACCGCATCGCGCCGGTTCTCCTGCAACTCACCTAACTGGATGCAACGCACGTTGCTCGACGCGCTTGGCCCCTCGCTCCAATTTTACTGGCTGGAGAATGTCGTGTAAATATTCCCACACCACCGGTTCGACCGAAGACTTATACACTTTGCCATAAGTGTTGGTGAAGGAATTTTGTCGTGGTTCAGGGACTCCACAATGATTCGCTGATCCGCTGTGTATTCGTTGACGCCCCTGCGAGCAAAGTCACGCTCGATCCCAAACTCGATCTGCGGCGGAAGTTCAGCGCGGTCAAATAGCCTCGCATGCCCCTGCCCCAACGACCACCGCTCAAGTCGATGTGACTTGAGCGGTGGTTTTTCTGCACGTGAAGCGGATGGGAATCCCCTCAACGGGGCCGTCTCCGCTACCAGATGTTTGCCCTTAGAGTGAGCCGTTTTCCGATCAGAAAGACATTCATTTTTTCCTCACAAACAACATTAGAAAAATTATCGCCAGCAGGACTGTGATTACCATGAGCTGCGTATACACGAAACTCTGGAACAAATCAAACCCAAAATCACGCCCGATCTTAAAAAACACCATGCTGCCGATAAACACTACTCCGATTATCACTGCGGGACCAAAAGAATACTTCTGGCGCATCATAGCCTCCGATACATATGTAATCAATGTTCAATATATCCAAGCTCGCCGTTATGCGCAGATCGAAAAAGCCCCCACATTACCCAAGCAGCGGGACTACGTCCTGTGAGCGAACTATCAAGTATATTAGCTGGTTTTGTGCATCCCACGCAACTTACAGTCATTGTACTCATCAAAAAGCCTGTAGAATTGATAGTGAGAAATGCAGATGGATGAGCAGTTTGATCAGCATTGCCGATAGCTTCTTTAAGGACAGACGCAATTTTACCAAGATCGCGAGCAAAGTTTGCACGCTCGGTGCTACCTAGGCCCGTCGCCGCTGCCAGTATTGCGGATACAATAGCTGTTGGTTGTGCAGCGGGTTGAGTTTCTGGCTGTGCCCACGCTAACCCCTCCGCCCCAGCTGCAACCACCCAAAGACCAGCTGATACGCTAGCTAAGTGTGCAGCTTCATCTTCTAGAGTCTGTTGAGCCTGAGTGAATGCCTCATACAGTTTTTCCAACGTTTCCTTCGATACACGTATCATTTCATGCCCCGTCGGATCGACATATCGCAACGGGTTATTCAGCACGTAGCTATAGCGGTTCAGTGCCTGTGGATTCAGCGGCCCGCTGGGCACCGGGTTATCCTTGCGAACCTTCTCACTCCACTGGAAGAACGGCCCGTATTGTAGCACCGCTTGATTCTCTTGCGTCACCTTTCCAATGAACTCGTGGAAGTCGGTGGTCAGTGTGGTCAGGCGGCTGCTTGAGTCGTAACCTAATGTTGCTGCACCGCCGCCGCTGCCACTCGCCGCACCGGGAACGATGCTATCCGCACTGATGAACCGTCCCAGCACGGGCGAGTAGAACCTCGCGCCGTAGTCGTACAGGGAGCCGAGGCCGGTCTCCTCGCGTTGGCCGGTGAAGCGGCGGTCGGTCGGCGTGCCGCCCCAACGCTCCGCGTACCGCGTCTCGCCGAAGGGCTTGTAGCGCATCTCGCCGATCTTGGTGCCACTCGCATCCAGCGTGAGGCTGGTGCTGCCTCCTTCGACTTCGCTGTGCTCCGCTCACGCCGTATCCGCGAAGCGGCGGCGCGCTGGGCGGGATGATCGGCGGCGAAGTAGTAGACCGTGCTGCCGCTGCTGGTTGCTTCACGCATCGCGATGCGTTGCGATCCGGCGAAGTAATACGACTTCCAGATTTGGCCGGCGGGCGGGTGAGTCAGTTGTTAAAGAGAGACCGCTTTGCTTTCCATCGCGGAAAGCCGCCCGCATTATCTCACACGTCAGCATCGCCGGGCAAGCCGATACCAGTCCTTCAACAGATAGTGAAGCGGATTAGCGGATGCTCGCCGCGTGCGAGTAGACCATCCGCCATCCGTTGATCCGCTGTGTATTCGTTGACGCCCCTGCCAGCAAAGTCACGCTCGATCCCAAACTCGATCTGCGGCGGAAGTTTGAGGCAATCTCATAACGAGGCACAATCCGCACAGACAAAACACCCCCTCCCGAAGGTGATGCGCTTTGGGGAGGGAGTGGTGGTTTAGCGGTGTCAGCGGATGGAAAGCCCTCAGCGGATTCAAGATCGGATTAACGGATGCTCGCCACGCGCGAGTGTACCATCCGCTGATTCGTTGATCCGCTGTGTATCCGATGACGCCCCCGCCAGCAAGGTCACGCCCGATCCCAAACTCAATCTGCGGCGGAAGTTTGAGGCAATCTCATAACGAGGCAC
>JBGSPW010000145.1:0-16645 GCA_041738395.1 Thermoflexales bacterium
ATCCCAGTCTACGCACCTTTACCTTGGAGGAACTTATCGCCCAACCGTTACCCGATGTCTCGCACTATCCGAGCTACACGTGGGCGGGACCGAAAACTGTCCCCCCGAAACCTGCGACATCTCTTGACTAACTCACCGAAACACGGCGGGTTTTCAACCATCGCTGAACGGTTAGGCTTAGTATATACCCGTAAACCTTCGGGATATTGGGATGACTTTGCTAATGTTGAGCGAGAGATTCGTGCTTTTATCGCACAACATGGCACAGATAGTGTCATGCCAACCTTGCGCGAACTAAGTAATTCTGGATACAGCAGTCTGGCATTTGCAATTAGCAGATATGGTGGGTTGCCTGCTGTAGCCGAACGGCTTGGCCTGAGTCGGTCAAGCGATCGAAAATTATCTGGCTATTGGGATGACTTTTCGAATCTTGCAAAAGAGATACAAGATTTTTGTGTTGCCCATGGATCGCCTGGTGTCATGCCAACCGCGACAGAGCTGGCTAACGCGAAGTGTAGTGGCTTGATAGGCGCGATTAGCAAATATGGTGGCTTTTCATTAGTGTCTGAGAAGTTAGGTTTGAAACGGCCAGATGACCGCAAACCAAGCAACTATTGGGACGATTTTGCTAACGTGGAGAAAGAGCTACAAACCTTCACTGCGGAACACGACTTGGGCAGCATAATGCCAACTGAGCAGGAACTCAAAGCAGCGGGACGTGGTGATTTACCCAGTGCGATTCGGAAACACGGCGGCTTCCCAGTGGTGGCCGAACGGCTTAACCTGAAGCGCCCAAATGCCCGCAAACTTGCGGGATATTGGGATGATTTTGCAAATGTTGAGCGTGAATTGCGGACCCTCATTGTTGAGCTTGGAACAGAAAATGTGATGCCAACCAAGCGTGAGATTAAATCTGCAGGTCGTAACGGCTTATACGATGCAATTAGCAAACACGGCGGGTTTTCAACCATCGCTGAACGGTTAGGCTTAGTATATCCCCGTAAACCTTCGGGATATTGGGATGACTTTGCTAATGTTGAGCGAGAACTACGTGATTTTGTCACTGAACGAGATATGGACGGTGTCATGCCAACTAAGCATGAATTCATATCCATGGGGCGTAACGACTTACGCGACGCGATTCACAAACATGGTGGCGTTGCGGCTGTGGCAGAGCGACTTGGTTTGCAGCGTCTAAGCACTGACAAACCCTCAGGCTACTGGAACGATTTTGAGAATTTTGCGAGAGAATTGCGCGCCTTCATCGCTGAGCATGGTACAGATGGTATTATGCCAACCATGTTTGAATTGACTACCGAAGGACGGCGTAATCTGTGTAATGCGATCATCAAGCATGGCGGTATTGCGGCAGTAGCCGAACGGCTAGGTCTAGATCGCCCAGATGCCGACAGACCTGCAGGCTATTGGAATGACTTTGCTAATGTTGAGCGGGAGTTTCGCGCCTATTTTGCGGAACACGGTGTTGATGACATCATGCCAACCTATGCTGAGTTAACCAATGCAGGATATAGAGACTTAGCTAGTGCGATAAGTAAGCACGGCGGTGTTGAAGTTGTTGCAGAGCGACTTGGCTTGAAGCGTCTTGACGTTGACAAGCCCTCAGGTTACTGGAACGATTTCGAGAATTTTGCGAGAGAATTGCGCGCCTTTATCGCAGAGTATGGCGCAGATGGTGTTATGCCGACCACCGCTCAATTAGCGGCTGCGAAACGGAGTGACCTGTACAATGCCATGCGGAAACATGGCGGCTTTTCCGCTGTGGCTGAACGACTTAAGCTGGAGCGCCCAGATGCGCGCAAGCCCGAAGGTTACTGGGATGACTTTGCCAATTTTGAGCGAGAACTGTACGCTTTTATTGCAGAATACGGCACGGATGGCGTCATGCCGACAAAAAACGATCTTAGTGTTTTGGGACGGCATGACATGATTAATGCGGTCCACAAGCATGGTGGTATTCCAGCAGTAGCTGAACGTCTTGGATTGGAGCGCTCTGATACTCGCAAGCCCAGGGATTACTGGGGCGATTTTGAGAATCTAAGTGGAGAATTGCAAAGGTTTATCATCGAGCATGGCACAAATGGAGTTATGCCGACCTATACCGAACTAATCGATACGGAACGGCAGGACCTGTGTAGCGCGATCGGCAAACACGGTGGCTTCTCAACTGTGGCTGAAAGGCTTGGCCTAAAGCGCCCAGAAGCCGCACGGCCTGCAGGCTATTGGGAAGATTTTACGAATGTTGAGAGGGAACTGCGCACTTTTATTGCAAAGTACAGCGCAGATGATGTCATGCCGACGTTGTATCAGCTGAATGCTAAAGGATATAGCAGCTTAGTCAGTGCAATCACCAAGCACGGCGGTTTTTCTTTAGTTGCTCATCGTCTCGGTATTACATACATAGGCCGTGAATATATGACCCCTCGCACAGCAACCTCCGTCGAACGCACCGCCCGCGCCATTCAACCGCTGGCCGAATCCAATTTGCTAAGTCCCGCGCAAATCATGGTCATCTTGCGACGAGCGGGCTTGTTGGAATTTCGCAATCAGCGCGTGATCAAATTGGGCGCGAGTCTGGCGCGCGGCGATCACGCCGAGATCGAATCAGCCCTTGCCAACCTCGTCAGCGGCGGTGAAGAGATTACGACGGAAACCATTGCCGTTGAAGAACGCGATGATCTCACCGCCGAAGAAGCCGAAGCATTGTTGAGCGGCGATCTGGACACGAGCCAGGCATCACCGCCTTTGAAGGCGACCACTGCGCCGGATGTGGATCGAGAAGCAGCCATCATTCGCGGCCTGTCGGCGTTAGGTGAACTGCGCTTGCCGCTGGACGAAGTCTTGAGTTTGCTCACGAGCAAAGTCTTGTGGCAGGAATTCTACAAACGGTTATATGCGTGGTATGGTTCGCTCGATGCCGCGCAGACCGTCACCGCCGAAGATGTTGAAGCCGCGATTCTCGCTGCCTATCCTGAACATACGACGAACGACTTTGTCGCCGAAGCGTCGGCGCTGTTCACCGTCGAGGTTGAACAAGCGGTGAACTTCGCGGCAATGCTGACGGATTACGGCTGGTGTGGCCCGCGCCTGCGTTTGCATCAGGCGGATGCAGCACGCCGTATGGCCGAGGTGTTGGCGGGCGAGCGCGAGGCTCGCACCTACCTGCTGGACGCGGATGATCCCGGCATGGGCAAATCGGCTTCATTTCTAGCGGCGGTCGCGGTATCGGGCGTGCGTTCAGTGATCATCGTTGCGCCTAAGACGGTGGCCGATGATACGTGGACTTCAACCAACGGCGAGATTCGGCGCTGCCTGCCGCACGCTCGCATCGTGCGCGGTGTGACGGATACGCTCAAGCACGCCGCCGATCCCCAGCGTTTGACCATCTTCGTCCTGCATTACGAAGAAGTGTTGAATGAAGACAAGGTTGCAGCGTTGGCGGAAAGATCATTCGATTGCCTGTGCCTGGACGAGATTCACTTCATCAAACAGCGCGCCGGGCAGGAACCAACAAATCGTCGCGCAGCGCTGGAGAAGCTGCGGGCGGCGGCGCGTACCGCGATTGGTCTAACCGGCACACCCTTGGTCAATGAACTGGCCGAACCGATGTCGTTGTTGCAGACGCTTAGCCAGCATGCGCCGCAGTTCGATCATTCGCGGTTGAGCAATCGTCGCTTGCGTGACATCGCGGATGTGTTTGAGGCGCTGCTGCCCGTTGTGGTGCGCCGTCGCAAGCAGGATGTGCTGCTGCATCTGCCCAACTGCGATGTGCGCAATGTGGCGATTCCGCTGCCCGCCGACCTCGAAGCGGCGATGCTCGATATTTACGGCTGGCCCAAATCACGCGCCTCCCATGCGCTGGTCGAATTGCGCAAACTGGCGACCGAGGCCAAATTACCCCATCTGCTGCAACGCGCCCAGTCCGCACGCAAGCTGCTGATTTTGACCTATCTCACCGACGACGTATCTGAAAAGATCGCCGCTTATCTCGATGAGTTCATGCCACGCCAAATCGCTCACATCAACGGCGCGACACCCCGAGATGAGCGCAAAACATTGCTGACTGCTTTTCGTACATCGGATAAGACGCGCGTGCTCGTCGGCACGATTGGCACGATCGGCGTTGGTCTGACGTTGTTCGATCCATCACGTGCGGATACCGCCAATGAAATCATCGTCGCCGATCTGCCTTACACCTGGGCCGAATTCGAGCAGGGCATTGCGCGCCTGCATCGCGAAGGCCAGAAGCAGATCGTCACCGTCGAAGTGCTGCAAACGACGACCACGCTCACGCTGCGCGATGGCGCGGCCCAGCTCACGCTTGATGAGCGCATCTGGGCGTTGATTGAAGGCAAACGCGATCTATCCGATGTCGCTATAGACGGCAAATATGACACGACCGATGCTGCCGCCAAAGTGCAGAAAGCACTGCGCCAATGGTTGAAGCAGGCGCGTGAAGTGGGGATTGAGCCGTTAGCCGTTGAGCGTCGCTCCGATGTGCAGACGGCGGCGCAGCACTGGCGCAGTGAAATCGGTCGCTTGCGCGGCCTCAGCGCGGCTCGCGCCGATGAAGTCTTTGCCGATGCTGAATACACTCGTCAATTCCTGGCGCATCTGGAAACATCGGCTGCCGCTCAATTGTCGCATCAATGGTTGCGCGGCAAGCTAGCCTTGCTCATGCGTCCTAATTTGAACGTCGCCGATATGGGCTGTGGTCTCAATCCGTTCGCCGATTTGCCCTGTCATGTCATCGGCTTGGATCGTCATGATCGCCCCGGTCAATTGATTGGCAAGCTAGAGAATCCACCGTTGCCAGATCGCTCAGCCGATGTGTTGATCTACAGCTTGTCTTTGTATGGAACATCTGATGATCTCATGGCTTACTTTGCACATGCGGCGCGCATCTTGCGCGGTGGTGGTCATCTGTTCATCGTTGAGCCCGCTTCCTCTTTCAGTGATGAAGGGTTGAAGCATTTCATTGCTGGCCTACATCAATTCGGTTTTGAATTGGTCGGAGCTGCGAAAGAATTGCGTGGTGAAGATGGAACGTTGCTGAAAGCATTGCATCTGACGTTGAGCGGCGAAAGGGGCCAGCCCATGGTTGCGCTGTTTGAACGAAAATCCTAATAACCAAACTCAAAGTGGATTTTCCTGCAACTTATTCACACCGCCACATTTCAAACGCCCTCCTCTTCAACCTTGCCCCGCTCATCGCCAGCCAAAGGCCAATCACTACTGACCAAGGGCAAGGCGTTATCAAAACCAGCATCAGGGCTTCCTAACGAAACTGACAACGCCAACCGGGCGCAGAAGATTCTCTGCGCCCGGTTTTGTGTGGCTCGTTGTATGACTCCACTGCAAAAAGGCTCTAGCCGCCGTCCCCGGCGGCGTGTTGCGCGTTCAAATCCGCCCCGAGGACGGGGCTTTGAGCAGTTTTTTCAGTGGAGTCGTTGTATTTTATCGGAACAGCATCTTGAGCACCTGTCGAACACGAACGAACACATCGAAGACGGTGGCCGTTGTCTGTTGAATGGAAGTCGCTGGTTGAATCACAGCTGCCCCCGTATCCTGCACCGCAATCACTTGGCCGTCATGCTTGAAGGTCACATTCGCGCCGCTTTGCAGGAACTGACGCGCCTCCGGGTCTTGCGCCAGCGCGAAGTATTCCTCCGAGCCAAACGTGATCTGCCGATCGGCCTTGATGTTCTGCGCAATCCAGGCGTCGTCAATGGGTGTGCGCGCGTCGGCCTTGCCCTTCAACAATCCCAGATCGATGCTCTGCTGCGCGAGCTGCGCCAAACTGGATTGACCGCGATTGAAGACATTCGCGCCGGTGGCCGCATCGGCCTGCGCCGCTTGTTGATACATTTGATTCTGCACGCGCGCTTGAATCGTCGTCTGGCCGGAAGATTGATTCAACGCCGCTTGATTGTCATACAAGCCCATGTTCGCCGCCGAAGCCGCGCCGTTCGTTTGCGCCGCGATGGCGTTCAGCGTATACGGCGTGACGAGGCCATAACCGAACCCCAAGCCTTGAATCTCTTCGATCAACGCCGCGTTCTCGCCCTCCACCCGGACCCGATCGAGCAGCGCGCCGACCTTGCGTGTGGCCCACAGGCGCGGCACGAAGTCGTGTCCACCGGTCTGATCGAGAGGGTAGTGATACACGTACTCGCGCGGTTGATCGCCTACTTGCCCGCGCACCCGCACGGTGACGTTGGGCGAAGTTGCGTGATAGCGCCCCGTGAGCAGCAGGCTCGATCCCCGGAAGAGATCGGGCAAGTGCTGCGGATACTGATTCTCGACCTGCATCCCTTCAAAATCCACTTGCACCTTCGTCAACACCGGGCTGGCGATCTGCTGATAGAAACTCGACAGCGCAGCTTCCAGATCTTCGCCGGGCTGCACGTAGGTCACACTGCCGCCGTTGTCGTTCGCTAACCGATCGAGCAGGTGGGTGTTCACGTCGTAGCCTACGCCGAACACGTGCACGCGCGCTTCAACCTCCCGATTGGCTTCGGCGGCCAACTCGCCGATCGTGCTTTCATTCACCTCGCCCGCCGTCGGCAAGCCGTCGGTCAGGAAAACCACCAGCCGCGTCGCCTGGCTGCGCGCCTCGCTGGCCGCGAAGATGCGCAGGCCGGTCTGCAGGGCCTGGGCGAGATCGGTGCTGCCGTGTGGCGCGAGCGCATTCACAAAGCGGCGTGCCTGATCGAGCGAAGGGGAGTCGACCGGCAGCAGCGTCGCAGAGAGGGAGGACATCTCGTCGTCGAAGCCTACGATCGAGAAGCGATCGCCCTCGTTGAGATTATCCAGGATGTAGTGCAGCGCGTTTTGCGCTTGTTCCAATTTGCCGCCGCTCATACTGCCCGATCGATCGATCACAAGCACGATGTCTTTGGGCAGCGCCGTCCGTTCGGCGGTTTGAATTTCCGGCGCGAATAAGAACAAGAAGTGATCTTGTCCCGCGCGCTGTCCCGTCAACAAGCCGCCGCCGAAGCCGCTCTCACTCGGCGCGAAGTACAGATCGAAGTCTTCTGTGGGCTGCACGTTTTGTGCCTGCCACGTCACGCGCGCCTGCGTGCTGCTGAGCCGTTCGGTGTTGACTTGATGCGAAGGTGAGTACAGGCTCGAGATACCGCCGCTCGATTTGAGATCGACGCGAATGGAAACATCCTCCAATGGTTGTGAAGTATACCGCTCGGTGCCGAGGATGTAGCGGTAGTGCAGCAGGCCGCCGGTGGGCGCTAACACTTGCTCGTACTCCAGCGTCACCGTACGGGTGCGCGTGCTGCCTGGTGCGAGCGTGAGATTGAAGGCGATGGTTTCCCAATCGGCGTATTGCAGCAGTGTGGGATCGCGCCGTTGGCCGATCGTGTTGAACAACTCGGCGTTGGTCGTGTTCGCATCCTGCCGCGTGAAGGTCTGCGGCTGCCCGTCGACGGTGGCCTGAAATCTCGACAGGATCGCTTCGGGCGGCACGGGGAACAGATAGCGTCCGTTCACGGTGAAGGACTGCGGATTGTAGAACTCCTGCTCCACACGCGTGACCACGTGATGGTCGTCGATGGTGACGGTGACGTGGTGATAGCGCACGACGAGATAATTAGAGTCGAGCGTTTCGGGCAGGATCATCCCGTCGGCCAGCGCGATGCCGCTGACGCCGTTCAAGGCGAGTAACGTGATCAAGCAAGAGAGAATGACTTTGCGCATGGTAGTTGCTCCTTATGGGGATGAAGAAACCGGGTTTCTCCAGCCATGTCGTAGTTGAAGCGGACAGGGAGAAACCCGGTTTCTAGCGGTTTACTTCAAACTAAAGCGCACATCGACTTCAGCCTGCACGGAGATCTGCCCCAGGCTGATCGGCCCATCTTCGCTCGGCGGTTGCTCGCTGCCCGAGGCGTTTTGCACAGTGTTCTGCATCATTCCTTGCGAGTAGTAGCGCGCGCTCTGCCACGGATAACCGTAATACGACCAGCTGTTTTCGTTGATGCTGAGCACGCAGCCCGGCTGGGCACTTACGGCGCTGGCCAGATCGCGCGCTTTCTCCTGCGCGGCTTTCATGGCTAACTCGCGCGCCTGATCGCGATACTTGCGGAGTTGGCTGGTTTTGAACTGCACATCGACGACTTCATTCGCACCTGCCGACAAGGCCGCTGCCAGAACCTGGCTCACTTTGCTCACGTCTTTGAGGTTGACGATGATGGTGTTGTTGATGCGATAGCCTTTGATGTCGAGCTCGTTGTAGTCTTCGTACACCGGATGGATGATGTAGTAATCCGTGGAGATGTCCTTCTCGGCCACACCCAGCGCGCGAATAGCGGCAACGGTTTTCTTCATCGCAGCGGTATTCTGATCGTAGACACCCTGCGGCGTCGTGGCATTCGACGTGACGCCGAGTTGAATCGTGACAAGGTCGGGGATGACTTTGACGGTGGCCGATCCGTTGACTTGAATGGTGCGGCTGCTGTCGCACTCGTCGCCGTTGGCTAGGGCCGGTATGACGGTGAGGTTCGGTCGAGTGGCGAAGAACGACAGGATCAAAGCGAAGCTGACGACGATCAACAGCGAGCGGTTCTTGAACGGCATGGAAGTCCTCCAGGTGAAAGATTGATGCTTTCACTATACAGGACGTGTGTGACAATTCGGTGATAAAGCGGGGATGGTTGTGAGGCAGAGGAGAAATAAATGCGGAAGGTGGAGTGCGGAATGCGGAATGCGGAATGCGGAATGCGTAAGACCTCGCAGGTTTTTATAGTCCAGAAAGCCAAGCTTGACACCTGCGTTGGTTGTTGACCACTTCGCGCCAGATAATCCGCCAAAACCTGCGAGGTCTTTATTGTGCTGGCAGCGTAAAACTTGCCGTGGTGCCGACGCCCTCTTCACTTTCCAGCCACAATTCGCCGCCGTGGGCGCGGATCAAGCTCTGCGCGATGGCAAGGCCGAGGCCGTGCCCGCCGCGTGAACGCGCTTTGTCGGCGCGATAGAAGCGTTCACCCAGACGCGGCAATTCGCTGGCGGGAATACCGATGCCTTCATCGCGCACTTGAATCAGCACCCAGTGGTCTGCGGTGGCTGATACGCGTAATGTGATCGTTCCTTGGGGGCGAGAATACTTGATCGCGTTATCCATGAGGTTGACCAGAACCTGTTCGATGCGATCGGCGTCGGCCCAAGCGAGTGGTACGTCAGGATCGAGCGACACCTCGATCGTGAGATCGTGCGTTTGGGCTTGTTCGGCCAACCGATCGGCCAGTGCTTGCACCAAACGGCCCAGGTCCGTCGGCTTGCGGCGCAGATTGAGGGCCGCCGAATCGACGCGCGACAACATGAGCAGATCGTTGACGAGGCGGATCAGCCGATCGGTTTCCGTTTCGACCGTCTCCAGAAACCGATCGCGCACGTCCAGATCGTTCACGGCTCCGGCGCGCAGCGTCTCGATGGTGCCCTTGATCGATGTCAGCGGTGTGCGCAGTTCGTGTGAGACATCGGCGACGAAATCCACTTGCATCTGGCGGGCCGCTTGCAAGCGCGAGGTCATGTCGTTGAAGGTCTGACCCAGGCGGCCAAGCTCATCGTGTGAATTAACCTGCACCGCTTGATCGAAATGCCCCGCGGCCACGGCTTCGGCCGCAGTGGTGAGCTGCTGCACCGGGCGCGTGATGCGGCGCGAGAACCACCAACCCACAAACGCCGATAATGCCAGCGCGATCAGCGTCGAGAGTAAGAGGCGCACCCTTAAATCATTCAACACCGTCAGCACATCGCGCAGGCTTTGACTCAGGTACGCCACGCCGATGGTCTGACCGTCGACCAGCACGGGCATGGCAACCGAGACCGAGGGCGTATCACTGGTCGTATCGATGCGGCTGGCATACTGGCCTTGCAGCGCGCGCGCCACGAGGGGATCAGCCTGAACATCGGAATCCGTGGCAGGCTGTCCTGAATCGACGAGCAGCTGGCCTTGCGTGTTGAGTAGTCGGACGCGGGTGTCTAGCTGAGTGCCCAATTGCAGCGACGTGTCTGCCAGAGAAGATAAGTCCAGGCTGTTGAGCAGCGTCGGCGTGAGCGCCGCAGTTTGCAAGTTGAGGTTGCCCGCCTGCTGTTGAATAGCGTTATTCAGCGGTGATTGCGTCACCACCTGCGGCCCGGCGGTCAGCGCGTTGGGGATGATGGTCTGAACCGTAAAGCGGGCCTGCGCCACGAGACTGTCTTCGGCCGATTGCAGAAAGTAATTCTCCAGGAATGAGAGCAGCGTCAACGCCACTAACCCCATCGCCAGAATGATGACGACGAGGTGACTGAGCATCAGACGTTGACGGAGGCTGGAAAACATGAGAATTCGGAATTGGAAATGCGGAATGCGGAATGCGGTACCGTGCACATCATTCCGCATTCATTGGGTCAACTTATATCCCACACTTCTTACCGTCACAATCCATTCTGAATCCGGCGCGGCCTGGCGCAGTTTCGAACGCAGCCGCTTGATCACCGCATCGACCACGCGCAGATCGTCGTGATAGTCGTAGCCCCACACCTGCTCCAGCAATTGCTCGCGGCTCAAGACCTGATCGGCGTGGCGGGCCAGCGTGGTCAACATCGCAAACTCCAGCGCGGTGAGCTCCAGCAAGATCGATCCGAGATGGGCTGCGTGGCGCGTCACGTCGATGCTGAGATCGCCCACGGCCAGCCGATCGGGCGAATCCGTGATCGGGCGCGGGATCGATCGGCGCAGCACGGTCTTCACCCGCGCGATCAACTCGCGCACGCTGAACGGCTTCACCACGTAATCGTCTGCGCCCAGTTCTAATCCCACCACCCGATCGATCTCGGCGTCCCGCGCGGTCAACATGATCACGGGCACCTCGCTTTCCCGCCGGATGATGCGGTGCACTTCCAGCCCGTCGAGCTTGGGCAGCATCAGATCGAGCACGATCAAATCGGGCTTGTCACGCCGCGCCGCCGCCACGGCCTGTTCGCCATCGCGCGCGATCACGACCTCGTAGCCCGCTTGCTTCAGGTTGTACGCCAGCACATCGATGATGGGAGGTTCGTCGTCGACGATCAGGATTTTGGACATGGTTCTCCAGAAACCGGGTTTCCGCGTAGCGCCCGGTTTCTATACGTTGATTGTAGTCCAAATGTCGCGCGGGGTAAATCGGTTGTGTGACAGGTGGATGACAAATGGGTGATCGCCCTGGTATAACATTGCGGCTCTGCGTTCCTCGTGGTAACATGCAACGAAATATTGTGAAAGAGCAAGGAAGAGAGTCAAGCGACGTTATGAACGAGCCTGCCCGTCAGCCTAAGTCTATCTTTACCCCGATCGCTGGCCCCCAGTTTACGGCACCCGAATTACCCACCTACGACGCGCTGATGGATTGCATCCGGTGCGGTCGTTGTTTGCCGGCTTGCCCGACCTATCAACAGACTTCGCTGGAGACGTTCTCGCCGCGCGGGCGCTTAGCGTTGATGCGCGCGGTGGAAGACGGCCAGCTCGATCTGGCGGAGGCCGGACTGGAAGAAAATTTGTATCACTGCCTCGATTGCCGTTCGTGCAATACGGTGTGTCCGGTCAGCATCCCGATCGGCGAACTCATCGTTCAGGGCCGCGCTGCAGTGGAGGCGAAACATCCCCGATCGTGGATTATTCGTCTGGTCTTGCGGCATGTGCTGATTTCGCCGCGCCGCATTCAGAAGTTCACGCCGCCAGTGCGCCTGGCTCAGAAGTTCAAGTTGGATAAATTGGCAGGATTGCTCGTCGGCTGGCTTCCGCCGCTGAAGGATTTGTTCCAACTCGCGCCGCACCTGCCCAAGCCGTTGTGGAATGACTTGAATAAACCTTTAGGGTCTCCACAGACCCTAAAGGTTTCTACCTATCGCGTGGGCTACTTCCTGGGTTGCGTGATGAACGTGGTCTTTGCCGATGCCAGCCGCGCCACGGTGAAACTGCTGGAGCATTACAATTGCGAAGTCGTCACACCCAACGATCAGATGTGCTGCGGCGCGCCGCAAGACGATCAGGGCTTGAAGGACGCGATGCGCCGGATGGCCAAGCGTAACATCGAAGCGTTCGAACAGCTGGGCGACCTCGACGTGATTGTAGCGGACTGCGCCGCGTGCAGCGGTTCTCTCAAGGAATATCGCCACGTCTTCCACGCCGATCCCGTTTGGGCCGAGCGCGCCGATCGGTTTGCGAGCAAAGTGCGCGATATCACCGAGTGGCTCGATCAAATTATGCCGGAAGAGCTGCCGACTCAAGTCGGCACTACAAAATCCGTGACGTATCATGAGCCCTGCCACCTCGCCAATGTGCAGGGCGTGCGCAGGCAGCCGCGCGCCCTCCTCGCGCGCTTGAAGAATCAGGGCGCGGATGTGCGCGAACTCAACGATCCGACGCGCTGCTGCGGCAGCGCCGGCATCTACAACCTCACGCATCCGGCCATGTCGAAGGACTTGCTGGATCGCAAGATGGACGATGTGGCCGCCACCGGGGCAGAGGTGGTTGTCAGCGCGAATCCCGGTTGTTTGCTACAATTAGAATGGGGCGCGAAACGAGTACATTCCCCTGTGAAAGTAAAGCATGTGACCCAGGTTTTACTTGAAGCGATTGAAGACAAGCGTATTGCGTAGTGCGTATTGCGTCAAGCGCGCGGTGCTGCTGCCAGCGGAATACGAAATACGGAATACGAGGAGATGACATGGAAGTTCCCGTGACGACTGAACAAACGGTAGCCGCACCACTTCAACCGGCGCACAAAGTCGTCGGTGTGCGGTTTATGCCGGTGGGTAAGATTTATCATTTTGATGCGACGCGCCTCTCGGATGTGCGCGTGGCCGATTGGGTGGTGGTCACGACGGCGCGCGGCAAACAGCTGGGGCAGGTGGCGGCGATCAATCCTGCCAAGCATAACGCCTCCGACGGGCCGTTGAAGTCGATCGAGCGGCTGGCGACCAACCGCGATCTGGCTTTGAAGAAATACTGGGAAACGCAGGAAGTGGCGGCGATGGTGCTGGGCCGCGAGAAGACCAAGGCGCTGGAACTGCCGCTGCGGATCATCAAGGCCGAATTCACGTTTGACGGGCAGCGCCTGGCGTTTTTGTTTGTGGTGGAAGAAGGCAACGAAAACGTCGACGTCGATCCGCTGCGGGCCGAACTGCAAACCCAATTTCGGGCCAAGGTTGAAATGCGCCTCACGGGTCCGCGGGATGCCGCCAAGATTATCGGCGGGGCCGGGGCCTGCGGCATGACTGAACGCTGCTGCGCCAAGTTCCTCACGGAGTTCAGTCCCGTTTCCGTGAAGATGGCGAAGGAGCAGGGGCTGTCGCTGAATCCTCAGGACATCACCGGCATGTGCGGCCGGTTGCGCTGCTGTTTGATCTACGAATATGAGCAGTACGTGGAGGCGCGCAAGCAGCTGCCCAAGCGCAACAAAGAAGTCAGCACGCCCCTGGGCAGCGGCCGAGTGCTTGACGTGCTGCCGTTGAAAGATGCCGTGCTCGTGCTGATCGGCGAAACGGTGCACGAGGTGACGCGCGAGAATTTGCAGCCGGCGGCTGAACTGGACGCCTTGCAAAAGAAAGTGGAAGAACCATGCAGCGGCGATCACGGCTGCAACTGTGGCGTCAGTAAAACCACGGGCAGTAAGAAGAAAAAGAGCAGACCGTCATCATCGCATAAGGAGCCAGACCATCAAAGCCCAACTCCTGAATGAGCTGCGCGCGGCCATCGGCGCCGACGCAGTCGCCACCGATCCTGCTACTTTGACCGCATACGCATACGACGGCACGTGGGCCGAGCAACGCCCGGCCGTCGTTTTGCATCCCACGACCACCGAGCAAGTGAGCGCGGCCTTACGCCTTGCCGATCGGGAGCGCATCCCGATCGTGCCGCGCGGCTCTGCCACGGGCCTGGCCGGCGGTTCCGTGCCGCTCGAAGGATCGATCTGTCTCAACCTGGCGCGGATGAATCGCATCCTCTCAATTTCTGCGCCAGACTCGATCGTCATGACGCAGCCCGGTGTGATTACGGCGACGTTGCAAAAAGCGGTGGAAGCACAGGGCCTGTTTTATCCGCCCGATCCGGCGTCGCTGAATATGTGTACCATCGGTGGCAATGTCAGCACCAATGCGGGCGGGCCGCGCTGTTTGAAGTACGGGGTTACCGGCGATTACGTGCTGGGCCTGGAAGTCGTGCTGCCCGGCGGCAAAGTGATGCGCACCGGCGGCCGCACGATCAAGAATGTGTCCGGCTATAACCTGACCCAGTTGATTGTCGGATCGGAAGGGACGCTGGGGGTCGTCACCGAGATGATCTTGCAGTTGATCCCCAAACCGATCGCGCAGACGACGGCCCTGGCGGCCTTTGCCAGACTACCCGATGCGTGTGAGGCGGTCGGCAAGATTTTGTCCTGTGGCATTACGCCGCTGGTGACAGAGTTGATGGATCACGACGTGATGCGCGCGATTGATGATCTGATTCGGAGTCGCGGACAGACGCCGACGTTTTCGCTTGAGGCGGATGCGCTGCTGCTCGTGGCGGTGGACGGCGACACAGACGCGGTCGAGCGCGACATCGAAGTGATTGCGGACGTGCTGCGGAAATCCGGCGCGACGGATGTGCAGCGGGCGCGCACTAACGAGGAAGCCGAAGCACTGTGGGAGATTCGCCGGTCGGTGTCGCCGGCCATCATCCGCCTGGGTAACTCGCGTTTCGGCGAAGACATCGTCGTGCCGCGCGGACAGATTCCGCAGATGGTGGCGCTGGTCAAGCAGATCGCCAAGAAGTACGACTTGACGATCGCGGTCTTCGGCCACATCGGCGATGGGAACTTGCATCCCAACATCGTCTGCGATCGGCGCGATGCGGAAATGATGAAGCGCGTCGAAGCAGCCTCGCATGCCATCTTCGATGCGGCCATCGAGCTGGGCGGAGCGATCAGCGGTGAGCACGGCATCGGCCTGCTGAAGACGGGCTACGTGCCGAAGAGCGTCGATCCGGTCGCGCTGGAGATGATGCGACAGGTGAAGAAGTTGTTCGATCCGAATAACATCATGAATCCGGGGAAGAAGATCGGTGTGAGAGAAGCGGTAACCTGGTGATCGGATGACCGGATGGCAAGAGGACAAGAAGACAAGAGGACAGGATGATCAATGAATGAAGCCTTTAAGATTGAATCGTTCCTGTTGAAGGATCAGCTCATCACCTGGCGGCGCGATTTTCACCGGCATCCTGAGTTGGGTTTTCAGGAGTTTCGAACTTCGGGCATCGTCGCAAAACATCTATCCTCGCTGGGGCTGGAAGTGCAGATGGGTGTGGGGAAAACGGGCGTGATCGGTTTGTTGGAAGGATCGCAGCCCGGCCCGGTGGTGATGCTGCGCTTCGATATGGACGCGCTGCCCATTCAAGAGGCGAACCAGACCGACTACGTTTCGCAGACGCCCGACGTGATGCACGCCTGCGGTCACGACGCCCACACGGCGATTGGCCTGGGCATCGCACAGCTCATGGCGCAGCATCGTGACGAATTGAAGGGGACGTTGAAGTTCGTGTTTCAGCCCGGCGAGGAAGGCTGCGGCGGCGCACTGGCGATGATCAAGGATCGCGCCCTGGAAGACCCCAAGCCGGAAGTCGCGCTGGGCCTGCATGTGTGGAACGATCAACGCGTGGGGCTCGTCGCGGCGGGTTCGGGCGGGGTGATGGCCGCGGCCGACATTTTCACCATCAAGGTGCAGGGCAAGGGCGGGCACGGTGCGCAGCCGCACCTCTGTGTCGATGCCGTGTTAGTCGCGTCGCAGATTGTGACGGCCTTGCAGAGCGTGGTGGCGCGCAATGTGAATCCGCGTCAGACCGCCGTGGTCACCGTTGGAACGATTCACTCGGGCACGGCGTTTAACATTATTGCCGATACTGCCGAACTGACGGGCACCATCCGCACTTTCGATACGTTCGTGCGCGAGGATATCGTCCGACGCATGACCGTCGTCGTCGAGCATACCGCACGGGCGTTGGGGGCCAGTGCGACCCTCGAGGTTAAGGCGATCTCGCCCGCGACGATCAACAACGATCGTGCGGCGCAGTTGGTGCGCGAAGCGGCGATCGATGTGCTGGGCGCCGAGAACGTCACCGCTGATCAATTCACGATGACGGCGGAAGACATGAGCGAGTTTCTCAAGCGCGTGCCGGGCTGCTTCTTCTTCATTGGTTCGGCCAACGCCGAGAAGGGCCTAAATGCGGCCCATCACAATCCGCACTTTGATATTGATGAGGATGTGCTGCCGCTGGGTGTGGCTGTGTTGAGTGAAGCGGTGATGAGGTATGCGGGCAGTAAGACTACAGCGGATTGAGGAAAAAGCGGATTACGGGCTGCGTTGGTGAGCAATTGCCATGACGGAATTAATTCACGCTGAACTGAGTTATGCCGTGCGTGGCGTGATGTTTCATGTCTATAACGCGCTCGGTCCAATGCTCAAAGAAAGCTACTATGTGTCAGGTATCAGGACATCGTGAACTGTTTTCTTTCGAAAAAGTATCAAGACATCGTGAACTGTTTTCAAGCTCTGGCCGGTAAGTCAAAGTTGATCCAAGCTTTCTCCCAACAGGAGGAAGCATGGACGACAAACAGGA
>JBGSPW010000164.1:0-37397 GCA_041738395.1 Thermoflexales bacterium
CGGCGCGCTGCGCCGGGTATGGCCGGACGGGGCTTCGCCTAGCGCGTCGCCGGCGCTGAGCGCCGGGTACGACGTGAGCAGTTTTTTCAGAGGAGTCTTTCAATAGGATCAATATCAGGAATTCACCAGCCCGATCGGTTCACTCGCTCGATCGGGTGTCTTCTTTACTCGGGGACGCTGCCTCTAGGCGGAACGGATCGGGATCGTGCGCGACCATCCGATCGAGCGCGCCGAGTTCGCGGTCGTGCAGGGTCTTGCGGAAATGGTGCGAGCCGTGCATGCGTTTGAAACTGTCGTAACCGCGTTCGAGGAAGTTAACTACTTCGCCATAGCCGGCGCTGCGTAAAGGGCGTTTGGCCAGCGCGAGGGCCGGGCCGGTGATGGGGTTGCGCACGATGCCGTCGATGTGTTCGCAGATTTCGATGATCAGATCGATTTGCTTAACGCGCTCCCGATAGTTGTCGCAGCGCCGATAGGCTTCGGCGTACTGTTCAACCGTGATCGAATCTGTAATACCAAGTTGGTTGACCAATACATCCAGCAGTTTTTGATCCAGCGTATCAGTCATGCGATGCAGCTTGATGGTGAGGGCCGCCGGGCGCGAGACGGCGTCGGGCACAAAGCGGCGCATAAAATCGTACATCGTCTCCAGATCGTGATCGCGCTGGCTGAAGTCGCGCTCGGCATAAATATCGTCCAGAAAAAAACGGCAGGCGGGATTGTAGCGCGGTACTTCGAGCAGATCGGCATACGTGCGCGCCAGACGCTGCGATTGCCAGACACGCAGCAACGCCATTTTGGGATCAAGCCCGTTGCCCGCCACGGCTTCGTGCGGGGACACTTTGCCGATATTCGTGACCAATTCGCGGAGGTGTTTGGACATGATAATCTCGGTTCACACAGTTGCTTCATTATATCAGTGTACTACGATGATCGATTAAGTGTCAATCAATGTCAGTAAGTTAATG
Organism: Thermoflexales bacterium; assembly: GCA_041738395.1. Classification (GTDB taxonomy): domain Bacteria; phylum Chloroflexota; class Anaerolineae; order Fen-1058; family Fen-1058; genus Fen-1058. Next base: position 969 of record JBGSPW010000164.1, read on the forward strand.
ATATTGAAGTCAATTACAGCGCCGCCCGTAGAATCTCACTTAATTCTTCTTTGGTCAATACAATCGGATTGCCCTTCGTGCTGCTGGCCTTTTGCGCCTGTGTGACAACCGATGGTATATCTTGCGCCGTGAAGCCGAACTGGGACAGTGGCACAACTTCGAGATCGCTGCAGAGTTGCTGCAGCCACCCGATCGCGTCATTCGCCCCGGCGGTTGAGCGGCCCGTCAGCAGTTGCGCCACTTCGGCGTAGCGCTGTAACACGGGCGAATGCGGTTCGCGTTCCTGCAACGCATGCACGTTCGCTTCCACCACGAACGGCAACAACCGCGCACAAATCATACCGTGTGGCGCGGGATACAATCCACCGAACGGACCGGCGAAGCCGTGCACCGCGCCCAATTTGGCATTGGCCAACGCCAGGCCGCCGAACAACGCGGCGATACTCATATCTTCGCGGGCGGCGGCATCGCTGCCGTTTTGCCAGGCTCGCTTCAACGATCGAGCCGCGCGCTGCATGCCGTCAGCACAGATGGCATCGACCAGCGGGTTCGGCAAATTGCAGGTGTACGGCTCGATCAACTGCGTCAGCGCGTCGAGGCCGGTGCTGGCCGTGATCGCCTGCGGTAGCGAGTACGTCAATTCGGGATCAACGATCGCCACGCGCGGCAGCATCAACGGGCTGCGCAGGCTGACTTTCACGTGATGCTCGTGCGAAGCCAACACCGCATTGCGCGTCACTTCTGATCCAGTTCCGGCCGTGGTGGGAATCGCAATGTAGGGCAGGGGCGTGTGCGTTAAGGCTTGTCCGCGCCCGATCACTTCGAGATAGTCCAGCGGATCGCCAATGTTGGTCAGCAAAGCGGCGATGGCCTTGCCCGTATCGATGGCGCTGCCGCCGCCGAGACCGATGATCACATCGCAGCCCTGGTCTCGCGCGAATGCCATGCCCGCTTGCACAGCTTCGATCGCGGGTTCACCGGCAACGCTGAACGTCACGGCTTCGACCTGCCGTGCTTTCAGTTGATCGATCAGGTTCGCTGCTTGATCGAGCGACGAGCCAACGACGATCAACGCGCGGCGACCGAGTGCGGCAACGATTGGCGCGGCTTCTTTCAGAGTGCCTTGTCCAAAAAGAATGCGATTGGCGGTGGCGAATTCAAAATGCATGTTATTCCTCGTTCGTCATTGCGAGCGCTTTCGTCTAGCGCGTCCCCGCTTCGTCCCTTCGGCAGGGCGTCGCGCAGCAATCTCAGTGACGGTAGTAGGAGATTGCTTCGTCGCACACTGCGCTCCTCGCAATGACGTTGTTACCAGCCTTGCTCATCAGGAAACACGTTGCCGTAGACAATGCGTGAACGCGGCTCGGCCAACAGCGGCTCGCACACCTCGCGCCACTTAGTGTAGTGTGCCGTCTCTTTGTGCTTTGCCGGATCGGCGGGCGTGCGGTACACCTCGATCAACACGAAGCGCGTGGGATCAGCGGCTTGCTGAATCACGTCGAAGCGCGCGATGCCCGGCTCTTTGACGCTGTTCTGCGCGTTCTCGATGGTCGCCGCCTTGAACGCTTCCAGCTGCTCCGGCTTGACGTGGACGAAGACGTGAACGATGTACATGGAGCGCTCCTGTGAGGACTGGACTGCCTGAATTATACGCCCATAGAGTCATTTCTCGATCGGGCGCTGTGGGTCGGTGATCCATTCGCTCCATGATCCGGCGTACAATCTGGCGTCGCCGAGGCCCACGTGCTTCAAGGCGAGGATGTTCTGCGCGGCGGTCGCGCCGGAGCCGCAGTAGAAGGCGGTACAATCGGCTGGCGTGCCACGCAGTAAGACGGTGAAGCGTAACCGCAGTTCTTCTTTTGAACGAAAGGTGCCATCGGGGGTGAGGTTGTCGAGGTAGGGGGCGCTGATCGCGCCGGGGATGTGACCCGCAATCGGATCGATCGTTTCGTTTTCGCCGCGATACCGTTCAGCCGTGCGCGAGTCGAACAATTTGCTTCCCGCAGCGTGCCGCAGGCTTTCGATTTCATCCGTCGTGCTTAAGAGTTCCGGTCGGGGTCGCGGCACAAAGCGGCGCGAGGGTCGAAAGGCCATCCCGGCGCGGGTCTCGCGCCCTTCGCTCTTCCACTTCGGCCAGCCGCCATCGAGCACGGCGACGGCTTCGTGTCCCAGCCAGCGCAGCATCCACCACAGCCGCGCCGCAAAGGCCCCGCCCGCGTCGTCATAGACGACGGCCTGCACGCGATCGTCAATGCCCCATTCCGAGAATTTGTCGGCGGTGAAATCGATCGGGGGCAGCGGATGCCGCCCGGTGAGGCCGGGGAGGATCGGGCCGGCGAGATCTTCGCCGAGATGGGCATAGACGGCGCCGGCGATATGGGCTTGTGTGTAATCGCGGCGGCCACGTTCCGGGTCGGCCAATGAGAAGCGGCAATCGAAGATGGCCCAGCCGGGATCAGTGAGATGTGGCAGGAGTTCGGCAGTGGAAATCAGGGTGGTGTACGTCATGCGCGTATTGTACTGCAATTCCTTTGTCCGATTGACCAGACGACAGTCGTCAGACGTGTCGTTAATCCCGTTTTTTCCTGTCGATTGTCATTTGCCTTCTGGGGCAGGATCATTATACTCTTAGGTATGTCACCCGCGATTTCATCCATCTTTCAACGTACCCGCCGTAAAATTCGCGCCAATTGGAACGATATTGTCTTCAGCCTGTCTATGCCGCTGCTGGCGGTACTGTTTGCGCTGGTGGTGGGCGCGGTGATCTTGTTGTTGTTGGGCGTCAACCCGATCGAAGCTTACGCCGCGATGATCACGGGCGCCTTTGGTACGACGTTCGGTATCACGCAATCAATCGCTAAAGCCACGCCGTTGTTGCTGGTGGGTCTGGGCATCTGTATCGCATTCCGGGCCAGTGTCATCAACATCGGTGCGGAAGGACAGATTATCCTAGGGGCTTTAGGGGCTACCGCGTTTTCGTTGGCTTTCCGCACGATGCCTGGCTGGTTGCTCATTCCTCTAACGATGCTGGCCGGTTTTGTCGCAGGTGCGTTCTGGGGCTTCATCCCCGGCGTGCTGAAGGCGCGCTTTGGCGTCAACGAAATTCTTAGCACGGTCATGTTGAACGTCGTTGCCTTGCAAATTCTCATTGCCATGCTGCACGGCCCGCTGATCGATCCGGCGGGCGTCACGGCGGGAACGTATCTCGCGCAATCCGAGCAGCTGCCCGAACAGGTATGGCTGCCGAAGTTAGTGCCGCAAACGCTGATGCACACCGGTGCGATCGTGGCGGTGATTCTGGCCTTCGTCGTGTATATCTTCTTGTGGCGCACCACCATCGGTTATCGTATCCGCGCAGTGGGCCTGAATCCTGATGCGTCACGTTACGCGGGTATCCGCGTGCCGGGCTATCAAGCGCTGGCGCTCACACTCGCCGGCGGCTTTGCGGGACTGGCGGGCGTGGTCGAAGTCATCGGGGTGCAGCATCGCTTGTTGGAAGGCATCACCAGCGGCTATGGCTTCAGCGGTATCGTCGCTGCGCTGTTCGGCGGACTGCATCCGCTGGGCACGATTCCGGCCTCTTACCTCTTTGGCTCATTGCTCGTCGGCGCCGACAAAATGCAGCGCGCCGTGCAAGTGCCGTCTTCGTTGGTCGATGTGTTGTTAGGACTCATCGTGTTGTTCGTCGTCGGATCGCAATATTATGCGCGTAAGCGTGCCGCGCGCCGCGCCTCTACTTCGGTGACAACGACCGCACCAACTGAGGAAACCCTGGCATGAACGAACTTCTGCAGCCCGCCGTCCTCATCGGTATTCTCACTGGCGCGATTCGTTTTGCAACACCGTATCTGTACGCTTCCATTGGTGAGATGTTCGCCCAGCGATCGGGGGTCGTGAATCTGGGGGTCGACGGCATCATGCTGATGGGGGCGTTCGCCGGCTTCTTTGTCGCGCACAATCTAGCGCCGACTTTGGGAGCGAGTGGTCTGTGGCTCGGTATGTTGGCGGCGGCCGTCGTCGGCGTGTTGATGGGTTTGCTGATGTCGGTGGTCAGTGTCACCTTGAAAGCGGAGCAGGGCATCAGCGGCATCGGCCTGTACATCTTTGGCCTGGGCTTGTCCAGTCTGTTGTTCCGCGTCACGATCGGCACGGTAAAAACGATTGAGGGCTTTAAGCCCGCGCCCATTCCGTTCTTGAGCGACCTTCCCGTCGCCGGCCCGATCCTCTTCAATAACAGTATGGTGGTCTATGGCGCGTTCCTGCTCGTCCCGATCGCCTGGTTCGTGCTCGAACGGACGACGTGGGGCTTGAAGATCAAGGCCGTGGGGCAGAGTCCCGCCGCGGCCGACTCGTTAGGTGTGAGTGTTAATCGGGTGCGGTACGTGTGCGTGTGTTTAGGCGGGGCCTTGGCCGGGCTGGCCGGCGCCTCGATGTCGCTGGCACTGGTCAATCTCTTTCAAGATAATCTGACGGCCGGGCTGGGTTTCATCGCGGTGGCGTTGGTGTACTTTGGCGGCTGGCGTCCCCTGGGCATTTTGATCGGGGCACTGTTATTCAGCACGATCAACTCGCTGCAGCTGTTCATGCAAGTGTTGAAGGTGGGCATTTCGCCTGATGTGGCGAACATGCTGCCTTACATTATTACGATCATTGCGTTGATGTTTCCCATCAATCGCGCGCGCCAACCGGCGGCGCTGAACAAGCCGTTTGAGCGCGGCGAAAGTTAAAGGAGGCCGACGGCATTACTAATACCCTGTTTGTTTTACTCGATTCGACGATTTCCATACTTTACCAAGAGGAGCAGAGAAGATGAAGCTTCGAACAACGCTGATTTTGCTGATCGTAGTGGCGACGCTGTTAGCCGCTTGCGGTGGTGCTGCGCCGGCCGCCCAGACGGGCGGCAAGTTTCGTGTGGCCGTGGTAATGCCCAGCGCCATTAACGATATGGCGTTTAGCCAATCGATGTATCAAGCCTTGACGTCCCTGCAGGCCGAGATGGGCGGCGAGGCCAACTTTGAATTGAAGTATTCCGAAAACATGTTCAAAGTTCCGGATGCCACGGCCGCCATCCGCGACTATGCGTCGCAAGGTTTTAATCTGGTGGTCGCACATGGATCGCAATATGGCGCGTCGGTGGAAGAAATCGCCAAGGAATTCCCCAAGGTGGCGTTTGCGTGGGGCACAGATGTGAACACTTTTGGTTTGCCCAACGTCACGGCCTACACGGCCGCGGCTGAGGAAGGCTGCTATGTGAATGGTGTAGTGGCGGCCAAGTTGACCAAGAGCAATAAGATTGGTGTGACCGGCCCGGTGGAAGTGGGCGATGCCAAGACCTGCATCGACGGCTTCACGCAGGGTGTGACGGCCACTAAACCCGAGGTGGTGGTGAGCAAGACGTGGAGCGGCTCGTTCTCGGACGTGGCGAAGATGACGGAAGCGGCCAAGGCGCACATCGCCAGCGGCGCGGACGTGCTGACCGGTTCGTCGCAGTCGGTTGTCGGATCGATCGGGGCGGCGAAAGATGCGGGCAACGTGTTGTGGTTCGGCACACAGGCTGATCAGGCCTCGTTGGCGCCGGCGTTGGTCGTCGCTTCGCAGGTGTATGACTGGGTGCCCACGTTGAAGGATTTGATCGCTAAGATCAAGACGGGCAAGCTGGGCGGCGAGACGTATACGCTGCGTCTGAACAACAGCGGCTTGAAGATGGCTTTCAATTCGGGTTATTCACTGCCGGCCGATGCCAAGGCGGCGGGTGAAGCGGCGGTGAAGGGCATCACGGACGGTTCGATCAAGGTTCAACCGTAGTATAAACTTGATCCACGAAGGGCACGACGCCTGGCGCGCCGCCGATTCTCCAGTGGAGAGTCGGATACGGCGAGTTGCACGCAAGTTGCTGAGTGGGCTTCGTGTCCTTCGTGGATAGTGAGATTCATGGCTGATCTTCCGCTACCTCAAATGCGTATCCAACGGCTGGAGATGCGCGGCATCGTCAAGCGTTTCCCGGGCGTGCTGGCCAACGATCACGTCGATTTTGATGTGAACGCGGGCGAGATCCATGCCTTGCTGGGCGAGAATGGCGCGGGCAAGAGCACGCTGATGCGCCAGCTCTACGGCCTGTATCAACCCGATGAAGGCCAGATCCTCATCAACGGTCAACCGGTGTTGTTCCATTCACCGGCCGACGCGATTCGTTCGGGTGTTGGCATGATTCACCAGCATTTTATGCTGGTTTCGACGTTGACGGTGACCGAGAACGTGGCTTTGGGTCTGAAGTCGACGCGTGAGCCGCGTCTCGATCTCGATCGTGTGGCCAAGCGGGTGGAAGAACTATCCAAGATTTACGGCCTGAAGATCGATCCGTCTGCCTATGTATGGCAATTGGCCGTGGGCGAACAGCAGCGCGTAGAGATTATGAAGGCGCTGTATCGCGGCGCGAGTTTGATCATTCTCGACGAACCGACGGCCGTGCTGACACCGCAAGAAGTGGACGATTTGTTTGTGACGTTCAGGCGGATGGCGCAAGATGGTCACGCGTTGATTTTCATCTCGCACAAGCTGCACGAGGTGATGGCGATCAGCGATCGCATTACGGCGCTGCGCGATGGAAAACTGGCGGGCACGCGCTCGGCGCAGGGTGTGACGCGGCCGGAATTGGCACAGCTAATGGTCGGGCGTGAAATCAAACCATTGGCTCCTCAGCCCCTGAAGGCGGGCGAGGTGCGACTGCGGATCAGCTCCATGCACGCGATGGGCGATCGCGGCGCCGAGGCGCTGCGTGGTGTGAACCTGGACGTGCAGAGCGGCGAGATTGTAGGATTGGCCGGGGTGTCGGGCAACGGCCAACGGGAATTGGCGGAATGCCTGGCGGGCCTGCGGAAGATCACGCAGGGCCTGGTGATGATCGCCGGGCAGGATCTGACGCATGCCTCGCTGCGGGAGCGCATCGAGACCGGCCTGGCTTACGTGCCGGAAGAGCGCATGCGCGACGGTGCGATCCGCGAATTTTCCGTCGAAGAGAATCTCTTCCTGCGCGATATTGATAATCCCAAATTCACGCGCGGTATCTTTTTGAACTTTTCTGAAATGGATGCGCACGCGCGCCAGCTGGTGAACAAGTTTAGCGTGAAGACGCCGCGCCTCGATACGCCGCTGAAGAATCTGTCGGGCGGCAACATTCAGAAATTGATCATGGCGCGCGAGTTGTCGCGCCAGCCCAGGGTGCTCATCGCCGCACAGCCGACGCGCGGGGTGGACATCGGTGCGAGTGAATACATCCGCCAGCGCTTGCTGGAACAGCGCGAGAACGGCGTGGCGATTCTGTTGATCTCGGAAGACCTGGATGAAATTCTGGAATTGTCCGATCGGATTGCGGTGATGTTTGAGGGCCGCATCGTCGGTGTCGTCAATCGTGGCGAGGCCACGCCGGAAGATTTGGGTTTGTTGATGGCGGGTGTGGTCAAAGAGAAATCGTAGGGGCGATCCTGCGTGATCGTCCAGGGCAGACACACAGGTCTGCCTCAACGTGTTATAATTTTCTTATCCTCGATCGGTAGTCGCAGCACGTCGGACGTGTTGCGGCGGCCAACCTCCTCGTTGGTCGACGCGCAAGCGGGCCGCCGACTTTGTCGGGTACGGCCAAGTGCTGCCGATCTTTAGCCGCCACGTTGTAGAGGGAGGGCCTATGCCACTCTGGAAAGACTATCATCTACCCGTCTCGGTTGATGAAGCCGTTGGCCTGTTGGCGCGCTATGAGGGTAAAGCGCGCGTGGTCGCCGGCGGTACCGATCTGATCCTCGATTTGCAGCAGGGCAACGAGCCTCCCGTGGAAGCGCTGGTGGATGTGACGCGCATCGCCGGGCTGAATGAGATCCGCGCAGAGGCGGGCTTCATTCTGATCGGCGCGGGGGTGACGCACACTCAAATTGTCGAGAGTGAGCTGCTGCACCGCAAAGCCACCGCCTTAGTCGAAGCGAGTTACGTGGTGGGTGGGCCGCAGGTGCGCAATGTCGCGACGATCGGCGGCAATGTGGCGCACGCGCTGCCCGCGGCCGATGGGACCACCGCCCTCAACGCGCTCGATGCCGAAGTCGAAGTGGCGTCGTTGAGCGGCCGGCGCTGGATTCCATTTATTGCGCTGTTCCTCGGCCCGGGTAAATCGGCCATCGATAGCACACGCGAAGTGCTGACGGCCCTACGTTTTAAGGTTACGGGCCTGCGTGAAGGGAGCGCCTCGTCACGCATTATGCGCCCGCAGGGTGTGGCGCTGCCGATCATGAATTTCTCCGTGTGGGTGCGCGTGATCGACCAACGCATTGCCGAGGCGGCCCTCGCGGCAGCGCCCGTCGCGCCTACGCCGTTCCGCTGCAAGCAGACAGAGACTTTCCTCACAGACAAGCCTGCCACGACTGAAACCATCGAAGCCGCCGTTGAGCCGTTGCTCAATGAATGCAAGCCGCGCACCAGTCCCCATCGCGCGACGGCGGAGTATCGCAGAGAGGTGCTGCCCGTGTTGCTGCGCCGCACGTTGAGCAAGGCGTTCGAGCGGGCGAAGACGGGCGTGGTGGTGCCGGAGATTTATCGGGTGGAATAATGAGTAATGAGTAATGAGTAAACGGATTACTTGTTACTCATTACTCGTTAGAGCGAGGAGACCCAATGCCAATACTTAGATTGACGGTTAACGGTAATCCTGTTTCGGTCGAAGTGAAACCAAATGAATTCTTAGCGGAAGTGCTGCGCTATCGGTTGGGTTTAACCGGCACGAAGATCGGTTGCAATGAGGCGGAGTGCGGTATCTGCACGGTGATCGTCGATGGACAGCCGGTGGTGTCGTGCATCTATCCCGCGTTGAAGGCCGAGGGCGCGCAGGTGGAGACGATCGAGGGGTTGGCCCCGGCGGGCGGCCATCTTCATCCGCTGCAAGAGAACTTCATCAAACTTGGCGCGGTGCAGTGCGGCTTCTGCACGCCGGGTGTGATCATGCAGTCGAAGGCGCTGCTGGATAAGAAGCAGGGCGAGCCGGTAACGGATGAAGAGATCAAGATCGCTTTGAAGGATACGTACTGCCGCTGCACGGGCTACGTCAGCGTGATGAACGCGGTCAAAGCCGCGAACGGGCAGAAGATCGAGCTGCATGATTATTTGCCGGAGACCAAGCACGGCTACCACGTGGTGGGCGAGGCCAAGCCGCGCGCGGATGCCGTAGCGAAAGTGACCGGCGCGGCGAAGTACGCCGACGACATTGTTTTTTCCGACATGCTCTTTGGCGCAACCCTGCGCGCGATGGTGCCGCATGCACTGATTAAGAAGATCGATATGAGCAAGGCTAAGGCGCTGCCGGGCGTGCACGCGGTGCTCACGCACGAAGATGTGCCGGGGCGCAAGAATCACGGCCTGGTGACCATCGATTGGCCGGTGTTGTGCGCCTGCGGCGACAAGGTGCGCTATGTGGGCGATGCGATCGCCGTCGTCGCGGCGGATACGCAAGAGATCGCCAAAGAGGCGCTGAAGCTGATCGAGGTGGAGCTCGAACCGCTGCCGGTGGTCGATACAGCCGAATTCGCCCATCAGCCCGATGCGCCGCGCGTACATGAGAAGGGCAATCTGCTCAAGCACATTAAGGTGGCGAAGGGCGATATGGAGCAGGGCTTTGCCGAGGCCGATGTGGTGATCGAGCGGACGTATCACACCGCTTCGACGGAGCACGCTTTTCTGGAGCCGGAATGTGCGATCGGGCGGATCACCGCCGAGGGGCGATACGAGATCTCTGTTGGTTCACAAATCGCGTATCAAGATCGGGAGCAGGTGGCATACGCCCTGGGCGTGCCAGAATCACAGGTGCGCATCATCGGCACGTTGATCGGCGGCGGCTTCGGTGGCAAAGAAGACATCATGGGACAGATTCACGTGGCGTTGTTGGCGAGAGCCACCGGTCGGCCCGTGAAGATGTTGTACACGCGGCACGAATCGCTGATTACGCATCCCAAACGCCATGCCACGACCATCACGGTGAAGCTGGGCGCGAAGAAGGATGGGCGCTTGACGGCGGCGAAAGCGGAGTTGTATGGCGACACGGGCGCGTATGCATCGCTGGGTGAGAAGGTATTGACGCGCGCGACGACGCACGCCAATGGGCCGTATGATGTGGCGAATGCGAAGTCCGATTGCTTTGCGATGTACACCAACAATGTGCCCGCCGGAGCGTTTCGCGGTTTTGGCGTGACACAATCGTGTTACGCGGTAGAGATGACGGTCGACGAATTGGCCGAACAGTTGAAGATCGATCCGATCGAGCTGCGGAGGATGAACGCGCTGCACGTCGGCTCGACGACGAACACCGGGCAGGTATTGTTGGAAAGCGTCGGCATGGAAGACTGTCTCGATCGGGTGGTCGAGGCGATGAAAGCGGATGAAGCACAGCGCGCTGCGGCGCAGCACACGAATGAGCCGTTTCGATATGGGCGCGTGTGGTCGATTGGAAACAAGAAATACGCGTGGGGCTTGGCGGTCGGTTACAAAAACACCGGACTGGGCGGTGGCGCAGATGACTGCGCGGGCGCGGAGATCGAAGTCTACGCCTCCGGCGCGGGTATGGCCGAGATTCGAACTTCATCGGCAGAGATTGGGCAGGGTCTGCCGGGCGTGTTGGCGGCCGTTGTGGCAGAGGAATTGGGCTTATCTTTCGAGCAGGTGACTGTGCTGTTGAGCGACACTGATTTAACTCCGAATGGCGGTCCGACGACGGCCTCGCGTCAAACCTATGTGAGCGGCAACGCGGCCAAACATGCGGCGATTCAGATGCGCGAGGTGATGTCGAGCGTGGCAGCGGAACATCTGGACGCCGCGCCCGATGCGTTGCAGTTCCGCAATGCCCGCGTGGAGCATAACGGTAAGTCAGCGTCATTTGCGGAAGTGGTCGAATGGATGCAGGCTGAAGGCCGCCCTACAAAGTTGATCTACGAATATACCGCGCCGGAAACAGAAGCGTTAGGGCAGGGCGGCGATATGCACGTAGCGTTCTCGTATGCGGCGCATGCGGCTTTAGTGGAAGTGGACACAGAGACGGGCATCGTGAACGTGCTGAAGGTTATTGCCGCGCACGACATCGGCCGGGCGATTAATCCGCTGGCGTTGGAAGGACAAATCGAGGGCGGCATTGTGATGGGTATCGGCAACGCCTTGACGGAAGAATTCCCGCATGAAAAAGGTGTGCCGTGGGCGCAGTGGCTGGCGCGGTATAAGATGCCCAGCATCAAGCACACGCCGGAGATCAAGTCGTTCATTTTGGAGCATGAGATTTCGACCGGTCCGTTCGGCGCGAAGGGCGTGGGCGAGATCAGCAGCATCCCGATCACGCCGGCGATCACGAATGCGATCGCGAATGCGGTGGGCGTGAGAGTGAGACGATTGCCCGTTGATCAAGATACGTTGTTGCGCGCGATGAAGAGCGGCGCGACGAGCGTGGATTAGGGGTGTCAACGGATAGGCAACGGATCAGCGGATGGCAGCGGATGATAAACGGATGGGCACAACGCTCGTCCGTTTCTTTGTTGTTATTGATTATCCTCGAAGAGTGCACAGCGTCCGGCTCAACTCGGAAGAAACCCCATGTCAGTTATGCTATACTGATTAAGTAGAAATCGCTGCGCAACGAAGAGTAATCCAACACTGCGCCACACCTCTTAGGAGATTATTCTATGTTGGGACAAAAACCTCACACCGTCGAAGAGATTATGACCTCGCCTGTGATTACGGTGCCGGCCTCGCTGCCGGCCGAGGAGGCGTTGCACTTGATGCGCGAAAAGAAAATTCACAGCGTCATCGTCGAGCCGGACGGGCCGGGCAGTGCGTATGGCATCATGACTCAGCGCGACTTGCTGCGCAAAGTTATTGCTGCCGATCGGCCTTTGCTCAACGTGACGGTGAAGGATTTGATGTCTTCACCGTTGATTACGGTGTCGCCGGATACGACGATCAAGCAGTGTTCGATCATCATGCTGGACGCCAACATTCGTCGCGCGGTGGTGATGCAGGGCGGCCAGCTGGTGGGCATCGTCAGCGACACCGATATCTTTCAATCGGTGGAAGAGCGCGGCTGGGGGCCTGATTGATTCTACCGACCCCACCGGTTGTTGTGCTCGTCGTGGCGTCCAACTGACCAACGAAGTGATCGACACGAGAGCACTCCCCCAGAAGATGGGGACTTCGTGCACCGCATGTGTAGAAACTTGGGTTGACCCATGATCTGGTCTAAAAAGAAAGTGCTGCGCACCGGCTTGCCCTGCTATGTCGATAGTGATATCGGCTTGCCGGTGTTTCGCGGCCCGTATTTGCAGCAAGATACGGAAATGGCGGTGTTATTTTTTCACGCGGATTCCGATCGGCTGACGGCGTTGTGCGATCGGTATTTGAATGCGCCCAGCGAGGGCCAGACTAAGTATGTGCCGCTCATGTCGAAGGTGGCCGTGGTTTTTGCCGATATGTTGGCTACCTCGGGAGATGAACGGGATCGCCAGGTGGGCCGATTTCCGGAAACCGAGGTGAGTTTCTGGATCTTGACGATGGCGATGCGGAAAGTGGGACCGATCTTTGTTCCCGATCACCTGGCCTGGTTTCTGCCTTTTCTCTTTGTCGACGAGAGCAATACTATCGCGACCGGACGCGAGGTGTACGGTTTCAATAAACAGTTGGGGCGTTTTCAAAAACCGTCGTCCATTCAGCGGCCGGAGTTTTCCCTCGACGTGGTGGGCATCAAAGAATTCAAGCTAGAGGCCGAGGGCAGGGCGGAACGGTTGTTGGACATGCGTTACGCGGATCGCGCCGCTAGTGATGAACCGTCCGTTACCTGGCAAAGTTGGGAGAAAGCTAAAGCCGCGATCACGCCAGAAATCCTCAAGACCCTGGCGACTGACTCCAAGAACAAGGTTGCCGAAATTGCGACGCTGCTCGTCACACACCAGATGCGGCTTGTTTTTCTCAAACAGTTTCGGGATGTGACTAACACGCAGCAGGCCTGTTATCAGGCGATCATCGAAGCGCCTCTGATGGTGCAGACGTTTCGGCAAGGTGGTTTTCTAGCGGGAAAATTTGTCATGGGTGTCAACCGGCTTGACAGCCATCCGCTGGCCGACGCCCTGGGACTGCACCTGGAGAATGGCGAACAACAGTCAGCGTTGGGTCTGTGGATGAAGCTGGATTTTATGCTCGGCGAGGGCGTTGAGATTTGGAAGGCCGCCTGAGCGCGTGGTGCGAACTGTTGTGCCACGGTGATGAAGCGCAGCCAATGCGGCGGCGCCGTTGGCAATACTGAAAGGCATTCATTCAATGACCGGCAAGCCTGCGGCTGACCCGCCTCACGTTCAACCGCCGACGAACATGCGCGAACTGCACCGGCGCACTGATCGGAATTTGATCGCCGGCGGATTGATCATCCTGTTTGTAGTGGGCGGCGGGCTGATCGGGTGGTTGTATGGTCTGGAGCAAGCGCTGACGGCCGAGCTGTGTATGGGCGGCCTGCTCATTTTATTCGGTGGGGCGTATTGGCTGATCTTGAAGCTGCTGAAAGCGCTGAGCGAGTCAGGGGATGATTAACGTGTGACAGACGGAGGAAATGGCAATGCACGGTGGTGGGGGTGGTTGGTTCGGTTACTTGCGCGCAACGGATGAGAAGCCCAAAGTCACGTGGGACTTGCTCAAGCGTGTCTTAACTTATTCTCGTCCGTATCGCTGGCCACTGGTCGGCATGCTGGGGTTGATCTTGATCACGACCGGCACGGCGCTGCTGATGCCGTTGATTTTTCGCCGCATGATCGACTACACCATCCCGGCCGGGGATGTCCCTCAATTGGCGCTCCTCGCGCTGGCACTGCTGTTTATTCCGGCCTTCAATGGCGGCATCAGTGTTCTCCAGCGGCAGTTGAATGCGCGCGTGGGCGAGGGCGTGGTTTACGACTTGCGCGTGGCGCTGTTCGCGCACTTGCAGCGCATGTCGCTGCGTTTCTTCACCAACACCAAGGTCGGCGAAATGATGAGCCGCCTCAACAACGATGTGGTGGGGGCGCAGAATGCCATCAGTAATACCAGCGTCGGCATTGTGACCCACCTCATTCAGGCGGCCGCCGTATCGACCGTGATGCTTGCTTTGGAATGGCACCTGACCTTGATCAGCGTGATCGTGCTGCCGCTTTTTATCCTGGCGGCGCGGCGGCTGGGAACTCAGCTGCGCGATATTTCGCGTGAGCAGATGGATGCCAACGCTCAGATGAATGCGATGGCGAACGAGACGCTTAACATCAGCGGAGCGCTGCTGGTTAAACTTTTCGGGCGACGGGAGGTGGAAGTCGATCGGTTTGCGGCACGCGCCCGGCAGGTGCGTGATACCGGCGTGCGGCGCGCGGTAACCGGCTCGATCTTCATGGTCATCATTGGTCTGGTCAGTGCGGTGGGCACGGCATTAGTTTATGGCATCGGCGGCTATCTGGTCATGCAGCACGCTTTCACGATTGGCACCATCGTGGCCTTCGGCGCTTACTTGACGACGCTGTATGGCGCCTTGCAATCGTTGGCGAACGCGCCCGTCGACTTTGCAACCTCGATGGTGAGCTTCGAGCGCGTCTTCGAGGTGATCGATCTGCCGCTGGATATTGCAGAGAAACCAGGCGCGCTGGTGCTGCAGACGGCCGTTGGCAAGTTGACCTTTGAAGATGTGTCATTTCGCTATGATGTGGGCGGAGATAATTTGCTCAGCGAAGTCAAACGTTTCGGGCAGATGGATCGCGTGAAAGCGGCTCTGTCTGGCGGTGAATCGGAACCCAATGGACAGCGCGGCGCGACTGGAGAAGAAATTCCGGCGCGCAGTCAGGCGCGCATCGCGGCACTCGATCATATTTCATTCAGCATGCGCCCCGGTCAGTTGACGGCCTTGGTCGGCCCGAGTGGCGCCGGCAAAACGACGCTGACCTATTTGATTCCACGTCTCTACGATCCGGTCAGCGGGCGCATCCTGCTCGATGGGCGCGATCTGCACGATGTGGCACTCGATTCATTGGCGGCCCAGATCGGCATGGTCACGCAGGAGACGCATCTCTTCCACGATACAATCCGCACCAATTTGTTATATGCCCGCCTGGATGCCACCCAGACCGAAATCGAAGCGGCGGCGCGTGCGGCCAATATCCACGATTTCATCATGGGGCTGCCCGATCGGTACGAGACCGTCGTTGGGGAACGCGGCTATCGTTTGAGCGGCGGCGAGAAGCAGCGCCTTGCTTTGGCGCGGGTGATCTTGAAGGACCCACGCATCCTGGTGTTGGATGAAGCCACCAGTTCACTGGACAGTGAATCGGAAGCGCTGATTCAAGATGCGCTCAAACGGGTGATGGCGGGCCGGACCAGCATCGTCATCGCCCATCGCCTCAGCACCATCCTCGCCGCCGACTTGATTCTGGTCCTGGATCGCGGACAGATCGTCGAACGTGGCACACACCCTGAACTGCTGGCGCAGGGCGGGCTGTACGCTCACCTCTACGAAACGCAGTTCAATCGCGGACACACTTCGGAGCTGTCTGCTGGGTAGCCGAGGGCATTTCAAACGGGGAGGTCAAGTCGCTTTCGGCGTGCATTGCGGCGGGCCACCATTCCCATTTGCATTTCGGGACACAGATGATAACGAGATGGCCTAGCGATCTGGCAAGGAGATTAACCATGACTGACGAGACTGCGTCGACTGAAGCACACGTTCCACCGCCATCACTGGATTCTGCCGTTGAAGTGGAACTGCGGTCCTCGCCTGATCTGTCGGCCGGGCAATTTGAGCAAGCCCTGCGCGAGAGCAACGAGTGGTATAGCCGCTTGTTTGAGAATCATCACGCGGTCATGCTGCTCTACGATCCGGAAACGTTCAACATCGTCGACGCCAATCCAGCCGCCTGCCAGTTTTACGGTTACAGCCACACCCAATTGACGGCGCTAAAGATCACTGACCTCAACGGCCTGACGTTGGAGGAAGCGGCGCAAGAATTTCGGCGCGCACGAGAGACCCCCCAACCGTCTTACCTCTTAAAGCATCGTCTGGCGAACGGCGAAATCCGCGATGTGGAATCACACGCCGGCCCGATTCAGATCGGCGGCAAGACCTACCAATTCTCGATCGTGCACGACATTACTCAGCGCAAACAAGCCGAAGACGCGCTGCAGCGCGAACGCAGTTTTATCTCGGCCATGTTTGATACGGTGGGCGCACTGGTCGTGGTACTCGATCGGGACGGCGGTATCGTGCGCTTCAATCGGGCCTGCGAACGGGTGACAGGCTATTGCTTTGACGAGATCAAAGATCGTCCCTTTTGGGATTTTCTGCTCGTTCCTGAAGAGGTCACGCCGGTGAAGCGCGTCTTTGAGCAGCTGCGCGCGGGCGATTTTCCGTTTGATTTTGAAAACTACTGGGTGACCAAGGATGGCCGGCGGCGGCTGATTGCCTGGTCAAACACGGCGCTCGTCTCCGCCGACGGGACGGTTGAGCACATCATCGGTACCGGTCTTGATATTACTGAGCGGCGACAAGCCGAGCAGGAAATTCGGCATATGTCGTCATTCCCACTGTTGAACCCCAATCCGGTGCTGGAAGTAGACGCTGCCGGTGCCGTCGTGTTCTGCAATCCCAGCGCATATAAAATATTGGAACGATTCGGCCTTGAAGCGGATGCGCAGGCGTTTCTCCCGAAAGATATCCTTGAAATCATCCCGGCCTTAAAGCAGCAGCAAATCACCGTGGCGCAGCGCGAGGTGACCATCGGCCAGGCTGTCTTTGCCGAGAGCATCAATCTGGCCTCTGGCTTCGGTACGGTCCGGATTTTCGCGGCGGACATCACCGAGCGTAAGCAGATGGAGGGAGTTCTACGCCAGAACAATGCGGAGCTGCAGGCCCGCAATGTGGAATTGGATGCGTTTGCCCACACGGTGGCGCACGACATCAAAAACCCGCTGCATCTCATCATTGGGTATGCAGATATGTTGGCGGAGAATTATGCGGTACTGTCACCCACAGAAGTCGTCGAATCATTGCAGTTCATCAAGCGCAGTGGCCAGAAGCTTAACAGCATCACCGATGACTTGCTGCTGTTGTCCCAGGTGCGCCAGAAAGACATTCTCCGCGAGCCGCTGAATATGGCGGCGATTGTGGCGGACGCCCGTTTGCGCGTGGCTCACTTGATCGATAGTCAGACCCACATCAGCGTGCCCGACACCTGGCCAATCGGACTGGGGTATGAACCCTGGGTGGAAGAAGTCTGGGCGAATTTTCTGAGCAACGCGCTCAAATATGCGGGTCGGCCCGTGAGTATCGAATTAGGGGGCGAGCTGCAACCCGACGGCCTGGTGTGTTTCTGGATTCGCGATAATGGCCCAGGGATTGCACTCGCTAATCAGGCGCGTTTGTTTGAGGCTTTCTATCGGGTGCACACGGATCAGAGTGGCGGGCATGGTCTAGGCCTGGCGATCGTCAAACGCATCATCGAGCGGCTGGGGGGCGAGGTCAGTGTGCGCAGCAGCGGTGTACCGGGTGAGGGCAGTCGTTTCAGTTTTACCTTGCCGGCGGCGTGATCGCGCGCGGGCCAAGCGCTCGTGTTATACTCACCGCTGGAGGATGGTTACGCTGCATCGTCCAGCGTTTTTATGAGCGGGCGACGTTGCTCTTGGCTTGTTCGATGATGATGTCCGGCACAAAACCTCAACGCATTCCTGAATTAGACGGCCTGCGCGGACTGGCGATTCTGCTGGTCTTAATTTGGCACTATGGCCTGGCTTCGCTCAAAATCCCCATCGGCCTGTTCGCCGGCCCGCTCGTGCTGATTCTCAATCTTACCTGGAGCGGAGTTGATCTCTTCTTTGTGCTATCCGGTTTTCTGATCGGCGGTATTCTGCTCGATAATCGGGAAGCCCCTTACTATTTTAAGGCTTTCTATACCCGGCGTATTTTTCGTATCTTCCCACTCTACTTCATGTGGCTGGCGATTTTTGCGCTCGTCGTGCTGCTCGCGCCACCCCCGGCAGCGGCACGCTGCGCGCCGGCGGCCTGGCTGTGGGGCTCACCCCTGCCGGGGTGGTCGTACGTTACTTTTACGCAGAATTTTGTGATGTCATCCACCGGCGTCTATGGCGCCAACTGGCTGGCCATCACGTGGTCGCTGGCGATCGAAGAACAATTCTACTTGTTGCTGCCCTTCATGATCCGCCGCATTTCACCGCGTTGGCTGCCGCGCGTGCTCGGCGCTTGTATTGTGGCCGCGCCTCTTTTGCGCTACATCCTCTTTCATGTGGCGCCTTATCCAGAGTTTGCCACCTACGTGCTCATGCCTTGTCGAGCTGATGCGCTGATGTTGGGCGTGCTGTGTGCGTGGTTGATCCGACAAGCGCATCTCCAGCGCCGCTTGCTGACGCATGCCCGTTGGCTCTACGTCCCGATCGGACTATGCGCGGGCGTCTTGATATTCATGGCGCTCTTTCCCACGCCGGAACGATTTGTGGTGTGGGGTTATCTGTTGTTAGCGGGTCTATATGCCAGCCTTCTATTGATGACCGTGAGCCGGCCGCACGGGCGGGTGGCGCAGTTCTTTAGAATACGTTGGCTACGCGGGCTGGGCCTAATTGCGTTTGGCGTCTATCTGTTTCATCAAGCGATGAGTGGTCTGAGCCATGGCCTGATCTTGCACCAGACCCCGCAGCTTCAATCCTGGGCCGACCTGCTGGTGGCGCTCGTCGCGCTAGGCTTGACGGTATTGATGGCCCGACTGTCCTGGATTTACTACGAAAAACCATTGGTCGCCATAGGCCAGGCAACGCGGTATGGCCCTTAATTCTTCGTGTAATTCATGTACTCTGCGCCATGATGTTGTGCTATACTAATTAGCGGATGAGCGACACCCCTTATCTAATGTTTGACTTGCTCCATGGCCGCACACCCTCAGAGGAGCGCTGCGTATGTGCCGAAGCATCAAGCAACTCCGCCAGCCCGATCGCCCCCCGACCGATCAAGAGATTGAAGCCGCCGCCTTACAATTTGTCCGCAAGGTCAGCGGCTACCGTGCGCCATCACGCGCCAATGAGCTGGCCTTTAACCGCGCTGTGGCTGAAGTTGCGGCCGCCACCCGCCAGTTGCTGGAGGGCCTCGCCGTGAAGTAAAGGAGGCGCATGGATTCGTTCCTCGTGTTTGTCATCGTCGTCAGCGTGTGGATCGCTTGGGCTCATGGGGAGCTTCGATCTTAACCCGCAAGAACTACCTAGGCTCGGACAGCCCCCAGGTAGCTCATGGCTCAGACGTGGTTCGCCGCGTGGGGCCACGCAGTGTCTCGCCTCAGATCGTGTTGTCCTTTCTGGGGCCAATCTTATTGATCGTAGCGCTCGTACTCCCCCAGAGATCTTAGGAGGCTAAGCATGCGTGAGGTGGTTATTGTGGAAGCCGTGCGTGCTCCCGTGGGAAAACGCCATGGCTCATTAAGCGGTTTACTGCCGGTGCATTTGGCCGCGCACGTGTTGCAGGCCGTGCTCGCGCGGACGCAGATCGATCCGGCGTTGGTGGAAGACGTGATCTTCGGTTGTGTGACCCAGCTGGGTGAACAGGGTGCCAACATCGCACGTCTGGCCGCGTTGCAAGCCGGCCTGCCCGTCACGGTACCGGGTGTGACCCTCAACCGCATGTGCGGTTCCAGTCAGCAAGCCATTCACTTTGCGGCGCAGGCGATTGCGGTCGGTGACATGGAGGTGGTCATCGCCGGCGGCATCGAGGTGATGAGCCGCCTGCCCATCGGCAGCGACTGGCCCCAAGACTGGCCGCCCGACTTCCCTTATCCGTTGGTGCATCAAGGCGTCTCGGCCGAGATGATTGCGGCGCAGTGGGGCCTCACGCGGGAGCAGCTCGATCGCTTTGCGTATGAGAGCCACGTCAAAGCGGCGGCGGCCACGCGGCGTGGCGACTTCGTGAAAGAAATCAGCCCGATCGAATTTACGCCACCCGACGGATCGCGCGCGACCCTCAACTATGACGAAGGCATCCGCTTTGAACCGAACCTGGAGAAGATGGCACTCTTGCCGCCCGCCTTCAAGCCGGACGGCGTCATCACTGCGGGCAACGCCAGCCAGATCAGCGATGGGGCGGCGGCGGTACTGCTGATGTCGCTCGACAAAGCGATCGAGTTGGGGCTAAAGCCGCGCGCGCGCTTCTCCGCCCGATCGGTGGTGGGCAGCGATCCGGTACTCATGTTGACCGGGCCGATCTCTGTTACACGGCAAGCGCTCCGGCGTGCCGGGCTCACGATCGATCAGATCGACGTGATCGAGATCAATGAAGCCTTTGCGTCGGTGGTGTTGGCGTGGCAGACTGAAATCGGGCCCGATCCGGTGCGGGTGAATTCCAATGGTGGCGCCATCGCTATGGGGCATCCACTTGGCGCGACCGGCGCGATCTTGATGACCAAGCTGCTGCATGCTCTGGAGCGCACGGGCGGACGTTACGGCTTGCAGGCCATGTGTATCGGCCATGGTATGGCCACGGCGACCATCCTCGAGCGTTTATAGATGGTCAGCCGTGCTATACTGATAAGGAAAGTTTAACTGCTCAGCCGTCATTGCGAGACTACCACTACGCCACGTGTCATGCGTCCTGGCGGAAAATGCTCCAAGTCCGCGTCCCCGCGGACGGCCCACCGCGCGAACGCGGTTGGGGGAGCAAGTTTCTGAGCAGGAGCGCTTTTTGCAACGAAGCAATCTCGGTCCTGCCAGTGATATGTGCCGATAGTCAGGGAGATTGTTTCGCACGCCCTGTCCGCGCTGTGCGCGGGGGCGCGCTCGGTGAAAACGCTCGCCATGACGGAGGCTGGGCAGTTACAGGAAAGTTTAACCCGGGTGTAAGGATGGCTTAATGGATGGGGTGGAGTCTGCCGACTTGCCGGCGACATCTGAAATAGCCGAATTGCGCGCGCAAGTAGCCGAACTTGAAAAGAGCCTGAGCCGCCGCACGCGTGAAATGGTGGCGCTGCACGAGATCTTGATCGAGATCAATCGGCAGCCGAGCCTGGCCGCCTTGTTGCAAGCCATCGTGGAGAAAGCAGCGGGCCTCTTGAATGCGCGCATGGGTGGCCTGTATCTCATGCGCCCTGATGGCGAAACCCTCGAATTGATGGTGGGACACAATCTCCCGGAAGGCTCGCTGGGGATCACTCTGAAGTTGGGAGAAGGGTTATCGGGGCGCGTGGCTCAAACCGGCCAATTGCTGGTGGTGCCCGATTATCGTGCGTGGGAAGGCCGTGCCAGAGTCTATGAGGGCACACCTTTTCGCCGCGTCGTCGGTGTTCCGTTGAAGCGGGGTCACAAGATCATCGGCGTGATTAACATTTCCGACGATCACCGCAGCGGCTGGTTCGACGAAGAAGAAATCCGCTTGGCCAGCCTGTTTGCCGATCAGGCCGCTATCGCGGTTGACAAGGTCCGCTTGTGGGAAGAGGCCCAGCACGATATTGCCGAGCGACAGCGCGCCGAACAAATTCAAGCATCGCTGTATCGTATCTCCGAAGCCGTCCATACCGCGCCCAGCCTGGACGAACTCTATCGATCGATTCATGCCATCATCGCCGCTTTGATGCCCGCCCGTAACTTTGGGATTGCACTCTACGAGCCTACCATCGATATGTTTAGCTTCCCCTATCGGGTCGATGAACATTATCCGGCCGACCTCACTCCGGCCTCGCGCCGTTTGGGCAAAACGTTGGTGGATTTCGTTTGGCAAACCGGTGTCCCGCTCTTGGGGACGCGCGAGCAGCTGCAACAAGTGATTGCCACCCAACAGTTGCAGCCGATCGGTGAGCTCGCAATCGATTGGCTGGGCGTGCCATTGAAGTGGCAGGGCGAATCGATCGGTGTGATGGTGGTGCAGACTTACACCCCGGGCGAGCGCTTAACCGAAGCGCACAAGCAGATCTTGACCTTTGTCTCGACGCAAGTGGTGATGGCCATTCAGCGTAAACGCGCCGAGCAGAAGCAAGCGTCCCTGTACCGCATCTCGGAAGCGGCGCTGGCTGCGCCTAGTCTGGATGATTTGTATGCGCTGATTCATCAGATCGTCAACGAATTGATGCCGGCCCAAAATTTCTACATCGCGCTGTATGACGCTGTGACGGATATACTCAATTTTCCCTACTTCAAAGATGAGGCGGAGACCGACTGGCCGGTGCCGCTGCGTCAGCATGGGAATGGCCTGACTGAATACGTGCTGCGGTTGGGCAAGCCCTGGTTAGGCACCACCGCCATGATTATTGACTTGCTGGTGCAGGGCGACGTGGACCGCGAGACCGCGGGGCCGTTGGCCGTTGACTGGCTAGGCGTGCCGCTTAAAGCCGACGGCCAATTGATTGGCCTGATTGCGGTGCAGAGCTATTCGGATCATATCCGCTTGACCGAGGAGCACAAGGACCTGCTCGTGTTTGTCTCGGCGCAAGTGGCGATGGCTATTCAGCGCAAGCGGGCTGAAGCGGCCCTGCGCGAAAGCGAACAGTGCTATCGCGCTTTGTTCGATGAGGTGCGGCGGCAGGCTCAGGAACTGGCGCTGCTCGATCGGGTCCGCACGGCGCTGACGCGTGAACTGGATCTTGACGCGCTGTTTCACACGGTGGTCACGGCTATCACCGAGACCTTCGGCTACGCTCTGGTCAGCCTGTATCTCCTCGATGGGGATGAGTTGGTGCAGCAATATCAGATCGGCTACGAATACGTGCTTGATCGCATTTCGATCGCCTCGGGCGTTACCGGCCGCGTGGTGCGCACGGGCCAGGCTGTTTTCCTGGAGGATGTGCACACGGATCCGGCTTGCCTGATGGCAATCGATGGGATTGTGTCGGAAGTATGTGTGCCGCTGCTGGATCAGGGTCAAGTGGTCGGCGTGCTCAACGTCGAAAGCATCCACGGCGTGAAGCTGACGGAGGCCGACCTGCGCCTGATGACGGCCTTAAGCGAGCACATTGGATTGGCGATCAGCCGCGCCCGGCTTTACACCCAGGCGCGTGAAAATGCAGCCCGGCTCACCGCCGCCTTTGAAAGTTTGCCCTTTGATTTCTGGGTGATCGATCGGGCGGGCTGCTACGTCATGCAAAACTCGCGCCACGTGCGCAGGTGGGGCCATCGGATTGGGCAGCACTTCACGGAAACCCAACCCGATGAGGCCATCCTGCGCTACTGGTATGCACAGCATGAACGGGTCTTATCCGGCGAGATGTTTGATGCCGAGACACGCTACGACGACGAGGCCGAACCGCGCTGGTGCTATGAGATTATCGCGCCGGTGCGCAACGGCGATCGCATCGACGGGCTGCTGGGCGTCAGCGTCGACGTGACCGATCGGCACCGCGCGGAAGAAGCGCTGCATGATTCGGAAGAACGCTATCGGCTGCTGTTTGAGAATAATCCGCATCCCATGTGGGCGTATGATGTGGAGACGCTGGCTTTTCTGGCCGTGAATGACGCCGCTATTCAGCATTACGGCTACTCGCGCGAAGAGTTCTTGCGCATGACGCTGGCCGACATCCGTCTGCCGGAAGATGTGCCGGACCTCGTGGCCCGGCTGGACGTGGTGACCGAGGTGGTTGCGAACACAGGGCTGTGGCGGCATCGCAAAAAAGATGGAACGATCATCGAGGTTGAGATCACTTCCCATGCGCTTACTCTGGATGGGCGGCCGGCGCGAATTGTTTTGGCCAATGACGTTACCGAGCATCGTCGGGCTGAAGAATCTTTGCGGCGCGCTCAGAAGATGGAGAGCCTGGGCGTCCTGGCGGGAGGCATTGCCCACGATTTCAATAACCTGCTGGTGGCCATGCTGGGGCAAACCTCGCTGGCTTTAGGGCAGCTGCCAGCCGGCAGTCCGGCACGCCAACCGATCGAGAAAGCCGTATTGGCCGCGCGCCGTGCCGCTGATCTGACCCGGCAGCTCTTGGCCTATTCCGGCCGGGGTCAGTTTGAACGGCGGCCCATTCAATTGAACCACCTCATCCAGGAAAATCTGCATTTATTTGAAGTGGCGGTGTCCAAAAACGTGCTACTGCGATCTGAACTTACCGAGCCGCTGCCTCTCATCATGGGCGATGCCGGGCAAATTCAACAAGTGGTGATGAACCTGATCATCAATGCGGCCGAAGCGATTGGCCAGGCGGCAGGTCAGGTGGTGGTGCGTACCCGGCCCTATTTTCTGACGCTCGACAAGGCGGCCTTGTGGCAGCTGGATGAGACGAGTCTGGCATCCTCACCGTATGTGCTCCTTGAAGTGGAAGACAACGGCTGTGGCATGGGCCAGGAAACCTTGTCCAAAATCTTCGATCCATTCTTTTCCACTAAATTCACCGGGCGCGGGTTGGGGTTGGCCGCTGTGCTGGGCATTGTGCGGGGGCATGAAGGAGGGCTGCGGGTCGAGAGTAAATTAAACGGTGGTACTCTCTTTGAGCTGGTCTTCCCTAGCGAGGATGTCGCCTCCTCGGAAACGCTTGCTCCAGAAATTGTTCAGGAGGCCGCTATGCTTCATCACCTGATCTTGGTGATTGACGACGAAGAGCCTGTGCGCGGCGCTGTAACCGATATTCTGGATTTAGAAGGACTGTCCGTGTTGACCGCGCCCGACGGTCAATCTGGCATCGAACTTTATCGTGCCCGCCAGGCGGAAATCGATTTGATTATACTGGACTTATCCATGCCCGGTCTGACCGGCGAAGAGACCTTCCGCGAACTGCGTCAGATCAATCCGCAGGTGCGCATTATGCTGTCGTCGGGTTACAGTCATGATGAAGTGACGTCACGCTTTGCCGGGCAACGTGAGGTGGCCTTCATTCAAAAACCGTATGATGCCAGTCAGCTGGTGGCCGAAGTGAAACGCCAATTAGCACTGCTGCGGGGTTAAGCCGGGCCTATCGAGTACTCTCTAACCGCGCGCTTCGTGGACGAGGCTGTGAGCATTTTCAAAATTCTGAGCATTGTCAGATCAGCATTAGCTCTAAGGGAGGTCGCACCTATGGCTGCCGAAATCTTTACCGGAGTTGATGCCGCGTGGCTGCACATCGATCGCCCCACCAACCTGGCGATGATCGCCGGGGTGATGGTGCTTGACGCCCCGCTCGAGCGCGCCCGCCTCATCGAGCTGCTCCACCACCGCTTGCTGATCTACGATCGCTTCCGGCAGCGGGTGCGTGAACCCAGGCTGGGGCTGGGCCTGCCGCGCTGGGAATTCGATCCGCACTTTGACATGGACTACCACGTGCCGCGCGTGCAGCTGCCTGCGCCGGGCGGACAGGTCGAACTGCAACAGCTGGTCGGCGACTTGATGAGCCAACCGTTCGATCGGCGTCATCCGCTGTGGCAGTTTTACTACATCGCAGATTATCAAGGCGGTTGCGCCATCGTGCCGCGCTTGCATCACTGCATTGCCGACGGTCTGGCGTTGGTGCAAGTTCTGTTGTCGCTGACGGATGCCCGGCCGGATGCTATCCCAACGCGGCCCACGCCCGCTGATCGGGCTGCCACCAATCGATCGGGTTTTCATCCCCTGCGCCCCTTTACCCGATTGATCGATACCGCTTCGGCTGTGGCTCGTTTTGTCACACGCGAAACCACGTTCAATATTTCTGAACCGGCGCGGGTGACTCAGGCGGTAGGACTGGGCGCGCTGACTGTCAACGCGGCGAGTAAACTGCTGCTCACCAGCCCCGATCAAAAAACGATCATCCATGGCAAGTGCGGTGTTGAGAAACGGGCCGCTTGGTCGGCGCCGATTCCGTTAAACGATGTGGTGCGGTTGGGCCGCGTCTTGCACGCCACGCTCAACGACGTCTTGTTGACGGCAGCGACGGGAGCATTGCGACGGTACATGGAACGGCGCGGGCAAGATGTCACCGGCGTGAATGTGCGGGCCATGGTGCCGGTCAGCGTGCGGGCCGGGCGTGACCTTGATCGATTGGGCAATCAATTTGGTTTGATTCTCCTCTCGCTGCCGGTGGGTGTGCGCGATGTCACGCAACGGCTGCAGGTGCTCAAACAGCGCATGGATGATATCAAAGGGACGCCCGAGGCGTGGGTGGCATTCGGCGTGCTGAGCGCCTTAGGCCTGACGCCGCGCCAGATCGAAAAACTCATGATCGATTTTTTTGCCGCCAAAGTTTCGGCGGTGATGACCAACGTGCCCGGCCCGCGCAAGCCGATCTATCTAGGCGGTCAGCGCCTGCGCACCCTCATGTTCTGGGTGCCGCGCGCCGGCGATATTGGCCTGGGGCTTAGCATTCTGAGCTATGCGGGCGAGGTCTGCATCGGCGTTGCGACGGATGCGGGTTTGATGCCTGATCCGCAAGCGATCATCGACGAGTTTCAAGCTGAGCTGGCCGACATGCTGCGTCTGGTTGCTCCAACCCGATCGACCCTCTTGCCTACCAAGGCCCCTCCCATCAATGATCATTCGGCCACCGGCCGCTGTCACGCCTTAACCAAAGCGGGTCAGCCCTGCTGCAATCGGGCGCTGCCCCATTCCGAATATTGCGGCGTACATGCCAAACAACTGCAACCGTCGGGTTAAAGGCGGCACAGCCGCGCAGAAAGCGACGCTGACCGAACTCAAGGCGTGGGTCGGCCGCTTTACGGGCATCGTCGTGCCCGCCCAGAACTGTTTCCGAACACGTTATTGCATATATAATCTCATCAAATATACAAGGAGCTTCGCATGCCCAATTTTGATTCCTTTGACGAAATCGCACAGCAAGTGGTAACCTACTTTGACAATGAAGAAACCGTGCAGACCGCCTACGATCTGCTGACCGAAGCCGCCCCGCACTTTCCCAAGCAGGCCGCCCTGGTCTACAATTGGCGCTATTGCGCCGCCGCCAGGATGAACCAAACCAATCTGGCCTTGCAACTCATTCAAGAGGCACTCGAGGTCGGTTTTTGGTTAAGCGCCGCCTATCTAACCTCCGACGCTGATTTGAAGTCATTGCAAGAGTTGCCCGAATTCAAGCGCCTGGTGGAAATCAACGAGAAAAAGTATCAGGCCGCCCAAGCGAACTCAAAACCGATGGCCCTGTCCTTACCCTTTCCATCAATTACAGGTCAACCCCTGCCGCTTTTACTGCCCTTACATGGTAACGCCGGCAACGCGGAAGAATCTGCCCACTATTGGCAAAGTGCTGTTGCACTCGGCTGGTACACCGTTTTACTGCAATCATCCCAGATATTCGCTCCCGATGCCTACGTATGGGATGATCTCGAATTAGGCGCCCGCGAAATCAAAGCGCACTATCAAGATTTGATCGCCTCCACCACGCTCGAACCTGGCCTGACTGTCGTGGGTGGGTTTTCCAAAGGCGGCGAAATGGCTATCTGGCTGGCGCTGAATGAAATCATCCCGCTGGCTGGCTTTATTGCCGTCAACCCAGGTGGGCCCTACATCCAAGATGTCAGCAAATTCCTGCCACTGCTCGAAAACTGCAAATCACTCAGCCAATTGCGCGCCTGGCTGGTAGCCGGTGAAAATGACCGTAACCTTCCCAACGTCAAAGCCTTGCACGAAATGCTTAGGTCTCACGGCCTTAACTGCCAACTGATCATCGCCCCAGAGATCGCGCATGACTTCCCAGAAGACTTCGACCAAACTCTGGCTCAAGCACTGCAAGCCTTCCGCTAAACGGGTACGACGGGCTTACTCTGTTCTTGACCGAGTATCACAAGGCCGCAAATTGACTGACCCAGACACGTTCCCGACGTTCTTTTATTGGCGCTTTTCGCATGGTTATGGGTATCGCAGCCATCATATCTTTTTTAGCCGACGAGTCTTCCATTCATCCAGCGCCCAACAAAGCGTGCAGTCGACCGACAACGGACTCTGAAGTGGACACATCCAGCGGCATCGTCGTGCCCGCGCTGAAAAATCGACCTGCTCTGTTGGCGAAGATGGGCCTCAAGCCGAGGGGCGGGAAGCGGTAGCGAGAAATGACTAGAAACCGGGCTTCTGGAAAATTCAGAAGCCCGGTTTCTTGATCCCGTCTATCCCTGCTATAATCCGCGCGGTTCCGCCAAATGTCGGCTGGGCGGCGGTTGCCTTGCAGGTTGTATCCCCAAATCGGTCTTACAATGAAGGCTGTTCTATTTCACGCGAAAAGGTGTCTCATGACTTCCACAGTATCTGTTTCTCATCTCAGTAAATCATTTGGCAGCGTGCGGGCTGTCGAAGATGTCTCCTTCGAAGTGTTTTCGGGCGAAATCTTTGGCCTGCTCGGCCCCAACGGCGCGGGCAAAACCACCAGCATCCGCATGATGT
The DNA here is from genome assembly GCA_041738395.1 of Thermoflexales bacterium. Lineage (GTDB taxonomy): Bacteria > Chloroflexota > Anaerolineae > Fen-1058 > Fen-1058 > Fen-1058. The sequence goes on from JBGSPW010000164.1 coordinate 29,290, forward strand.
TGGATATCTTCAAAGCCGAGCATGGCGAGGTCAGCGTGCTGGGCGGCAAGATGGATGAGGCTAAGAAGAACCGCATTGGTTATATGCCGGAAGAGCGCGGCATGTACAAAGACCTGAAGTTGGAACCCACCTTGATCTTCTTAGCGCGGCTCAAGGGTCTGAGCGAAGCCGAAGCGAAGCGCCGCCTCCCTGCTTGGCTGAAGCGGCTCGATCTGTACGATCACCGCTTCAAGAAGGTGCAAGAACTCAGCAAGGGCATGCAGCAGAAAGCGCAAATGATTGCCACCTTGTTGCACGAACCCGACTTGATCGTGATCGACGAACCGTTCTCCGGCCTCGACCCGATCAACACGCGCCTGGTGGAAGAGATCATTCGCGAACAGCAGGCGGCGGGCAAGACTATTATCATGTCCACGCACCAGATGCATCAGGTGGAGGCGCTGTGCAGCCGCATCGCCTTGATCGACAAGGGCCGCACGGTGTTGTACGGTGAGGTCGATCAGATCAAGCGCAACTTTGCGGGCAATGCCGTGACCATCACGGGGCAGGGCGACTTCAGCAACGTCTCCGGCGTGCTGGACGCGCGCCAGGTCAATGGCGATTGGCATCTGTCGTTGGCGCCGGGCACCAACCCGCAAGATGTCTTTCGCGCTTTAGCGGCCCGCGACAGCCTCAAGATCGAGCGCTTCGAAATCGCCGAGCCCTCGCTGGATGACATCTTCATCTGGGTGGTGCAGGGCCAGCAGGAGCCGAGCCATGCCTAAGTTGTGGGTCATCGCTAAACACGAATATCTCAAAATCACGCGCAAGCGATCGTTCTTGCTGGGCACGCTGGCGATGCCGTTGTTCTTTGTCGCGATCATGGCGTTTGCCGTCATCATGGTCTTCGCCAGTGAAGATCAACGCCCGATCGGCTACGTGGATCTCGCCGGGGTGTTGACCACGGTGACTAAGCTGCCTCCCGAGAAGAACGGTCCGCAGCCGGTGGAGTTGCAGGCCTTCGCCGCTGAAGCCCAGGCCCGGGCCGCCCTGGAGGCCGGGCAAATTCAAGCCTATTACGTGCTCCCCGTCGATTACCTCACCAGTCACAAAACTCAGTTGATCTATTGGGACCGGGATCCTTCCAGCTCGGCGCAGCGCCGCTTTGACGATCTGGTGCGCGCCAATCTGGTGGCTGCCTTGCCGCAGGATGTCGCACAGCGCGCCCAGTCCGGCGTCGACGTGACGGCGCGCTCGGTCGATGGACAGCAGGAGGTCAGCGGTGAAAGTTTTATCAATATCATCGTGCCGTTCTTCATCGGCCTGTTCTTTAGCATCGTCGTGTTGAGCTCAGGAAGTTATATGTTGGAAGCCGTGGCCGATGAAAAAGAGAATCGCACTATCGAGTTGATGGCCACCTCGCTCACGCCGGGCCAACTCATCGGCGGCAAAGCCGCCGGACTGATGGCGGTCGCGTTGACTCAGATCGGGATTCTGGCGCTTACGATCGTGCTCGCTCTCTTCGTCGGCGCACAGTTCATCGAGGTGCTGCGGGCCATTCGCATTCCGTGGAGTATGTTCATGACGCTGGCGCTGTTCTTCCTGCCGACGTTTGCGTTGATCGCCGGCATGATGATTGCCATTGGCAGTATGGTGACGGAAACACGGCAAGGCCAGCAGATTGCCGGAGCGCTGAACATGCTGTTCACCGTGCCATTCTTCTTTATCATTATCTTTTTCAGCGCGCCCAACAGTACGCTGGCGACGATCCTGACGATTTTTCCGACGACGTCGTTCCTCACGATTGCGCTGCGCTGGAGCGTGACCACCATCCCCCTGTGGGAGTTGATCCTCGCGTGGATTTTGGTGACAGGCTCGGCCGTGGCGATGATCTGGGTGGCGTCGCGGGTGTTTCGCATGGGCATGCTGCGCTACGGTCAACGTTTGGATCTGAAGACGGTGCTGCGCGCCGTGCGTACCGGGACGGAAGGGTAAAACTCATGAGTAACGTGTTCCTCATCATCCAACATGAAATCTCGACGATGCTGCGCAAGCGATCGTTCTGGCTGACGACGTTCCTGCTGCCCGCGGTGATTCTGGCGATGAGCCTGGGATCGCAGGCGTTGGCGCGCAGCTCGATGGCCACCGATGGATCGAATCCGTTGTTCAGCGGCCTCCTGGCGGGTCCCAAGCCGGTCGGCTATGTCGATCAAGCGGGACTCATCAAACAGATTCCCGATCAGCTGCCCGCCAACCTGAAGCTGAAACAAGACGAGCTGCGCGCGTATCCCGATCAATCGGCGGCACAGGCCGCGGTGGCCGCGAAAGATATCAACAAATACTACGTGGTGCCCGCCGACTTCATCAAGACCGGTCACTTGCTGGTGGTGGATAGCAACTTCAGCGTGTTCAACAGCCTGGAGAACAACGCTTACTTTGAATACGTGATCCGACTGAACCTGACCGGCGATTCGAATCTGGCGGTGATGCTGGCCGATCCGACGGCGCAGATCAAAACTCAGGCGCTGGCCCCGCAAAGCGAGAAGAAAGACGAGGGCTTTGGATCGTTCGGCGTGCCGTTTGCCGTGTTGATAATTTTCTATCTGGTCATTACCATGACGGGCACGTTCATGCTGCAAAGCGTGACGAAAGAAAAAGAGAATCGCACCATCGAGGTGCTGCTGGTCAGCCTGCGCCCGCGCGATTTGATGCTGGGCAAGATTCTGGGGTTGGGTGTGGTCGCCTTGTTGCAGATGGCCGTTTGGGGTGGCGCCACGTTCATCTTGAGCGGCGGTTCATTGAGTGGTCTTAGCGCGTTGGGCCTATCGGCCGGGTTCTTTGTGTGGGCGTTCTTGTACTTCATCCTTGGCTATCTTGTCTACGCTTCGCTGTTGGGCGCGTTGGGCGCGCTGGCTCCTTCGACGCGCGAAGGGACACAGTTCACGTTTATCATTCTGCTGCCGCTGTTTGTTCCGTTGATGATGAACACGGCGCTGATCGAAGCGCCCAACGGCGGCGTAACCACATTTCTGAGTTTGTTTCCCTTGACCTCGCCCGTCACGATGATCACGCGCCTGGCCGCCGGGCCGGTGCCGTTCGAGCAGCTTGTGTTGGGGTTGGTTTTGCTCGCGGTCACCACGTATGGCATCATCGTCTTTTCCGCGCGCTTCTTCCGCGCCGATACGCTGTTGTCTTTTAGCGCGCTGAACTTCAAGCGTCTTGTGCAAGAAATTCGACGATAAATTCAGAAGAAACCGGGTTTCTCCATTCAAGGCGTACTGGCTTGTCGCTTGGAGAAACCCGGTTTCTGCGAGACGGTTGAAGAGGTCCTATGAAAACCGAAGCCTATCGCCAAACGCTGCGCACGCTCACCGATTGGGACAAGTTCCTCTTGAAGGAATCCGGCTTGCCGGGGTCGCGCGGTAATCTGGAATTGATGCAAGCCGTGGCCGATGAGGGCACGCTCGATCTCTTTCAGCGCTATTTGGCTTACACACCCGATCGGGCTTCCACCAATTCGCCGGAAGGATTCCTGGCGATGTGCGGTGTGGTGGGATTGGGCCGATTACTGGCCGAAGGTGATCTCGATCAACTGGCGGTGTTGCGCTGCTGCGCGAACGATCCGCGCTGGCGCGTGCGCGAAGCGGTAGCGATGGCCTTGCAGCGTTGGGGCGATGTGGACATGCCCGCGCTGTTGAAGGCGCTGAACGAATGGGTGAAGGGCACGTTGTTGGAACGGCGCGCGGTCGCGGCGGCCGTGTGCGAACCGCGCCTGCTGCGCAATTCCAAACACGCCAAACGTGTGCTCAAGCTGCTCGATACGATCACAACCTCGATCGTGCGGGAAACCGATCGGCGGGTCGAGGATTTCAAGACGCTGCGACAGGCGTTAGGCTATTGTTGGAGCGTGGCCGTGGTCGCTTCACCGATCGATGGTAAACCCGCCATGGAGAAGTGGCTGGTCAATCCCGATGCGGATGTGGCGTGGATCATGTGCGAGAACTTGAAGAAAAATCGTCTCGCGCGTATGGATGCGGTGTGGGTGAAGGAGTGGGGGAGCGCGGTAGTCTGATAGTGCCATAGGCTGGTAGTTGGATAGTGCACCCACCGGGGGCGTGGATACCGGGTACTCTTCTCGTTAGAGCGGTTTCCGTTTTGTTTTACGCCAATGCTCACGGCGGATGGTTACATCCGCCACTGTCTGCTGGATGTAGCCATCTAGCGAGAGCGTAGGCTTTTTAGGAAACCGCTCTAGGGGCAATACTGTTTAGATAAGTCAGCAGAGGTGGCTCCCACGCCGCCGGGCATGGGAGCCCGGCCCGCTAACTAAACAGTATTGGCTCTAGGGGGCACGCGGGCGAGCGTTTGTGATTGTTGAAATGCTGTCGCAAACCTTATCTCGCCACTTCCGCTCAATCAGGTTACAATAGAGCCAGCAAATATTCAGCCCGGCGGTCCATCCTTCTTCTTGCAAGGTCATTGCCATGCTCAAAATTCTGTGCCTCAGTGCAGAAGTTGCACCGTTTGCTAAAACCGGCGGCCTCGGCGACGTGGCCGGATCGCTGCCCAAGGCCCTACGCGCTATGGGTCACGATGTGCGCGTCGTCATGCCCGCCTATCGATCGATCGAAGAGGCGTATCAGGCCGGTCGGCTGCCGCTCAGCACGCCGTTGCCCGATGGCATGCTCGTCCCCACGGGCGTGGGTGCGGTTCCGGCGGGCGTATTCGAAGGCCAACTCCCTGGCAGCGATGTACCCGTTTACTTCATCGCCGAAGGCAACCTCTTCGGTCGTCCGCAAGTCTACGGCTACGGCGACGATGTCTATCGCTTTGCCTTCTTCAGCCGCGCCGCGTTGGAATTGATCCGCGCGATCGATTGGCGGCCCGATATCGTCAACGCGCACGATTGGCATGCCGCGCCTGCGATCACGTGGCTCAATACGGCGGGTAACACGCTCGATTGGTTCCGCAACATCCCCACGGCCTTTACCATTCACAACCTGATCCATCAAGGCAAGACCCGTTGGGACATCTTCAATTATCTCGGCTTGTTGACGCGCCGCCTGGACCTGGAAGAAGGCTACGGCGAAGTCAACTTCATGGCGCGCGGCATCTATCACGCCACGCTCGTCAACACCGTCAGTCCCACCTACGCGCGCGAGATCATGACCCCTGAAGGCGGGGCGGGCATGGATAAGCTGCTGCGCCATCGCAGTTTCGATGTGCACGGCATTCTCAACGGCCTCGATTACGACGAATGGAATCCGCAGGCCGATCAGCATCTGGCCCGGACCTTTGACGTCGATCATCTCGATCAACGGCTGGCCAACAAACACGCGCTGCAAGCGCGCGCCGGGCTGCCGCAGCGTGATGATGTTCCACTGGTGGCGATGGTCACGCGTCTCGACTGGCAGAAAGGACTCGACATCACGGGCGAGGTCCTTCATCGGTTATTGAATGGGCTTGCGGGTGAGGTGCAGTTTGTGGTGCTGGGCACCGGCGCGCCGGAATGGGAACAGATGCTGGCGCAGATGACGGGCTATCATCGCGAAAAGGGCCACGCTTTCCTGACCTATGCGGCCGATCTTGCGCCGTTGATCTACGGCGGCAGCGACATCTTCCTCATGCCTTCGCGCTTCGAGCCGTGCGGCCTCGGCCAAATGATCGCCATGCGCTATGGCAGCGTGCCCGTCGTGCGGGCCACCGGCGGCCTGGCCGACACCGTGCGCGACGGCGTCACCGGTTTCACCTTCTATCAATTCAACGCCGACGATTTTTGGCGGGCGTTGGAGCGGGCGATCTACATCTATCGGAACGATCGCATTATCTGGCCGGCGATTCAACGCAACGGCATGCAGGCCGATTTCTCTTGGGCCCGATCGGCCTCCGGCTACCAGCAGCTGTATGAGTGGGCCATCGCACGCGTGCGTCGCTATTAGCAGCGATCTGCCACAACCGCCCCGCTGTCTAATCGATAGCGGGGTTTTGTTTTGAAGCGGCGTGTCACTCTTGTGATCGAGCTGTGTTATACTCGCCGGCGAAGTTCTCACTTCTATCTTCAAGTTGCGAAAGGAGCGCTATGCCGCCACTCAATGCGATCATCTTGATTGTCTTAGGCGCAGTGGCCTTGTTGTTGGGCCGCCGCTTATTCTGGTTGTTTGCCGCGATCGTCGGGTTTGCTATCGGCTGGTGGCTAGTCGGGTTGTTCTTCCGCGACTCTAGCACGCTCCAGTTGATTTTCGGTGTCATCGTCGGGTTGTTTTTGGCGCTCGTGACGCGCGGGCTGGGCCAGTGGGCCATTCGCAGCGTGGCCGGGTTAGCGGGTTTCGTCATGCTGCCGCTGCTGCTGGGCAATCTGGGCATGTTGGGCGGCATCCACGAACTGATCTGGTCGCTGGGGGGTGCGGTGCTGGGTTTTGTATTTGCTTTGTTCATGGCCGACTCGGCGCTGATTATTCTGTCGGCGCTAGTGGGCGCGGGGTTGATCATGAGCGGCGCGCAGCAGCTGGCTCCGATTTCGCAAGTGCTGCAGTTGATCAGCGGCTTCGCGCTCATCATCATGGGCGTGCTGTTCCAAGCGCGGTAGAAGCAGTAAGTCTGCTCAACCTGTATCCGTTGTCGGCGACGTTCGCATAGGCAGGTCGCTATGACCGCCACATCACTCGATGTGACTGAAAAACAAAACAGGCTACGCGCAACCACCGATCATCCGGTGGCACTTTATCTGCACATGCCGTTCTGCCATCATCGCTGTTCCTACTGCGACTTCAACATCTATGCTGGCATGAAGGCTTTGTATGTTCCGTATGTCGAGGCCGTTGCGGAAGAGATTGCGGTGACGGCAGCGCGGGTGGGGCGGGTGCGTGTGCCATCGATCTATCTTGGCGGGGGGACGCCTTCGTTGTTGCCGGTGGAGTTGATCGGCGGACTGTTGACGGCCGTGCGCGCATTCTTTGAAGTGGATGCTGAGGCCGAAGTCACACTCGAAGCCAATCCCAGCGATGTTCAGGCGCCCTACTTTGCACAATTGCGATCGTTGGGTGTGAATCGAATCAGCCTCGGCGTGCAGTCAAGCCATGCGGATGAGCTGCAGCTGCTGCGGCGCGGACATTCTTTTCAAGATGCGATCGACACGTATGAGGCAGCCCGGCGGGCCGGGTTCGATAATGTGAATCTCGACTTAATTTACGGGCTGCCCGATCAGCCGATCGAAAAGTGGCGCGCGACGTTGGAGCGGGTGATCGTTTTGCAGCCCGATCACATTTCGGCGTACGGCTTGCAGGTGGAAGAGCGCACCGCGTTGCTGCGCTGGGTGCAGCATGGACGTGTTTCGGAACCGGATGACGACGATGTGGCGACCATGTATGAGTTAACGCAGGAGATGCTGGCGCAGGCAGGGTTCGAACATTACGAAATTTCCAATTGGGCGAGAGTGGGACAGAGGGCTGGAGTGACAGAGGGAAAGCGAGAGCGTTTTCACTCGGCGCACAACCTCGTCTACTGGCACAATGAGCCCTATTTTGGTTTTGGCTGTGGAGCGCACTCATCATTTGCGGGCAAGCGTTACTCGAATGTGCTGCATCCGCGTGACTACATCGCGCGCGTTCAACAGGCCGGCGCCGCGGTCGTCGAAGAAGAGCAGATCGATCGGGCATTGGAGATGGGCGAGACGCTGATGCTGGGCCTGCGCTTGATCGAAGAAGGTGTTCAACGCGCGCGCTTTGCCGATCGCTTCGGCGTGGAATTGGGTGAAGTCTATGGTACAACCATTGCTAGACTGATAGCGCAGGGCTTGCTCGAATCCGATGCGAGCGGAGTGCGCTTGACGTCACAGGGCCGCCTGCTGGGCAATCGCGTGTTTGGCGAGTTCTTGCCGGACACCGCCTAACCCGCGTGGGCACGCGATTCGTTGACTATGCTGACGTTGGCAGGGCGTTACATTTTTATCGCCTGCAACAACTGCTTCGCTGCCTCGCCCATGAGCACGACATCTACCCCGACAGTGATCAGCGTGTAACCTCGCTCGATGTAAGGTTTCACCGCTTCAACCAATAATCCAAATTCAACGCTTTCTTGAGTGGATGTGGGTCTGCTTTGCCATCAGGCGTGAAGAGGGGCGGGGGGGGTGG
>JBGSPW010000188.1:0-11541 GCA_041738395.1 Thermoflexales bacterium
GTGCGCATGTTTGTGGAAGAGAAGGACATGCCGACCAATGTCCGACGCGTTGTCTGTCATGAATTGACGCACGCTTGCTCGGCGCATTTGCAATTGCCCGCCTGGCTCAACGAAGGCATCGCGACGGTGACGGTCGATCGCTTTGCCGGTCAACAAACGATCCTCACCGAGACGCTGAATCTGGTCCGCGACTATCAACCTAAAGCACCCCCGCCAACGTATCGGGAACTCTCGCGGATGAGCGGAGAGGCCTTCGTCTATCACGCGGTGCGTGGATATTGGCTGGCGGGCTGCGTCGAGGAAAAGTGCCCCGGCTTTTTGAAGCACAAATTTTCGCAGGACTGGCCGCCACGCACGATCGAGCCGGAGATCGCGATCGAGTTGGGCATGAAGCCAGAGAACTTCTGGAGCGAGATCGACGCGGCGGTGGTCGATTACTTCGAGAAGATCACTATGTAAGGGCAACCCTCGCGTTTGCCTGCTCATAGGCGACCGCAAGGGTCGGCCCTACACGGGTGATCAACCGATGGTCACACCCTAATCATTTCGTCCGACAAGGAGCCCATGAAATGTCACATTCGATTGAAGAAGTGCGCGCGGTACTGCAACAGTTTCAGGACGGCTACACGGCCCGCGATGTGACCCAACTCGACGAGTTCATGCGGCTGTTCGCGCCCGACGAGGATATTGAACTGATCGGGATTGGGGCGGCCAAGCGTGCTGCCACCGAGTGGTTCGTCGGGCCGGCCGCCATTCGCGACATCGTCGAAGGTGATTGGACGTACTGGGGCAATGTCCAACTCGACGTGGCCGGAGCACAGATCCATGTGCGTGGCGAAGTGGCGTGGTTGTCGACGACGGGCGCGGTGGTGCAATCGCAGGAATTTGATAAGGCGCTGCCGCAGTATTTACAGCAGATGAAGGCACTGCTGGAAAACGCCGAGTTTGATGCGGATACGCAGTTGGTGGAAGCCACGCACTTTGGGATGCGGCGGCTGCGTGAGCGGAGCAAAAGGCTGGGCCACGCGTGGCCTTTCACGTTTGTGGCCGTGTTGATCAAGTCCGCTGGAGTATGGCGCTTCCACACCATTCACTGGTCGATGCCGGTCGATTGAGCCGTCTGTCTGTTGAATCGAGTCAAAGCAACGCGCAAAGTCAAGGAAAGACAGCCATGACAGAACACGCGAACGATTCCGAAGCGATTTTAGCCTTGTATGCTGACGGCCCTGCTCAACTGGCAGATGTTCTCGCGGGCCTCACCGAATCTGAGTTGGACCTGGCCCTGACCAGTGATTCCTGGACGATCCGCCAGATTATCCACCACATCGTTGATGGCGACGATCTATGGAAAACCTGTATCAAAGCAGCGCTTGGCAATCGTGATGGTCTATTCAGCCTGCAGTGGTATTGGGACAAGCCCCAGACTGAATGGGCAGAGAACTGGCAGTACGCCGACCGTAGTCTGGAGCCATCCTTAGCGCTCCTGCGCGCTAATCGCCATCACATTGAGGAATTGGTTCGACGAACCCCCAACGCCTGGGAGAAATCCATTCGGCTGAAATGGCCGGATACCGAAGAAGAGCGAATCACCGTCGGCGAGGTTCTTGAGATGCAAGCCCGTCATATCGTCGGACACATCAATGATATTCAAATGATTCGACAGGCGCATAACGTCCAGGGCACATAGTTCAGCTCTGGCAAAACGCGCCTAACTTCGGGTAGGCTCATGCGGTAACGTGCAACTGAATCAACAAACGCTGGGTCGCGGCTTGGGGTGAAAAATCCGCGCCCAGGATGGCGTGGTGAGCGCGGTAGAGCTTGTGAGACGGGGTATGTGGTCAGGTAGTTTGCCTTCACTTCTGGAGTCTGACCCATGACAACACAAAATGATACGCAGACCATCCTTGTGCCAGAGGCCCCGCCCATCCCGGGCCTGATCTTCCGCCACTGGCGTGGGAGATCCGACTATGTGCATATGAAATCCATCTTTGATGACTGCAAGGAGGTGGATGGCAACGAGGCCACCTGGACCGTGGAGGAAATTGCGCGCAACCTGGAGAACCAGCCGTACAGCCACCTGCCCACCGACATGATTTTCGCCGAGGTGGATGGGCAGCCCATCGGTTTCGGGCGCGTCGGTAGTTATCAGGAGGACAAGGGCATGCACATCTATTTCATGCGAGGTTTTGTGATCCCCGCATGGCGGCGCAAGGGCCTGGGCACCGCCATCCTGAAGCACAGCGAACGCCGCATCTGCGAGATCGCCGCCGGGCACTCGGACGAGACACTCAAATTCTTTCAGGGTGAGCACAACGACAAGGAAGCAGGGATCGCGGCTTTGCTCAAAGCCAACGGCTACCAGGAGGTTCGCTGGGGTTATCTCATGACCCGCCCGGTGAGTGATCCGATCCATCCCGCACCCCTGCCGGACGGCGTGCAAGTGCGTCCTGCGACGCGTGAGCAGGCTCGCCCGATTTGGGACGCGCTGCAAGACGCCTTTAGCGAGAGTTGGGGCTTTGTCCCCGGTACAGAACAGAATTATCAGAACTGGCTCGCCGATCCCGCTTTTGATCCCAGCCTGTGGCAGGTGGCGTGGGACGGCGACGAGGTTGCGGGGATGGTGCTCAACTTTGTCAGTAAGGATGAAAACGAAGAGTATGGCCGCCGGCGCGGCTGGACCGATCCGATCTGCGTGCGCAAACCTTGGCGGCGGCGCGGCCTGGCCCGCGCGCTGCTGGCGCAAAGCCTCTTGATGTTCCGCGCCATGGGTTTTGACGATACGGCCCTGGGCGTGGACACCCACAACCCAAATCACGCGCTCGACCTGTACGAAAGCGCGGGGTACAAGGTGGTTCGCAAGGGAACCGTGTGCCGGAAACCGGTGGAATGAAATATTGCTCATTCATCACTTGGAAACTGAGGTGATCGTGAATCCTGAAAACAGACTCGATACCATTGACCAGTTCAGAGGAGGCGCCATTATCCTCATGGCCCTCACCCATTTCCTTTCGTGGGTCGCTTGGGTTCCAGCCTGGCTCAAGAACACGGATGGATACGGTTTCACTCCCCCGGATCTGATCGCTCCCATGTTCGTTTTCGCCATCGGCTTGACCTATGGTCTGTCCTTTCATCGCCGGAGACAGCGAGACGGCCTTTGGCCCACCCAGGTTCATTTCATCCGACGATCGCTGGCATTGATCGGCCTCGGTTTCCTGATCACGCCGGAACCACACAATTGGGGACTATTTCAAACGCTGGGCGTAGCCGTTTTTGTGACCTTGCTGGTCATCCGTCTCCCAGGCTGGGTTCGCCTGGTCGCCGGTGCGGCCCTGCAAATTGGCTACCAGCTATTGCTGGATTTTTCGCGTGGCAGCATCGGATACGAGACCATCGGCAGTGGCATTTTGTGGTCGTTGAGTTGGTCAGCCATGCTGATCCTGGCGACCGTGCTGGCCGACCTGTTTCACGAGCCGCGCTATGGTCGGAAGGCCTGCCTGAGAGGAGCCTGCCTTGCACTTGCTCTGGGATTTCTCGTGTCGTTTTGGATCCCCGTGAGCGAGGTCTGGGGAACCAGCAGCTATGTCTTGATTGGATTGGGAGGCAGCGGAATCCTGTTTGTCTGCTTCGATTGGCTGTCCACCCGGCTGCGACTTCGTCTACCCTGGTTGTCAGCCTGGGGCCGGAACCCATTGGTTTTGTATGTGCTGCATTACTATCTGTGGATTTTGGTTTTCTTGATGCCCAGGGTGCCCGCGTGGCACCATCAAGCGCCGGTTTGGCAGGTCAGCCTCCAGGCCGCGGCCTTTATCGGCGTGCTGAGCGGGGTAGCGTTGTTCCTGCAACGGCGACGGTGGATCGTCTCAATGTAAAAGTGGGAACATCTCATGGTGAACCTGTGGAAAAACCCATGTTCAAGTTCCTTGTCCTGATCGCCCTATCCGTCATGCTCGGCGCGTGTAGCTCAGCCGCGACAACAGTTGCTCCCACAGCCACTGTCTTGCCTGCACCGCTAATCGCGCCGACCGGCGATCAGGTGGTGGCGCTCGTTAATGGAACGCTGATCGATGGCACAGGCGTTGCGCCACTACGTGAGGCCGTTGTTGTCATTCATCAGGGACGAATCGCCGCCGTCGGTACGCGCGCTCAGGTCGCGCTTCGCGTGCCGGACGGGGCGCAAGTCATTGATGTTCAGGGCGCGACGATCTTGCCCGGTTTCATCAACGCGCACGTTCACCAGGGCTACAGCGAATACAACCTGAAAGCATGGGCGCAGGCCGGCGTGACCACCGTGCGCGATCTGGGCACTTCGCCGTCCGCCGATGTCTTTGCGCGGCGCGATGCGCTGCTGAAGGACAACACGAACGCGCGCCTGGTGGCCGCCGGGCCGATGGTGACCGTGCCGGATGGTTATCCGATGGTTCCGTGGGGAGCGAAAGGTTTGATCGTCACCTCGCCGGAAGACGCGGCGCTAAAAGTGAACCAGCTCCTGGATGACGGCGCCGGCGTGATCAAGATTGCGCTGGAATCCGGTGGCTCTTTTGGTAGAAACATTCCCATGCTCTCGCCGCAAGAAGCTCAAGCGATTGTCGAGGCTGCTCACTTGCGCGGCGGCTGGGTCTCGGCACACGTATTGCGAACATCGGATCTCGAACGCGCGTTGGATGCGGACGTAGACGACATTGCGCACATGGTCGAAGACCCGCTGACCGATCGATTGATTCAGCGCATGGTCGAGGAGGATGTGTATTGGGTCCCGACGCTCGAACTGTGGAAGCGTGTGGGGCAGACGGACAAACGCACGGTGACCAACCTGGGTCGCTTTGTGCAAGCCGGGGGCAAGGTCGCGCTGGGCACAGACTATGCCGGCTACAACGCCGTCTTCGACCTGGGGCTGCCTGTGACCGAGATCGAGCTGATGCAGGAGGCCGGCATGACGCCGCTGCAGATCATCATAGCGGCCACTCGGAACGCCGCGCGGGTCTGCAATCTCGATCGCGAGTTGGGCACGATCGAGGTTGGCAAGATCGCGGACGTATGGGTGGTGAACAGCGATCCGCTGCAAGACCTTCGCGCGCTTGCGCAGGTTCGACTCGTGATCCACAACGGCGTGGTCATACGGGATTGAGGAGATCAACCATGGGTAATCTGCTGATTTGTCTATTGGGTGTAACGCTGCTACTCACCGCTTGTGCAACGCCATCGGTTGCCACGCCGACGCCAGTTCCCGCAACTGATACACCGCCTGCGCCGACACTCGCTGCATCTTCAGTGCCTCCGACCATCACACTCGCGCCGTCGACGGCCACCGCTGTGCCGCCGACAACGACCGATCGGCCGGTGGCTACGCCGCTGCCGCCCCTCGATATTAGCGGTGATGGTGTGATCGTTTTTTATTCCGAGCGCGATGGCAATAGCGAGATTTACGCCATGAATGCCGATGGCACCGGCCTGAGACGACTGACCAACGATCCCGCCGAAGACGATTCGCCGGCGATCTCACCGGATGGCTCGCGCATCGTGTTCCTCACTTCGCGGCATGATCCCGCTCCCAAGTTTCCTTTTTTCAAGTACGAAATCTATGTGATGGATATTGACGGGGCGAATCAGCAGCGTTTGACCACCACCGACGCCGGCGAAAACCATCCGGCCTGGTCACCGGACGGAAAGAAAATTGTGTTCGACGCGGATTACGATGGTGATGGCAAGTCCGAAATCTACACGACGAACGCCGATGGGACAGGCGTCACGCGCCTGACGACGAACGAGGCCAACGATCAATTTGCCGACTGGTCGCCCGACGGCGCTCACATCGCCTTCTCGTCCGAGCGCGACGGCCAGTGGGACATCTACGTCATGGATGCCGACGGACACAATCAGCGGCCCTTAACTAAGGACCCGGGCTGGGAGATGTTTCCAGCGTGGTCGCCCGATGGCGCGCAGATCGCTTTCTTCGCGTGTGATGCTCAATGTCGTCCCAAACGGCAGGACATTTACGTGATGAACGCGGATGGAAGCCAGGTGCAGCCATTGACCAACATACCATCCGTCGTCGACGAAGACCCGGCCTGGTCACCCGATGGGAAACAGCTCGTCTTCCAGTCCGATCGCGACGGTAACTTTGAAATTTATGCGATGGCTCTCGACGGCAGTAATCAACGGCGGTTGACCAATTACGGAGGCGGCGATTTCTGGCCCTCGTGGGGGCAAGCCGAGTCTGGGCAGATTGTTACTTTCTCTCTGGAACAGAGCGATCAGAAGTTTGACGTCAGTGGCACGTTTCAGGCCGGCCTGGGCGACCTGGACGGCGATGGCGATCTGGATGCAGTCCTGGCGAATCCACAAACGAATAACTCGCAAGTCTGGTTGAACGACAGCGGCCTGCAAAAAGGCACGCCGGGGCACTTCACTAACACCGGCCAACAGTTGACCCCATACGGGCATGGCGTAGGCGTGGCGGATTTCGATCACGACGGCGATCTGGATGCTTTCATCGCCTGCCATTTTTTCACCAATCCCAGCAGAGTGTATCTGAACGACGGCCAGGGCAACATGCAAGTTACAAATCAGGACCTGGGTGACGCCAAGATCAGCGGAGCCGAACTTAACCTGGTTGACCTCAACGGCGACGGGCATGTGGATGTGCACGTGATGTACTATGATCCGAATGGGCTCCCGGACAAGGTCTACCTGAACGATGGTAAGGCTCACTTCACCGATAGCGGCCTGGCGCTGGACGAAGAGACTATCGCGTGGGGCGATGTAGACGGCGATGGCGATGTGGACTACTTCGGCAAGCGTGAGGGCAAGGGCTATGCAGTGATGCTCAACAATGGTAATGGGCAATTCACCGCAGGCTGGCAAATGGACGACACCCAGGCCACAAACGGCGGTATCGCGCTAAACGATTTTGACGGCGACGGCGATCTGGATGCGCTGGTGGCGAATGGCTTTCGCACCGGGGGCAGCTATCCCGCGCTGGTGCTATGGAATGACGGCCAGGGACAGTTCACCGACAGCGGGCAGCGTTTGAACAAAACAATGGGCGCTGAATTTGGCGTGGGCGATCTGGATGCCGATGGCGATCTCGATGTGTTCGTTTCCAACTTCGATCTTCCCAATGAGGTGTGGCTCAACGATGGCACGGGGCATTTCAGTGACAGCGGACTGCGGCTTGGTGCAAACACCGATGCCAGCACCAAGCCATCTTTGGGCGATCTGGACGGCGACGGCGACCTCGATGTATTTGTCGGCAGTTTGATGCGCAAGCCGCAGATTTGGATCAATACAGCGAAGAAGTGAAGCCGGTGTTCTTCCAGCCAGAAGATATGCAAACGAATCTGCGCCAGACTGCCAGGCCGGGTGAACCAATTCAAGCCGGAGAGGGTATAGCTACAGCGGTGACGATCATCACGCAGTATCTGAGCAAAAATGGAGGACCGTCTTGATCATTGCCGAACACGACGGCGTGTTGCTGCGACACGCGACCGACGCCGATTTACCGCGCGTGGCTGAGATCACGATCGTGTGCTATGCGCCCATCGTCGCCAGTTTCATCGATATCGCCGGCGCGGAGTGTGTGCAAGGCATCTATGGCAACCCCTGCAGGCACGCCGCGCCTATGAAGCCGTCGGCTCCGACAGTCAACAACGGATCGTGATCTATCGGCAAGACCTCGATCGGCACAATCCGGGATCGGAATTGAAAACCGCGGGAGATAAGCATGCATATGATAACCATCCGTCATTATCGTAAGAGCGATGCCGAACAAGTGGGCCAGCTCATCGCAGATACCTACACTGAATACAATCTCTCCTTTGCATCGCCCACAGAAAAGAATAAGCTGCTGGGGCCATTTCAGTACGCGAAGTCGCCAGCGAAGGAGCATCGAACTGCAATTGCGCGGGTGATTGCAGCCCCGTTGGTTTTAGTCGCGGTGGACCGTGGGGAGATTGTCGGTGTGTTGCGCGGCGGAAGACGGGATAGGCAACAGCGGGCCGTGCTGCAAAGCTTGTTCGTCAAAGGCGATCATCAGCGACAGGGTATAGGACGCAGATTGGTTGAACGTTTTGAGCACGAGTGCGTGCGGCAAGAGGTCGCTGTTATTCGATTAGCGGCCACGCTCTATGCAGAGCAGTTTTATCTTCATATGGGATATAAGCGGTCAACCGGAGTGCGTTCTGGAACGAGCTTTGAAGGTTCAGGATTGAAGATTCAGCCGATGCGCAAAATCTTGCAGCGTGCCTGAAAACACGCCGCTTCATACTAAAGGAACTGATCATGTCGAGTAATCCGGTAATCTATTGGGAACTGGCCTCACACGATGCGCCGCAGACTGTCGAATTCTTGAAGAAAGTCTTCGACTGGGATTTCGAGTACGATGCGCGCACGACCATCCACGAGCTGCCCGTCGAATTGACGCCGGTGCAGGGCGGCGGCGTCTTCACGCTGCGCCCGAATGGAGCGCGCTCCTGGCGCGTATGCAATCTGCGTAGCCAAAGGAATACGGATGAACACCAGACTCTTCGCGACTGTTCTGCTGATTGTACTGCTCCTGTCCGCTTGCCAGCCTGCTCGAACACGAACAGGGCCGGTGGTGATCGATCGCAACGAACTTCAGAACTTCGCCGATGCGTTCTTCCCCGAGCAGCTGGAGACCTTGCACATTCCCGGCGTGGTCGTCGTCTTCGTTCAGAAGGGCGAGGTGATCTTCGCCAAGGGATACGGTTACGCCAATCTGGAAACAGCCGTTCCGCTCGATCCTGAGGCGAGCGTCATGCGCATCGGCTCGATCTCGAAGCCGTTCGTCGCCACGGCGGTGATGCAGCTGGTCGAACAGGGCAAGCTCGATCTGCACGCGGACGTGAATCAGTATCTCACGACCTTTCAAATCAAGGATAGCTTTCCAGAGCCGGTCACCCTGACCCATCTCTTGACGCATACCTCCGGCTTCGAGGATCCGCCGTACGTCAGCAACACCGATCCGCAGCAGGTGCAGCCGCTGCGCGAATACCTGGCCGCTACCTTCGTGGCGCGCACTCATCGGCCCGGCGAGGTCTACAGCTATAGCAGTTGCGGCTACGATCTGGCCGCGTTGATCGTCGAGGAGGTCTCCGGCGTCCCGTTCGATCAGTATGTCGCACAAAATATCTTCAAGCCGTTGGGGATGACGCACAGCCACTACGTGCAGGCTCCGCCTCTGCCGGAAAACTTGGCGACCGGCTATTTCTACCAGGACGGTGTGCAGGGCCCTCAACCGATGGACTACGACAGCGGCTATCCCAGCGGCTCGATCGTCTCGACCGCGGCCGACATGGCTCGCTTCCTACTGGCGCAGCTGCAGCATGGATGCTACAACAATGTCTGCATTCTGAAATCGGAAACGATTGCACAGATGCATCAAGCGCAAGCCCCCACGCCTTATCAAGGGCAGAAGGTGACTTTCGGTTTTGTTGAAGGGGAGTCTGATGAAGCCCGCCTGCTAGGACACAGCGGTGCTATTCGCGGCTTCGGCAGCATCTTGCACTTCCTCCCGGAACACGATCTGGGCTTCTTCCTTTCATTTAACGAGGAGTGTTGGCAAACATCGGCCTGTAATATCATTTCCGCCTTTCGCACGCAGTTTTTGGCGAAGTTTCTGAATAATTGAAGCAAACCTGTCAGGTGGCGCAAGCCTTGATGGTTGTTGAGGCATTCGATGCGCCACCTGACAGGTCTCACTAAAATCTATTGCCTGGAGGCAAACATGTCGGGCAACCCCGTCATCTATTGGGAACTGGCCTCACACGACGCGCCGCAGACCGTCGAATTCTTGAAGAAGGTCTTTGATTGGGACTTTGAGTATGACGCGCGCACGACCATCCACGAACTGCCCGTCGAGCTGACGCCCGTGCAGGGTGGCGGAGTCTTCACGCTGCGGCGCGCGAAGTTACCTTTCTTGACGATCTACATCAAGGTGGATGATCTCGACGCGAAAGTGAAGTTGATCGAGGAGAACGGCGGCTTCATCGTCGATCTGCCGTTGGACTTGCCAGGCGGCTCGCGCATCTGCCTGTTCAACGAGCCGTCGGGCGTGACGTTGGCGATGATCCAAGCGGCGAAGCAGTAAGCGAGGACTGCGCCGCCATCCGCCGTCCCTGCCTCAGCCATGGCGCGCAGAGGATAAAGCCGCTCAGCAAAATCACTGCGCCGCTGAGGTAGGGATAATTTGAATTCACATCGAAGACAGTCCCGGCCCACAACGGCCCGATCACTCTGCCCAAACTCACCGCCGAGTTGCTGAGGCCCATCGCCGCGCCCTGGCCTAGCGTGGCGCGCTGCGAAGTGAGCGAATGAATCGACGGCCGCAGGGACGTGGTCGTCAGCACAAAGAAGCCCGTGGTGATCAACACCGCCGCATAACTCTGCGCCACGAGCAGCAGCCCAAACCCGATCGATCCAGCCAACAACGAGATCAGAATGACCCTCGGTTCGCCCCACCACTTTGTCACTGCGCCGGTTAACAGTCCGCGTCCGATCAACGCGACAAAACCGACCACGGTTAAGATCGCGCCCACTTGCTCTGGCTCATACCCGTGCTTGTCCAGCATGAACAACCCGAAGATCGATTCGAAATTCGCCGTGCCAAAGGTGACGAAGAACGCCATGAACAGCATGAAGCGAATAGGGCTGCCTGTGCTTAGCGCTTGACGCAAGCCGCGCCAGTTGCCTAAACTGATCTTGCTGGTGGCCTGCGAGCGCGCTTCACGCGGCAACGTTTCCGGCAGCAACAACGCGATCAACAACACCGACCCCAGCGACATCGCCGCGCCGATGAAGAACGGCGTCGAAAGCGAATCGCCCGCCAGCCAGCCGCCGATGCCCGGCCCGAGGATGACACCCAATCCGGCCGCTGCGCCCAACGCCCCCATCCCGCCGCCGCGCTCTTCTTTCGTCGTGCTGTCGCCGATGTACGCCATCGACGTGGACAACGTGGCCGACGACAAAACGCCGGATAGTGCCCTGGCCGCGAACAACATCCACAACTCGGTGGCGAGGCCGAAGAAGAGCAGCGAGAGGCCATAGCCCAACACGCCGATCATCAAGATCGGTTTGCGTCCCGTCCGATCGGACACGCTGCCCCACACCGGCCCGAAGATCAACTCCGTCAACGCCGCCGTCGCGACAAGCAAGCCCAGCGCGCTGCCGCCTGCGCCGAGCTGGTCGATGTAGAACGGGAAGATCGGAATAACCATCCCGAAGCCCAACATCACGACGATGAGAGAGAAAGACAGAATGAGTAGGTTACGATTCTTCGCAAACATGATGCGCCTCTTACGCAATACGCACCACGCAACACTTGTATTGCGTGGTGCGTGGTGCGTTGATGCTACGCCGACAGTGTCACCGTCCCCGCCCCGCCATCCACCGTGATCATCTGCCCGCTCTGAATCCGTTTGGTCGCCACGCCCGTACCCATCACCGCCGGGATGCCATACTCGCGTGCGACGATCGAGCCGTGGCTGAGCGGTCCGCCGATGTCGGTGACGACCGCCGCGGCCATGG
>JBGSPW010000199.1:0-8412 GCA_041738395.1 Thermoflexales bacterium
AGTGGCGTTTTATGCAGAAAACAAGCCTGTCCGAGATCTGCGTTAAGCATGTGCTTGAAGCCAGTCTCATAAATTACCGGACGAATTTAGGGCGGTCTCATGTTCTGGCGGACAAAATTAGGCTAGGCTCAATATATGCCAAACGCAGTCTCAACATTTACCGGATAAAATGCGATTTCAGCCTTCGCCAGTCTCAACAAATAGCAGATACGACAAAAATCCGGACTTCGTCCGGTGCCCAGGTTTTCTTTGGAGTCGGCAATCAACCATGATCATCCTGAAACGCACGGATCCCGACCAGCATATCGATCGGTGGTACTGCCTCGACATCACCACTGATCTATTCGGGCAACCCTGCTTGTATTGCGCGTGGGGCAATCGGCGGACGGCCTATCAACATGTGCGGTGTTGATCCTTTCACGGCTCACCCCGAAGCCATCAGCGTGGCGCAAAATCTCATTGCGCGACGTCGTCAGCACGGCTATGAAGAAATCTACAACGACCAGACGATTCCCGCCGCAGGCGTCGAAATCGAGAGGTGGTGACACATGCAATTTAGTATACTACTTGCTGACTTTGAAACCTGGCTGCGAGAGGATCAAGATCGCGGCGACTTGACGGTCAGCGCGTATCTGGCCGATGTCCAGAACTTTGCGATCTGGCTCAAGCAGACGTATGGCCGCGAGTATTCAGTGGAGCGCGTCACGCCCACCGACATCAAAGACTATCGGACCTGGCTCCAGGCGGTTCAGAAGCAAAAGGCCTCATCGATCAACCGCCGGCTAGCCGCGCTGCGCACATTCTTCAAATGGGCCGCGCTCAGCGAGCATATCGGGCGCAGTCCCTTAAACGGCATTAAACCCTTGCGGAAACAGGAGGCCCCGCCCCGCTGGCTTGAGCCGCAGGCCGAACACAAACTCCAGCAGGCGATCGAACTGCACGCCCCCGCCGTTTCCGTGGAAACCAACTTGCGGCCCTTTGAGCGGCTGTTGTATCGGGATGTGGCGATGTTGGAATTGATGTGGAAGGCGGGGCTGCGCGTCTCTGAGGTGACCGCGCTCGACCTAGCCGACGTAACGATCCAATCGAGCCAGCGCGGCACGGTCGAAGTCCGTCTGGGGAAGGGGCGCAAGACGCGCACGGTACCGTTGAACCGCGATGCGATTGACGCACTCCAGACCTGGTTCAAGATTCGCCCGAAGACTGCCCTGCCAGCCTTGTTTCTGAGCCGTTCAGGGATAAGAATCACAGCACGCGCCGTGCAGGGCAGCGTCGAGCAGATTGGACACGCAGCCGCGGCGTTGATCAAAGCGCGGTCGTCTGAGGATCGCGTGCTTGCGGATTCGCTGAATGCGCTGACACCGCATGTGTTGCGCCACACCTGTGGTAAGCGCTTACTCGATGCCGGTGCGCAGCTGACCGAAGTGGCCGCCATTCTGGGGCATGAAGATTTGAATACGACACGCCGCTATACGCAACCCGGTGAGGAGGATCTACATCGGGCCGTAGGGCGGACTGCCAGTCGGGAATAGCCCAATAAAGAATGACAGATGGGGTGGAGGGCTGAAAGGTAGAACCGTCAAGAAAGCTAAGCGCAGAACTGCAAATCGCGTGTGCACCAGCCTGCCTGCCCCAAGTGCGGCACGCGTTGGGCAGGCGCGCCGATCCACTACCAAACACTTGGTCGATTCTGACGTCTTGATGAAGAAAGTGACGGCGCTGCTTGGTCACAGCAGTCTCAACACGACCCGGTTGTATACTCTACCCAGCCAGGCGGATCTCGCCGAAGCCACGGAAGTGTTATAAGGGTGAGAAGGAGACGGTAATGGCCTTGATCAGCCTACAAGAGGTGAGCCTGGGATTTGGTGGGCCGCCTCTGCTTGAAAAGGTAAATCTACAAATCGAATCTGGCGAGTGCGTGGGTTTATTGGGACGCAACGGGGTGGGAAAGTCCACGCTGCTGAAATTGGTCAACGGTGATTTTCTTCCCGACAGTGGAACTATCGCGCGTCAGCAGGACTTGCGCGTGGCGTATCTTCCCCAGGAAGTGCCCCAGGAAGCGACAGGGAGCGTGGCCGATATCGTTGCCAGTGGGTTGGAGTCCACGCCAGATGCATTGGATGAAGAACACGACGGGAATGAGTGGCAACGCCAGCTTCACGTTCAGCAAGTTTTCTCCCGCATGCAACTCGATCCCGCCGCATCGTTTGAAGCGCTGTCGGCGGGCCTCAAGCGCCGAGTGGCTCTGGCGCGCGGCTTGGCTAGGAATCCCGATCTGCTTTTGCTGGATGAACCGACCAATCATCTCGACATCGACGCGATCGACTGGCTGGAGGATTTTCTAAAACGCTGGGGCGGCACGCTGTTGTTCGTCACGCACGATCGGGTCTTCCTGCAACATCTGACCACGCGCATCGTGGAGTTGGATCGCGGCCGGCTGTTTGATTGGGATTGCGATTACACCACGTTTCTAGAGCGCCGAGAAGCCCGGCTGACTGCGGAAGAGGCGCAAAACGCCATCTTTGATAGAAAACTGGCGCAAGAGGAACAGTGGATCCGCCAGGGCATCGAGGCGCGCCGCACCCGTAACGAAGGACGAGCGCGCGCCCTCCAGTGCCTGCGCGAAGTGCGGCGTGAACGCCGCGAACAAGCTGGAACAGTTCGTATGCAAATTCAGGCCGACAAGCGCTCTGGCAAGTTGGTGATCGAAGCGGATCAGGTCAGTTATGCGTTTGACGACCGGCCGATCGTGCGCGATTTTTCGGCGACGATCCAGCGCGGGGACAGGGTCGGCATCATCGGCCTGAACGGATCGGGCAAGACCACACTCTTGCGTCTCCTGATCGGCGAGTTGCTCCCGCAACAGGGTGAAATCCGCCACGGCACCAATCTTGAGATCGCCTACTTTGATCAACTGCGTGCCCAATTGGATGAGACCAAATCCGTGCTTGAAAATGTCGGGCAAGGACGGGACACCATCACGATCAACGGCAAGGCCCGCAACGTTATTGCGTATCTGGAGGATTTCCTGTTCACGCGCGATCGGGTCCGCGCGCCGATCACGGCGCTGTCCGGCGGCGAGCGCAATCGCCTGTTGCTGGCGCGGCTGTTCGCGCGGCCGACCAATGTGCTGGTGCTGGATGAGCCGACGAACGATCTCGACCTTGAAACGCTGGAAGTGCTGGAGGACCTGATCCTAGATTATAGTGGCACGCTCCTGCTGGTCAGCCACGATCGGGCTTTCCTGAACAACCTGGTTACCAGCACATTGATTCTGGATGATAGCGGGCGGGTGAGCGAATTCGTCGGCGGCTACGACGACTGGCAGCAACAGCGAGAACAAACCGTAGCGGCCGTCTCCAAACCGATTAAGCCCGTTTCCACCGCCACGGCCGAATCAGTCACTGGCACCTCAGGCGCGCCTCGCAAATTGACTTACAAAGAACAGCGTGCACTCGAAACGCAACAACGCGAACTGGCGGAACTACCCCATACGATCGAAACACTGGAAATCGAACAGCACCGCTTATCGGCTGCGATGGCTGAGCCCGCTTTTTATCAACGGGATCGATCTGAGATCGCCCAGGCCGTCCAGCGATTGAGGGATTTGGAAGAGCAATTGGCTGCGGCCTACCAACGTTGGGCCGAATTGGAACCCTGACCCGTTTTGGTACTTCCGAAGCGATCCTCTACTGGATGTCAAATCGCCCAGTCGTCTTCGTTGGTCAAATCATTGTCAGCAGTGTCAAACTGCCAGAAATTGCGGGCGGCCTCGGAATCAAGGTCTGCCGCATCGAATCCCTCCCGCGGCCGGACAAAGCGCGCCTCGGCTTTCAGGCGCGCGCCAAGTGATCAAGTCGTCCTCAACGAATCACCCGCTACAGCGTGTAGTCCCTTGCCAGCACAATTCGGAATGATGAATCTCAGGCTCTTAATCACACAGCGCTGCGCGCAAGGCCGCCAACTCAAAGAAATTGGCCTATAATGTCATTCGCTCAGTAGGTGCCTATCGCTGGAAGAACCCGCATTGGCACAACGGCCAGTCGCGCCGCAGCACCCGTCACCCGTCAACCCTTCTCCGATATGCAGCACCGCAAATTTCAGGTGTGTTATGGCGGGCAGTGAGTCTCGAATACCGCACGGAGGTGCCGATATTCGCACTGACCTGGGTGGTTTATCCGCCTGGCCACGGGGCTGCCATGACAGGTGTTGTCGTTTGTTCGCTGATGCTTTCGCGCCTGGTCTCCCGGATAGATCCCAGGCTACCGCACTGTAATGGAACGAGTCATCAACCAATGAAGCCTACGATCGAGAATCAAACCTCAAGCGTCTCGCAGTCCACCATTCTGCTGCGCTGCTTCGGCTACCTGCGTCCGCATTGGAAATATGTCACGGGCGTCTATATCACGATGGTGCTGATCGACCTGATTGCCATGGTCAATCCGCAACTGATTCGCTGGACAATCGATCGGGGCATTGGCACAGCCGATGATTCGTTGTTGACCCTGGCAGTCGGGGGACTGTTGGCGCTGATCGTTGTTAAGGGCGTGCTCACCTATTACGAGGGCCTGTGGACCGAGATCGCTTCGCAAAGCGTGGCCTATGATTTGCGCAACGCTCTGCAACGCAAGATTACCGAGTTGTCCTTTTCTTTTCACGATCAGGCGGAGGCCGGCGACCTGCTGTCACGCGCCATTCAAGACGTGGAGCGGATTCGCTTTTTGACCGGCCGGGCCATCTTCCGCATCATCGAGAGCACCTTCCTGATGGTGCTGACGGCCGTGATGATGATCTGGATGAACCCGCAGCTGGGCCTGTTGGCGGTGGCATCCATGCCGCTGCTGATCGTCCGCTCGATCACCTTCGGCCAAATCTTTCGCCCGCTGTCCCTGCAAATCCAAAAACAACTCGCCGTCCTGACCACGCGGGTGGAGCAGAACCTGCGCGGCGTGCGTGTGGTCAAGACTTTTGCTCAGGAAGAGGCCGAAATCGAGCGCTTCGCCAGCGAGAACCAGAAATGGTACGACCTGTCGGCGCGCTCGGCCAGCCTGCAGGCGAACAACCTGCCGCTGCTTAACCTGATCGCCAATATCAGCAGTGTGGTCATTTTGTTGTACGGTGGCACGCTGGTCATCAATCACGCCCTCACACTGGGCGAACTGATCGCCTTCACAACCTACGTGGCGCAGATCGTGACGCCGGTACGCTATCTGGGCATGGTGCTGCCAGCCATCACCATCGCCGGATCGTCGGCTGAGCGCGTGTTTGAAATTCTGGATACCGCCCCGCTGGTTGCCGACGCACCCAATGCCCCGGACCTGGTGCTGGAGCGCGGCGAGGTCGTGTTCGACAACGTGTCTTTTGCCTACGGGCGGCAGGCCGGGGTATTGAAAGACATCAATTTTGTGGCCAAACCCCGGCAGGTCATCGCGCTGCTCGGTGCGACCGGTTCGGGCAAGACCAGCGTGGTCAACTTGATCCCGCGCTTCTACGACCCGACCGCTGGACGCATCACCATTGATGGGACGGACATCCACGCGGCGAGTTTGAACTCGCTGCGCAGTCAGATTGGCATGGTCTTGCAGGAGACGACGCTCTTTGCGGCTTCGATTCGCGAGAACATTGCGTTTGGCAAACCCGAGGCCACTCAGGCGGAAATCGAAGCCGCAGCAAAAGATGCTCAAGCGCACGACTTCATTATGCAGCTGCCCGACGGCTACGATACCGAAGTGGGCGAGCGCGGACGGACGCTATCCGGTGGACAAAAACAGCGTTTGGCGATTGCCCGCGCCTTGCTGACCGATCCGCGCATTTTGATCCTCGACGATGCCACATCCAGCGTCGACAGTGAAACAGAGCATTTGATCCAGGTGGCGCTGGACAGGGTGATGCAAGGCCGCACGACGTTTGTGATCGCGCACCGATTGAGCACCGTCCATTCCGCGGATCTGATCCTGGTGTTGGACAAAGGCCGCATCGTGGCGCGCGGCCGACACGCAGATTTGATGCAATCTTCGCCGTTGTATGCCAGTATTTACCACCAGCAGCTCAAGCCGGGCAACGCCAGTCTCGTGCACAAGGATCAATGAATGGGTTTTGGCATCGGAGTTTCCAGTTCGAGTATGGGGCCGCGCGGCGCGATGGAGACGTTCGCGGAGGGCGACGGGCAGCGCGGGCAGGTTTTCAATCAGCGCGTGGTGAGGCGCATGTTGGTCTACCTGCGCCCCTATACCAAAATGATGGCGCTAGCTTTCGTGGCCATGCTAGCGGATTCGGCCCTGACGTTGTTAGCGCCCTACTTATTGAAAATCACGGTCGATACCTACATCGCTCAGGGCGATCAGGCGGGCCTAATCCAGATCTCATTATGGACTGCCGCCACCTTTATCGGCTTGTATATCGCCACTCGCACCGAGCAGTATTTGCTCTCGCTGGTGGGGCAGCGCATGTTGGCCAATATCCGCCGCGATCTGTTTGACCACCTTCAGGAGTTATCCCTCAGTTATCACGATACGCATATCGTGGGCGTAACGGTTTCGCGCGTGATGAACGATGTGGCCACGATCAATGACTTGCTCTCGCAAGGCATCATCACGCTGATTGGGGATTTGTTCGTGCTGATCGGCATCATCGTGGTGATGCTGATCATGAATCTGCGATTGGCGCTGTTGGCGTTTACGGTTTTGCCGCTGATGCTGTTGGTGACGATCTGGTTCTCGCGGCGCGCACGAGTGGCCTTCCGTGAAACGCGCACCAGCGTGGCCAAAGTGGTGGGCGGACTGGCCGAAGATATTGCCGGGGTGCGCGTCATTCAGGCCTTTGGGCAGGAAGATACTACCCAGGAGAATTTCAGCGCGGTCAACGAAGTCAACCGCCAGGCCAACATCAGCGCCATGTCACTCTCATTCATCTTTCTGCCTGCGATCGAATTCCTGGGCATACTGGCCACCGCGATTGTGCTGTGGTTTGGCGGGCGCGCCGTCGGCAGCGGTGATGTGACGCTGGGCGTGTTGGTAGCCTTCCTGGCGTATGTCACCCGCTTTTTTCAGCCGGTGCAGGAATTGAGTCGCCTGTTCACTACGCTGCAATCGGCGATGGCCGGTGGCGAGCAAGTGGTCAAACTACTGGATACCGTGCCCGAAGTGCTCGATCCGCTCAACCCGATCGATCTGCCGGACATTATCGGCCGCGTGACCTTTGAGCAGGTGTCCTTCCGCTATCGCCCGAATTTACCGGAAGTCCTCCACGCTGTCTGCCTCGATATCCAACCCGGCCAAACGGTGGCCTTCGTCGGCCCGACCGGCGCGGGCAAGACCTCGATCGGCAACCTGATCGCTCGCTTTTACGATGTCAGCGAAGGCGCAGTGCTGATCGACGGCATCGACGTGCGTACTGTAAAACAGCGCCAACTACATCGGCAGATCGGGTTAGTGCCGCAGGATTCTTTTCTCTTCTCGGGCACCATCGCCGACAACATCCGCTTTGGCCGCCCGGAAGCTACCGATGTGGAAGTGGAGCGCGCGGCGAAGTTGGCCAATGCGCATGAATTCATTATGGCTAAGCCGGCTGGTTACGAGACTCGCATTCAGGAAGGCGCGTCGAATCTATCGGTGGGGCAGCGCCAACTGGTGTGCATCGCACGCGCCATTTTGACTGATCCACGCATTTTGATTATGGATGAAGCGACTTCAAATGTAGATAGTCTAACGGAAAGCCTGATCCAGGACGCGCTACGGACGCTATTACAGGCCCGTACCGCGGTGGTGATTGCCCATCGCTTGAGCACCATTCGAAGCGCGGATCTGATCTGTGTCGTGCAAGACGGGCAGATCGTGGAGCAAGGCAAACACGTTGAGTTGTTGGCTCTCAACGGGATATATGCCGCGCTCTACCAACGCCAGTTTGCAGAGTAGCAAAGCCGATGACAGGTAATGATCTTGATCTGTTTTTTTGACGTCCTAATGGTCGGCAGGACAAGCGTCACAGTTACTGGCACATCCTGTCGGATCTGGAAAATAGAGTCATCTGCACGCTTGAGGCTTCGGGTCGCGTGATCTGGGCCTGCCGCGAAATGGTATCATTAGCGGACACGCTCGACCGTATACCGAACCATTCTAACCTGGCATCGACCATGCTCTCAAACGGCGAATTCCACGTTAGCGCCGCCTATCGTTACGACCGCCGCTCCACGACGCGTTGGGTTGCGTCACATCTCTGGCGATATAAGCGGCGGCTCGCGCTCGCCCTGGGCTTGCAGATTGTCAGCCTGACCACCTATGCCAGCAGCCCCGTGCTGATTGGTCGCGCGGCCGGTGAGATGGTCAAGCCCGGTGGCGGCCAAATGTTGCAGTATGCGCTCGCCATCCTGATCATCTTGACGATGGATGGAATCTTCAACCTCCTGGCCTCTTT
>JBGSPW010000236.1:0-3613 GCA_041738395.1 Thermoflexales bacterium
GTGTCATCTATCCCGCCCACCGGCCCGTGATTAGTTTTTGCTGGCGGCGTGCACTCAAAACTGCCCTGCTGATCATCCAACGCACTCAAGTCGCTGTGCGTGACAAAGCGCCAACTCCCTTCCGTATCCGGCATGAACCGGATTGTGTAAACGTCGCCGCCATCGTGAAAGCCGGTGACGTGAACGTCTCGGTGGTTGTGGATGAAATCCGCCTCGAGTGTAACGTCCAAGAACGGGTTGCCGGAGACTGTTGCTTTCAACTCCAGTTCAAAGTAATCCCATTTTTTCCACTTGTCTTGTCATGGTTGAGTCTTTCTTTTCAAATCAGTCAAATGTGCCACCCCCCTCCCAAACGCTTTAGAATCTATCTCTAAACGGTAGCGCGGGCATCCCCATGCCCGTGCGCGCCGCATAGGGATGCGGGCGCTACGGGGTTTGGAGATAGGCTGTTAGCATATTGGGCTAATGAGCATGATGGTAAACGTCCCAGCCCATGTAATTGCCAAAGGCTTCCTCCAGCACCGCACCCGTGTAGCCGAGGGTCATCGCCGTGTGATGTTCGAAGCCATTGCGGCACACATACTTGAGCAGCTGCTGCAAGCCATCGACTTTGACGACGGCGCGGCTGCCGAATGTTTGGATCGGATCGTCGGTAAATTCGCCGTCGCCGACGTAGGTCTTGATCTGGCCGTGCTTGTCGTCCGTGGTGAGGCGCGCATAGCTCATCGGGCCGGCCGGCACCGCGCCATCCAGTGCGCCGTAGGTGTTCTCCACGCCGACAGTCGTGCCCAAAATCGGCGCGTTCGCCATCTTCACATCGGGATAGAACGTTTTGGCCCAGTTGCCGCAGTGGAATAACACGCACTTATCGGGATCTTTCGCGTAATTGTTATTCCAATCCACCAACGCCGCCGGTTGACCGGAAGCGAGTTGCAGAGCGTACATCGAAACCACGCCGGTCACGTCTACTTCGCACGCGCTCGGCATCAATTGATCGCTCATGAAACTCATCAACGTGCAGACGTTGACGCCGTAGTTCTTCTGCAGCGAGGTCCAGCACTGGATAGCAGTCGCGGTCAGATCGTTGGCGCGCATCCAATCGTCGATTACCACGCCGAGTTTGGCCTGCTTGACGACGGCGGCCGACGGCACTTGATTCGTGGGCACGTAAGCGCGAATGACTTCGAGTTTGTCTTTCACCTTCGCGTCGTCATCACTGAGCCGTGCGGCCTGGCCGAAGATCTCAGACAGATCGATCGTGGACACGCTCAGGCCGTAGGCTTGCAACAGTTTCTCGGAGAAGCGCGTGGTGTTAAAGGCGTTTGGCCGCGCCCCGATCGCTCCCAGTCGTGCCCGGCGGAGCTTGTTCACCGTCCGGCACACCGCGACGAATTTGCGCAAATCCGCCTTGAAACTCTCGTCGCCCGGATGGACTGTATGCAGCGTCGTCAATGAGTATTTGAGGTTGTACTGGTAGAGATTGTTGCAGACGGAAATCTTGCCGCAGAACGCATCACGGCGGCGCTCAACGTTCAGACGATCGAGGTCATCGGGATACGCCTGCACCAGCACCGGCACATTCAACCCCGACATCTGGATCGCGTCGGCCACACCCTTCTCATCGCCGAAGTTTGGCAGCAGCACCAGAATGCCGTCGATTTCGTCGCGATGCTGTTTGAACAGGTCGGCGCACCGTTTCGCGTCGTTGTAGGTTTCCACCGCGCCGAGTTTGGTCTCGTTTTCGCCAAGCAGGATCGGTCGGATGTCTAGTTCGGCGAACATGGCCAACAGGTCGCGCCGCCCTTCACTGATCAGGATGTCCGGGAAGAAATCACGATTGCCGACGATCACGCCGAGGGTTGCAGTGGGCATAGTTTATCTCCTGTGTTTGATGATTTCGGGTTAAAGCTGCTTCAAAATGGAAAATCCCGGTCAGCACCACTTCGAGAGTCTCCCAAAAAAGCCGGGGACGCCCGGTTTGAGCGCCAGGTCGATGCGTTGGTCGTGGATGGGACGGGCAATCCGGTATCGGCCACAGTCAGCGTTAAGACTGCCGACCACAACCATCTTCATATTCGTCACTTCTTTATTTAGACGATTGAAAGGCTTATAATGTCAGGGACACCTTCCATGATTCCGGCGGCGAACTGGTTCCATGTGGCAGGTGTCCCCTGGGAGGTGGCAGGCATCAGCCTGCCACCTCCTTCCGTTACGA
Source organism: Thermoflexales bacterium (assembly GCA_041738395.1). Lineage (GTDB taxonomy): Bacteria > Chloroflexota > Anaerolineae > Fen-1058 > Fen-1058 > Fen-1058. The sequence continues at coordinate 2,216 of JBGSPW010000236.1, forward strand.
TCCTGCTGTAACGAGGTCAAGCGTTCAAGCCCAAACTACGGGCAGCTGGTCTTGCCGTTGGGGGCAAAGCCAGTGTACTGGCAGGCGTTTTCGGGAGTGAGCAACACCATGTCAATGGACTGCTTTTCGGGCTTGCCGGTCTTGCCGGTCTTGATGTAGGCATCCGCCTGAATGGCAGCCTGGATCGCCATTTCGGCCACGGGCTGGAGAGCCCCGGCGGCGATCTTGCCAGCCAGGATGGAGGCATTGACATCATCGGAGCCGTCAAAGCCGACCACGATCACATCGGTCTTGCCAGCAGCTTCGAGGGCAGCCCACGCGCCAAGCGCCATGGTGTCGTTACCGCAGATCACGCCCTTGACCTTGGGATTCGCCTGGAGCAGGCTTTCCATGACATCGAAGGCTTCGGTCTGGCTCCAGTTCGCAGTCTGCTGGGCAACCATCTTCATCTTGGGCAAAGCATCGAGAACGTCATGATAGCCCTGCGAGCGGACACGGGCATTGGTGTCAGTATCGCGACCAGTGAGTTCGATGTAGCTGCCTTCTTCGCCCATCAAGCGGGCGAATTCTTCAGCCAGAATGGTCGCGCCTTGATAGTTGTTGGATACGATCTGGGAAACCGCAACGCCTTCCTTGCTGATTTCACGGTCGACGAGGAAGGAGGGGATGCCGGCATCCTTGGCTTTCTGGACAGCGGCGACGGTGGCATCTGCGCCAGCGTTATCCAGAATGATGGCTTTCGCGCCCTTGCCGATGCAGCTTTCGATTAATTCAAGTTGCTTGTTGGCATCGTCGTTGTGGACGAGCTTGAGGGTTTCATAACCAAGTTCTTCCGCCTTCTTGGCCGCAATTTCCTGCATGGAACCAAAGAACGGATTTTCAACGCCAGGCACAATCACACAGATCAAGCCGCCTGCCGCCGCTGCGGGTTTGGCAGGAGTACAGGCTTCGGTCTTACCAGTGGGAGCAAATCCCTTGTACTGGCAGGCATTTGTGCCGGTCAGCAGAACCATGTCGATGGACTGCTTTTCGGGTTTGCCGGTCTTGCCGGTCTTGATGTAGGCATCCGCCTGAATGGCAGCCTGGATCGCCATTTCAGCCACGGGCTGGAGAGCCCCGGCGTCGATCTTGCCAGCCAGGATGGAGGCATTGACATCATCGGAGCCGTCAAAGCCGACCACGATCACATCGCTCATGCCAGCGGCATCGAGGGCAGCCTGCGCGCCAAGCGCCATGGTGTCGTTACCGCAGATCACGCCCTTGACATCGGGGTTCGCCTGGAGCAGGCTTTCCATCACATCAAAGGCTTCGGTCTGGCTCCAGTTCGCAGTCTGCTGGGCAACCATCTTCATCTTGGGCAAAGCATCGAGAACGTCATGATAGCCCTGCGAGCGGACA
>JBGSPW010000015.1:0-5281 GCA_041738395.1 Thermoflexales bacterium
CGCGCCGGTTCATCCCGTACAGCCACATGCACCTCGTTATCCTGCAACGCTAGGGACCTGTAGTGCAAGTCTTGCAACAAAATCACCGCCCCTTCGACTCCGTGCCGCGCATTCCGCCTGGCGCGCCACCTCGGCTCTGCCAAGGACATGGCGTGAGCGAAGTGAAACGCAGTCGAATAAGCGCGGCACTCCGCTCAGGGTGCTTGCGAATTTGTTGCAGAATTTAGGCTACAGGTCACTAGGGAGCAAGCACCCTCTGCAGACGACGCTCGATGGCCAATTCGGCGATCTGCACGATGAATTCCGCATAGGTCAGGCCCGCCCGTTGCGCGCTCATCGTCACGGCCGACTCGCAGTTGATGTCTGGATTCGGATTGACATCCACTACGTACGCATCATCGTCGCGCAGGCGCACGTCGATGCGGGCATAATCGCGGCCATGGACAACGCGATAGGCCTGCACACAAGCCGCCTGCACATGCTGCCAGGCCTCCACCGTCAGCATCGGCGGGCACACAAACTGTACTCGATGGGTTGACCAGACATCCGGCGAGTACTTCATATCGCAGGTGTAAATCTGCTTGCCCGGCTCGAATTGATCCCAGAAGACCACTTCCACCGCCGGCAGCGGCGCGGCTGAGGCGTTGCCCCACACCGTGACCTGCAATTCCCGGCCTGTGATAAACTCTTCAATCAGCGCCGGGCATTTGAACGTCTCCAGCACATACGCCACCCGCTGCTGCAGTTGTTGGTCGTTCTCCACCACGGCCTGTTCGTCAATGCCATAACTACCATGCTGATTGACCGGTTTGACGATGGCCGGATACGTCGACCACGAGAACCCGCTGCTGTGCCCGGCTTCCAGGCCCAACGGAATTGGCACACCGGCGTCGCGCAACAGCGCGCGTGTGATGAGTTTATCTTGCGTCATGCGCAGCGTCCACGGTGTGGCGCCAGTGTAGACGTACTGCAAGTGCTCCAGTTCGTCGACGACCCCGGCGTAATCCCACGGCCGATCGGCATAACCCTCGCACCAATTAAAGACCGTCCATTCGCGCGGATCGCAGTGCTTATCGTGCAGCGCCTGCTCCACGCTATCATAGACTTTGGCCTCCGCCACTTCATAGCCATGCGCGCGCAACGCGTCCAACACCAACCGATTGTCCTCGGCAACTTCGACAAGATCCTCGGGGGTCCAGGTGTTATCGTGGTTGTGCAACAGAATAATTTTTGACTTCATTATTCTCAGTTTAGCAACAGCTCAGTACCTGTCTCACCAGTTTGACGACAGCGACATCGTTGGTCATTGTAGCAAACTGCGCAATGTTTGTGAAGCGCTTTCGGTGAAATCTCGGTGAGATCACTCTTCACGCCTCGCTTTTCAGAGATTAGCGCGCGGCCTCCGGGTGGGACTCGTCACACGGCGCACCTCACGGTATAATCAACCTACGATGAATGCCGCTGCGCAGCCCACCTTTTTCATTCGCGAGATTCCCGTCTACGGCGATCTGATTCTTTCGCCGATGGCGGGCTTCAGCGATAAGCCCTTTCGCGCGATCTGCCGTGAGTTGGGTTCGGCCATGTCCTACACCGAATTCGTCTCGGCCGATGGCCTGAGCCACAACAATCACCGCTCTTGGAAGTACTTCGAGTTTGCGGAGGACGAGCGTCCGATCGCGTGCCAACTCTTCGATCACGATATCGATCGGCTGGTCACGCAAGCCCAACGCGTCGTCGAGCGCCTGCACCCCGACACGATCGACATCAACATGGGCTGTTCCGTGCCGAAGGTCAGTCAGCGCGGCGCGGGTGCGGGTCTGCTGCGCACGCCGGACAAGATCGCCGAGCTCTTCAACCGGCTATCCAAAACACTGCCCGTGCCCGTCACCGGCAAAATCCGGCTGGGCTGGGACGATCAATCACGCAACTATCTGGAAGTGGCGCACATCCTGGAAGATAACGGAGCCAGCGCCATCGCCGTGCATGGTCGCACGAAGGTCCAGGCCTACCACGGCGAAGCCGACTGGCGTCCCATCGCCGAGATCAAAGCCGCGGTGAAGATTCCCGTCATCGGCAACGGCGATGTCCGATCGGTGGCCGACATCGATCGGATCAAGGCGCAGACCGGCTGTGAGGCCGTGATGATCGGCCGCGCGGCGATCGGCAATCCGTGGATTTTTCGGCGCAAGAATTTCGAGGACGTCACTTTTGCAGAACGAGCCGCGCTCATTCGCGAGCACCTCGCGGCGATGGTCGAGTATTACGGGCCGCACACCGGCATCGTATTGTTCCGCAAGCACGTGGTCAAGTACATCAAGGGCGTGCCGTACGCCAGCGATGTGCGCCTGGCACTGCTGACGTGTACCACCGCCGATGAATTCATCGACCTGTTCAGCCAGTGGGAAGAACGCTACGAACGGGATGACTATCAACTCTCCGCCGAGGACGCCGAGCTCTTCGCCGCCTTTGAAAGCTGCATCGCCGAATCCGCCGCGTGAAATCACGCGTGATCTCACGCCTTACCCAACGCCCTACACTCACTATGACCGATCAACCACGTTACGATCTCTTTGCCGTCTGCCAGCCGGGACTGGAACACCTCGTCGCCGACGAACTGCGTGCGCTGGGTATTGCCAATCCGCAGCCTGTGTTGGGCGGCGTCGAATTCAGCGGCTTCCTCACGCACCTCTATCGCGTCAACCTGTGGTCGCGTACCACCGAGCGCGTCTTGCTGCGCCTGCGCGAATTCCGCGCCGAGACGTTCCGCGAACTGCACCACAAGGCGGCGCGCACCGCGTGGGAAGAATTCCTCACGCCGGGGTGCGAGGTGTCGATCCGAGCCACGTGCCGCAAATCGCGCTTGATTCATTCGGGCGGCGTGACGGAACGCATCCTCAGCGGTATCTCCGATCGTTTAGGCAAACCCTCGACGTTGATCTCAACCGATGAAGAAAACAAATCGGCACGATCAAATTTCATCGTCGTGCGCCTCGTCGACGATCACTGCCTGATCAGTCTCGATACTTCCGGCGCGCTGCTGCACTTTCGCGGCTACCGGCAGGCTACGGCCAAAGCGCCGCTGCGCGAAACCCTGGCCGCCGCGATGATTCTGTCTTCCGGCTGGACGTCCGATCGATCGCTGCTCGATCCGTTCTGCGGCGCGGGCACCATTCCCATCGAAGCCGCGTTGATCGCGCGCAAGATCGCGCCGGGCCGTAAACGCAGTTTCGCCTTCATGGACTGGCAGAAGTTCGATCGGGCGGAGTGGGCCACGTTGCTCGATCAAGCCGATAGCGCCACGCTGCCCCACGCTCCGGCGAGCATCCAGGGATCCGATCGGGATGCCGGCGCGATCGAGGCCAGCCAAGCCAACGCCGATCGAGCGGGCGTGCTCGACGATATTGAGTTCACCCAGTGCGTCGTGTCCGCCATCGAACCGATCGGTGTGGGCGATCTAATCACCAATCCACCCTACGGACAGCGCGTGGGCGATGCTGATGTGCGCAATCTGTACGCGCAGTTAGGCCATGTGCTGCGCGCTCATTGCGCGGGCTGGCGCGTGGCGATGTTGAGCAGCGACGTGCATTGGGAATACGCCACGGGCCTGAAATTCCAGCCAATCGCGCGTTTCAACAACGGCGGCATCAAAGTGAGATTTGTGCAGACGAATGTAGAGCAAGTTGATAACTTGCCTGACGCGAGTTAAAAACTCGCGCTACAGGAGCAACCGATGAGCAACAAAGCATTATTTGCCGGACTCGTCATGGACGAAAACGGCAATCCTTTAGAAACAACTTACCTGGGCGACGAGGCGCAGTATGTGCTGGACGACCACGGTTTTCGCCGCCACATCGACGCGGAAGTGATCGACCGGCAGGTGCTGCAAGCGCTGCAAGGCCAAATTCTGGCAAACAAGGAAGCGGTGGAACAGGGCCTCATGAAGATGATGGGCAGCGAGGACATCTTCACGAAAGCCGCCATCGACAAATCGATCGAGAATATGGATCAGGTCTTGAAGCAGGGCATTCCCGACGACGCGCGGCAGATGCTGGGCCTGATGGGCTTTCGCGTGGTGGTCAATTATCACGGCGAGGTGCTGCGCATCGATCAGCCGGGTGCGATCGATGATTCGGATGAGTGAGACAATCCACTTTTGATTTATAACAAATCCAACGGGGAAGCGTCTGAAATGTCGGCTCGCTCCATGGCGAGATGAATATAAGTATCCGTTGTTTGCGGCGAAACATGCCCCAATTTTTTTCGCAACGCATCACGACAAAAGTCAAAAATGTTTGGAATATCAAGCCCGCCTTGTTTTATCTTCGTCAGCAAATTTCTCAGATAAAAAGTGGCATAGCAGTGTCGCAGCATGTGCGCGGTTGCATATTCAGGCAATGGCAACTTGCGCCGCGTCACCCGAAAGGCAGCCTGTACATCAAAATCATAAACATGAAAACGCCGCCGCACCCCCTCATCGGGATCCTGCCCCTCCTGCCAGTGTGGAAAGGCCCAGTACCATTCCCACGAGGTAGCACAAGCAGGATATTTTACAGACAAGCCAGCGGGCAGATAAACGCCCAAGCGGTTCAACGATCGGTCCCTATCAAACTGTGAGCGCGCATAGACCAATTGCGCTTGCAAATCACTCACCAACGTGCGCGGCATATCCACCAGACGTGATTTATCCCCCTTGCCTTCCTGCACCGCAATCAAACCTTCGTCAAAACGAAGATCCTTGACTCTCAGACTGAGAGCTTCATCCAGGCGCATACCCGTTCCAAACATCAGACGCGCGAGCAGCTGATAATTTGACGGAGAGGTCGGTAACGCATTAAAGAGACTGATCAGCTGTTCCTTGGTCAACAAGTTAAAAATACGCTGATGGCTTTGCGCCCTGACCGCATCTATCTTGCCAATTTCTTTCCCCAGATATTCTCGATAAAAATACAACACGGCCATGAAATAAGATTTCTGGGTGCCGAATGATATGGGGCGCTTTTTATCATTGGCCAAATCTGAAAGAAACGCCTCCAGGCGACCTTCAGACGATAAGGCTTCTATCCGCTTCCAGTTTTCTCTCTCCCAAAACAAAAACCGGCGGATCATCGACTCATACGAATCACGTGTCTTTTTGCTTAAGCCACGCGCCTTCATATGCTCGTTGCACTTTTTTATGGTTTGCTCGATTAACTTGGGGGTGATCTGTGTCATATTGACATCTTATCACAGAGGAGTAAAATGCAGTTATACTAATAGGCATTAGTATAACATCTTGTTGGGC
>JBGSPW010000038.1:0-13956 GCA_041738395.1 Thermoflexales bacterium
GACACCTGCCCCGGCGGCGCCTGCGGCACCGGCCGCGGCACCAGCGGGCAAGCAGCTCGTCGTCTATATGCAGATGGGCGGCACCGCGGGTGATGCCTCAACCCTGGCCCGCACCAACGGCGCAAAGGCCGCAGCCGCGGACTACAACATCAAACTGGTGGAGCAGTACTCGGGCTGGGATCCCCAGAAGATGATCGCTCAATTCAAAGAGGCCGTGGCTGCCAAACCGGATGGCATCGAAATCATGGGGCATCCGGGCGAAGACGCCTTTGCGGCGCTCGTGGATGATGCCGAAAGCCAGGGCATCATCGTCACCAGCGGCAATAACCCGCTCCCGAACATTCAGGCTAAATACCAGACCAAGGGCTTCGGGTATGCCGGCGCCAATCTTCACGACGGCGGCTTTTTGACCGGCCAGGCCATGGTCGCGGCTGGACTGAAAGCCGGCGATGAGGCCGTCGTCTATGACATCTGGCACAATGAAGGAAGAAGCCAGAGCTCCCAGGGCATTGTCGATGCGCTTGAAGCTGCCGGAGTCAAAGTAGATAAGCTCGACGCTTCCGACGCCGTGGACAAAGACGCGTCGCTGGCTATCCCGGTCCTGACTGCTTATATCGCAGCGCATCCTAATCTCAAGGCGATCGGAACCCAGCATGGCAATATCACCGCAAACCTGCCGAAAGTTCTTGAAGCGGCAGGCAAGAAGCCTGGTGATATCATCTGCGGCGGTATCGATATGTCGCCCGCCACGGTTGACGGCATCATCAAGGGCTATATCTCCGCGAGCTTTGACCAGGTGCTGTACCTGCAGGGCTACTACCCCGTCCAGCAGATCTACCTGACGAAGATGCTCAAGATGCCGGGCCTGACCATCAATACCGGTATCAACACTTACACCCCGCAGAACTACCAAGATCTAAAGCCGCTCATCGATGCGGGGCTTCGCTAAACCGATTTCACGATCGCTTCAATGCCGCGCTGGCCGGTACGCCTGAGACCGACAACGATAAGCCGACTGTTCCGTAACCATCAATTTGTAGCGTAACACTTGAAGCCCTCTTCGCCACTCGAAGGGGGCTTCTGCTTTATAATCGCGTTATGAACTTCAACGCTACCAGCATTGGGCGTGCCGCGTGGCAGACCTGGTCGCACGATCAACCCGCCAACGTGATCGGCGTTACATCGCGCGGCCTTTTTCTCTCGATCGATCAACGCGTCCTCTTCGTCTCCTTCGAAGCTCAGCGCGGACCATTGACAATCACGCTGGGCCGATCGATCGCAGAACTCCGCGCGCTCCACGTCGGCGACGCGGCGGCTTTCGTCAACAACCGATTAGTCTTCCCGGCAACCGAGACCACCATCGCGGCTTCACCGGATGTGGTGTGGCAAGCTCCGTCGCCCGTCACTTCCCCCCGCTCGATCGATCGACAACTGAAGACCGTGCAGCAAATCGCCAGCCTCATCTTAACGCGCAAACCCGATCATGGTTTCAGTCCGTTGCTGGCCCCCTTGCTCGATCTACCCCTCGGCAGCCCGTTGACAACCGATCAAGCCACGGTGCTCAGCGTCCTGCAGACATTGCAACAGGCTGTGCGCGCAAACAATGTCCTCGCAGCGCAAGAAAGCATCGACCGTCTACTCGGACATGGTGACGGCCTCACTCCAGCGGGTGACGACTGTGTGCTGGGTCTGCTCTTGACGCTGAATCGCTGGCAGGCTACTCGTGATTGGAGCAGACTCAATCGGGCTGTGATCGACGCCGCCACTCAAAAGACGACGACCCTCAGCGCCAACTTGATCGAGTGCGCAGCGGAGGGTCAGGCTGATGAGCGCCTGCTGAACGTCGTCGATGGCATCGTGACGGGTGAACCAGAGATCGAAAAATGTGCAGACTGCGCTTTAAGCTGGGGCAATTCATCGGGGATTGATGCGCTGGTGGGGATGGCGATCGCTGTCTCGACAATATGATCCACGAAGTTCACGAAGGCACACAAAGGAAAACTTCGTGCGACTTCGTGTTCTTCGTGGATCAGTGTTATCCTAGATTCTCAATGCGGCGTACCGGTTCGAAGTGGTTGCGCGCCGAGCGAGCCTATTCCATCGGCTCAAACTTCAGCCCGTACACATCCTCGCCATACTGCACGCGGATCGGCTCCCAACTGGGAACCACCTTCATCCCCACTTTCAATTCGTCGACCGAATCGACTTTGATCTGGCCCATGGCTTTGATATGGTTTTCAAATTCGGCAACCCCAAGGATGAGGTAACGCTGATCAAAGCCCCACGGCAGGTTGAAGATCGCCGTGTAGGTAAGGAGTGTAGCGTTTCCTTCGGGCTTTATCTTCTCAAACTCGCGGTTCTTACAGACCAGGCAACGATCGTGAAAGGGATAGTGGATCTTGCCGCATTTCTTGCACTTGAAGGCGGTGATAGCAATTTCTTTTTTCATGGTTCGACGCTCCTCAACACGAAGGCCAGCACATTATTTCCAAAGCCGCCGAAGTTGACGGTCAGGCCGGTTTGGGCATTTTTCACCTGCCGGTTCTCGGGCAGCTCGTGGCGCAGTTGCCAGACGATGTCTACAACCTGGGCGACACCCGTCGCACCGACCGGGTGACCTCGCGCCTTGAGACCGCCGGAGACGTTGATGGGAATCTGTCCGCCCAGCCGGGTCAGGCCCGCCGCTACCGCTTTGCCGCCCTCGCCCTTCTTGAAGAAGCCCACGTGCTCGCTTTCGGCAATCTCCAAGATGGTGAAGGCATCGTGCAGTTCGGCCACGTCAATGTCGGCGGGGGTGAGTTTCGCCATCTCGAAGGCCTTCTGCGCCGCCAGCGTCACCGCTTTCAGATCGGTCGGATCATCGCGTTCCTGCAGGGTCTGCGTGTCGGTGGCTTGGCCGAAGCCCGCGATCAACACCGGCGGCTTCGATAGTTTCTTCGCCATGTCCAACGGGCACAGAAGAACAGCCGCGGCCCCATCGCTCACCGGGCAGAGATCGTACAGGTGCAGTGGATCGGCCGAAGTGGGATTGTTGACGATGGCATCGGGACTGTCGAAGATGCCAGCGCGATCCAGCGCCATCTCGACGTGCGCGTAAGGATTCAGCGTGCCCATCTCTTGATTTTTCAGAGACACGGCCACCAGGTGCTCGCGGGTCACGCCGTATTTTTCCATATACAACCGGGTGAACATGCCGCCCATGCCAGGCAGCGTGATGCCATAGGGATACTCGGCCTGCGGATGGGTCATGGTTGCGACAAAGTCCGTCGCGCGCCAGCCGGTGACCTCGCGCATTTTCTCGCCGCCGACGACCAGCACGTAGTCGTAATAGCCGGAAGCTACGGCCAGCAAGCCATTCTTGATCGCCGACGCACCGGAGGCGGGACCGTTCTCGATCGTCTCGGCCGCCGCGGGCAGCAGGCTGAGGCGATCGACCAGCGAGCTGGCAATTGCCGATTGGTGCTGCAACATCCCGCCGCCCATATTGGCGACGTACACTGCATCCACCGATTTATCGCCCAGGCCCGCATCATCCAGCGCTTTCAGCGAGGCATAGGCCAGCATCTCCATCAGGGTATCTTCGTCGCGCCGGCCGAAGGGGATCATGCCGGCGCCGATAATCGCAACGTCTCTCATGGTGTCATCGTCCTTTCAACCCGGCGATCCGCTCGCGGATTGTGTCGTCGTCGGCAAACTTGATATCCGCCTCGGCCACGTCCATCAATTCCTGCGGCACGGGGCGGGTGCCCACCACCAGGCGGGGCTTGGCTTTGAGATAAATCTCGCGCGTCAGGCGATACGAATCGCCGCCGCCCAGCTCGTGCGGAATCTTGGTGTATTCCAGCGGATATTCGATCATCCAGCGCCGGAAACCGATCGGGCTTTCGGCCACGATCAGCACCTCGTCCTGCCCAAGATAGTCCATGTGATATTCCATCTTGGCGGCGAACAGGTGCGAGCCGATGCGCAGGCCGCGGTCGATCGCCAGGGTGTGGTAGCTCATGCCCACCTTTTCGTTCTCCAGCCGCCCGTTGACGATGCCTACCAGGTAGCCATCGATCTGCCCCAGCAGGCAGTATTCGCTTTTGACGCGATAGCGATACCAAGCCAGCAGCTCGCCGTACAGCCGGGCGCTGACGATGTCGTAATAGTCCCGCTCGATGAACAGGCAGGGGTGCACGGACTTGAGGATGGCCGGTACATCCTCGCGCACGGCCTGACGAATGACCATGATTTTGCCGTTCGCCAGGGTGATGAACTTGGGCGGGTAGGGCACCATCGGATATTGCATTGGCCGCAAGACGGCCTCCAATTCCATATCTAAAGGCATGGGTTAGGCTCCTTGTGAAACAAGATTTTTCCGCTCAACTGCGCGGATGTTCGCCATGATAACGCGTCAATCCGCACAGCTAGGTGGTCTGATTATCAGTAGTTCACGAAAGCATCCTGAGCGGAGTTCTGCACGCTTTTCGCAGAACGGAGTCGAAGGATGCGGCTCGTGCAAAACGCTCGGATTCGTGGCATTACCCGCATTCTTCGACTACAACTCGCATAAAGCGCGAGTTTCCGCTCACGCCGTGTCCGCGAAGCGGCGGCGCGCTGGGCGGAATGCTTGATTCGTTTTCGTGATGCCCGATTATTCCAAAGCCGATTGAGTCAAGGCGTTGATGTGCTCCACATGCTTCGGCTCGATCGCATCGCCGAACTTGGTCTTGGGCATCGCGGCCTTTTTCGCCATCAATTCCGCGTAGCGATCATCCTCGACCATCGCCACAGCGCGGCCAATGCACGACTCGCCATCGACGAAGCGCCACGGGAAGAAGCCGACCGTCACGCGCTGATTGCACACCAGATCGATGTCGCCGCCGAAGCACTCGGCATGCACGATGCCGTAGGGGAACATCTCGACGTGCATCAACTGATACTTGCTGTCGTCGAAGAACTCCGCCAGCGGTTTGCCGTACTTCTTCTGGAAGTGCTTCTCGGCCTGGCGGGCCTGGCGCGGCATCCAGTCGCGGATGATGGTGTTCATCGGATGATCGGCGCTGCCGCAATCCACCGCCAGCCAACGCAGCTGCTTGGCCTTGCACCACTCGGCAAACTCGCGATCGGGGCCGGGGTGCTTGACCATGTAGCGCACCTCGTCGGCGGTCGGTTGATCCCAACCGAAGTGGTGATAGCCGGTGTGAATGACGAGGATGTCACCCTCTTTTACCTCGACGCGCTCTTCCACCATCTTGCTGGTGTACACGTCGTAGTCGCCGCACACGTCGCTCAAGTCAACTACCGCAGCTTCGTGGACCAGATAATCCATCGTCAACGAGGCGATATCCTTCCCCGGCGTGTGAAAGTGAATCTCGCCGTCGAGGTGTGTGCCCAGGTGATTCGAGTGCGTGATCACTTGGCCATTCGCGCCGTTGGGGGCGAGACGCTTGAAATACTTGATTTGCAGCGGCTCATACGTCGGCCACGCGGGCGTGCCAATGCCTAAGGGAATGGTGAGGTCGATGAACTTCATGGTGAAACTCCTTTCAGTGGTATGGGTTGGTTTTAATGAGTAACGAGTAATGCGTAACAGCCGATTACTCGTTACTTGTTACTCGTTACGCATTGTTCTTTCAACGCTTCAAACGCATCGGCAAAACACTTCTCCGGCGCGCGCAAAATGCCCGCGCCCACCATGCCGACACCGGGTCTGCGATGCGCAATGCCGGTGTTGAGACGTGGCAGGATGCCTGTCTCCATCACTTTGCGAACATCAATGCCCAATGGCGTGCCGCGGAAATTCAAGATGGGGATCGTGAAGCCTTCGTGTTCACTGAAAGTGATCTCGTACATCTCGCGTGTCACGTCGATCGCCATCTGCGGTGTGCCGCCGACGAACTGCGTGATCGCCGGCGCGGCCGCCATCGCAAAGCCGCCATAGCCCGCCGTCTCAGTAATTGTACTATCTCCGATGTCGGGATTCGCGTTATCGTCGGTGAAGCCAGGGAAGTATAAACCCTGCACTTTGCCGGCCGGTGCGATGAACCACCGATCGGGCATACCGGCAATCTTGATACCGAAGTCCGTACCGTTGCGAGCCATGACAGTGACGATGCTGCTGCCTTCGATGCCTTCCGCCACTTCGACGGCACATTTGCCCGCCGGCATGCTGAGATTGAGGAACCAGTGATCGTTGCGATCGATGAACTCGATCACTTTCGCCAAGACTTCATTATCACGATTGGTACGCGCTAACGCCGGGCCGATCGCGCGCAAAAACAGGCTGGTGCCCGCCCGATTGCGATTGTGCCCCTCGTCGCCCATGTGCAGCGCCTGCGCGATCAACGCTTTGACATCGATGCCATCGGGCATAGACTGCAACGCCCGATCGAGCGTGGGATAGAGATCGGTCCCCATCCATTTGAGGCGCGCGATTACTTCCGGCCCCATGCCCCCATAGCGCAGCACTTTGCCTAAGCCTTCGTTTTGCGTAGCGTAAGCGTGATTGCCAAAAGTCTTGTTCTCGAAGATGAACACCGGCATCGACGGTGACACGATGCCCGCCATCGGCCCGACGGTGTGATGATGATGGCACGGCGAAAACTCGATGTCGCCCGATGCCGCGATCTTCTCGGCTTCGGCTTCGTCTTGCGCAACGCCTTCATACATCAACGCACCCATCACGGCCCCGCGCTGCGGGCCGCACATCCGCTCCCAAGTGATCGGCGGACCCGCGTGCAGAATCATTTTGTTGTGCATGCCAGGGATCACGTCACGCGCAATCCCCATGCCGACCAGCGTCGGGCGCGCCGCCTTGATGCGCTTGATCGCTTCTTCATTCGCGGCATCGATGTCCACGCCCGTCTTGGTCGTGCGCAAACGCGGCACGCCATCGACGGGCGGCTTCCAATCGACATCGATCACAGGTACGCCTTGATCTTTCACCGACTGCGCCATGCTGCCGAGTCCGACGTTGACGACGGTAAGGGGTTGGTTGAAGAGTTCGTTGAGTTTGGGCATTTGTTGTCTCCGTAAAACGTAAGGCGTAAAACGTAAGGTGGCATGTGATCCGTCATTGCGAGCGCTGTTTGCGAAGCAATCCCGGTGCCAATCAACAGGAGATTGCTTCGTCGCAAAAGACGCTCCTCGCAATGACGCTAGCCGACGATCATCGCTACGAGCTTCGCCACCGCTGCATTGCTGTCACACACAATCGCGCCCGCACTATGCAACGCCGCCACTTGCGCGCTGAGCCGCTGCGGATCTTGTTCCGTACCAGTGACGGATGCGACGACGATGAGTTCACCTTTGGCTTGCTGCTTCGCCTGCCGGATCGCCGGGCCGAGTTCGCTGGCCGGATCGGGATGCGCGCCATAGCCGATCACCACATCGAGCATGATCACGGCCACTTCGGGATCGCGCGCTTCTTGCAGCAAGCGGCGGATGCGCAGGTCGTTATCGATCATCGGGTGAGGGCGGCCCACAGTGAATTCTTCTTCGCCCAGATCGACACAGGTGTGTTTGACGCTGTGCAGCGAATCGGCCAGTTGGTTTTCGTGCCGCAGCGACGCATTGGACAGCACCGGCTCTTTCAGCATGTCGCGCCAGATTACTTGCGATTCGTAACACAGCGTGCCGCCAGAGAACAGGCCGCGCAGATACTTTTGTTCAGGCTTCAACGCCGCACGCAATTCTTTCGCTTGTGCTTGAAGTTCAGCCTCTTCGCGCGCGATCACATCCGCCACATCAATGTTCGCGCCAGCCGCTTTCGCTGCTTGCAGCGCAGTCTCTTGTAACGTGCGTGCCACGACCAGATGCGTCATTGCGAGCGCAGCTTGCGAAGCAATCCCCTTGTCGAGCACCGAGATTGCTTCGTCGCTGTCCTTCGACTCCGCTGCGCTCCGCTCAGGATGCGCTCCTCGCAATGACGTCCAATCAGGGTTCGCGCCCATGAATCCGATCACGGTTGGCTTGTCGCTCTGCGCCACTTGATCGAGGATCGCTTCGGCCACACTCGGTGACGGCGGCTTGCTCACGAGCGTAATTACCTGCGTGGCCGGATCGGCTTGCAAGGCTTGCAGCGCTTGCAGCATCATGATCCCGCCGACCTCTTCTTTGAGATCGCGTCCGCCCGTGCCCAGTCCCTGTGTGATGCCGATGCCGTTTTTCGCCAGCAATGTGCTGACTTCCTGCAAGCCCGTGCCCGCCGCCGAGACGATACCCACCGGCCCACTCGGCACGACATTCGCAAAGCCGAGCGCCACACCGTTGAGGATCGTTGTGCCTGCGCCGGGACCCATCAACAGCAGGCCATGATCGCGCGCGTATGTCTTCAAGGCGATCTCGTCTTCGAGCGAGACGTTGTCGCTGAAGAGCAGCACGTGCAGGCCGCGCCGCAGAGCATCCCACGCCTCATCAGTGGCGTAACGGCCCGCGACCGAGATCACGACGACATTAGCGCCGGGATTGGCCTTCACTGCGCCGCGCAGCGTCTTCGGTCGAAACTCTGCGCCTTCATCGGACGAGCGTTTTTGCTTGAGCAATTTTTCAGCTTCGAGCAAAGCCGCATCCGCAACACCGTTGTTCGCGCTGACGGCAATGACGAGATCGTTGGGCGTGGCGGATTGCACATCGGGCGTGAGCAAGCCTGAATCTTTCAGCAGCGCCTTGTTGGCTTCGGTCGCCATGATGACACCGACATCGATCACGCCGGGAAATTTGGTCAACTCGCGCGCGACGAGCATTAGTGTGACGGAGTCGTGATATTCACTTTTCTTGATGAGGGTTTTAACGGTCAAAGTTCTTCTCCTTTGGATACGTCATTGCGAGCGCTTTCGCCTGGCGCGCCCCCGCTGTGCGGACAGGGCGTGCGAAGCAATCTCCTGCTCGAAAGGACGAGATTGCTTCATCGCAATGACGCTCTCAGAGTAGGATGTTGCCATGTTTCTTCGGCGACGCTGAGACGCAGGCGCGTCTCGCTCGGCGCAATTACATCGTTGAGGCGGGCCGCGCTGCCACCTTGGTTGAGCTGCTCGCGGTGCTGATTCAGTTCGTTCAGCAGATCGTCGTGTGTGGTCAAGGAATCCCCATTCCCGATCATCTCAAAATAGACGGCAGATACGCCCGCTGACACGTGATCGATTGACGGGGTAAGATCGCCAATCGGGCAGCAGACACACGCCCACCGGCCTCGCTCGTCAACTTCTTCTCCATCAAATGAGGAAAGATCAACACTCAGTGATTTCTCATCACGAGTGGCAAATACACCCGGTGCGTCTCTCCCAAGATACCGAAGAGTGAGAAGTGATCGACCTGGGCAGTGACCACGTTATCGGTGATGTTCACCGTGCTGCTAATACCCTGCTGCGACCAGGCGCTCCCAGTCCACCAGTACAAGCCCAGCGTCCCCTCGATGGCCGGTCCTTTCTCGGCATCGGTATACTCTACAGCGACGGTGTAAGTGCGGCTCGCTGCCGGTTGGGCTGGCAGGCCTGTGTTGCTGTACACAGCGGTCACGTCAAAGAAATGATCAATACCAGCCAGAGCATTCGACGAGGGGGCGTCGCTGGACAGGCGGGCGGTATGGGTAACGATCACCGTATCAGTGAAAGTCGCCGGGGGGAAGGTGTAGGTAGTGTGATCCCCATCGGAAGTGAGCTGACCGCCACCGATTGGTATGATAACCGAGGTGGGCGCATATCGGAACTGAAGTGTGATCAGACCGGCTGCGCCACAGGCTACATGGATGTTACTCCCCACCACGGCTACACCTTCGCTCCAGCCGGGAGTATCATAATAACCGGCCTGGGTTGGATGCGTCGGATCAGAAACATTGATGACCTCAAGCCCGACGCCAGTAGAAATGTAGGCATATCCCCCGGCGACCGCCACGCGTGTTACAGTTCCCGGCAGGGCATCATAGTAACCAACCAGCACCGGATTTGCATGGTTCATGATGTTAATGATGCTGAGGCCGTTGCCGGCAGCCAGGTAAGCATAGTGACTATCCACCGCCACGGCATAACTGTAGTCTGGCGAATCATAGAAACCTTCCAGGGTCGGATGCGTGGAATTGGTGATGTCAATAATGAGCAGGCCGTCCGTATTGGCGACGTAAGCGAATGAGCTGTCGACCGCAACATTCATGGGGAAACCAAGCGTGTCGGTATATACTCCGACTTGATATGGAGCAGCCGGCGTAGAAGTATCATAAATTCGCAAGCCATAGCCATCGGCGACGTAAACGTAATCGTTTGATGCGGCCACACCTGTGGCCCAGCCCAAAATATCATTGGAGTTACCTCCAACCGGGGCGGCCGGGTCGCTCACGTCGATGCTGCGCAATTGACTGTATAAACCGTTGTATTGAACAACAAAGGCCGTATTACGG
Source organism: Thermoflexales bacterium (assembly GCA_041738395.1). Classification (GTDB taxonomy): domain Bacteria; phylum Chloroflexota; class Anaerolineae; order Fen-1058; family Fen-1058; genus Fen-1058. The sequence goes on from JBGSPW010000038.1 coordinate 10,376, forward strand.
TTGACCGCCACGCTTTCTGCATATTGAGGCAGGTTGTAAACTGCGGTCTGTGTCAGGACTGTCGGGTTGCCTGCATTAATAAAGTGTAATCCGCCCCGTTGCCATTGTGTGACGTAGGCATAGTTCCCGGCCGCGGCAACTTCATGAGCAGAGCCGAGTAGAACGTCATAGAATCCAGCCAGGCTGGGGTTCAGTTTGTCAGTCACATTGATGACGCGCAGCCCGTCTTGCCCATCGGCAACATAGGCATAGTTCCCGGCTGCCGCCAACTCCCAGGCATAGCCCGGCGTATCGACACTTCCCGCACCGCTGGGACTGGCCGGATTGGTTACATTGACCAAACGCACGCCGCTATCGCCAACTCCAAGATAAGCGTAACTGCCAGATATGAACACCGTATAAGGGTATTCGGAGCCCGGTGGATCGTAAGAGCCTGCCTGGTACAAGTTGGCCGGGTTGTTGATGTTGATGATGCGCAGCAGATTTCCGTCGGCAACATAGGCATAGTTACCAGCGAGGGCTACGCCTTTATAGGATGATCCCCCCGATATTTCAAAGAAATCTGCCAGCGCAGGCTGGGCCGGATTACTGATGTTGATACTTCGCAGACCGTCCGCACCGCCCACATAGGCATAGCTGCCGGCCACTTTCACCGTATAAGCCCAATCCCCCAACCCGGACGGATTAAAGAATCCGGCCTCGAACGGGCTCGCAGGGTTGGAAATATTGATGATGCGCAAGCCGTGATCTAAATCGGCCACATAGGCATAGTTACCGGACACGGCTACACTTTGAGCTTGTCCAGCAGTATCGAAATACCCGACCTCAAAAGGCGCGTCCGCCGTGGACACATTAATGATGCGCAAGCCGCCCTCGCCATCAGCCACGTACGCATAGCTCCCGGCTATCGTTATACTATTCACGACACCGGGAAACGGCTCGGTCCTGGCCGTCACGATCGGTGCGGCGGGATCAATGATGTTCACAATCATCAAGCGGGGACCCACGCCGATATAGGCGTAGGCGCCATCCACAGCCACACCCCAAACCGAACCGCCCAGTTGCCCTGCCAATTCCACATTCTGACCCTGGGACTGGACCACCAACGGCAACGATTTGCCGCCAGGAATGGTTGCTTTTGCCACGTTTGGGACGCTGCGCATCCCTGGCAAAACGATTAAGCCGACTGCGATGAATGCGAGAATTTTGCGCATGGGTTGGCCTCCACTGAAATGCCGCTTACTTTTTCCCTCGGCTCATTGACGAATACAGCCCCCACGTCTAATCTAATCCGCGCCCGACGAGCGCCTCTCAAGTCCGATGGTGTTCCGTTATCGGCAGGCCGTCGAGGGAACATGGCGCGTTGGAGTCAAGATGAACGCGGATGGCGGATTAGATAACGTCAGTGTGTGCGCCAGCCCCATTCGTTGACGCCACGTCTGTTCAACGCTACAATTCTTGCCAGGAGGCCCAGCATGCAACTGGAAGACTATTTCGATTTTCTCGCGCCGGATGACATTCGCCTCAAAGGGACGCGTGTCGACATCAAAACCATTCCATACGACTTCATCCATCGCGGTCGCACGCCGGAGAAAATCGCCGCGACGTATCCGTCGCTGACGCTGGAACAAGTCTACGCTACCATCACCTATTACCTGCATAACTCCGAAGCGGTGAGCCGCTACCTCGCGGATTGGCTGGAATTCGGCGAACGCATGCGCGCCGAACAGGTCCAAAATCCACCTGCACCGATGGCGCGATTGAAGCAACTCGATCAACAGAAGATTCTGGCTGAAGCGCATGTTATAATTGCCAGAGACACACGTAGCTGAAAAGGGGGCACCATGCTCCAATCGCTGGAAGCCACCGTCATCGACGCGCAACATTTGCAGCTGACTCAGCCCATTCTCATTCCGGCCGGCTCAACGGTACTGGTTACTCTCGCCTCGCTTGAAGAGACAGAAAGGCAAAGCTGGCTGCCCCTGTCCGTGCAGGGTCTGGCGGCTGCCTATGGAGACGACGAACCGGACTATCCAGCCAAATTGGTGAAAGAGCCTAACCCGGACTATCAGGTATGAAAGAAAGAGATGTCGTCCTCACCCCATTGCCTCAAGCCGACGGCAAGATCAAAAACCGTCCGGCCATTTTCCTCCGTGAGATGCCACCCTTTCAGGATATTCTTGTTTGCAGCGTCAGTACCCAACTGCACCAGATAGCGCCTGAAAGACATGCTCGCTTATTGCGCAGATTAAGCCGTCATTTGACACCGTGAACTACTTCGCGCTTCGCCGGCCACCTTGTTGGATCTGCCTTATCTAATCCGCTCCCAACGAACATCTCAACCTCCGATGCTATTCCGTTATCAATAAGGTCTTCAACGTAACACCGACTCACCGGGTTCAAGATGAACGACAATGACGGATTAGATTTCGGCCCCAAACACAACAACGAATTTAGAAATCAACCAATTCCTGCGCGCTCGCCCATCCGCTGATTCGCTGCCTATTCGTTGACGCCTGATGGCCGATCACGCTGATCATCTCGCCTCGCCTGCCCGTCCGCTAAAACCTCCGAGGTCTGCACGCGCGCCCATTCGTTGACGGGAACACTGCACCGCATGTGTTCGAGCACATTCGTTGACGCCTTTCAAGATGAATGGTGCTGGCGGATTAGATTCGCGCCCAAGCACACCAGTTAAGCTTCATTTCTTCTTGAGTTTCCAATTTAAGATCCCGATCAGCAAGCCAACCACAACGCCCAACGATCCACCGATGGCTGCAGTAACAATTACACCCACTGGCACGATTAGTAGGTCCAACTCTCCGGCTGTTTTTTCCCATCTCCAAATGCTGCCGTCTTCCAAGAGAATATAGTTGACCTGTGAGGACGCATCCACTATGCAAGGATGTGATTCCAACTGACCAATTACTTTGCCGGGTGGGGTTGGTGTAGAGAATCCACCAAAATCACATTCATAGCCACTTGCTTCTTGATTGACCTGATCGACCTTTCTCCATTTGGCGTCGCCTGCCCCGTAAGACGAAGATCCATATTTATAGATGTTTCCGGTGCTTGTACGAATGTACAGGGTATTCTCTTCAGAGGCATTGGAGTGATAAGCCAGAATCTCGGCTGGTTTCTCAGGTGGCGCCATGACCGGTTGCCACATCGGAAAAACATAGGTGAACACAAACGCCGCAACTCCTAACAAAGCACCGATAATAATTCCCCAAGTGACGTATCGATCTAATATCTGATCGCGTTCAGAACGATGATGTTTGTTACTCATGATGCATCCGTGTCTAATTCGTGCGACGGCATAGGGATGCCATCGCTACGGACGATTGCCCGCAGCCACCGCATCCCCATGCCGTGGTAATTACGAAACAACGCCTGCATCCAACATCGCCAGATACACCTTCTCCGGCAGATAGGGTGGCTCACCGGGACGAACGCCGACCGCGTCATAGATCGCATTCGCGATCGCCGGGATCGTCGGCACCAGTGCGTGCTCGCCGATGCCGCGCGCGCCCCACGGCCCGTCGTCCTGCGGCACCTCCACGATGATGGCCTCCACTTCG
>JBGSPW010000046.1:0-27031 GCA_041738395.1 Thermoflexales bacterium
TTTCGACCAACGATCTCAAACGAAAGGTGGCCGCTTTTATTGAATACTACAATCGCACGAGGGCAAAACCTTTCAAATGGACTTATCAAGGCAAAGCCCTTGCTGTCTAACTGCCAACCCATTTATGCCCAGATGTACTAGTTATTTCGTTATCCTAAATAAGGATAGCGCACCCTTACCCACGCGACAAGTGACATTCATCAGCAATAATCAAGCGACTATTCACTCAGTGGGTAGACGGGGCAAGTGGGCGTGAGGTTATGGGACATTGCCATAGAGCAAAGGCACAACCTTGTCCTTAATCACGGCCGGGCTTAAGCCGTACAGCTGCGTGTAAAACTGATCGAGTTCCTGCATCATGTCCACGCCGCTGGCGAGGTCAGGCTGCACTTTGGTGAACAGCCACGACAGGCCCAGCACCCAGCGCGGATCAGGTTGATCCCAACTGTAGAAGTCGCCCGCAAAGCCATAGATCTGGTTGTTCTTTGCCGCCTTCAAAGCTGCCCATTTATCATCGGTCTTGAGCTGCTCCGCGATCTTGTCCGAATCGCCCGCATACGATACGATGTAAATCTGATCGGCATCCCACGCGGCGATCTGCTCGAAATTCACGATCGTCCAACCGCCCTTTTCGGATGCTTCTGTCCAGATCGGCTCACCGCCCACCAAGCGCACGATGGTCGTTTGCAGCCAGGTCGCGGGCGGCACATTGAACGCCACTTCTTCGCCTTGCTTGGTATATTGCAGCAACAACACGCGCGGTTTCTGGTCGGCCTTCAAATCCTTCGTCGCCGCGCCATATTGATCGACGCGCGCTTGATAGAACTTCAGGATTTCCTGTGCCCGATCGGGATTGCCGAACAACCGGCCCAGCGCGGTGATATCCTTCGTAAACGTCTCCGGCGTTTCCAGATCGACGTACACCACCGGGATGCCCAACTGCTCCAGCGGCGTGCCCAGCTTCTCAGCCATTGCGCTCTTCAACACGACCACGTCCGGCTTGAGTGGTGCGATCTGTTCGGCGGCGGCATTCATTTCCAACGGCGCTTTCTGGCCGAACGCGGGGTCGACCACAACTAAAAACGATTTAGCCGATTGGCCGCGCAGCTCAATCGCGACGATGCGCTGACCGGCTTCGGGGAACAGATACAGCGCGTCGGCTACCAGCGTCGTAGCCTTGCCCGCAATCACAATGCGCTCGGGCGCGTTCTTAAACGTCACTTCACGCCCCAATGCATCGACGACTTTGATCTCCGTGCCGGTCGCGGCCGGCGTGGCCGGCGCAGCGGTTGGTACAGGCGCGGTCGTCGGTACAACCGTGGGAACTGCCGTCGGTTGAGCGGCCGGTGCGGTCGTCGGTGTGGCAGTGGGTGCGGCGGGCGTGGTGCACGCGGCCAACACCAGCAATCCGAGCAGTAAGGTCACAATCCATGTCAAGCGTTTCATGTTCTTCTCTCTCCTTTTTCTAAATGATATGCTGAACCGCTGCTGGGCGGTCGTCTCCCGGTCGATTGCGCTCGGCGACGATCTGCGCCATGATGGCGAGCGCGATCTCTTCGGGTGTCTGCGCGCCCAGGTCGATACCAATGGGGCCATGCAGCCGGGCCAGATCAGTTTCGCTGACGCCGGCGGCCAACAGTCTCTGACGGCGCTGTTCCTGCGTCACCCGACTGCCCAATGCGCCGACGTAAAATGCCGCGCTGGGCAAGGTGATTTTCAAAGCGGGATCATCCAATTTGGGATCGTGCGTCAGCATCGCGACCGCACTCAAGCACGATAAATTAATCTGCCGCAGCGCCTCATCCGGCCAGGCCTGAATCAAGCGATCGACGTGCGGGAAGCGCGCTGCCGTGCCAAACGCGCCGCGCGGATCGATTACGGTGGTGCGATAGCCCAAGACCTTGGCGATTTGCGTCAGCGCGATGGCGATGTGCACACCGCCGATGGTGATGATTTCCGGCGGCGGCGCGAGCACGTCGAGAAAGATTTCGATTGGATCGGGGGATGCGAGCGTGAAGCGTTGTGACTTACCGGTACGTAGCCCATCCTGCGCGGCGGTCACCACCTCCCGATCGATCTCCGGATCGATCGCGCCGCTGACCGTTCCAGCTTCGCCGACGATCAGCTCGTGACCGAGCAAATCGAGCGGGCCACGGATAACCGTCACGACGACGCTGGAACGCTCGGCGTTGAGGATCGAGCGGAGGGTGGCATACCAATCTCGATCAAGCCGCTGAACGAACACCTCGATCGATCCGCCGCACGCCAGACCCACCTCCCACGCGGTTTCGTTGGCCACACCGAAATGCAGCAGCTGCGGTTGGCCTGTCTTGATCACAGCGAGGCCGGTTTCGTAAACGGCCCCTTCCACGCAGCCACCACTGATCGAGCCGCACATCTGACCGCTGGCCGTCAGCGCCATCTTCGCCCCGACGCGGCGTGGCGAGGAGCCCCAGGTCTGCACGACGGTGGCAAGCGCAATTGTTTCTTCCGCCGCGTACCAGCGATCCATATCAAACAGGATGTCTTTCATGGCTGCTCCCGATTAGGCGCTCGTAAAATGAAACATGACCTTCGCTATACCAGAATAGGATAGCGTACGGCGGCAATTGTACCTGAAACGGCTAACTTTTCAACTGAGACGGGCGTGAGATCATCTTGAAGTTGAATGATCCCATGTTAAGCACTGCCGACGAGCGTTACCTGGTCTTGCACCAGGGCGATTAACGTCTGCTCACGTGCGATGTGCTGAAGATGTTTTGCCCGCTCGCGTAGCTTGGGGTGTGGCGGCGCGGTGATGACATCCCGATGGGGCAATAGTAAGGATCGTTTTGTGATCCAATTTTTGTAAGGGACTGAGTCTGTCGGTGGACGGTATTGAGATATGAGCCGCTTGGATGAGGGGATTGAAACTGACGTCATGGACAGCACAACTGGCAAAGAACCAGCGCGCGCGTGGTAGGCGGTCAACTTGCTGCTCGCGCCTGACGTGTAGCGCTTACCCGCGTCAGTCGCCGGCGAACGGGAAATAAAGTTGAAGTAGCCAACGTGACAACCGTGCGGCCAATCTGCTAAAAGCGCGCAGAACTCCGCTCACGCCCTGTCCGACGCGCAGCGTCGGGGGCGCGCTGGGCGGGATGCTTTCGTGATCTAACTTGAAAATGCTCGCAGCCCTCGTCCGCGAGGGCGCCCCCCCGGGGACGGGGGGCGGAGCGTTTTCATGTAAGGTGGTGAACGCCGTTCATGATGACTATTGAGACTCAGAATCAACCGCCGGCGAAATTAAACCTTGACCGTCTTCCTTGCGTGTCTTCTTTTGTTAGTCATGCATGATCTCAAATAGACCGCCGCAGTTGGGACAGGATTTGCCGCCGTAAATGTTGCCGGGCGCTTTCTTCTCCAGGCAGTCCTTGCAATACTCGCGGCCGCACGACTTGCAGCGATAGCCGCTCTTCTGCTCGATCTGCTGCGCCTCATAGACATTGCGATGAATATACACCGCCTGCTTCTGAAGCTCGATGACGGTTTCTTCGCCATAAATCGTTGTGCGGCACAGCCGGCAGTGATGACCTTGACTATTGAACATTTTGAATTCCTCCTGTGATGGATGGTTTGTCTTTTGAAACGAGTGTACCCGTCACGAACGACTTTGAAGACATGAACGTCCTCAGCCTGCGATTGCCTTTGGGGCAAACCGGATATCGATAAGTGACCAGAGTTTTTTGCTTCGTGTGAATTCGACAGTTGGGAATCTTGTGCAGTGTCACGTTTAGTATATAAGCAAGTCCTCAACGCCGCTTGAGCGGACGTTGAGGACTGGTTGAGCGTTGATTGAGAAGCGCGGCTCTTGCCGGGGTTCGGTTTGCCGTACCGGATTACTTCATGACATACTGCCAGCCGCCTTCTCCAGCCGCGCCGATGATCACGCTGGGCGGGGTATCGAAGGCAACGGCCATCGACTTTAGCTGCGGCCGGTTTTCACTGCTCGGTTTTCCGATCGTGTACCAGGTCGTGCCGCCATCAGTGCTGACCAGCACGCCGCTTTGCTCACCCAGCAGATAGATCACTTCCGGCTTTGCCGGATCGATCACGATCTCACGAATCGGATTCCGGTCTAGTAAATCGGGCTTGATCTTATTCCAGGTCGCGCCGCCATCCGTGCTCTTGAACAGCTCCCCTTCGTATCCCCCGGCATAAATTATTTGCGGGTTCACCGGGTCGACTGCCAGCGCAGTGATGGAATAATCGAGCATGCCGTGATTGGCGGCGGCCCAGGTCGCGCCGCCATCCGTTGATTTGTAGACGCCATTGCCGCCGAACGGATCCCAGCCGGTGCCGAGGTAGACCACTTTGGCATTCGTGGGATCGATGGCGAGCGACTGCGCATTGAGCGAGCCGTTAGCGTCTTTGGGCAGGCCCTGACTGATGGCTTGCCAGTTGCGTCCGCCGTTATCGCTGCGGAATGCGCCTTCGATGATAGCCACCCCATACAGGATTTTTTCATCGCTGGAGGCGACGCGGATTCGAGTAAAGCCACGATAGTTGCCCACGCTCTCAGCCCGCTTCGACCAGCTTATTCCACCGTCGGCACTGGCGTAGATGCCGTTTTGAACGACGGCATATAACACGGGCGGCGTAGTGTGACTGAACGCGAGATTGACTGCATCCGCATCAGGTAATCCAGTGGAGACACGTTGCCAGGTCAGCCCCGCGTCAGCGCTCTTGTACACGCCACTGCCTGAGCCGTTCGATCCGGTGCCGGCGTAAAAGACTTGCGGCTGAGCGGGGTCGACGCTGAGGGCATTGACGTTGCGCGGCAAATCGGGGATCGTTTGCCAACTGCCTTGAACTAAGCTTGGCGCAGCTGCACCGGCCGAGGGCGTAGGGGTTGCGGCGGTTGCCGGAGTGGCGAGCGGCGATTGATCTTCGGCATAACGCCAACCCCCCGTGCCCGAAAGACCGGCGATCACGATCGGCTGCGAGTTGAAGATCACGGTCATGGCCGTGAGTGATGCACTGTTATCCGAAGTAGGTTGGCCCAATTCACGCCAGGTCAGACCCCCATCAGCGCTGAGCAAGATCCCGGTCCGTTCGCTGAGTAAGTAGACTGTTTGGGGTCTGGCCGGGTCAAGCATGATCTGACGGATACTGGTGGACCTGGCGGGCAATTTGTCCGTGAGATCAGTCCAGGTCTGCCCGCTGTCGCTGCTCTTGAATAGATTCCCCTCGATGCCGCCGGCATACACGGTCTGCGCATTAGCCGGATCGACGGCCAACGCGCTGATGCCGTAATCGAGCATGCCGCGATTCGCAGGCGACCAGGTCGTTCCGCCGTCGATCGATTTGTAAACGCCGTTGCCATTAAACGATTCCCAGCCGGTGCCGACGTAGATCACTTTCGCGTCCGTTGGGTCGATCGCTAACGCTTGGACATTGATCGTGTCGTTGTTGTCCGTGGGTAACCCATTGCCCACGATTTGCCAGTTGTGGCCTTGATCGGTACTGCGCGCGATGCCGCGGGCCGTGGTGATGGTAAAGAGTGTTTTGCCATTGCCGGGGGCCACGGCGAGCAGGCGCTTGAAACTGGCCGCCAACTCGGACTTGCCGATTCTGGTCCAACTCTTGGCGCTGTCGGCGCTGGCGAAAAATGCATCGGGGCCGACGGCCGCGTAGAGTACGGGTGGATTATCCGCGCTAAACGCGAGCGCGAGCACGTCTTCATTGGGCAGCCCCGTTGACATCCGCTGCCACGTTAGACCCGCATCCTCACTTTGATAGACACCGCTGCCAGAGCCGGTCTGGCCGGTGGCTGCATACAGCATATGCGGGTTGGCGGGATCAACGGCCAGACTATTAATTTGCCGTGGCAGATCAGGCAACGGCTGCCAGCTCGCCGATGCAGATGTCGGTTCAATTTTTGGAGCGAGAGTTGGAGCCACTGTCGCGGCAGCGGTTGTTGGAGCCATCGTCGGGGCAGGAGTCGGTTGGGCCACGGGCGTCCAGGTGGGCGGGAGTTGAGCTCGGGTCGGTACGGGTGAGGGGGTGGCCGGCTCGCTCGTTCCTTGCCAGGCTGCACTCCACGTGCTCGTTCCTTGGCCCTTGGCCCAGATGAAGTGTTGATCTTCACAGACCAGGATGCGATAGGTACCTGTCACCGTGGTTGTGCTGTCAAACAACCCGTTGATGCGTAATGCTTCGACCATGGCGTCGTTACCCTGCATGACGGGTGTCGGCCAAATTCCTTTCGCTTTGTAAGTATCGCTTTCCCCCGGCCAATAGCTGCTCTCCTTGATCAAGTTGGTGTAAACGAAGGTGTTATCAGGTTGAATGACGATCTGATCCAGGGCAAGCTTGCAGTGCGATCCACCCGGGATGTAAGCATCCAGCTTGAAGTTGCGGAGATTGCCGTTGCTCAGCACATCGAATGAGACCGCTGATCCACCTTGCCAATGACCAGGCTGCGGAGCATTCGCGTGATTGGCGGCCGGGGCAGCAGGTTCATTACTCGCAGCGGCTTGATCGCCCAGATCGACTTTGTAGAGGTGTCCATCTTCATCGGCAAAATACAGTACGTTGCCAGTTGAGGCTAAGGCTATAGCGTATTTGTCTACGTCTGCTTGATTGAATGATAGCTTGACGGGTGTCTGGCCTGCTTCCACAGCGTAGATACCGCACTTGCCTGTGTCGTCCATGCCGACCGCAAAAGCCGGCCAGCCTTTCATCAGCGTCAAGGCCGAGACCGCCTTGAGTCGATTTGTGACGGGGGTTGTGGATTGGTCGGCGGCCAGCTGATCGATCGCCACTTGCCCGCTCAAGATTGCCCAGAAGACATTCTTGGACGCACACACGCTGTAGCTCTTGTTCTCCGATTTGACCGGGCCGGACTTACCCCAGGTGGCCGCCACTAGCGCGCCTTCTTCAGACGCGCTGAGTGCGAAGGGCAGACCACCGGTATAGATATTCTTGAGCTGACCATCTGCGCTAAGAACAGATACCTGGCCGCCAATTTGCTCGGCAGCAGTGAGATGATTGGGGTTAGAGACAACGGTGAGATTGCCTTTGCTCGTCCAGAAACCCAGGTAGACCTGACCTGCCGAGTCGGAGGACATCGCGATCAGGTTCTCGTCCAGCTTGATCAAGGTACTCTTGTTCCCCTGTTGATCCAACTTGATTAGCGTATCTTTCTGATCCACACAATCGTTGAAGACAATATCGCCGCCGGGTAAAATGGTGATGACGGGCAAGCTAAAGCCGCAGCTCTTCAAGCCGGAATAGAGTTGCTTGGAGCTGCCATCGGGCGCAACCCGCACGATAGTACCATCCACCGTCACGGCATATACATTGCCCGCTTTATCGCTCGACAAAGCCAGAATGCCAGCTGGGACAGTGAAGATCAGATCGGCCTGCAAAGTATCGGTCAAGTTTACGCGATTGCCGGATGCGGCCGGGCTGCAGCTGCAGACCAGCGCCATCAGCATGCACAGCGTCAAAATCCAGACACGGGCGGACCAGTTGTGAGTCATGGGGCTATGCTCCTTTGCGATGTTTTGCTCAGTATACGCGCCCGCCCTCACGGTTGCTTGAGCGCGCGTTGAGGATTGGTTGAGCACAGATTGAGCCAGAATGGCAGATGGCGCGGCTACTTCCAGAACTGCCAGCTCTTCTTCGGCGCGGGCGCTTTAGCCAGGTATTGCTCAACTTTCAATCCACACATGCGGCAAAGAACCCAGTCCAGTTCCGGCTGGCTCGTTCTCTTCAGCCACTCCGTGATTAACTTCTCTTGTGTCATGCCGAATGCTTTAGCGAAGTCACCGATCGTGGCTTTGTCCGATAAGCCGGCGCCGCGTGTGGCGGTTCTGACTTGCGCCGCCGAATACCGCTGGGCGGGAACCTCGATCGGATTACCACAGAAGTTACAGATATCCATCACATTCTCCTGATTGGTGTAGGTCACGCTTCGACCATGGGTCGATGTTGGCGACGCAGCTCTTCGACGGTCTCCCGGGTCTTGGGGCGGTCGGCGAGAATATTCATCGCCGGGTCATAGTGCCCGTTCAACCAGTCCCACGCGACGGAGGCGGGATCCGGATCATGATGCAGGGCCTCCAGATAGCAGCGCAGCTTGTCGGTCTTGTTCTTCAATTCCTGCGCCACGCGAATCCAAACGGCGTGCCGTTCGGCGGCCCCGAAGTTCTGCGTTTTCTCGGCGAGGCCCGCATAATCCGGGGCCGGTTTCGGCAGTTCTAAACGGATGAACGCCTTGGCCAGCTGTTCCCAGGTACGAGCGCCGGTGAACCACGGGCTGTCCGGCACGGGGGTGCCCAATCGATCGAGCAGCGCAGTGACCTGCTTCCGGACTTCGATGTCGGCATCACTGCTGGCTGGCTTCAAATGGTCCAGAATGCCGGCCTCGCGCAGGTCGCTCAGCGGATAGGCGGCTAACGCCGTGGCGGCTTCATATTTCACCTGAGGATTAACCTGCTGCAACTGCCGCGCAATCGGCAGGATCGCGCGCCGATCTTTCGAGCGTCCCAACAGAGAAATGATGCTGCCCTTCGCTTCTGCGTCGCCGTTATCCAGTGCGGCCAGCAAGGGTTCGGTCGCTGCGGAGCCGAGTCGCTGCAATTCGGTCAGCGCTTTTTCCTTTTCAGGGTGGAAGAATTCCAATTCGCGAGGTTTCAGGCTTAACTTCTGAATCAGGTCTTGCACACCGGTTGATGAAGCCCCAACCGCGGGCCTGGCTTGCATCGCCGGGGCCGCGTTCTCACTCGTCTTGGATTTCTTTGAACTGCCGCCAAACAACGATTTGATGAAGTTAGACATCGACGTATCTCCTTAAGAGTTTTGCCGGTTGAGTACACTTGATGACCCGGCGCGGCGAATAGATCCGTTGAGATTCATTGACGGCCAGCCTGCAAGCTGAGCCGATCGTTCGCGCCGCTTTTGTTCGCCAGCAACGGCAAATAGACACGATAGGTGATGATGGGCGTGACTTTAACGTTGTCGAAGTTCGCGCCGCCATTTTCAGTTGTCAGCCCGATACAGCCGGCTGAATAAGCATCGTCGTGCCACGTTGTCGAAAACTCGCTACTGATCTGGACGCTAAACGCATTGCCCTTGGCCGTGACCGTCAGTGTCTTGGGGCCGGGCGAAGCCGCATAGCTCTGATTGGGCATCAGGTCCATCTTGATACCATTGACGATCTTCTCAACTCTTAACTGGCCATCCGGCAGGTTTGGATGGAAAATGACCCGATAATAGTTGTCCGAACCATCGCCGCGTAAAGCGACTCCGACATTAAAAGCGCCGGGGTCCAGCTGCGAAGTTGACGAGATTTCAACCTCCAGCGTGAAGTCGGCGAATTGGGTGCCGGTGTAAAAGGACGTGAACCGGTTTCCAAAGCCGCCGATATCGGAAACCTGAGCATATGGAATTCCCAGCACATCGGTGAGCACCGTCCATGTTCCCGAGATGGGCTTCCAGCCGTCTGCGATTCCATCGTTGAAATCATCCACAAATGGAGTCCCCTCACTCATCGGCGATAAGTTCTGGGCCGGACTGCGGTGCGTTGCGCCTGGGGCTTGAGCCAGGACCGGTATCTTGCTCGTTAACAGGAGCAGGGCTGAGACGCATAAGCTTAGCAGGGCAAACAGTTTTGGTTTCACGATACGTCCCTCCATGTTGAGTGTTGCATGCGAAACGATCAGCGTTGAACCCTCGTTTTCGACTTTACGCTGTTATTGCGGTGGGCCAGAGGATCCTTCGCGTGCCGTTTCATTCAGGTCTTAGTGGCCGCGCAGAATAAGCGGCAATGAAACTCGAAAAATGGTTCCAGTGGTAAAAGACCAGAAAGCAGTACTGGATGCGCTGGCATAGGTGGTACCAAAGATATTCACCGCGCGCACCTGCCAGTAGTAAGTGGTCGTGCTGCTCAAAAAAGGCAGTTTTACATGGGTGTTGGCCCCAACGTTGATCCAACTACTATCGCAGGTGTTGTTGTTAGAGGTATCATAACAAACCTCGTAACTGGTTGCCCCACTGCTGGCCCCCCAGCTCAAAGTCGGGCTGGCAGACACCCCGCTGGCACCATCTAAGGGTGTGGTCTTACTGAAAGCCCCCATCTCCGCTTGCTGCATCGCAAACACACCTCTGCCATCTGTCCCGACATACAAGGTAGTCGGCGTCTGCGGGTCAATCGCCAGGGAATCAACATAGGGATAAGTTAGCCCATTGTTTAACGTGGTCCAATTCACACCGCCGTTCGTACTCTTAAATACGCCGTCACCATTCGTCCCAGCATAAAGGGTGGATGGCGTGACCGGGTCGATCGCCAGGGCACGCACAGCCTTCATAGACATACCATCGTTGATCGCACTCCAGTTGTCACCACCGTCGGTGGTCTTGAATACACCGCCGTCATAGGTTCCCGCATAAAGGGTGGCTGGCGCTGCCGGGTCAATTGCCAGGACGAGAATCTTGGTATTCGTCAGGCCGGTGTTGACCGGGCTCCAATTCCTGCCGCCGTTCGTGCTTTTGAATACGCCGTGTTCCCAAATCCCGGCATAGAGGGTGGCCGGCGTGACCGGGTCAATCGCCAGGGCAAGAACCGAGGAATTGGTCGGGCCGATATTGACACCCGTCCAGTTCCCACCCCCATTCGTACTTTTATCTACACCGCCATTCTCTGTCCCCGCATATAAAGTGGACGGCGTCACCGGGTCAATCGCCAGATAGAGAACAGTGCTAGCGGTCAGACCAGTGGAGAACCGATTCCAGTTTCCACCTCCGTCTGTACTTTTGTATACGCCGGAATCGCCTGAATAGAGAGTGGTCGGCGTTACCGGGTCAATCACCAGAGTTCTAATGTTAGGGCCATAGTGATATTCATTCAGTCCGGTGTTGGCTGTGCTCCAATCAAAACCGCCATCTGTACTTTTGTACAAACCGCCTGAGTCCCAAGTCCCGGTATAGAGAGTAGCCGGCGCTGCCGGGTCAATTGCCAGGGCGAAAGCTTTAATATTGTTCAGGCCGGTGTGAGCCGCGCTCCAATTCTCACCGCCATTCGTGCTTTTGAATATGCCACCGCCCACTCCTTGTGTTCCCCTTGTCCCAGCATATGCCCCGGCATAGAGAGTGGCGGGTGCAGCCGGGTCAAACACAAAGGCCCCAACATAGGGATAGGTCAGCCCGGTGTTCACCGCTTCCCAGTTCCCCGCGCCGTCGCTACTTTTGAATATGCCCTTGCCAACGATCCCCGCGTAAAGGGTGGCCGGCGCGGCCGGGTCTATCGCCAACGCAGAAACATCTGGAGCGGATAGGAAAGGGTTGACCGCGCTCCAGTTCCCGCCCGCATTCGTGCTTTTGAATACGCCGACATTGGTCCCCGCATAAAGCGTTGCCGGAGTCGCCGGGTCAACCGCCACGGTGCGAACATTGACCGGATCATTGAATAGATTGACCAGGCCGGTGTTGACCGCGCTCCAGTTTCCACCGCTGTTTGTGCTTTTGAATATGCCGCCATCTATCCCCGCATACAGGGTGGCTGGTGTGACCGGGTCAATCGCCAGAGCAAAAATCGAGCCAGCAGGCAGGTCAGTGCCGGCTGCGATCCATTCTCCGCCGCTGTTGGTGCTCTTAAAAACTCCATCTTGTGTTGCAGCGTAAAGGGTAGCTGGCGCCTTCGGGTCAATGACCAGAGTGTAAACGGTGTCACTCGCGTCCAGGCCAGTGCTGGCTGTATACCAGTTGCCGCCGCCATCCGTACTTTTGAGCACGCCTCTGCTGTCTGTCCCTGCATAGAGGATGGTCGATGTGATCGGATCAATCGCCAGGGAGAGAACATTGGGAATAAGGCCGCCGGTAGCCATGGCAATATTGGTCGCGTACCAGTTGCCGCCGCCGTCCGTACTTTTGAATACGCCGCCGCCTGATGCATACGACCCTGTTGCACCCGCATAGAGAGTGGTTGGTGTGGCCGGGTCAATCACCAGGGTGAGAATGCTTGCGGCCCAGGGGCCAATGGCTTTCCAAACAAAGGTATCATTGGCGCCGGCGGAAACCATACTGGCCGGGCCGACGTTCGATAGCCCCAGAAGAATAATAAGCAAACCAGTTAGAAGTTTAGTCGTAGGTCGCATGGTAAATCTCCTCGTATCTACTGCGAGTGGTGTCACATTTCGCGCTTAACGGCAGCGATCTAAGCCGCCAAAGTTTTGACCTTACACGTTGTTACGATTGCGCCGGGCCGCCCTGCGAATGGCGACATGGTTAGGCTCAGTATACTCATCCGCCCTCGATGCTGCTTGAGCAGACGTTGAGGACTGGTTGAGCGCTGATTGAGCTCGTGGCCCGGAGCCTGAATTCTGCAACAAATTCGCGCGCCTCCACCTGACGCAGAATGTGTGGTATGGAGTTACAGGGGCAGTGATTTCGTTGCACGACAGCCTTAAACAGGCCGATACACCGTAGCCTTTTGAGGTTCAAGAATGTTTCAGCATGGCACTCTCTATGATCTTCGCCATCTCTGGCATTGCGATTCCGTACTTCTTCATGATGATGTCAGCTGCCTTGTTTGTAGCGAGCTTCGGGATTTCGGTAATTTCGTAACCCAACCCCATCATTTCCAACGCTTGTCGTTGCATCAGATCGTAGAATTCGTTTTCCAATAATGTGCCCTCAACTTTAGCAGCGGGAGCCTCCTGCTGAGAACTCGGCGCGGCAGCGCGTGTAACCTGGGCAACAGTCTCGTACACAGCCAATACCTGCGCCGCGGTCCGACGTACAGATTCGGACTGGTCTTCCAGAGCGGCCTGCAGTGCGGCAATCGCCCCGGGGTCTTCACTGCATAGTAACCCTTCCGCGGCGTTGGCACGTACCTGCTCATCTGGGTCCTTGAGCAAGGCTATCAGAGGTTCCACTTTGCGCGGGTCTAAGGATAGGCGTAGCCCGTAGGCGGCCGCAGCGCGAATTGATGTCTCCTTCGCTTGCTTGAGCGTATCCAGGAGCGCCCCGGCAGCATTGTGGTTTCCCAGTTGGCCCAAAGCCAGGGCTGCTTTGACACACAATTTGCGATAGCGGAACCCCATGGCGGGTGTGAACTGGAGCAAGTCGACCAACACAGACTCGATCTTTGCGTGCTCCCGACTGTCTTTCATCCGACCGCCTACCTTGCCAAGCGCTTCGACCGCGGCCTCGCCTAACCACACCTCCCTGTCACGGATACAGTTCCCGTAGGTCTTGACGAGGGTTGCAAGCCTCTCGACGCATCGTTCATCGCCGATGTCGCCTAGCACTCGTATCCCCGTTAACCCAAAGATGGACATACTTATTTCACTATCCTCGTACTGCTTTAGGATCGCCAGAAGCGGCTCCTGTGCCCGGATGCCCACGAGTCTCCCTGCGTAAACCGCGATCGTGATGCGAAGCATGACGTCGTCAACACTTGTGTTCTTGAGAACGTCCAAAAGCCCCTCTCCTGCCTGAGCATCACCTATGGCTCCCAGCGCCTCTGCGGCGATATAACGCTTTTCGCTGTCTTCTTTCCCGCGGAGCGCGGCCAAGAGCGGATCCACAGCAGATGGACCGATGGCCCTAAACAGTGCTAGCGCGGCCTTCCTTTCCTTGCTGTCTCGCTGCGTGTCTTTGACAAGATCGAGTAGCTTGCTGACCGCAGAAGCTCCTATCTCCATCAACGCTTTGTGGGCTTGCTGGCTCAGGACTTCCTTATCGCCGATCGACAAATTGAAAAGGCCCTTGACATCTCCTTTTGCTTTTAGCTGGTCAATATTGGGTGGACCGAAGAGCGGCATAATCTGTATCTCCTTAATCAGGTGTTGACTGCCGAATAAGCAGTGGTCTTTTTCAGCAAACTGCGGGAAACAGTGTTGGGCCGTTCAAGTTTGTGGTGGTTTAGCTGTTATCCCGAGTTCTTCTTGGCAATACTCCTCAGCGCGGCGGATGCCACAGATCTTGCTTCTTCATTACCTTTCTGGAGCACGACCATGAGAGGCTCTATCGAAGGCTTGCCGATAGCCATGAGCGCAATTGCAGCTATATTGCGTACAGGGAAACTCGTCTGCTTATCCATGAGAACATCACATAGCGGTTGTACCGCAGGTTCACCTATTTCCTTCAACTCGCTAATAATTGGATCGAGCAAGTAACCGGGCTTATTCGCACTTGTCTTAACTTGCTTGATCAACCGCTTGATGTTTCCGGGAGGCCCGAGTAGTTTGTTCAAGAATGACATGTCGATATCTCCTTCTATTTGAACGAGTCTGATTTCCTGTAACTTGCTGTGAGATCGTTCAATATGATTCCGAATGTCCGCTCGCGTGATAGCATTATGGTGCTGCAACGCGGTGCCCAACGGCAGCGATCTAAGCCGCCTGCGTTGATCGCATTAGCCTCGCCGAGAGGCTGAACTGTTTGCGGATCGAGCGTGGATGCTTCAGGTCGTGAAGACATGTTACCTCCTGGTGATGAACGTTGATGTGCCCCAGGAAATCGCTACCGCACCAGCAGCGGCAAATAAATATCGACGATGGCGGGGGGATGAGACCCATATAAACCCGAACCGTAGCTGCCAGTCACCAACAAAGGAGAGTTACCCTGGCTGATGGCGATCGAGTAGAGCACAGGGTAAAAAATCCCAGCATTGTACTCGCTCCAACTCTGTCCCCCATTAAACGATCGCAGGACTCCATATCCCTCCGTGGCAGCGTAGACCCAACGCGGATTCCGGGGATCGTAGACAATTTGTTGCACAAACGCGATATCACTGATTTGTTCTGTCCAGGTTTGGCCCCCGTCGGTTGAACGATAGATCTTTCCTGGCCCGAACCCGTATCCACCCCCGGCCAAAATTTCGTTGCTGTTAAGAGGATTGATCGCGACGGCATCTATTTCAGTGGTTTGTGTCAGCCCCATACCTGCCCAGTGATCGCCGCCATCAATCGACCGGACAATCCCGCCATGCTGAGTTCCTGCCCACAGCGTATCCGGGTGGGTGGGATCGACCTCCAGCGCAAGGATCGGGCATAGACTGCCCCCAAAGCTTGGCAATCCCTGCGTCTTTGTCATCCAAGTGTTGCCGCCATCCATGCTTTTGGAGATCCCATATTCCCCTCCCACGTAGATGGGGTTGGACATATGGGGCGACATTGCTATCACGCTAGCCACAGTTTTGGGCGCAGAAAGGGGAGTGAACGTAACCCCCTGGTCGGTGGATTTAAGGAATTGGCCACCCAATAGGTATATAGTCCTTGAATTCAAAGGATCGATCTGGATGTGTGTTGGCTCAAAATCCAGGAAGGTATTCTGCCAGGTCGTGCCACCATCATGGGTACTAAAAAAGAAACCATCGGCATCACCTGCGTAGATGGAATTCTCATCCTCTGGATCGATCGCCACGCTGAGAATGATGGAACCCTGGATGCCAGCCGATGTACTTTCCCATGTTTCACCCGCGTCCGTGGAACTGTAGACTCCCCCCATGTTTAGCAGGCTGCGGTTGGAAGGGGCATAGAGCAAATCTGGCGACTCGGGCGAGAATGCCAGGTTAGCAACATCATCTGTTTTGCTCCCACCCTTAACGGACCAGGTTAGGCCTGCATCGGCACTTTTATAAACGCCGACACCAGCGCCGTAGATAATGGACGGATTCGTAGGATGGTAATACAAATAATCATTGAACAGAGGGCCGTTGGCATACTCGTTTACTTGGCTAGCCAGTTGCCAGGCGCCGCCACTGTAGGCATAATACTTGCCATCCACAATCCCCGTCAGACGCCCCGCATGGTGGGGATCAAAAGCGACCGCGTTGATAGAATAATAATGATCGCCATACGAATGAGACAGCCCATCGTTAATCGCTGACCAGGTTTCTCCCCCATCCGTCGTCTGGAATGCGCCGCTCGTGTTCGTTCCAGCCACCAGGTGAGTGTTTTGGTTGGGATTGACTGCCAGGGCCAGAATCCCATCAGTATTCGTCCTTCCTGCCTGGCGAGGAATGCCATTGTCTTTAAGCCCCCACGTGGTCCCACCATCTTCTGATTTATATACGTTCCCTATCCCTAATCCAAATCCACCAGCCAAACCGGCGTACAAGCTGTTAGGCGTAGTCGGATCGAAAACCAGGTTAAAAACAATCATATCTCCTTCATCCAATCCTGCGCTAGCCTTACTCCAGGAGGCCCCACCGTTGATAGACTTCCATATGCCGTCATAATCCGTCCCGGCATACAGGTTATTGTGGTTATACGGATCTACCTTCAGGCAGCGGATAGGATAGAAAGTCAACCCATCGCGTGCAGGCTGCCAGGATTGGCCTCCATCGGTAGTTTTAAAGATGCCTGCGTCGCGCATCCCCACATAAATAACCTGCGGATCCGTGGGATCCATGTCGATTGAGATGGCCTCTCCGCCGTAAATCGGATAGGACTGCCAGTGCGCAGCGCCGGAGGGTATCGCACTCGGCTTCGATAACCGTGTGGCTCCTTTCTCCTTGGCTGTCACAAGCATGGGATAATCGCGTGAGGTCAAAGAAGCATAGGAAGGGCCAAAGCTACGGGTGACATCAGCGGCATAGATGGAAGTGTCTTGGGTAAACAACAGTAGGATAAGAATAATCGCACCCAACCTGGATTTTTTGGAACAGATGAGATGAATCACTCTGAGCATGATAAGCTCCCCTCGTATGGATAATCTGTTGCACAATTACCAAGCAAATCTTCAAAACTGCCGAACAACGGCGGGATAAGCCGCCGCCAAAAGTTTTGACCTCACACGTTGTTACAATTGCGCTGGGCTGCCCTGCGAATGGTGGCATGGTTAGGCTCAGTATACTCATCCGTCCTCAACGCCGCTTGAGTAGACGTTGAGCATTGATTGAGCGTTGCTTGATCAGGAATCATCCATTCAAAAACAAAGGGCTCACATTGATCGCCATTTTCATGGCTGGACACCTCTTCCTGCCTGTTCTACCGCTCACCATTGATCAGAGTACGAATGCCTCGTCCTATAGTCTATTCCGTGGTCGTCGTCGCCACACGAGGAAGCCTGTGATACCCATCAGCACGACGATGCCCGCGATAACGATCCAAATCGTAAAGGAGAATGATTTAGCCGGTTGTGCAGCGGAGCGGGGGACATCGGCGGAGGCAGATGGGGGCGCAACTTCAGCGGTCGGCCCGACCGTGAGCGTTCGCGCGCGTTTAGCGGTAGCCTGACCGCCATCGCCGATGACGAGGAACCCGGCCCAGAAATAAGGCGCGGCCCAGCGCGTTTGGTTGCGTATTTCAGACTGCGCTTCGGCTAATGCCGCGGCGGGCTCCGTCCCGGCTTGCACGCGTTTGTGGAAGGCCGTCATCAGCGCCGCCGTGGCTTCATCTTGTATCGGCCATAGACTGGCCACCACCGTCGGGGTCCCGGCAAACATGAAGGCCCGCGCAAGTCCGACTAATTCGTCACCTTGACTTTGCTGGCCCAGGGCCGTATCACACGCACTTAGCACCACGAGATTTGCCGCGCTCAAATCCAACTCAAAGATCTCACGCACTTCGAGCCGACCATCATCTCCAGAGTTATCACTCGCGCCTGCCAGAAGCAGACTGGAAAAAAGCGGCTGTGCCTGCTCAAGCACGCCATGTGTGGCGAGGTGAAGGATATTCACGTCGGGTAAATTACGACGCAAGGCAGCTTCGGAAGCTTGCGTGCCGGTGAAGAGGGTGGCTTGCGGATAAAGCTGCGTGACTGCTTCAGCTTCAGCCTCGGCGTAGGGCAAAGGCGCGGCCACGTCGGTGTTGATGGCGGGATTGCCCACGATCAAGACCTGGCTGCTTGGCTTGCCTGGATGGAACAATTCCGGATCAAGGCTGCTGGCGCTGGGCGCCAGCGAGAGTGTAAATCGCTCGCCGAGCAAACGCTGGTTCTCGTCCAACAGCGCCGCGAAGGGTAAATAATGCAGTGATTGATGCGGCACGATGATCAATCGAGGCTGCCGGATGTGCGATAGTAACGGCGCGATCAGCGATTGATAGAGCTCCTGCGCCAGTTCAATCCGTTCGGCGCTGGAAGATTGACCACCGCGCGGCTCGACCTCGATCAGGTGGCGGAACCGATCGATCTGGGCCGCGAGCCGGGTTTGACTGATCGGCAGCGAGATAGCGATCAGGTGGGTTCGATCCAGCGCATAGGCAATTGTTTCTTGGTCGGTCACGAAGTAAGCTACGAGCGTGGTTTGATCATCCAGGATGGTATCGCGAATTTGCTGAACGGAGAGTGGGGCGACACTGACTAGTGAAGCATAGGCCGGATTGGAGAGTTTGAGATCGATCAAGACTTGTTGATAATCGGCCTGCAAGTTCGCTAATTGAACTTTGAGGTCGGCATAATCGATCGCACCGCCCGCGCCGATTTTACGCTGGAGCGCGCTGATCTGATTCATTAGGTCTTGTTCGCGAGCGACTTGCTTGGGATCAGCCCCGGCTCGAATATTGAAATTGCGGTTCCCCAATTGATCGAGGAACGTCCGGGCGCGGGCGTGTTCGGCAACTGCGAAAGCTTCGCCGGGCTTGTCCAACTTGAGCAGCAAAGAAATCGTGTGCGCGTAAACATCCAGCGCTTGACCGGCCAAGGCTGTTTTGATCTCTTCGACCGTGGCCTGGGTGCGGATGGATTCACGCACCTCGATCGATTGGCGGTACGCGTCCAAAGCCTGATCCAACTGCCCCAGCTGCTCATAAGCGAAGCCCATATTTTGAAGCGACGTTGCTGCCCCATCACGCTCGCCCATCTCGCGGCGCATGTCCAGCGCTTGTCGATGGTACTTCAGCGCTTCCAGATATTGGCCCAGTTCGGCATAGACCACGCCGATATTATCCAGACCCGCCGCCTGGCCAACCCGATCCGTTCCTTCGTAACGAACTTTCAACGATTGTTGATAATAATTGAGCGCCTCTTGATACTGCCGTTGATTTTTGTAAACGGCGCCCAGGTTGGACAGCACCACCGCCTCACGATCCTTGCGGCCGAGCGCCCGATCGATCTCCAACGCCTGCTGGTAGTATTGGAGTGCTTCTGGATATTGAGCTAAAGTGTCATTGATCACGCCGAGATCGTTGAGGGTGATACTGAGATCGGGCTTAGCGTTTATTTTGCTTTGAATAGTCTGGGCGTCCAGCAGATACTGAAGCCCCGCTTGATACTGGCCCAGGTAAAAATAAATTTCGCCGATGTGATTGAGCGCCGAGCCGCTGCCGCTCTCACTGCCGCTGTTGCGTGAGAGTTCCAGGGCTTGCCGGTATTTTTGTAACGCCGCCTGGTATTGTCCCTGCGTGCGATAAATCAGGCCAAGTGACTCAAGCGTGTTGGCTTCTTCACGCGGCCGATTCAAAGCGTGATAGAGATCGATTGCCTGCTGATAATACTGTAGCGCTTGCGGATATTGGCCCAGGCCATAATAAACGCCGCCGAGGTTGTGTAGGTTGTTGGCCTGGCCGCTTTGATCGCCTACACGCGTATGAATCTCCAGAGACTGCTGATAATGGTCAAGCGCCGTTTGATACTGGCCCATGAGATCATAGACCGCGCCCAGAGAATTAAGCACCGTACTCTCGCCCGCGGGATCGTGAATCTGGCGTGAGATGTCCAACGCTTGTTGATAATATTTGAGCGCTTCCTCGTACTGGCCTTGGTCGTAATAGATGGCTCCCAGATTGTTCAGGAGGCTGGCTTTGCCCGGCAAATCCTCCGTTGCGAGCGGCCGCTCGAGCGCCTGCTGGTAATACTTCAACGCCTCGGCATATTGCCATTGTTTTTCGTATACCGCGCCGATGTTGCTGAGACTCGTTCTGATCTCAGTTTCATTCTGCAAATCGATATAGAGCGCCAGCGCCTGTCGATGATAAATGAGCGCTTCCTCGTATTGCCCCAACTCAAAGCTGAGCGTTCCGAGGTTGTTGAGCGTTTGAGCTTCGCCCGGTTGGTATTTGATTTCGCGGAAGATGGGCAGCGCCTGTTGATAGGTTTTGAGCGCTTCTTCATATTGCCCTAAGTCCTGATAGACTGACGCCAGGCCGTCGAGCGTCATGCCCTCGCCGCCCCGCGGCCCTACTTTGCGGCGAAGGTCTAACGCCTGTTGAAGATACTGAAGGGCTTCTGGGTATTGCGCCAAGCGATGATAACTGACGCCGATGTCGTTAAGCGCCAGGCCTTCGCCAACTTGATCTTTGGCCTGTTGATAACACGTCAGTGCTTTTTTGAAAGTATCAATGGCGGCTTGATACTGTGAATGGTAATACTGCTCTTCGCCTTGGTCGAGCAGCGTCTTACATCCGTCAGTCAGCGCAGGCAAGCCGACGGGCCGCGCTTCAGCCTCAGCCGTTCCGGTCGTCATCAACGCCAACTGCCACAGGCCCAACGCCAGCAGTCCCGCGAATGTCAGCCGACGCCTTCCTTTGACGATCATCTGTCTCTCCTGCTAGCCCCATTCACCTCAGGGGGGAGGACTACACGAGGAAATCTTAGGGTGAAGAGATTTCTTGCAGCAAGCTCTCGGCGATCTTTGCTGCTCGATCTTCTTTCAATTGGCGATACAGTGTCAGCGCTTGCTGGAAGTATCCAGTGGCTTGCAGCTGGTTTTGAGTCGCATACGCGGCTTGCCCCAGGCCGATCAGCGCCGCGCCTTGAGTGTATGCGTCGTCGTTCGATTGAGCCGTTTCTAAGGCGCGCTGATAGTTCGCTTCGGCTAAGCCACCTAGTCCGGCTTTAAGGTACGTATCGCCCAATTGGATCAACGGTGGTGAAGCGGAATTGAGCCGGGCCACCACTTCCAGCTGATCGGCCGCAGCGACCCACAGATTGTGCTGCTGATAGAGCAGCGAAAACAAATAGGCTTTTTCGTTGTCGGGTGTGGTCAGGCCGCGAATCTGCGTAGAAGCAGCGGTTAGACTTGCGGCCGTCTCATCGTCAACTAATTCGAAGAAGAGCGCTTCATCCGCCTCTTGAGGCGAGGGTAGGCCTGGCAGGTAAGCTTGCAAAGTCACGAGGTACGTCGTGTTGGGCTTGAGCGGCGGCGCATCCGCCGGGTAAGCTACTTCTACCACCGCCGTCTGGGGCAGAATGAATGGCCTTGTGCCGGAATCCGACAGTTGATTCGATGGGAGTCTAACGGACCATTGATCGCTTTTGCCTTCGACTTTCAACGTATAGGCTTCTGCGCCACTCACTGCGAGCCAGCGAAAGATCGGGTGTGACTCAGCCGTTAATTGGCGCGGCGACAGCAAGAGGGGCACCTGGCCCACATCGGCCAGAGACACGCTTTGATTGCCGCGCACACTTGCGAGTGAGGCGAGCGACGGAGTAATCGGCGCAGCGGCTTTGTCCGTTAGCGCGCTGACTTCTGCGGGCAAGGTCTGCGCGATCAATTCCAGGCCATCGCTTGGGTTAGGCGCGCACGTTAAAACCACGACTCGCCCCGGAGCCAACTTAAACAAGCCCGATCGCAAGCAGTGAATATAAGCCCACGAATCGGGCAGGCTGGTAATGACATCCTCTCGATAGAGCAACAAACCGGTAAACGCGGTGATCAACTCATTGTCGTGGCGCTGTACCTTGACTTTGCCCTGCAGAGCGCCCATGACGGCCAGACTATTCGACGCGTCCGGCGCTGTGGGCGCGGAGAGCAGTCGTCCCAGCCAAAGGATCGCCGCGATCCCGATCACCACGGCAGCTGCGCCGGCGGTCTTGAGCTTCCTGCGCGGCGGCTTTTCGATGCGCGGCGGCTGCTTGAGCAACTGCTGAATTTCTGCCGCGCCGAAGAAGGCGATTTGTTTGGACACGGCCTCCAGGTTCTTGAACTTGAGTGCGCCGAGCAAATAGAGCGTTAAGCCTTGGTAATACTCTGCCCACGCAGTTGGGTCGTAAAGATATTGCGCTGCCTTCTTGCGAATTGCGATCAGTATTTGGAAAGGTTTTTCCAGCGCGCTCTGCGGGGCTTTGACCGTCGTGAGCCGATCGGAGTAACCTGTCGCCAAGTGCAGGCGTTCGTAGAAAGCGCAGATCGTTTCTGCCGGTAACTTGGCGGTTGCCAGTGCGGCCGGCATGATCCGCGTAACGATTTCCGTTTCGAGGCGCAGCAGATCATGCAAGACGTGATCTTCGCGGGCCGTGGCAAAGTCGATCAGATATACCGCTGGATTGCGGCCGCGCGGCTCGATCAAGATATTTTCCAGGTTCAAGTCGCCGTGAATGGCGGCCACCCGCACATCGCGTGATTCATCCAAAATACCGGGCAGCGCGATCAGCGGATTGGGCAGGACCGCGCGATCGGTCAGCGTAATGGTCGCGTGGTCTAGATCGAAGGCCGAACCGAGTGCGCGTCGTAGCTCGTCACGCAGCAAATCGTCCCGTGTCGCAAGCACTTTGCCCGCAACCGGCGCGATCACATTGCCGACGCAGTATTGATCGATCGCTTCGACCGGACAGAGTCGAATGCGATAAGCCGCGCCTGAGCCGGGTGTGGGCGCCGGCAGATTGAGCGTGACGGAGGCGCGCGACGCATCGACTTCCGTAATGACAAAGCCTTCGATCTTCACGAAAGCGTTTTTGGCTACTTGCCGATCGATCGGTTCGTGAGGTTTGAGTAAGCACCACGCGACATCGGGCGGCGGCGAGGCGGGTTCGATCAGTAGATTAACCGGTAACAGAGCATCGTAACTGGCTTGCATAGAAAAATCGGCCTGGGCGCGATGGTGCAGCCAAATTTGATCCATGATCTTAAACAACTGCTCTTCCAACACGCTGCAGAGCTCTGGCGCACTCGCTTCGCGACTATAGGTCAACAGGCTCTGCACTTCAAACGCACCGCCGCCCGTAAAGACGTAACGCAAGCCTCCCCACGTGCTGTTGCGGGGCAGCACCTGTTCACCCCTCACTTCGGTGATGTCGGGCAGCCGGTCCCGAATGTATTCGTTATAGGCTCGCCATTCTTTTTTGATCTGATCGATGGCTGCAATTTTGACGACCGCCGGTAATTCGGGTTTCTCATCGTGTCGAATCGGCCTAACCAGGAAGACGCGACTGCCGCTCAAGCCCGTGCCGAATTCAGCCTGGACGATTAGCCGAAGATAACCGGCAAACATCTGGGTCAAGACGCTCTGCACTTCGGGCGGCAGGGTCAGCCCGTCTGATTTCTTAATTTCTGGTCCGGCTTGCGTCGCAGGGTTAACGGGAGGGGAATCTGTCATGGCTGTTCTCGCGGCGCGCCCTCTGGGAAAAAGCGGTAGCCCGCGCCATGCTCTGTCACGAGATAAGTGGGTCTGGCCGGATTCAGCTCGATCTGTTTGCGCAAATGACGAATCGCTTGCTGCACGGCCTGGTTCGTGATCCCGCTGTGATCATAATCGGCCCAGGCCACTTCGATTAAATCATCAATCGTGTGAGCGATCAGGGGTTGAGCCAGAAAGTGGTGTAGTAACCGGCGATCCTGTTCAGACAGATCCGTAATTTCGGTTTCGCCGCGAAAAAAACGATCGGTGGTCGGGTCATGTCGAATTCGACCGGCGTTCACCCCTTCACCGCCGGCCACGAATGCTGCGAAGAGCGGGCTAAACAACCGATAACTCGCCTCGGTTGGCAGACACAGCTGCTTGGTCTGCAAGTGGTTCAGGACTCGCTTGTATTTTTCTTCGATCGGCCGCAGGTGCGCGTGCTGCTCTTGCGCGGATGGGGCAGCTAAGGCCAGCTGCAATGCGGCGAGCGCGGCTTGCTCTTCGCCCGTCAAAGCTTGCCAGATATCATTCAATCGATTATGGATGCTCGACGCGGCTTGCAATCGATTCTCCCAGGCCGGCACGGCGGGCATGGGCCGGGTTTCGGCTAGCAGCGAACTGGCCGCGCGCAGCAGAGCCGCATAGCCGCCGGTCAGATCAATCAAGTGCGTGATCTGGTTCTTGGTAAAAGACTGACCGGTCGTTTCTTCGACTTGAGCAATGACGAAGCGCGCGTCTGCGTGAACCAGCGGCCCGACCCAACACGCCTGCGAATCCAAAATCTCATAGAGTTCACCCAATTCGATCGGATCGCGCGCGTAGGCTAGTTCCTGGCGCAAGCCCACCAGATACGTCAACGTGGCCTTGAAGGCATCGCGCAAGCCGCGCAGATTGTCTAGCACCTGCGTGGGGGCTGTTCGGCAAAATCGATCGAAGGGGTCCATCACCAGGGCTAAGTGGGCCGCTTGTTGCTGGAAGACTTGAAACGCTTCGCGCAGAGCACTTTGTGCGACAAAAGGATCGGTCTTGTCTTCGGCTTTGCGATAGAGCGTTTCGACCGCATCGGCCAGCGATCGATCAATGCCGGTCATTTGCGCGCCGGCCTCGTACAGCGCGCGCAGGATCACGCGATAAAACGTCGCCAGATCATCGGCCGGCAAGTTGTTCAGATCGACTTGGACTACCGCCAGTTTGAAGGAACTGTTCGACAAGTAGCGCGAGACCGCGTCGGGCCGATGGCTTAAGAAGCCGAGCAGGTTGGATTTGCCGGCTCCGGGCAAGCCGAGCACCGAGCCGCTCTGTCCGGCCTGAATCCAACCAACTAGCGTTCTCATTTCTTGGGCGCGGTAAGTAATTTCGTAGGCTTCCCATGCTCGTTTTGAGGGCATCGTGTGACTCTTGGTATGTGTCTTGACGGCTGACAAAAGCGTATCGTTCGAGCTGGGCAGGCGCAAAAAAGTTTTCGACGAGCGGCTGCCTGTGAATGCTTCAACCCGATTGTATGCGGAACTGAACTCAAAAGCAAACAGCCGCAGGTCTCCGTTGTTGCCATTCCAGAACATTCTCGTTACTACTCAGACCCCATGAACTGCGTTCGCCACAAAGCATGAAAACGCTCCGTTCCCCATCCCCGGGGAACGCCCTCGGGACGAGGGCTGTGAGCATTTTCAGACTAGACCCCATGAACTGCGTTCGCCACAAAGCATGAAAACGCTCCGTTCCCCGTCCTTGGGGAACGCCCGCGCGGAGAGCCTTATTGAAACAGGCTTGGCTCTAGCCGCCGTCCCCGGCGGCGCTCACCCAGCCGCGCGGACGCGGGTTGGGGATTATTCCATCCCACCAACCAATGGGGATTATTCCATGTTAAAATGACTCTCGCTGTAATCTTGATTTGATGACTCACCTTACGCAGACGTAGGGCACGCTGCGCGGAAAGCCGCACTACTGCGTAACATGAGTCGATGGGTAATGATGCTGCGACGTAGACTGATTTTTTTCGTGTTGGGGTTGACCGGAGCTGCGCTCCTGCTGCGTCTATGGGGTGTGAGCTTTGGCTTGCCGTACGAATATCATATCGACGAACACTTCTACTATCCGCATGCCTGGTCGATGGGCCAGGGGCAGTTCGATCTGCCCGATCAATCCCACGGGCCGAGCTTGTATCTGGGTTTGCTGCTGCTGGGGCAGAAGTCCATGCAGGTGGCTTTCTTCCCGCAATTGTCCAACGCCGACTTTGGCGTGCTGCGCGATACGAACCCGTGGCCTTATCTATTGTCGGCGCGGTTGATCAGTGCGCTGTTGGGTGCACTCACCATCCCGATCGTTTTTCTGTTAGCTCGCCGGTATCGCGAATATATCACGGGGCTGGTGGCGGCGGCGATCATGACCGTGGTATTCTTCCACGTGCGCGACTCGCACTTCGGCGTGCCGGATACTCTGACGACTTTGTTTACAGCCGTGGCAGGCTGGCTGGCCGTGCGGGCCTACCAAACGCGCCAGAGCAGTGGCGTCCTATGGGCCGGCCTGGCCGCCGGGATCGCCACCGGCGCGAAGTACACCTCAGCCGTAGTCTTCGTCTCAATTCTCTTGGCCGTACTTTTGCAGCAGATCACCTGGCGGCGACGAACGGGATTGATCGCGCTGAGTATCCTCGGGCTGATTGCCGGTTTTGTGATCGGCTATCCCAACATCCTGATCAATCCCGCTGCGTTCATCAAAGACATCTCATTTCTTTCCATTCGCGTGGGCGCAGGTTTTGAGGGTTGGCGCATTGTGCCGGATAACAGCGCGTTGTTCTATCTGGATACCCTGCTGTGGAGCACCGGTCTCGTCGCGTTGATCTTAACGGGCATCGGATTGATTGCCGCCATCGTCCGCCGGAAAGCGGAGAGCTTGATTCTCGGCGCGTTTCCCGTGCTCTATTTCATCACGTTGAGTCTATCGCAGGGACACTTCGGTCGTTACCTGCTGCCGCTGCTGCCCTTCACCGTCGTGCTGATGGCTGATGCCGGCTGGAATGTGCTGCCCGCGCTGATCCGCCGCGTCGCGCAAAACTCGCCGCTCGTGCTGAGACTAGCTCAATCGATCGGGGTAGGCGTGATCCTCGCGGTGTTGATCCCCAATCTGCTCAACTCACTGCGGCTCGATTGGCTTCTCACGCAGGCCGACACGCGCACCGTCGCCAAGCACTGGATCGAAGGCAACTTTGCCGCCGGGACGCGACTTGCCATCGAGTGGCCGTATCACACGCCACCGCTGTCCAATGGTTATGAGACGCCGCTCGCCTCGACCCGCGAATATTGGCTCGATCGGGTGTGGGGATTTGGCCTGGCCGATCGTCCCCTTGAACAATACCAAAGTGACGGAACCCAGTTTATAATTGCATCCAGCTTCGTGCGCGACATTCCCGTCGCCGATCCGCAAGTCGAGGAACGCCGCCAACAATTTTACGCGCAGCTGCCGCGCGTTTTTAAGCGCGTTCAGACCTTTAGCCCGCGCTGCGACGGCGGCGAGCCGACCTTCATCTTCGATCAGCTGTACGGCCCGGCGGTGGACTTGTGGACGCTGTGTTTGGCCGGCCCGCAGATCGACATCTATCAAGTGCGCTGACCATCCCATCACGCTAGCGTAGGTTTTGCGCAATCAGGCGACGAATCGTTCATCCGGATTCAATTTGGCGCGGGCGATGGAAGCCCAACGATAATTGAAAAGCGGGGACGCCTTTCAGGAATAGAACCAGGCCAGCCAATGGGCTATGTGGC
>JBGSPW010000103.1:0-23212 GCA_041738395.1 Thermoflexales bacterium
CCACGCGCCTTCATATGCTCGTTGCACTTTTTTATGGTTTGCTCGATTAACTTGGGGGTGATCTGTGTCATATTGACATCTTATCACAGAGGAGTAAAATGCAGTTATACTAATAGGCATTAGTATAACATCTTGTTGGGCCGCCCGTTTTGAGCGAACGTCAACATGTCGCCAGAAGAATTTCTTCCAAAAGACGTACTCGCCAAAGCCACTGTGAGCGGCAACGAATATGCTTGGCGTCGTGACAATGTGTCAGAAGCCATCCTCGCTGCCAAAGAAGCAGGCTTGGCGACAATTGGAGGCCAAACGCAATTCCGATTGCCTGATGGCACCTGTGAATTGTATTGGCTGAGTTACGACGCGTCTCCGAAATCGGCCACAGTAACATGGGATGAGTACGTAGTGCAAAGCACAAATGAATGTCTCACGAAATTTCGACGCCTATGTGAGACAACTGATTTTGTGGTAGCGGGAGTAGAAGCCTTCGAGTTCCTTCGCCATAAGGCAGAGATCGAGGATATTAGCCAATACCTGTGTTTTGTGATTTACTTCGATACAGAGGAAACGTACTCGCAATAGATGGCACCCGATAAACGAATGTGCGCTCGACTGATGCTTTGTAGATGGGGTTGAGGTCGGCAAGCAAAGCCCTTGTTCCGCAGGGCGGCGGCCCAACACGGCGTGCAGCCGACGTTGCCCAGCTGCGTGAGTTGAGCAATATTTTTGACCACCGTTGTTCGTGTGGGTGGCAACGCGGCTGACGCCCAGCCGTTGGGCGTCACATCTACCGCAATGACCGCGAGGCGTTAATCTCTCACCCTCGCATACCGATTCGCAAAGTACACCAGCGGCAGTTTTCCCTCTGCTCCCAACCCCACCGCCTCCACACGCCCGATGAAGATCGTGTGATCGCCGCCGCAGTGCAGCGCTTCCACGCGGCAGTCATACCATGCCAGCGAATCAGCCAAAATCGGTGAGCCGGTGATCGCCGTGTGATAGGGCACGCCCTCGAAGCGCACGTTCACGAGTGGCGCGCGGGCCGCGAAACGCTCCGAGAGGAATTCCTGTTCATCACTGAGGATGTTCACCGCAAAGACGCCGCTCTCCGCCATCCACTCTTTCGATTCCGCTTCGTTGGCAATGCACACCAGCACCAGCGGCGGATTCAGCGACACCGACGCAAACGCGCTGACCGTCACGCCGCGCAAACTGCCCTCATGCACGGTGGTCACGACAGTGACGCCACTGGCAAATAGGCCGCGCAGCTTCCGCAAGGCGTGATCCGTAAGTGGTTCTCCGTTGATCTTCATGCCCGTTTCCTCAATGAAATTCTGTCGCCGTCATTGCGAGCGCTTCTCAGCGAAGCAATCTCATTTCTTGACTTGCCAGTGTCGCCTGTTAAGCAGGAGATTGCTTCGTCAGCCGCAAACAACGCGGCTTCCTCGCAATAACGGACACGCAGCCCCGCCTCGTGCATCATGCTTCTTGCTTCGTGTTGATTTGTGGATCAAAACAACACCGCCGTTCGATCACTCCGTGCGCAGCCACGAAACAATCAAACGGCGTTACCGCGCCCCACTCCCCTCTCCTGAGTTGTGCTTATTAACTCAGGAGAGGCCGTAGGTGCCGCGCTTTATGCGGCAATGTTGGGAGTGAGGTTCACTGCTCCTTCACTTCCACCGTGACCGGAATCTTCCCCGCTTTTTCAAAGTTCAACGTCAACTGCACCTTGTCCCCGGCCTTCAGTTCGCGCGTCAGACCGATCAACATCACGTGCAGGCCGCCGGGTTTCAATTCGGTCTTGCCGCCAGCCGCCACCGGGATGTTGGGCACCGGCGACATCTGCATCATGCCGTTCATCTCTTTGGTCTCATGCAGCTCAATCGTCTGCGCCACATCGCCTTCCACGGATAATAACTTGTCTTCCGCCGCGCCGCCGTTCTGCAGCACCATGTAGGCGGCGCCCGCGCGCTCCAGCATGGGCGAGGTGCGCGCCCACGCGTCGCTCACCGTGATGCCGCCCGTCGTTCCTCCCGCGCCGCCACACGCGGCCAACGCCAGCACCGTCAACATCACTCCAATCACCAGCCACGTTCGTCTCATTTCGCCTCCGCATTTTTCATGAGGGTCTGAAGATCCGCTGCGATCTCTTCAGCCTTGACGCCAAATGGAAACGTCATCCGCCAGTTGAATTGCGGATCGATCAGGTACACTTCGGCGGTGTGACCCATGCTGTACCCGTCCGCCGATCCGGTTTCTTTCTTTTCGTATTTCACGTGGTACGGCCTGGCCGCTGCGGCGATCTCTTCCGGCGTGCCGCTCAGCCCTTTGAATTTTTGTGCAAAAAGTTTATCGAAGTGGCCCACGTACTTCTGCATGATGTCCGGCGTATCGCGCTCCGGATCAATCGTGACGAAGACCACCTGCACGTCATCGCCGTTCGGATCGACGATCTTCTTCACATCGCGTAGGTGCGAGAGTGTCAGCGGGCAGACATCGGGACAGTGCGTGTAGCCGTATGCGAGCAGCACCCACTTGCCGCGCAAATCGCTGAGTTTGAAAGGTTGTCCCGTTTCATCGGTCAGCGCAAAATCGGGCGCGGGACCGATCGGGTTGGGGGTCACCCCGGAAAAGTTGCGCGCGCACGCCGCCAGTAATCCGATCAGCAGCAGGCTCATCAACCAACGCAGTTTCATCGTGCACCTCACCGCATCGTCGCGGGCGTAAACGTATGCTTCAGCACCAGCCGCGCGGAACCCGTCATCCCGGCAGGCTGCACGCGGAACATCACGCCGTAATCTTCCGGGCCGGTGCTTTGATACGTGTTGATGCCGCCGCACTGGCTCAAGTAAACCTGCATTTGCTCGGTGGCGGCCTGCGGCTCAATCGTAATCGCGCCATACGCTTCCAGCGGTGATAGAGCTTCGTTGCTAATGCGATACGTGACCTTGATCATTTCGCCGGGCCGCGCCATCACGCTGGACGGAATCGTCTCGATCGTGAACGGCACGCCATCGGCCACGCCCACAATCTCCACACGCACCGGCGCGGTAAAGCGATAAACAAAAAAAACGATCACGGCAATGGCGATCACCGCGATTGTTAATCCAATCCATAGGCCCGTGCGCTTCATCTTCGATCGATCTCCGTGCTTTGTCTTTACTATACCACGTTCGTTCGATCACTCACAAACGACAGAGCGCAGCAGATCCAATCGATCCACTGCGCCCCAGAATGCTTCGCACCTTCGCGCCTTGGCGTGAGGTTTAGTGCGTCGCTGCGCCACCCCGCGCCAACCCGGCTGGCGCCTGCTCCTCGCGGCCCGGTGTGATCTTCGCGCGCGCAATGAGCCACAACACGCCCATCGTCACGCCCCATACCACAAACGTCAACGTGGGGCCGCCGATTTGAAAGAGCAGACCGCCGATCAGCGGAGCCAGCGCATTCGCGCCGCTCAACAACGCCGCACTGATGCCCAGCGTGCCGCCAATCTCGCCCGGCTCGATGCGCTTGGTGATCAAGCTGTTGATCGTCGGTTGCAGCACGCCGCCGCCAATCGAAATCGGCACCATTGCGACGAGAATCCAGATCAAGCCCAGCCAACTCTTATTCGTGTCATCCGGCAAAGCAACGCTCACCTCGCCCGTGGCGCTGGGATTGGAGTGGCCTGCCACACCTGCCGTCGAACTATGCTGAGCCAGTTCGCTGGTCATCTCGGCTTTCGAATACCACGGCGCCGGCTGTTGCGGTGTGAACGCCACCAACAGCAGCCCGATCGTCAACAGCGCCAGCCCGGCAAAGATCACGCGGCGATCGCCATACTGGCGGCTCCATTTACCCACATAGCCGCCCTGCACCGCCACAATGATGATGCCCACAAACACAAAGAGGATGGCGTTACCGGACGCGTTCAACCCCAACCGTCCCAACGTGAACAAAGTTAGCAACTGCTCAAAACCGCCAAACGCAATTTGCTGAAAGAAGATCAACAGCAGCAGCACGCCCACCATGGGATGTTTGAGCGCCTTGAACATCGCCCCCATCGAGAACGGCGACTTCACCGCATCCGTCCCGCGCTTTTCCGGCCCGTGCGTTTCTTGCAGCCAGAAATACGTCAGCAAAATCGAAATCAACGAAAAGCCCGCCGCCACAAAGGCCGGCGCGCGATAATCATTTTGCGTCGCCGCCAACGAGAGGAAGGCAATCACCGGCCCGACGACGAAGCCCAACCCAAAGGCTGCGCCCAACAAACCCAACCCTTGCGTGCGATTGCGCTCGTTGGTGCTGTCGGTAATCACCGCCTGCGCCGTCGAGATGTTCGCGCCCGACAGGCCATCCAGCGCGCGCGCCAGAAACAGGATCGGCAGCGTTTGCGCCAACCCCAGCAGGATAAAGCCGAAAAACGTGCCGATCTGGCTGATCAACAAGATCGGCTTGCGGCCATACCGATCGGACAGGCGACCCAAGATCGGCGCGCCGATGAACTGCATGAAGGGATACGTCGCGCCCAGCAGTCCGATCGTCAAAGGGCTTGCCCCAAAGGTCGTCGCGTACAACGGCATCAACGGGATGATGATCGTCAGGCCCAGCAGGTCGATCAGCACGATCACAAAGATCGGCATGATCTTCTTGAAGTCGAGTTTATCTTCGAGATTCACATTGGCAGTTTCTGACTGTTGACGAGCCATATTATTCTTTTTGTCGGTAAATTACGACCAGCCGCCGACCCGCGCTACACCTACGCCAATCAACAACATCGAGATCACCACGCCTGCCAGCCGCCATTGGGCGGCGCGCCTAGGATCTGCCAGCTTCCTGCTGCGCGCCGCAAAGATGTGCGCGATGACCAACGCGATCAGGTTAGTGGTCGCGTGCTCGATCCATATCGGCAAAACCTGCCCGATGCCACTCGCGCGCCCGACGATCAAAACGATCCCCAGCAGCACGTTCACGTCCAGCAGAATGGTATAAGCCAGCATAAGCTGGCGACCCATATCGGCATCCGGCGATTTGCCGGCCAGATCGATCACGTAACGGATGACGGCCACGACCGCGACGACCACCACCAGCCAGCGCATCAAACTGTGCAACCCAACGATGAAATCCATTTGTGTTTCTCCTCAGACAATGATTAAACAGAGCAGCTAGCCCTGCTTGGCTTTCTTCTTAAACTTGGTCATGACCTGATCCAGCCAGGCCAACTCTGCTTCCAGATGCACCACTTGATGATCGACCAGCAATTGCAGCGAACCCGCATGCTGGGGCACCCGACGAGTTGCCTCCAACTGAGCGGCTAACGCCGTCCGTCGCTCGGCTAACAACGGCAGCACTTCCTGCGGATCGAGATCATCGGCATACGCCAGTCCCACATCGCCCGGAAACTTGGCCGCGATGAAACTGCCCAGATTCTCGCGCAGCAACTTCTGATACTGCGTTTCACCTTTAGCCGTCAGGCGATACACCCGGCGCGGCGGGCGATTGCCCTCGCGCGTTTCGCGCATAGTGATCCACCCCTGCTGCGCCATCTTGTCGAGCAAGAAGTAAGCCGTGGGTTTCTTGATGTCCGTGCAGGCCGTCATCTTCCGCTCGATAAATTCATTCAAGCGATAACCATGCGCCTGTTCGCGGCGCAAAAAACCCAGCAGCAGCAGTTCGCGTTCCACCACGTTAGCCTCATTAGTCAAGATTGACTAATAAAGAGTGTAACCAATCAATCTCCGGTTGTCAATAACAAAATTAAAACCTCCCGGAGGGTTCAATTCTCCGGGAGGTTTTTACTTGCGATGCCGTCTCTCCAATTCCGTCCTGACTTGTTCCGGCGTCACCTCACGCCAGGCCAGCACCACCCACAGGTGGTATAGCAAATCGGCGGATTCCTCAATCAGCCGCTGATCCGTCTGCCCTTTCGCGGCGATGATCACCTCGATCGCTTCTTCGCCCACTTTCTTGATGATCTCATCTTCACCGGCATCAAACAACGAATTGGTGTACGACCCCGGCTTAGGATTCTGCTTGCGATCGAGGATGGTGGAATAGAGTTCGTTTAGAATGTCGGACATAGATAACCTCAATATTGCGTAAAACGTAACCTTACGCTTTACGCATTACGCCTTACGTTTCATTTCTCGATAAAAACAACTGTATTCGCCTGTATGGCAGGCCGGCCCCGCCGGATCAACCTTCAACAAGATCGTATCCGCATCGCAGTCAACCCAAATTTCGCGCACGCGCTGCACATTGCCCGAGGTCGCACCCTTGTGCCACAGTGTCTGGCGACTGCGCGACCAGAAATGCGCCTCGCCGGTTTCCTGCGTCAGACGCAGCGCTTCCGCGTTCATGTAGGCCAACATCAACACTGCGCCCGATTGCGCGTCCTGCACGATGGCGGGAATCAACCCGCGCTCATCCCACTTGATTTCCATTACAAATCCTTTTTGGACACGGATCGAACGGATCGAGACGGATGAACACGGATCAAATCGAGAAATCCATGACCGTCCGTTCAATCCACGCGAAGCGTCCGTGTCCAATCGTTAGACTGGCCGTACAGGAACTCCGTTTGAAGCGAGATAATTCTTCACATCGGCGATGGTCAGTTCATTGTAATGAAACAACGACGCCGCCAGCGCCGCCTCCGCTTGGCCGACCGTTACCGCTTCCAGAAAATGCTCCAACCGCCCGGCCCCACCCGAAGCGATGACGGGAATGTTCACGGCTTCGGCCACCGCGCGCGTTAGTTCCAGATCGAAGCCGTTCTTCGTGCCGTCGGCATCCATGCTGGTCAGCAAAATCTCGCCTGCGCCGCGCTGCTCCGCCTCCTGTGCCCAGGCGATAGCATCGAGGCCCGTGGAAACACGTCCGCCCGCAACATACACTTCCCATTCTGGATTCTGCCTTCTGAATTCTGCTTTTCGCTTCGCATCAATTGCCACAACAATCGCCTGCGAACCCGCAAGTTCTGCGCCCTGTGTGATCAGATCGGGTTGGCGCACCGCCGCCGAATTAAGACTCACCTTATCGGCCCCGGCGCGCAAGATCGTGCGAATATCGTCAATCGTGCGCAGCCCGCCGCCGATCGTGAACGGGATGAAGACTTCATCGGCCACGCGCCGCGCCAGCTCCGCCACAGTCTCACGCGCATCCGATGTAGCCGTAATGTCGAGAAAGACCAGCTCGTCGGCTCCGGCCTGATCGTAGATGCGCGCCTGCTCCACCGGATCACCGGCGTCGCGCAGATTGACGAAGTTCACGCCTTTCACGACGCGCCCGTCTTTGATGTCGAGACAAGGAATAATGCGTTTCGCTAACATAGCAATGACAAATCACGCCGCATTCAGAGCGAAGTCGGTCAGAAATTGATCGAGGAAACGCGCAGGCAACCCCGTGTTCAAATCGACCCACACACCCAGCGAATTCACTTGCGCCAACAGGGCGCCATCACTCACCCGCGTAATCGCGTAGTAGCGCATGGCCGAGGCCCGCTTCACATCGTACACATACGACGCCACTTCGATCTCTTCGTCATACAACGCCGGCTGCAAATATTGAATCTGGTTTTTGCGGATCAGAATCGCAAACCCTTCATCGCGCATGCGCTGCATGGGCCACTTAAAATGCTTCACCAGTTGAAAGCCGCAATCTTCCGCGTACGACAGGTACACCGCATTGTTGACGTGCTGCGCCTGATCGATGTCCTGCCACATCACGCGCCGCCGCATCTTGAAAACTTCCGGCGGTGGAGGCGGCGGTTTCGGAAAAGAGTCGCGTGATTGCGTCACCACTGCTTCGCCGTCCGGCGCAAAGGCGCGAATCATCTCTGGCGGCACGTTGACCGGCCGCTGTGTGGCTTTGTCGAGATACACCCAATCAGTCATCCCGCGCGCGATCAGCTCAGCAGAACCCGGCTGGCGGAACTCATACCTACGGCGTGAACGCACCCGCCGAAAATCAGCCACCCATGTTTTGATCTCAAACTCAGCGCCATACATCAACGGCTTGAAATATTCAATCTCCGTTTCACGCACCAGCCAGTACTGGCCCAATTCATCGTAGCGCTTCACGTCGTAGCCCACCGCCGCCGACGCATCGAACGCCGCCTCTTGCATATAGCGCAGATAATTCGCATTGTTCACGTGCCCGTAAGCATCGCATTCCACGTAGCGCACGCGAAATTGTGTCGTGTTCGTCAGTGGCATTCATGCACCTCACCTTAGAATAAGACCAGCGCACCGCCGCATTGTGGGTACGGTGTGAGCGGAACAAAGCGCAGCGGAATAAAGTCGAAGGGTGCGGTTCATGCGGCCCGCATCCTTCGACTTTGCTATGCTCCGCTCACGCCGTGTCCGCGAAGCGGCGGCGCGCTGGGCGGGATGCTTCACGCTTCTTCAAAAACACCTCGCGGAGATCAATCGCGCCCGTGTACAACGCCCGACCGATGATCACACCCTCAATGCCTGCCCGATCATTCAAGCGCAGCACATCCTCGATTGAGCTCACCCCGCCCGACGCGATCACTTGTAAGCCGGTCTCTAGTGCCAGTTCAATCGATGCTGCTCCATTCACACCCGATAAATCACCGTCGCGTCCAATATCGGTGTGCACGACCAGCTTCACACCAGCCGATCGGATTTGCCGCCCGATCGTGATCGTATCAACGCCGCCATCGCTCTGCCAACCGCGTGTCTTCACGCGGCCCTGCTGCGCGTCGAGGCCCACCACTACCCGATCGGCTCCAAAACGCTCGACGGCCTCACGCAGCACGTCGGGCTGTTCGATCGCCAGTGTGCCGATCACGACACGCGCCACACCACGCGACAACGCCGCTTCGACATCAGCGATCGATCGCAATCCGCCGCCGAATTGAATCTTGGGCCCGATCGCCGCCAACGATTGTAACAGAGATCGATTGATCGCCGCGGCACCCGCGTCGTCGCCAAACGCCCCATCGAGGTTGACCACGTGAATCCACGACGCGCCGGCGTCTGCCCAGCGTCGTGCCGTCTCGATCGGATCGTCGCTGTACGTCGTCTGTTGCTGGGGATCGCCGTATTTCAGGCGCACCACTTTGCCGTTGCGTAGATCGATAGCCGGATAGATATTCATAGGCACGTAAAACGTGAAACGTAATTTACGCCCTTACGTTTTACGCCTTACGTTTTACTCTCACATCTCCAAGAAATTTCTCAACAACTTCAAGCCCACTGCCTGACTCTTCTCTGGATGGAACTGCAAGCCGCACACCTTGCCGCGTCCCACGATCGAAGCAAAGGGGCCGCCGTATTCCGTCGTAGCCAAAACAATGTCGTGTTGTTCAGGATACACGGCATACGAATGCACGAAGTAGGCATACGAACCCGAAGCCAGATCGCGCACCAGCGAATGATCGCGCACCACCTCGAGTTGGTTCCAGCCCATGTGGGGAATTTTCAACACGGACTGCGGACTGCATCTTGCATCTTGCATCTTGCTCCTTGCATCCTGAATCCTTGTTACCCGCCCCGGAAGCAACCCAAGTCCCTGCGTCTCCCCCAGCTCGTCACTCGACTCAAACAACAGCTGCATGCCAAGGCAAATGCCGATCAGCGGCTTACCGTCGCGCACCGCTTGTTTGATCGGCTCGCTGAGGCCGCGCTCTTGCAGGCCCTTCATCCCTGCGGGAAATGCACCCACACCGGGCAAGATCAGCCGATCGGCCTGAGCCAGGCGATCGGGTGTATCGACCAGCGTGACTTCCGTGTCCAGATGCTCGAAAGCTTTCTGCACGGAACGTAGATTGCTGATGCCGTAGTCGATTAAAGCGATCATTCAAGTCACCATCCGTAAAACGTAAAGCGTGAAACGTGAAATCTCTCTTTACGTTTTAGTCCGTCAACGTCCCTTTGGTCGACGGTATACTCCCGACCCGCCTCGGATCGATCACCGTCGCCGCATCAAGCGCGCGGCCCAACGCTTTGAACAGCGCCTCAGCTCGATGGTGATCGTCGCGGCCATATTCGACGCGAGCATGCAGGTTGATCTTGGCGTTGAAGGCAAACGATTCCAAGAAGTGCGGGATCAACGCGGTGGGCAGCAAACCGATCGAGGGCGTATGCCACTCGGCTCGAATGACCGCATACGGCCGCCCGCTCAGATCGACGGCGACGAAGGCCAGCGCTTCATCCATCGGCACGTAAGCGCTGCCCATGCGCACAATGCCTCTGCGATCGCCCAACGCTTGATCGAACGCCTGCCCCAGTACGATGCCGACATCTTCTACGGTATGGTGCGGATCGATTTCCAGATCGCCGCTAGCCTTCACGTCAAGATCGAACAAACCGTGCACCGCGATGTGCCGCAGCATGTGATCGAGAAAGCCGATGCCGGTAGCAATGTTGGCCTGGCCCGAACCATCAAAATTGAGCGAAAGCATGATGTTGGTCTCTGACGTTCTTCGAGAAATGGTCGATTTGCGCATAATTGCCTCGTGATACGTGAAGGTTACTCGTTACTCGTTACTCGTTACTCGTTTGAGCGCTCTAACCAGCGCAGCGGTATGTTCCGGCTTCCCCACGCTGACGCGGATGCAATCGCGCAGGCCGGGTTTGTCGAAGTAGCGCACCAGAATACCCCGCTGCTCCAACGCCAGTTTGAGTTGGCGCGCATCGCGCTCGAGCACGCGGCACAAAACGAAATTGGACTGTGACAGATACGGCTGTAAAAAACTCATTCCGTTCAGTGCTTCAATCAACCGTTCGCGTTCGGCGATGAGCTTGCCAAGGTTAGTTTGCAGGGTCACGATGTCTTCCAATGAAGCGATGGCCGCTAACGTCGCCGCGACGTTGACATTATACGGCTGTTTGATCTTCCACAACTGCGGCAGCAGCCACTCGGGAAATGCGCCATAGCCCACACGCAATCCGGCGAGGCCAGCCAGCTTGCTGAAAGTGCGAAACACGGCGAGATTAGGATAGTCGAGCGTCCAGGTGATGTGGCCGACCGCGCCTAAAGCCTCACCCCCCGACCCCCTCTCCTCACGACGAACCGATGTCGTGAGGAGAGGGGGAGTCTCTGCTCCCCCTCTCCCGAAATCGTTAGTTTGATTTCGGGAGAAGGGGCCGGGAGGTGAGGCAAATTCCACATACGCCTCATCCAACACTACCAACACAGGCAGCGCCAACAAGCAGCGCAGATCGTCGTCGGAGATCAGGCTGCCATCGGGATTGTTCGGTGAACAAATGAAGAGCACTTTCGCGCGCGGAGTCGATCGAGCAGCGGCTTCGATCGCAGGTACATCCAGCGAGAAGTCTTCACGGCGCGGCACTTCGATCAACTGCGCGGCGTTCACATCGGAACTAAACGGATACATGCCAAACGAGGGCGGACAGTTGATCACACCATCGCCCGGGGTGATGGTGGCCCGCAGCACGAGGTCGATCAACTCATCTGCGCCAGCGCCGGGGAAGAGTCGTTCTTTAGGTAGGCCGGTGAATTTCGCCAGCGCTTCACGCAGGAACATGTTATCGGGATCGGGATAGATGTTGAGGAAGGCGGCGTTCGCCAGCGCCTCGCGCGCTTTGGGCGACGGGCCATAGGGATTCTCATTCGCGTCGAGTTTGACGATCGCTGCGGGCGCGCGACCAAGTTTCTGCGACAGCACTTCAAAGGGCAGAATCGGCGTGTAGGGTTTCATCGCAGCAACGTCAGGCCGGATGAGGGATTCAAAGTTCAACGCAACACCTCCACTACAAATTCCGGAATGGAGGCTTTAGCCGGATCGTTCGAGGACAACCTACACCGGCTAAAGCCTCGATTCCTATCGAACCGTTCGCAACAACGCCGATTGCGCGTG
Organism: Thermoflexales bacterium; assembly: GCA_041738395.1. GTDB lineage: Bacteria > Chloroflexota > Anaerolineae > Fen-1058 > Fen-1058 > Fen-1058. Next base: position 11,828 of record JBGSPW010000103.1, read on the forward strand.
CGCATCCAATTGCTCGGCAAATGCGATGCGCGCTGCATGCGAACTGAGCGCCGCGCAGGTCTCGTCGTCCAACGCGATGATGCTCGTAATGCGCACAAAATCGAGTGCGTTCAGCGGCGAGGCAAAACGCGCCGTGCCACCCGTGGGCATAGTGTGACTCGGCCCAGCCACGTAATCGCCCAACACCTCAAACGATCGCTCGCCAATGAACAAGCCGCCGACATGCGTGACCAAGCTTTGCCATTGTTCGGGATTTTCTGTCGCAAGGCACATGTGCTCCGGCGCGAATTCATCAGCAAGACGCACACCTTCGGCGACATCCCGTGTGATGACGATGCCGCTCTGCCCCGCTAGAGACACCGCAATAATCGATGCGCGGCTGCGTTCCTCCATTTGCCGTGCCACTTCTACTTGCACGGCTTCGGCCAACTTTAACGAAGGCGTGAACAAGATCGCAGTGGCGAGTACATCATGCTCGGCTTGCGCGAGGAGATCAGCCGCAACCCAGTCGGGATTGGCAGAATCATCCGCGACGACCACGGTCTCGGTGGGACCTGCTAAACCATCGAGTCCGACGAGGCCGAAGACTTGCTGTTTCGCCAGTGTGACGAAGAGATTGCCGGGGCCGACGATCTTATCGACGCGCGGGATCGATTCCGTGCCGTACGCCAGCGCCCCGATCGCTTGTGCGCCGCCCAGCCGATAGATCGTGTCGATGCCGGCGACATGGGCCGCCGCCAGAATCACATCGGACACCGTGCCCGTGCTGCGGCCCGGCGGCGTCACGACGATCACGTCTTTCACTCCAGCCACCTGCGCGGGAATGGCCGACATCAACAACGTCGAGGGCAGCGGCGCGGTGCCACCGGGCACGTACACCCCCACGCGATCGAGCGGCGTCATCTTCTGTCCGAGCGTGCCGCCCAGCTCATTGGTCGTCCAAGAAGGCAAGGGTTGATACGAGTGAAACTTACGAACACGATCAGCCGCGAAACGCAGCGAGTCGATCAGATCGCGCGGCAGCCGATCGGCGGCGGCGGTGATCTCAGCCCGATCGATCGCCAAGCGATCCAGATTCACCCCATCGACGCGCTGGGTCCAATCGCGCAGAGCGGCATCACCGCGCTCGCGGACATCGGCCAGAATCTCGGCCACCGCTGCGGCGGGGATGAGATCGCGCCCGAAGATGCGGCGCAGACTTTGCTTCAACGAATCGGGCAGCGGCGTTTCCGTCCTGCGGCGATTGAGGATGGCGGACTGGGCGTCTTTGAGATCAGTATAAATTTTCAACATGAATAGCTCCATCAAATGAGTAACGAGTAATGAGTAAACGGGTTACTCGTTACTTGTTACTCGTTGTTATTCAAAACCTGCAATAGTTTCGTGTATCTCGGCGGCTCTTCCTCAAAGATATACGTCACGGGCGTTACCACCACGCCGCTGCCGCCAATGGCGCGCAGCTCGTTGATGGTGGGCATCAGCTGATCTTTGCGCACGACGATATTCACGTCATACCATGACTGGCCGTCGCGCGTGATCACGCGGGAGATCGTCGGGCCTTGCAGGCCGCCGAGGTGTGGCTGCTCGCTCATACGCCGTGCGATGGCTTCCGGCGATTCGCCGCGCATGTTGACGAAGATCAGATAGCTGCCCTGCGCGCGCAGATGCGCCTCGATGTATTCGAGCAGGAGGCGCGCCACCTGCAAGACTTCAGGGCGATCTTTCAGCGCGGCGCGATTCGCAATCAACACGGCCTGCGATTTCAAGATCACACCATCGGACAGCGGGCGCAGGCGATTATCGCGCAGCGTCGTCCCGGTCGAAACGAGATCGGCGATGAGGTCGGCATAGCCGATCGTGGGGGCCACTTCCAGCGTGCCTTCGGAATCGATCAGCTTCGCATCGGATAAGCCATGCTGTGCCAGGAACGATCGGGTGAGGTTTGGGAACTTGGTCGCCACGCGGAGCCGATCGGATTGTTGAGCTTGCCGCGCGATCAGATCGCCCACGCGCTGCACATCATCCCATGTTTCCGGCGCGGCCATCACCAACGAACAATGCCCGAACCCTAGAGCTTCATGCAGGACGACGATCGCACCGTTGACGCGTTTTTCTTCCACCATGTCCAGACCGGTGATGCCAAAATCGAGGCTGCCCTGCCGCACGCCGACGACGATGTCGCCGGGGCGTTGAAAGAGCACCGACAGCGCGGGCACGACGGGCAGGGTGGCTTGATACTGGCGCGGATTGGGCTTGTAGATGCTCAAGCCGCAGGCGTCGAGAAACGCCAACGATTCAGGTTCCAGACGTCCTTTGGAAGGAAGCGCAAAACGAATATCGGTACGTGACATGAATAACCTTTCTACCCTTTTGAATGATGAGTAACAAGTAACGAGTAAACAAAAAGCCCCTCGATAGATCGAAGGGCTTTGAGTGTTCTGGACGTAAACGCGATCAGCCAGACCTTCGATCGGAACGGAAGGATGGATGATGGTGATGCGTCGCAAACGAGAACGTGTTCATCGGGCGCAACTGTATCACAGGCCGCCGTGAGCGTCAATGGAAGATTTGCACAATAGTGCGGCGCTTATGCGCCATCAGCGTTGGGCGATTTGCCATACGCGTTTGCTTGACGCTGTCTGATACGACAGTTATAATCTTTTCAACCTTGCGCCTCTTCCTGCTGAAGGGGCGTTTTTCATGACGAGTGACGAGTGAAAAGTGAAATTGTTCCTTTCACTCACACCGGCACTGCACAAACGCAGTGCGGTGCATGTGTCACTCTTCACTTTTCATTCGATTGGAGATACCGTGAAGATCATTCCCCACACCAACCGATCCTATCTCGAGGCGCTGGCCGATCATGTGGTGGTGTTCGACGGCGCGATGGGCACCAGCGTGCAAGCGTGCCAGCTGGGTCCGATCGATTTCGGCGGCGAAACGCTCAACGGCTGCAACGATTATCTGGTAATCACGCGGCCCGCTGTTGTTGAGTCGATCCACACGTCGTTTCTGGCAGCCGGCGCCGAAGCGATCGAGACGGATACGTTTCGATCGAACCGGATCACGATGCGCGAATACGGCTTGCAGGATCGCATCCTCGAGATCAATCAAGCAGCCGCCGCGGTGGCGCGGCGCACCGCCGATCGGTTTGCGCGCGACACCGGCCTGCCCCGCTTCGTCGCAGGCTCCATCGGCCCGAGCGGCCTGCTGCCTTCGACAAATGATCCCACGCTGAGTAACATCACCTTTGAAGAACTGGCCGACGTCTTCCGCGAACAATCGGTCGGGCTGATTCAAGGCGGCGCAGATTTGCTGCTGATCGAAACGCAGCAGGATATTCTGGAAACGAAAGCCGCCGTGCATGGCGCGTGGCGGGCGTTCGAAGAAACCGGCATCCGCATTCCGCTGCAAGTGCAGATCACGCTCGACACGTCGGGGCGCATGTTGCTCGGCACGGACATCGCCGCCGCATTGACCACGCTGGAATGCCTGCCCGTCGTCGATGTGATCGGCCTCAACTGTTCCACCGGCCCGGACTACATGCGCGAGCCGGTGCGCTATCTGTGCGCGCATTCGCGCAAGCCGATCTCGGTGATCCCCAACGCGGGCCTGCCCCTCAACGTCGATGGTGTGGCCATCTATCCGATGAAGCCTGTGCCGCTGAGCGAAACGCTGGCCGAATTTGTGACGGAACTCGGCGTGAATGCGGTGGGCGGCTGCTGCGGCACCGTGCCGGCACACATCAAAGAGATCGCCGATCGCGTGCGGGGGTTGAAACCGAAGACACGTGAGATCGAATATGAACCGATGATGTCCTCGGCGATGCGCGCGATTCCACTCCATCAGAATCCCGCGCCGTTGATTGTCGGTGAGCGCGTCAATTCGCAGGGCAGCCGCAAGATCAAGAAGCTGCTGTTGGAAGACGATTACGATGGCATTCTGGCCGTGGCGCGCGATCAAGTGGAAGGCGGCGCGCACCTGCTGGATGTGTGTGTGGCGCTGACCGAGCGCCCCGACGAAGCCGTGCAGATGAAGACGGTGATCAAGAAGTTGCAGATGTCCGTCGAGACGCCGTTGATGATCGACTCGACCGAAGCCGATGTGCTCAAGGCCGCGCTGGAGATGAACCCGGGCCGCGCCATCATCAACTCGATCAACCTGGAGAACGGGCGCAAACGCTGCGATGCCGTGCTGCCGCTGGCCGTGGCGCATGGGGCAGCGGTGATCGCGCTGACCATCGACGAGAAGGGCATGGCCAAAACAGCCGACGAAAAGTTGAAAGTGGCGCAGCGCATCTACGACATTGCCGTGAACGAATATGGTTTGTCGCCCGATTCGCTCATCTTCGACACGCTGACGTTTACGTTAGCCACGGGTGCGGACGACATGGCGGGATCGGCCATCGAGACAATGGAAGGCATTCGCCAGATCAAGGCCGCACTGCCAGGTGTGCTGACGTCCCTCGGTGTCAGCAATGTCTCGTTCGGATTGAATGCGGCGGCGCGCGCGGCCATTAACAGCGTCTTCCTGCATCACTGCGTGCAGGCCGGGCTTGATCTGGCGATGGTGCATCCCAAGGACATCACACCCTATGCCGAGATCGATGCTAACGTGCGCGAATTGTGCGACGATCTGATCCTCAATCGCACGCCCGAGGCGCTGCCCAAACTCATCGCGCACTTCGAGAACGTCAAAGCCGATACCTCGAAGGTGGTCGAAGATCCCACGGAAGGTTTGACCGTCGAGCAGAAGATCCACTGGATGATCGTGCATCGCAAGAAGGAAGGCATCGAGCCGTTGATCGACCTGGCCATTCAGGCGCACGGCCCTGTACCCAACGATGGCGCAGTGTGGACCTTGAACAACGTGCTGCTGCCCGCCATGAAAGAAGTGGGCGACAAGTTCGGCGCGGGCGAATTGATTCTGCCCTTCGTGCTGCAAAGCGCCGAGGTAATGAAGAAGGCCGTGGCGCATCTGGAGAAGTCGCTCGATCGCAAAGAGGGCACCACGAAGGGCAAGGTCGTACTCGCTACCGTGTACGGCGACGTACACGACATCGGCAAGAGTCTGGTCAACACCATTCTGAGCAACAACGGCTATACCGTGTTCGATCTGGGCAAACAAGTCCCGGCGAACGTCATCATCGACAAGGCCGTGGAAGTGGATGCCACCGCGATCGGCCTGAGTGCGCTGCTGGTGTCCACCTCGAAGCAGATGCCGTTGATCGTCAACGAATTGCAGCGGCGCGGATTGCATTATCCGGTGCTCATCGGCGGCGCAGCGATCAATCGGCGCTTTGGACGACGCATCCTCTTCACCGAAGCAGGGTCGCCTTACGACTCCGGCGTGTTCTATTGCAAGGATGCCTTCGAGGGACTCGACACAATGGAGCAGTTGATCGATCCGGCGGAGCGCGGGGATTTGGTCGGGCGGATCATTGAGGAAGCGAATGCGGAAGTCGGAACGCGGAATGCGGAAGCAAAACCTGCAATCGTTAGCGGGCGATCCAGTGTGCCGGTCGTGAAAGACATTCCCGTGCCGCCGTTCTGGGGATCACGTGTGATTCGAGAGATGCCGCTGGAGATCATTTTGCAGCACCTGGATATCGATGAGCTCTATCGCCTGCAGTGGGGGGCGAAGAATACGCATGGCGACGAGTGGGTGAAGATGAAGGCCGACTTCGACGCGCGGCTCGATCGGATGAAGCGGGACGCGATCCGATCGGGTTATCTAAAGCCGCAGGCCGTGTACGGCTACTATCCCGCGCAGTCGAAGGGCGACACATTGATCGTCTACGATCCCATCGATCGAAAAACAGAAATCGCGCGCTTTGAATTTCCGCGCCAGCAGGGACAGGATTTTCTGGCGTTGAGTGATTACTTCGCCCCGGTCGAATCCGGCGTGATGGATGTCGTCGCATTTCAGGTGGTGACGGTGGGACATGGCGCTGCTGAAAAGTTTCAGGAACTGCAAAGCAAAAATGACTACTCGGAAGCCTACTTCCTGCACGGCCTGAGCGTGGAAACGGCGGAAGCAACCGCCGAGTATGTGCATCACCACGTGCGGCGCGAGTTGAACCTCGACGCGAAGCGTGGCAAGCGCTATTCGTGGGGCTATCCGGCCTGCCCCGATCTGGCCGATCATCAAAAGGTGTTTGCGCTGCTGCCGCAGGTGAGCGAAGTGGGCCTGGAACTTTCAGCGGCGCATCAATTGATTCCCGAACAATCGACGGCGGCGATCGTGATACATCATCCGGCGGCGAAGTATTACGCGGTGGGCGTCAGTCGCGTAGAGCAGTTGATGGCGAACTAGATGTATAATCTATACATCTAATTGAGGAGGTGCGCCATGCGTGAAAACATGGTACGGACGCAAGTCTATCTACCGCGCGATATGTATGAGCGGCTGCAAAAACGAGCCGAGGAAAATGATCTTACATTGGCGGTGCAGATCCGGGAGGCATTGGAAGACTACTTGCTCCACGCCATGGCAGAAGACGAAGAGCGCGTCATGTCGCCGGACGATCCGCTGTTGCAACTCGTGGGCACCATGGCGACCGGATTGGGCGATGGCTCAATCCATCATGATAAATACATCTACCGCCCTGATTGGAGTGATTCGCCACAAACAAAGGCCCCACGTCGCAAGCCTGCGCCGGTGGCCGTCCAGGAATCGCGTCCGGCTTACAAAGCCAAACCCGCCGCGAAACGGAAGCATCAAAAATGAAGATTTTTGCAGATACGAGCGGCTGGGTCGCAGCGTTTGATCGGGACGATCGCCAGCATGCACACACCCTACCGGCCTTTGCGACGTTACTGGCGCAGTCCAACCTGATCTACACCAGCGACTACGTTGTCGCCGAAACGATCACATTCTTGTTGTCCCACTGCGGCCATTTTCAAGCAGTCAAATTCGGGCGGGCCGTACAGCGCTCGGCCAACACGCGTATTGTCCACATTGACGAAGATCTGTGGCGCGAAACGTGGGAACTCTTTCAGCGCTATGACGACAAGGAATACTCGTTTACGGACTGCACGAGCTTCGTTTTGATGCGCCAATTGAAACTGCGTGACGTTTTTGGTTTCGATCATCACTTTGAACAAATGGGCTTTCGGTTGTGGCCGGGAGGAAAATAATGCCGACACAATTAGTTATCGAACAATTCACCAGCCGCGTGCTGGCCGACAATCCGCTGGGCGATCCGGCGACGCGCTCGCTGCCGATCATTCTGCCGCCCGACTATGAGACATCGGGCAAACGCTATCCCGTGATCTACGGCCTGACCGGCTTCACGGGCAGCGGGTTGTCGCTGTTGAACTTCGCCGCGTGGCAGCCCAATTTGCAGCAGCGGATCGATCGGTTGATGGCTGAAGGCAAGCTATCGCCCGCGATCTACGTGCTGCCCGATTGCTTCACGCGCTACGGCGGCAGCCAGTATCGCAACTCGACGGCGATTGGACGCTATGAAGATTACGTCATCGACGAGATCGTGCCGCACATCGATCGGATGTATCGCACCAGCGCGGGGCCGGAAGGACGCGGGGTGTTTGGCAAGTCGAGCGGCGGCTATGGCGCAATCATGCTGGGCCTGCAGCATCCCGACGTCTTCGGCGCGGTAGCCTGCCACAGCGGCGACATGGCTTTCGATCTGGCCTATCGCCTCGACTTTCCCAAGTTCCTCAACGCGATATGGCAAGCGGGCGGGCTGGAAAAATGGTGGATCGAGTTCGAGCGCAAGGCTAAGAAAGAGGGTCGTGATTTTGACGCCATCAACATTCTGGCAATGGCCGCGGTCTATTCCCCCAACCCGACCGCGCAACCGCTCCCGATCGATTTTCCGTTTGACCTGGAAACGTGTGAACTCAAGCCAGAGGTGTGGGCGCGCTGGCTGGAATGCGATCCGGTGCAGCTGGTCGATCGGTATGCCGACAACCTGAAACAACTACGTTTGCTGTTCATCGACTGCGGCACCCGCGACGAATTCAATCTGCATTTCGGCGCGCGCCTCTTCGTCAAGAAATTGAAAGCGCTGGGCGTGCCGCACGAATACGAAGAGTTCGACGACGGGCATATGAACGTAAGTTATCGGTATGAGGTATCATTACCGAAGATAGTTGGAGCACTTCAGGCTGCGGAATAAAGGCAATAATGAGTAACGAGTAAGCTGCTGGTTACGCATTACTCGTTACTCGTTACGTTTTTGGGAGGGGGCCATGTCTAAATTCAACGGCAGTTACATCCCCAGATCCGCCATGACCATCTTCGCGCATCCCGACGATTCCGAGTTCACTATCGGCGGGACGCTGGCCAAATGGGCGGCCGCGGGGTGTGAGATCACCATGGTGTTATGCACCAGTGGCAACGTGGGCACGCACGATCCAAAGTACACCCTCAAGACGCTGACCAAAACGCGCGAGGCCGAACAGCAGGCCGTGGCCGACTTCTTCGGCGTGAAGCACGTTGTCTTTCTGCGCCACGACGACTGCGCGCTGGAACCCGATCTGATCTTGAGCCGCAAGTTGGTGCGTGCGATTCGCAAGCACCAACCCGAAGTCGTGATCTGCGGCGATCCCGAAGGCTGGTTCTACGGCAGCAACTATATCAATCATCCCGATCATCGCGCGGCGGCGCAAGCGGCGCTGGAAGCGGTTTTCCCGCGCGCCGAAATGGAATTGTTCTGGCCGGAAGAAGGGCCGGTGCACAAAGTCCACGCGGTTTACATTCATGGCGCGAAGAAATCCGACGTCGCGATCGACATCGCCGTCACGCTCGAGAACAAAGTCAGCGCGCTGAAACTGCACCAGAGCCAGCTCGGCGATTGGGATCCGACGGAGATGATCACGCAGTGGGCGCAGGAAGAAGCAAAAGAGTATCGCAAGCGAGCCAAGAAAAAGGGCCAGAAGGCGAAGGCCGACGACGGCGGCAAACTCACCGCCGCAGAAGTGTATCGCGTGATGACGCTGATCGATCAACCGCAGGAATCATAATCCGTCATTGCGAGGAAGCCGCGTAGTTTGCGGCGGACGAAGCAATCTCAGTGTCCATCAAGCAGGAGATTGCTTCGTCGTATCCTTCGACTACAGCCCGCAAAAAACGCGGGCTTCCGCTCAGGATGCTCCTCGCAATGACGCTCAGCAATCAGAAATGGAGTTGAATGGCAAAGTTTGACAGCGACTGGATCCCCTCGTCGGCGATGACGATCTTCGCGCATCCCGACGACATGGAGTTTTCGTGCGGCGCGACGCTGGCGAAGTGGGCCAAAACCGGGTGCGAGATCACCGTGGTGTTATGCACCAGCGGCAACGTGGGCACGCACGATGTGAAGTTCACGCCGTATTCGTTGGCTGCCCTGCGCGAAGAAGAGCAGAAGAACGCCTGTGACGTGCTGGACATCCGGCACATCGAGTTTCTGCGCCACGACGACTGCCGCCTCGTGCCCGATCTGACGCTGCGCCGCGAACTGGTGCACTTGATCCGCAAGCACAAACCCGAGGTGGTCTTCTGCGGCGATCCCAACCTGGTGTTCTGGGGCAGCAACCGCATCAACCATCCCGATCATCGCGCGGCAGCCTTCGCGGCGCTCGACGCGATCTTCCCCAGCGCCTCGATGGAACTACTGTGGCCCGAGGAGGGCGCGGCCCACGAAGTGCAGGGCGTCTACGTGCGCGCCTTCGAGCAGCTCGACACGTGGATCGACGTCAGCGACACGATCGAGTTGAAGATCAAAGCGCTGCGCGAGCATCACTGCCAACTCGACGGGATGACGAACCTCGCAGAGATGATGCGCCAGCGCTCGGCGGATACGGGCAAAGAGAAGGGTATGGCGTTTGCGGAAGCCTTCCGCGTGGTACGGTTAAAAGAATAATCTTATCCAAGTGTCATTGCGAGGAAGCCGCGCAGTTTGCGGCTGACGAAGCAATCTCCATGCTGCAAGGGGAGATTGCTTCGTCGCAAAAAGCGCTCCTCGCAATGACGATCATCGGGGGAATCATGAACGACTTCATTGAACGCTTACAGCGCGGGCCGGTATTGTGCGACGGGGCGATGGGCACGCAGCTGCACGCGCACGGCATCACCTTCGAGCATTCGCTGGACGGATTGAATCTCACGCGGCCCGAGGTGGTACTGGGCGTGCATCGCGGCTACGTGGAAGCGGGCGCCGATCTGCTGGAGACCAATACCTTCGGCAGCAATCGCTTCCGCCTGTTGGAGCACGATCTGGAAGACAAGGTCGCAGAGATCAACCGATCGGGCGTGAGGTTGGCGCGCAAGGCCGCCGATGAGTCGCGCCGCCAGATCTACGTGGCCGGATCGGTCGGGCCGTTGGGCGTGCGCCTCGCGCCGTTGGGGCGCGTCAGTCCGGCGGAGGCGTTCACCGCTTTCAAGGAACAAATCACCGCGCTGAACGAGGCCGGCGTCGATGCGTTGATCTTTGAGACGTTCAGCGATCTCAACGAGATCGTGCAGGCCATCAAAGCCGCGCGCGAGGTGAATGCCAACCTGCCCCTCATCGCGCAGATGACGTACACCGAAGACGGCTGCACCCCGCTGGGTGAGACACCGGAACAAGTGGCGCACCAGTTGTGCGAACTGGAAGTTGATGTAATCGGCGCGAATTGCAGCGTAGGCCCGGCCAAACTCTTGCCCGTGGTGCAGGCGCTGTCGCGCAGCGCGGCGCAAGTGGACTGCCGCCCGCTCGTGTCGATTCAGCCCAACGCCGGTTGGCCACAGCGCATGGGCTCACGCTTGATCTATCCCGCCACGCCCGAATACTTCGGCGATTTTGCGCGGCGTTTCCTGCAAGCCGGCGCGTCGATCATCGGCGGCTGCTGCGGCACCACGCCCGATCACATCCGCGCGATGCGGGCGGCGCTGGACGAAGTGGAGTTGCAGCGCTCGAACACGGTAGAGGTGAGCGAGGTGATTGCTGAAGCTGCGGAAGACCGATCGGGTTTAGCTGAGCCGCTCGCGCCGACGCAGCTGGCCGAAAAACTCACCACCGGGCAGTTCGTCACCGCCATCGAAGTCGATCCGCCGCGCGGGCACAGCGCGACGCGCCTGATCGAAGTGGCGCGCGAGTTGAAGCGCGCGGGTTTCGACGTGATGAACATCGCCGATACGCCGATGGCGCGCATGCGGATGAGCGCGTGGGCGCTGGCGCATTTGGTTCAGCGCGAGACCGAGATGGAAACGGTGCTGCACTTCCCCACGCGTGGGCGCAACTTGCTGCGCGTGCAAGGCGATCTGTTAGCGGCGCATGCCCTGGGCATTCGCAACCTGCTGGTGATGATGGGCGATCCGCCCTCGGTGGGCGATTATCCCGAAGCGGGCGATCAACACGACATCGTGCCGTCGGGCCTGGTGAAGTTGATCAAGGGCAGC
>JBGSPW010000055.1:0-27368 GCA_041738395.1 Thermoflexales bacterium
CACACCTGAAGACCTGGAAAATGAATGGGACTTCGAGGGTTTCGACCCGGAACAGGACGCTTTTGTCGTTCAGATCGAGGCCGGAAACCTGGTTGGGTATGGCGCAGTCTTTGATATTGGCGAACACCGCGAAATGAGCGGCGACATCTACGTTCACCCGGAATTCAAGGGTCAAGGCATGGAAGCTGCCCTGCTAGGCGCGCTGGAAAAGCGTGTCCAGGCCCAGCACGTCCCACTGGCTGCGCCAGATCAGCGGGTTTTTATCCGCGTAGCGTTGGATAACAAGGATGAAGTTGGCAAGGCTATTCTTGCGCAGGCCGGGTATGCACCGGTGCGTTATCACTGGCGCATGGGCATTGAGCTGGAGGCCGCGCCCCCCGTGCCGGTTCTGCCCGAAGGGTTGGAGTTCCGCCCCTTCATCCAAGATGAACAGGCCACTGCCATCTGGCAGGCGCGCAACGAAGCCTTTAAGAACAATTGGGGCAGTCACCAACTGACCTTTGACGAGTTCTCCTACTACACCTTCGAAAGCCCCGAATATGACCCCGCCCTGTGGGTCGTGATTTGGGCTGGCATTGAAGTGGCCGGTTTTTCCATCAACCAATATCGCATGGGCATTGGCTGGATTCACATCCTGGCCGTCCGTCCGGCCTGGCGCACACACGGGCTGGGACTCGCGCTGCTGCACCAGTCCTTTGGTGCGTTCTACAGGCGTGGGACGAAGACTATCGGCCTCGGCGTGGATGCCTCCAACCCGACCGGCGCAACCCGGCTCTATCAAAGAGCGGGGATGAACACAGTCAGCGAGTTCGTCACGCTGGAAAAGGAACTTCGCGCGGGTAAAGAGGAGTCCGAAGACTCCACATCCTGAACTCGATACACAACCCGATCCGAGTGCCTGTAATCATGCTGTTCCAAAATCATTGGTCTGTAAAAGACAGGCTCGACAGTCAACATCACAGTCTATCAACCCGAGAAGCAACCATGTCAACTTTCTATCGCCTGATCCTGGCATTGGTTATTATCGCTTTTACGACCGTCGGTTGCCAAACATCCGCCACCCCAACCATAACCCCCGCCACGAATACGCCGGTTTCGCCAACATCGCCGCCGATCTCTGCCACGGCCGCGCCGGCACCGACCGCCAGCGTGACAGCCACACAGCCTCTCGGCGATAACGGTGCCGGCCTGATCGCCTTTCTCTCCGACCGGGATGGCAAGCCGGCGATCTATGTGATGAACGCCGATGGCTCCAACCAACGCCGGCTGGCGGGGGGCAAGCCAAAGGATACTTGCCTACGCCCAGTGTGGTCGCCGGACGGCCAAAGGATTGCCTACATGGTGGTTCCCAACGGTCTGAGCGGCGACCGGCACGGCCCGCTGGAAATCTGGAGCGTGGGGCTTGATGGCGCTGCGCCGATTGAACTCAGCGCGGGCGTTACGGATACGTTACTGGCGTATCCCTGGAACGACCCAACCTGGTCGCCCGATGGGACGCGCCTGGCCGTCGCCGCCCTCCACCCCGTCGCCGGCACCAGCGACAAGCGCAGCGTCGTGACCATCCTGCGTAGCGATGGGAGCGGCGTCGAACAAGCCTTCCCGCTCGATTGGATCGCTGGTGCAGTGGAATGGGCCTCCAACGGGAAGCAAATCCTGATCGAGGACATATCGCCAGATGAGTCCGTCCGAACGCATAACGTCCACGTATTATCCATCTCGAACGGGGAAATCCGCGAAGTATATCGCGACCTGCTCTCGGCGGCCTGGTCGCCGGACGGGACGGAGATTGTCGTTGTCCCTACCCAGTCCGGGCAGGTTTTGATTGTGAAGCTGGACGGCACGTCGCGCCCCGTTGGCCCATTGCCAGCAGGTACGACTCCGGAGCTTGCCGTTTGGTCGCCGGATGGGACCGCAATCACCGTCTTTGGAAAGACAAAAAATGGGGACGAGGCCAGCCTGTATCTCGTTACCATCTCCACAGGCCAGGTCAGACGCACTACTTTAGTTGCCGAATATCTGGAGGGCCTGGAATACTCGCCGGACGGGAAGCAACTGCTCGTTTCGACGGGCCACCCTGGCCGCTCCAGTCACTCCAATCGCTGGCCGAAAAGCACGCTATGGGTTTACGATCTGGCCTCCGCTACGCTCACCGCGTTAACCGACGGCAAAGGATATGACGCAGCGGGCGTCTGGGCACCGGCACCAACTGCTTCGACGGGCATCACCGCCGCCACCGTTTCACAGGTAAAGCTTCAGACCAAACTGATCGGGCATACAGGCCGTTTATTCTCGGTTGCTTTTTCTGCTGATAGCCGCCTTCTGGCATCCGCGGGCCAGAATAACGAGGTCAAGTTGTGGAGCCTAATTACCCAACAAGAAATAAAATCCTTCAATCATAATGGAGGGGGGGAAGTTTTCTTCCTGGCGAATGACCAGCAATTGGCTTTAAGTAATGGCGAGGTATGGAATATCGAAAGCGGAGAGATCGTGCATGCTGCGGCGACGAATCACTCCGAGTGTACATTTTCTTCAGATGGCCGCTGGATGGCTTTGGTACCATCCAATTTGCCGATAGAACTTTGGAATACTGCCACCTGGCAAATTGAACGAACGCTGGATAAACATTCTGATGCTGTGATTGGCATGGCATTTTCGGCAGATAGTAGTCTGCTGGCGACTGGATCTGCGCTGGGACCGGATGACATTGCGGATATCTCGATAAAATTGTGGGATGTTGCGGGTGGACGCGAGTTGTTCACCCTTGAAAGTCACCGTACAGATATCCATGCGGTGGCTTTTTCTCCAGATGGAAGTTTGTTAGTCTCGGGAGGGATTGACCCAACTGTAAAGATATGGGACGTGAAAAGTGGGCAATTGATCCGCTCGCTCCAAAGCGGAGAGGGGGTGATGGACGTAATCTTTTCTCCGGATGGCACGTTGGTGGCTTCAGCCGGTTCGGATGGTACCGTAAAACTGTGGGATGCGACCACTGGAAAACTGTTGAAAACACTGGTGCACCCCGACGAATTAATGACGGTCGCATTTTCGCCCGATGGAACGTTGTTGGTCTCCGGTAGTTACGATAACCTGATTTATTTATGGGGAATATCCAAATGACACCTTGTCCCACGGAGAAAAACATGTCAACTCGCTATCGTCTGATCCTGGCACTGATTGTTATCGCTGGTATGATCGTCGGCTGCCAGACAACCGCTACTCCAACATCAATCCCCATCACGAATACGCTGGTTTCACCGACCAACACGCCCGTGCTTGCCACAGCCACGCCGGTTCCACCAACTAACGCACCGATTCCCGCCGTGAACACGCCGGTTTCGCCGACCACTACTCCCATTTCACCTGCGCCCTCAGTCACACCAGGTGCAGATTTTGAGCAAGCTGCGATCTCATTATCCAATGTGGATCAGATTGAAGCCTTGTCAACCCTCGGTGGGCATACCGACGGTGTGACCGGGTTGGTCTTCTTACCGGATACTCCTCACCTGGCATCCCTGAGTGGTGATCTCGTTTTGACGCTGTGGGACATCAAGCGTGGACAGAAAGCAAATACCCTGACCGAGCCGGGGGCGCGCGTATACAACGTGGCCTTCTCCTCAAACGGCGAACTGCTGGCCGTAGGCAATCCTGATAACACCATCGGTATCTGGGCTGTGGAAACCGGGCAGCTCATCCAAACGCTTGGCAAACGCAAATCTTTTGTGATGAAGATTGCCTTCTCACCCGATAGTCTGATGCTGGCCTCAGGTGGCGTCGAAGGTACGATCACCATCTGGGATGTAAAAAGCGGACGAGAGTTGCACACCCTTCAAGCGCCCAATAGTCCGATCGATAGTTTGGCTTTCTCGCCCAACGGCGCTTGGCTGGCATCAGGAAATGCTGAAGGCAACACCACTATCACCCTCTGGGATATAGCAACCCAGCAGGCACTGCATACGCTCAGCGGACATAGCGGTAATGTGTATAACCTGGTCTTTACGCCGGATGGTAACCAGCTCATCTCGTCGAGTGGCGATCTAACGATAAAAATTTGGGACGTCGAAAGTGGACAGGCAATACGCACGCTCAAGGGGCACCGGGGTTACGTTTATGGTTTGGCGCTGTCACCCGATGGCACTCTCCTGGCCTCGGCCAGCGCGGATGGGGCGATCAAATTATGGGATGCGACGAGCGGGCAAGAACTGCGAACCCTCGATAGTCACGATGAATACGTCTATTTTCTTGCGTTCTCGGCGGATGGTTCGTTGCTGGCATCCAGTGTAAACAAGGGTAAGGCGATCATTCTCTGGGGCATAAAACAATAGTTAAGGAGACAGGCCATGTCTATTCAAATGAGAACAGTGATCATAGTATTCCTGATCGGCACACTCTTGACTGGCTGCGGTCAAGCAGAACCTGCGCCTACAGCCACCGCCACGACGGCCAGCGTTCCGCCGACAACCTTGCCTATCCTCCCAACTGCTACACCTTCACCCACGGCCACGCCCATTCCCCTAACCGCTACGTCTCAGCCCACCGCCATCCCAACCCCGGAAATCCCACATATCCTGTGGGACAAGACCTATCATAAAACATCCGGGGATATGGGGGAAGATGTTCTGGTGGCTGACGATGGCGGATTCTACATCGTGGGCACAGCCGGCCTCGACATGACTGGGGCGGGTCTGAGCGGCGACGTGTATCTGATCCGGACAGATGCGAACGGGGCCGTGCTCTGGGAGAAAACCTACGGCGGCGATAAGGCCGAAGAGGGCCTGTCCATTATCCGAACGAGTGACGGAAACTTGCTGCTGTCCGGTATGACGAAATCTTCCGGCGCGGGCGGGGCGGATGCTTATCTCATCAAAGTTGATCTAGCTGGAAAAGAAATCTGGTCGAAGGCTTTCGGCGGCCCGCTCGATGAATCGGCCTCCGTCCGCGAATTGGCCGATGGCAGCTTCATGCTCTGGGGCAACAGCGTAGACCCCAACGACATCATCGCGGACCCCGGCGCGGCCGGCTACGGCGGGTATGCCGGGCGCAGCAATGTATACCTGGCAAAAGTCGATGCCGCCGGCAACCCGCTGTGGTCGCACACCTTTGGCGGCAAGAACAATTTGCTCGCCAGCGGCGGCGTTGAGTCGCCTGACGGCGGTTTCGTCGTGTTGGCCTCGCTCCTGCGTTTCCCGGAGCCTGGAGATGATAGCTACTTGCTCAAAGTGGATAAAAATGGCAACCAGGTCTGGGATCGTACCTGGGAAGAGGGAACCACCTCGGCCTTCGATCTCATCCGCACCGCCGACGACCACTATCTCATCGCCGCCGCATATGCTCCTGCCGATGACACGGCGCGCTCGAAAGCGGATTTCCTGTTTATCAAAGTGGATCAGCAAGGAAAAGATGTCTGGACCAGCAACTTTGGCGACCCGGTTATGATGGACTACCCCATGGCAGTGACCCAGGCTGCCGATGGCGGATACCTTGCGGCGGGCGATTGGAGCAAAGATATGTCCGGGACACCCTCTGGGCTGATCTCGATCACCAAAATCGATCGGGACGGAAAACTGGTCTGGGAAAAGACCATCAAACCCGGCCGGCACAACGTCTTGCGCACCTGGTTGCAGCTGGCAGACGGGACTTGTCTGCTCGTCGGATCGAGGCTGATGCAGCGGTTCGAAATTTACCTGATGAAGGTGGATGTTGGCGCAAGCAGCAATGCTTATCTGGGACAGACGCCGCCCGGTTTGACGCCGCAGATCTTTGCGCCGGGAATTGTTTCCGTTGATGGTGCCATGGACTTTGCCGGTACTTTTTCTCCCGATGGAACAGAGTTCTACTTCACGCGCCGGCTGGACGGTAACCAAAACGTCATTTATGAAACGCACCTGGTCGATGGCGACTGGACAGATCCAGCCCCGGCGGCTTTTGCGGCCGGATATACTGCGTTTGAACCGCACGTGACTGCGGATAGTAATACCCTTTACTTTGGCTGGGCGCACTCCCCGCAATCCGAAGAAAAGAGCACGCTGGAGGATGGCGGCATTTGGGCGACCGATCGAACCGCCGACGGTTGGTCGGCCCCCAGACATGTCGGCGAAGGCATGTTTGTTAGCTCGGATCAGAGCGGGCAAATCTATGTCACTCACTTTGCCGGCGCAGTCAAGCTGAGCAAAGTCACCCTGACCAACGGGCGTTTCACGGCCTGGGAGGATATAGCGCCTGGTGTCCATCCGGCCATTGCCCCCGACGGGAGTTACCTGATATATGATGATGGCAATGGCAACCTGCGCGTCAGATTCCGTTTGGCCGATGGTAAATGGGGTGCTGCCAAAGATTTAACGCAGCAGGGGCTACCGGCCAGTGCGTCGATTGCTTCGATCTCGCCGGATGGCAAATATCTATTCTATGTGGACAAGGGTGATCTTTACTGGGTGAGCACTGAACTGATCAAAAATCTACCAAAGGATTAAGGCGAGCGCTTTGTGCCGCGCCTCAGCAGCAGTGACCATCGGGACTGGGGCAAGAATGAGGATTATTCTATGCGCATCTTGTTGGCAGATCATCAGGCGCGAGTGCGATTTGCGCTGCGGGCGTTGCTGGATCAACAACCCGGCCTGACCGTCGTCGGCGAGACGGGTGAGGCTGCGGAAACTCTGTCGCAGGTCGCAGCCGTTCATCCCGATCTGATCTTGTTGGACTGGGATTTGCACGGCTCGGTGATTGATTTACTGCCGGCCATGCACAGAGTGTGTCCTGAGCTGAGAGTCATTGCTCTCAGCGCTCGACCGGAGATGCGGCAAGCGATTCTGGCGGCAGGCGCCGATGCGTTTGTCAGCAAGACCGATCCGCCCGATCATTTGTTGACCGCTATCCAGGCAACGGCGGCCTGTTGAAGTTTCACAGATGATGGACCTATGTTTAGATCAGTGGAGGAAAACGTGTCAACTTTTTATCGTCTCATCGTGCGGCTGATCGTTGTATCACTCGTCACCGCTGGCTGCACACAGGCTGCTCCTCAACCGTCGATCACAATCACTGCCATACCTGTATCATCAATACCCACGCCGATTCCCCCGCCCGTCGAACTGCGACCCATCGCAACAGCTATAGCATACCCTGCTGTTCCCTACGAGTTGATTTCGCAGGAAAGTATATTCGCCTATCTCACGGACTTGACTTCTATCCAACCTTACTCCGGCTGGCGCAACTCTGGCAGCAGCGGGGAAGCCGAGGCCTTGGACTATGTCGCGGGGAAGTTAAGTAAGTTTTCCAGCTTGCAAGCCAGAGGGCTGGAGTTGGAACGACAAAGTTTCAAGGTTTTTTCAAGTGTGGAATTGTGGGAAACACGCCTACACCTGACGGTCGATGGGCAGGAGATTGAAGTCCCTGTCAATGGGTTACGCGGCTCCCGCTATGATCCCCAACTGGCGCTCTCGCTGGATTCGGATGGCAAAAGCAACGACTCGGAGCGCAATCCGGCGAACGCTGCTGGCCTACCGCTGCTGGTGCGCGACGCAGAGACATTCAACGCTCTGACGACCAAAGATATCAAAGACCGCATTCTCTTTCTGGATTATGCCCTCATCGATACCGTCCTGAACGCAGATTATCAGGCCAATGGCGAAAGATTGATGAAACTTATCAACCAGGGATTGGATGGGGTGGTCTTGGTGACTCACTATTCCAACCAGGATGGCGAAAGTCGCGGCACGTTGATAGGGGATGGGGGCGTTTTTCAATATTTTGATCATATCGCTCGGATTCCCATCCTGTACGCTCGTCTGGAGGACTTAGGCCCGGCCGGGATCAAAACCTGGGACGATTTCGAACGTGTCGAAACGGCCCGTCTGATCTGGGATGCGGATGTCTTCATCCCTGGGCAGGCGGGCAATCTGATCGCGCGCCTTCCCGGAGCGGATTCGTCGAAAGCAGTAATTCTGACGGCGCATGTGGACTCCCCGAACAGCCCTGGCGTTTTTGATGACGGCAGCGGTTCCGCCATTTTGCTGGAAGTCGCGCGGATTTTGAATGTCTCCCAGATCCAACCAGCGGTTGACCTCTATCTGGTCTGGTTTGGCGGTCACGAACTGATGACTTACGGTTCAGCCCATTTTGTCTCCACTCACCAGGAACTGCTCGACCGAACGTTGGGCATGATGGGAATCGACGGAGTGGGGCATGGTCTGGATGGCAAGCTCTCTGAAATAACGATGAGCTTTACGCCTTATGGACAGTTTGGCGATGAGCGCGCGCCCTGGCAGGATTTTGTCGTTCAAACCATGGCGCCTTACGGATTGTCGCCCAAGGAGCATATTGTCTACGGGCCGGTCGCGGATAACAGTAATTTCGATGCTTTCAACGTGCCCAATTTCAATTTGTATAATCTGGATAGTAGAGATTGGCAAACGAAAGGCAGCGCCTATATCCATTTTGCCTCGCACTGGCACGACCCCTACGAAACGGTGGAAGTAGCCCGCGAAGTGAGTGACCTGTTCGTTGGAGTCACCAAAATCGCCCTGACCGCCGCGCTGGAAACGGGCCGCACCCAGACCGACTTGCGTGTGACTCCCCGTCCGGATCGGCGCGCCCTGTTCATCGCCAGCCATACCGAATCGGCCACGATTGCACCCGGCATGTTGCGTGAATTGGGCATGGCTCTGGCCTGGGAAGGTTTCGACGTGGATTTGCTACCCTACGGTCAGGCCATCACCTCGGCTGATTTGGAAAATGTCGGCATCATCGTCATGCTGCCCACTCTGGATTATCCCGGCCCGAACTTCGAGACCTGGAGCAAAGCGGAATTCGACCTTTTGACCGAATATGTGGCGAAAGGCGGCTTCCTGGTCGTGACCAATAGTGGTTACAATCTTGCCTCGGCGCGGCATCTGGAAGACATTAACGAAGACGCCACCGATTTCAACGCGCTACTGGAACCACTGGGGATCAAGTTTCAGCACGGAAATATCGGCGGCGGAATCGTGCGCTTGACCGTGGATCATCCTTTGACTGTTGATGCGAAATATCTGACCAGCGTTTATGAAGGCCATCAGGTGCCCATGTACCAGACTGGCGGCGTTGAGTTGGCGAGAGGCGTCCTCGGGCTGGTCGATCACGGCAAGGGCGGGCAGGTGCTCGTCATTGCAGATTTGGGATTGTTGAAAGACAATGCCGATGGCGCTAAGAACTTGAATTTCATCAAGAACATCGCGCACTATGCGCGCACACGCTGATACCATCAGGTTCAACCACAGAACCACCCAGGACATCACGAGGTAGAATATGAGAGTCAATCAATTGCTTCAAAAATTAAGTAGTCTCAGCCTGGCGGTATTACTCCTGGCTGGATGTAGTGGCGCGCCAGTTGAGACACCTGCCGCGCCCACACCGCTGCCGATTGTCCCACCCGCCCCCACGGTCACCCTCACACCCGTTGTTCAACCGACGCCGACCATCACTGCCCAGCGCGCCTTGTTCGTTATCTTCGGCCTGTTCGAAGAGACCGAGTATGGCACACCGCGCGCCATCCTGGAAGACCAGGGCGTTATCGTCAGCGTGGCTTCCTCAGGATCGCGCAGCGTGGCCGGTCATCAGGGGAAGAAAGTCCAGCCCGATGTGGCGTTAAGCGAGGTGCACGCCGCAGACCATGATGCCATTGTATTTATCGGCGGCTACAACTATGACAGCAGCAACGCCGAGGCCATCCGGATTGCACAGGAAGCGGTTGCGCAAGGCAAAGTCGTGGCCGCCATCTGCATCGCGCCCATCACGCTGGCCAAGGCGGGCGTGCTGAAGGATAAGCGCGCGACGACCTCTCTGCCAGGTTCCGTGATAGAGCAAGCGGGAGGTATCTATACAGGAGCGGTTGTTGAACGTGACGGTCGCATCATCACGGCCAACGGCCCGGCCGCGTCACGCCAATTTGGGGAAGCCATTGCGGAGGCGTTAGCGGCACCACCTTCTGCTGTGACGTCTTCCACGGCGGACACCTCCGGGGAAATCGCTTTCGCTTCCGACCTCGATGGCGATTTTGATATCTGGCTCATCAACGTGGATGGCAGCAACGCCCGTCAACTGACAGACAACACTTTCATGGACAGTTCGCCCGCCTGGTCGCCGGATGGTAGTCGCATTGCCTTTGTCTCCAATCGGGATGGCAACGACGAGATTTACAGCATGAACGCCGACGGTGGTGATGTGCGCCGGTTGACCAATACCCCTGAGGCCAGCGAGAGTTTCCCCGCTTGGTCGCCGGATGGCCTGCGGATCAGCTTCGATTCCGATCGCGGCGGCAACTGGGATATCTACGTGACGAACCGCGACGGCTCCAATCAACAGCCGCTCACCGATCATCCAAGCGAAGATTGGATCACATCATGGTCGCCGAACGGACAGCAGATCGCCTTTGAGTCCAAACGAGATGGCAACTATGAGCTATACGTGATGGATGTCGATGGCCGCCATCAGCAGCGGCTGACTCAAAACACGATTCATGACGGTGCACCAAAATGGTCCCCCGCCGGTTCGCGGATCGCTTTCTTTTCCCGGCGCGATGGCAACGTCGAAATCTACGTGATGGATTCGGATAGCGGTCATCCGACACGCCTGACCGATCAGACGGGAGATGATAGTTTTCCGGCGTGGTCCCCGGATGGCGTGCAGATCGTTTTTACTTCGGGCCGCACGGGTCATGATGAAATCTATCTCATGAACTCGGATGGCAGCGCTGTGCGTCGGTTGACCGACAATGGAGCACAGAACTGGGCGCCGGCCTGGCGACCTGTGCCGTGACGGAAGCGCGCACGTGACAACAGGTGGCGGAAAGGAACGATCAATGCTCAGCCTAGAACGCCTCATCAAACCAATCGGGTTGGTACTGATCACCAGCCTGATTCTCGCGGCTTGCGGCCCGACGGCGACTCGTGTTCCCGTCACTCAGCCAACGGCGACCCGTGTTTCCATCGAGCAGCCAACGGCGATCCACGCCCCTGTCACTCCGCCAACTGCAGAAGCAACGCTCTCGGAGCAGGAGGTCGCGACTCTCAATAGTTTGGAAAGAGTTACTGACTTTCCGCTCTACACGATGCACTATTACGGTTCAAACGAATCAAGCTCGTTCTATCTCGATAACCGCACAGAGTTAACAGGCACGAATCCGTCGCCCACCTGGGCCTGTTCGCTGTTTGCAGCGCTGGGCGGTGCAGACAAGTTCTATGGCCGCAATTTCGATTGGGTAGCAAGCCCCGCTTTGCTCCTGTTTAACCATCCCACAACCAGCTATGCTTCGGTCTCGATGGTGGACCTGGCCTATCTGGGGTTCGGCGACAAAGTCAATCAATTGATCGAACTGCCGCTCGATCAACGGCAAGCGCTGCTCGATGCCCCGACGCTACCATTCGATGGCATGAACGAGCGCGGCCTGGTCGTCGGGATGGCGGCGGTACCGGCGGGGAACGTGCAATCCGATCCTGATAAAGAAACGATCGATTCGTTGCTGGTCATTCGCAAAATGCTGGATCAGGCCGGTACCGTGGATGAAGCTGTCGCCGTTCTACAGCGCTACAACATCGATTGGGGCAGCGGGCCGGCGCTGCATTACCTCATCGCAGATCGCTCAGGCCGGGCTGCGCTTGCGGAGTTTTATCAGGGCCAGATTCAGGTCATTCCCAATGATAAGCCCTGGCACCTGGCCACCAACTTCTTGCGCAGCGCTGTCGATGGTAGTGCCACGGGGCAATGTACACGCTATGACACGATCGCTCAGCGGCTATCAACCACTGAGGGCCAGATCACTGCTCAGGATGCGCTGAGCCTTCTGGGTGATGTGTCTCAAGCCAATACGCAATGGTCCATCGTGTATGGACTGAGCACGGGCGAGGTGAGTGTGACGATGGGACGAAAGCACGATCGGGTGTTTGCTTTCTACCTCGATCTCACCGGCCAATAAGCATTCGGCCTATGTGGCCTCAGAAGTGAAACGCTCCCGCTGGATTGCCAAATCCAGCGATGGATGTGACCATCCGCCGGGAGCATCACCTCAAAACCGACATGAGCGAAACATCCGACCGACGACCATTGATGTCCGTCGATGTCGATAAGGAGAGAATGAGATGAAACCTAATCGAGCCTTCTTGCTTTTCGTGGTCTATGTTCTAATGGCCGCTGTTGCCTGCGGCCCAACTGCGCCGCAAGCAACGCCGACCCTCACTGTGGCGACAGCAACATCTGTCCCCATTCCCATTACGACGCCACAGGCCCAAGCAACGCTGTCTATTTCTGACAACTGGGACGACCGCGCGATCTTTCGCGCCGGGTTGATCGCAGATGAACAATCGGCGCTTGACCGGCTGCCGGGCGCGAGTGTATATCACCTGGACGTGCAGATCGCCGATGATCTCGCTGCCCTGCAGGGTCAGGCGCGCGTGCGCTACACCAACCAGGAAGACGAGCCGCTCGACGCCATCTATTTTCAGTTGTTCCCCAACCTGGCGGGCGGCACATCCAGCGTATCGGCAGTCAAGGTGGATGGACAGGAGGTCAAGCCGGTCTATGAATCTGACAACGCGACCGTTCGAGTGCCGCTGTCCACGCCGCTGCAATCCAGTCAGTGCGTCGTCATCCAGCTGGATTTCGAGGTCGAGGTACCCACGGAAATCGGCGGCAACTATGGCTTGTTTGGCTACCTCAACGATATCCTGGTACTGGATGGTTTCTATCCGGCCATTCCCGTCTATGACGAAAAGGGTTGGCATGCGGGCCAGGTGCCGCCCAATGCGGATACGACTTTCCAGGACGCTAGCTTTTACGTGGTGCATGTGACCGCTCCCGCCGCCTTGACCCTCATCACATCCGGGATTCAAGTGGATCGTACCCAACAATCCGATCGGCAAAGCGTGACCTTTGCAGCTGGCCCCGCGCGCGATTTTTACCTGGCCGCCAGCGATCGCTTTGAGGTGGTCAGCGAAACGATCGGTGAGACCACAGTCAACAGCTATGCCTTCCAGGATCGCGCCGAAGGCTCGCAGGCGGCGCTCCGCACGGCCGTCAACGCAATCGAAAGTTACAGCGCACGCCTGGGCGCGTATCCTTACACCGAGTTCGATGTGGTCAGCACGCCGATGCAGGGCGCGACCGGCATCGAGTATCCCGGCATCACGGGTATCAACTTAGCTGTGTACGATCTCAACGCGACGATCAGCGGCCTGCCCGCGCCCGTCATACTTGAATCGACAGTGGCGCACGAGGTGGGACATCAGTGGTTTTACAACGCGATCGGGAGCGATCAGATCAACGAACCCTGGCTGGACGAAGCCGTCGATCAGTATGTGACGGGCCTGTATTTCCTTGACGTGTATGGCCAAGCGGGACTGAAGAGTTATCGCGATTCGTGGCTGAGCCGCTGGGATCGCGTCGAGCGGGAACCGATTCCGATCGGGCTGCCCGCCGGCAGTTACCAGGGCAAAGAGTATAGCGCAATCGTCTATGGTCGAGGGCCGTTGTTCATCGAAGCGCTAGCGCAAAAGATGGGGCAGGCCACGTTCGACCAGTTCTTGCGCGATTACTATCAGTCGCACAAGTGGGGCATCGGCACGGCAGCCTCGTTCAAGCAGTTGGCCGACAAACACTGCCAATGTGATCTGACCTCGCTGTTCGATGAATGGGTCGATGAAAAATAGGGCACGCTTGTGTCTGAAGGACGGCACGTTGATCGCTTTCAAAATGGCGGGGGGCAAGTCCACCATGTCGGCGATCAAAGTGGATGGGCAAGAGGTCACTATGGCTTGTTTGACTATCTCAGCGTACTCAACAATCCGATCGGCAAAGCGTGATGTTTGCGGACGAAAAGAACTATCAACGACGGCGTGAAATAAAGGCCGTCGAGCGAACCTGCGCCGCGAATCAGCCGCGGATTGTTTGACAGTCCTTTACCTGAGCTATATAATCTACCCCGCAACTGGAAGTTCCACATTTGAAATTTCCAGCGCCCCGTTGAAGCGGGGCGTTCTCATGTATCTCTTGCTCAGGAAGGTTAGCCGTGACTGAACGCACTCCGATCACCAGTATCAAAACCAAGAT
Source organism: Thermoflexales bacterium (assembly GCA_041738395.1). Classification (GTDB taxonomy): domain Bacteria; phylum Chloroflexota; class Anaerolineae; order Fen-1058; family Fen-1058; genus Fen-1058. The sequence continues at coordinate 14,071 of JBGSPW010000055.1, forward strand.
GAAGTTTGAAGGCACCGTGACCAAAGTTGAACTCGCCGGCGCGCGCGTCGATATTGGCGCCGAGCGCGATGCGTTCCTGCATATTTCGGAACTACAGCCCGGCCGCATCGTGGTGTCCCGCGTCGCCGATGTCTTAAAAGACGGCGATGTGATTACCGTGTGGGCCAAGCAAGTCAAGCCGCAAGAAGGCCTAGTCTTGCTTACCCGCATCGAACCGCCCGCCTTAGAATGGAGCGATCTGCAACGGGGCATGAAGCTGACAGGCAAGATCGTCAAGGTCGAAGACTTCGGCGCATTCGTCGACATCGGCGCGCCCAAAGACGGGCTGGTGCCCGTCAGCGCCATGGCCAAGGCCCGCGTGGAGAAGCCGTCGGATTTGGTGAAGGACGATGATGTCGTGACCGTGTGGATCACCAAAGCCTCAAAGAAAGAAAACCGCATCGGCTTGAGCATGGTCGAGCCACCCGCCCTCGATTGGTCAGACATCAAGGTCGGGCAGATCTATCTGGGCAAGGTCACGCGCGTGGAGAATTTCGGCGCGTTCGTGGACATTGGCGCCGAGCGTGAAGGCATGGTGCATGTCAGCGAAATGGAAACCGGTTACGTCTCGCGCCCGTCCGACGTGGTAAAGGTAAACCAGGAAATTGAAGTGCGCGTGATCGAGATCAACCCGAAGAAGCGCCAGATCAAACTCACCATGAAGCCGGACATGACGGAAATCCACGCCGAAGAAAATGCGGGCAGCGAAGAAGCCGTATTGACGCCGATGCAGTTGGCCTTCGAGGCGGCGCGTCAGCAAGGCCAGCCCGCAGCCTCTGCGAAGTCGACCAAGACCACGGTGAAGCGCGACGATCACGAAGATATTTTTGCGCGCACCATTCAGCAGCACCGCACCACCAACGGCTAACGCCACCTGTGCACGAAAGAAGCCGGAGTTCGCTTAGAACTCCGGCTTCTTTGTTAGCACCCGCGTCAAACAATAATGGGGGTTGACTAGCGACGGGCTTTAGCGGCGGCGCTTGCTGGGCGACGTCGACCAGCCGTTGCCATCATCATCATCATCATCGTCATCGTCTTCGTCCTCGTCGTCTTCCAAGTCTTCGAAGTCTTCGTCCTCGTCGTCTTCGTCCTCGTCGTCCTCCCACTCTGCGACAACGACAGCTTCAACCTCTTCTTCGTCGACGACGGCTTCAATCTCTTCGTCAACCACGCTGTACGTGAGGCAACCCAGTTCCTGATCGAATTCGATCTCGGGCGCCGTGCACAAGTTACCTTCCAAATGGATGCAGCCTTCATAATTGCAGCGAATGCGTGGCATCGTGAACCCCCTAAAACTCTATGCGTTAAGTCTCGAATTTGAAGCGATTATAACCAAAAGTGTCTTTCGCGCAAGATTACCAACTGCCCAGATCTTCGGGCCAGTCGAGCATCTGCGCTTGCGCGCTGGCACCCGCGTCAAGGTGCGTGATCCCATCGGGCACGACGACCAACGCATTGGCGCGCGCCAGACTGCCCAGCATGTTCGAGCCTTGCCCGCCGCTCAGGCGCGCGATCCAACGATCGGCTTGACGTTCCACCCAGGCGCGCGCATACGTTTCGCGTCCATCACTCCGAATGGCTTCGGCCAAGGTCACGGTAATGGTCGGTTTCCGCCATTGCGCAAAGCCCGCCATGACCCGCAGCACGGGCCGCACAAATTGCTCGAACGTCATCATGGCGGAAACGGGATTGCCCGGCAGTCCGAAAAACGGGACGCCGCGATAAGAACCAAAGGCCAGCGGTTTGCCGGGCCGCATGCGGACGCGCCACAGATCGATCGAGCCGTGGGCGCGCACCGCGTCTTTGACCACATCATACGCACCCACTGAAACACCCGCCGAGGCGACGATGAGATCAGCCCCCTGCCCGTTGGCGTCCTCCAACTTGGCGGCAACGTCTTCCACTCGATCGGGCGCGATACCCAACAACAACGGGACACCGCCATAGCGCAGCACTAACGCCGCCGTCGAATACTCGTTGACGTTGCGAATCTGTCCGGGGCCGGGCGTCCGATCGGGCGGAACCAGCTCATCGCCCGTGGCCAGCAGCGCCACTCGCGGACGGCGATAGACCTGCACGGGATCGTGTCCGACCGCCGCTAACAAAGCGATCTCGGCGGGACGGATGAGCGCGCCGGACGTTAAGACTTTTTCACCGCGCTGCACATCATCGCCCACGCGGCGCACGTTCGCCCCACGTTTGAGCGCGGTGTAGATGGTGACTGATTCCGGCAGCGCACTCGCGCCACGCGCGCCATCGTCAGTCTCTTCAACCGGCACGACGGTATCCGCGCCGCGCGGCAGCAGCGCCCCGGTCGTGATGCGCACGGCCGTGCCCACGCGTAATTCCAGATCGATCGGATGGCCGGCGGGAGCCTCGCCGATGACGGGCAAGCGCACACCGTTCGCGCGCGAGACGTGCGCCACATCTTCGGCACGAATCGCGTAACCATCCATGGCGGAATTATCGAAGGAGGGCAAGGCGCTGTCGGCATAGACCTCTTCAGCCAGGACGCGCCCCAGAGCGTCGAGCAGCGAAACGGCTTCGGGTTCAAGCCGCTGCACGGTGGATAAGATTTGTTGCTGGGCTTCGGCGACAGTGAGCATCATTTATCCTTGGCTGTAATCCTACACCGGTTAATTCGCTGGTGTCAAGATGCAGAATGAGGCAGGTTTTTCACCAGGGCCAACCGGTCTCACTCGCGAAATCAATTCCAGCCTGGATTCGTATTTAATCCAGTGAGCGGGTAAAATAGCGGGCAAAAACCATGATCGACTATCTGACGCATTACTACATCCGGGGCACACCGCCCTTCCGCAGTCTATCCACTTTGCCCGACGACGAGGCCCTCACGCTCATGCAAGCGCTTTATGCTGAAACGTTATTTGGCGCGAGATTCAAAGAACCCCTCCAATATCTGCGCGGGCGCCGGATGACCGAACAATGGGTGCGAGCGGAATTCAGCGCGAAAGGCGGCCAGCCGCAAGAACCTTATCCGATCTACATGGTGCTGGGATCTTCCCCGTGGCTGGAGAAAGCTGCGCCTGAGACGCCTGATCATGGCGAGATACGCATTCCCCTGTCCGTCTTTCAAGAAGGCGATGTGAGCTTCACCTATCCCGACAGTATGATCTCCCACTGGTTTGGCACTGATCGACCAGCCGAGTATTATCAACCCGACTATCACGGCAAGATTTTCACGCGAACGGAGATTCTGGCGATCGTGGCCGCGCGGGGCCTACCGGAAGAAGATTGGGAACCGCGCCTACCCGATCATTTAGCGCCTTACATCGAGGCGCAAGTGTGGAACAGGCAGCCATTATTGGCGTACCAAGAGCAGATGCTACATGAGGAAATTGAATCGCGGAAGTGATAACACAAATGACGACTTGCTACATTCTCCGCCATGCCGTCAAAGAATGCGGCGATTTCTTCAACCCGCGCTTGCGTCATCAGGACGAACCCATCAGCCCGCACGGACAGCGTGACACGCAGAGACTCTGTTCGTATTTCGACGGCAAGGCGATTGCAGCGATCTACATCAGTGAATACCAACGCACCCGGCAAACGATCGAGCCGATGGCCCGGCAATTGCAATTGACTCCCATGATCGACGAGCGCTTGAATGAGATTGACAATGGTCATCTTGACGGGATGACCGACGAGCAAATTCAGCAGACCTACCCTGACGTCTGGAAGGCATTCCTCTCAAGAACGGCGGATTTCCGCTTTCCCGAAGGCGAAACGGGCGCAGAAGCCCGCCAGCGCATCGTCGATTTTCTGGAAGAGAAACGGCAGCAACATGATTCCGAAAACATCCTCCTAGTCAGCCATGAAGGACTGATTCGCTTGCTGATGTGCACCATCCTTGATCTCCCGGTGTACAAGCGCTGGAACTTCCATGTTGACTTCTGCGGCATCATGGAGATGACCTATCAACCTGCTTACGGTGTCTGGAAATTGATACGCTTCAATCAAGTTTGCCGGTAAATAAAAAGAGAGGACGTCTGATCCGACGCCCCCTATTTTTCGTGTTAATTCGTGTTGATTCGTGGATCAGTATTCCGGCAAACTCGGATCGATCTCTCGTGCCCAGGCATTGATGCCGCCCCGCAGACTCTTCACCCGGAACCCGGCGGACTTCATCAAACGTGCGGCTTCCAACGATCGCACCCCGCTCTTGCAATGCAGCACGTACTCTTTTGTCTGATCCAACTCACTCAAGTGATCCGGCAAGTCGCCCTTGGGGATCAGCCGCGCAAAATCAAGGTGCGAGATCTCCCACTCGTGCGACTCGCGCACATCCAGCACCACCAGGTCTTTACCATCTTCGTCTAAGCGGCGCTTCAAGTCCTTCACGGTGATCTCCAGCCCCCGCTCGGCTTCCACATCATGGGGCACCACCCCGCAGAATTGATCATAGTCGATCAACTGGGTGATGGTCGGATGATCGGAGCAGATCACGCAGTCGGGATTCTTGCGCAATTTCAACGTAGTGAAACTCATTTCGAGTGCATCATAGAGCAACAATCGCCCGATCAACGGTTCACCCTGCCCAATGATCAACTTTACCGCTTCAGTGGCCTGAATCGTGCCAATGACACCCGGCAGCACGCCGAGCACGCCACCCTCCGCGCACGAGGGTACCAGTCCGGGCGGCGGTGGTTCGGGAAACAGGCAGCGATAACACGGCCCTTCCTTCGCGTAAAACACCGACGCCTGTCCTTCAAAACGGAAGATGCTGCCGTACACATTCGGTTTGCCCAGCATCACACACGCATCGTTCGTCAGATACCGCGTCTGAAAATTGTCCGTGCCATCGGCCACCACATCGTAATACGGGATGATGCCCATGGCATTCGCCGAGGTCAACGGCTCCTCGTAGCCCGTAATTTCGATCAGCGGATTGAGATCGAGCAGTCGTCGCTTGGCCGATTCCATTTTCGACTTGCCCAGCGTCGACGTGCCGTGAATGATCTGGCGCTGCAAGTTGCTTTCGTCCACCACGTCGAACTCGACCAAACCGATGTGTCCTACTCCCGCGGCAGCCAAATACAACAACAGCGGCGATCCCAGACCGCCCGCGCCCACGCACAACACGCTGGCCTCTTTGAGTTTGCGCTGTCCGTCCATGCCCACTTCGGGCATGATCAAGTGCCGGCTGTAACGCCGGATTTCCTCGTGCGACAACTGGGTTGTCATACGTTTGTCCTCATCCGCAGGACTATCTGATCGAAATAGTATCGACCGCAATCCCCAACTGCCGCGCCAGGGTCGCCAGATCAAAATACAGGCGCTCGCCCAAAATCTGCCCACGCATCATTGGCGACACAATGGCCATGGGTAACACAATCTCACGATTGGTGGGCGGAATGCCTAACCAGGAGCCGCGCTGCGCGCCGCGTAAGATCGATTCGGCGACCACGCCTTCTTCACCCACAAATGAATTCACTAATTCAAAGTTGGCATCGGGTACACCTTCAAACAAGTCGGCATAGAACTGCCGCACCTGAGCCTGGCCCTTAAAGGTGACACTGATCGCCATAAGCTTATAAATCGGATCAGCGCACAGGTTATCCAGCAGCGCCTCAATGTTACGCCGATTCTCAGCCATCAGATGCCGCTGCCACGCACGCCGATTTTCTTGCAACATAGACATCGGACCTGCCTCCGGGTTCAGTCTCGCCAGTTCCATTGTAGTCCGAGCGCCACGGAAAGACAAACCCGCTTTGACTTGAACGCCCTCTAACGGTATCATTAGGCCTATGACACGCCGTACTTATCAATCTTCGACCCGTCGTAAATCGAGCATGGCCGTGCGCCGTGAAGCACCGGCGCGCCGCCCGATCGTCAGCAGTTCGCAAATCATCATCCTCGTGGCGACGGGAGTGGTAGGCGCGCTGTTGTTGTTCGTTCTCAGCGGGGCAGCCGCTAGCGCCAATCAAGCGAGCAATAATCGGCCGGTGGTTCTCGAATCGGATCAACAGGCAGCGCATCCCTCTGCTGCACCTGTCGGCGTACCGCCCGTCGCGCTTGCCAGCACGCCCACGATCGAGGAGGAGCCAGCAACGCCCACACTGCGGCCCACCAACGCCCGCCCGGCCGGCCCCTATGTAGGCATCGTCGCGGGGCACTGGGGCAATGACTCTGGCGCGGTCTGCCCCGATGGCATGACCGAGCAGCAAACCAATCTGGAAATTGCCAAACGTGTCACCGAGCGCCTGCGCGCACGCGGCGTGTGGGTGGATCTGCTGCAAGAGTTTGATAGCCGCCTCACCGGCTTTCAGGGTGACGTGCTGGTTTCAATTCACGCGGATTCCTGCGATCCCATTGATGCCGATCCCCCCGCCAGCGGTTTCAAAGTGGCGCGGTCGCAAGCCAGCGCGATTCCCACCGTCACCGACAAACTGGTCGACTGTCTGCGCAGTGAATACGAAAAATCGACCGGGATGCATTACCACGAAAACAGCATCACACGGGACATGACCTCGTATCACTCGTTTCGCGAGATCGATCCGAATACGCCTGCCGCCATCATCGAGACTGGATTTTTACACCTCGATTATGATATGATTGTGAAGCAACCGGAGCGGCCCGCCGAGGGCATCGCCAACGGAATCCTGTGCTTTTTGAAAACACAACTATGAAACCCAATTCACGTCTGTCTGTCAATCAACTCATCGACTATGGTATCCGGCTGGCACAAGAGAGTCGACTTGACGCTGCGCGCCGCTTCTTTGAAAAGGCCCTCGAGCGCGAACCCAACAACACGGCGGCGCTGCTCTGGCTGGCTGGCGTGAGTGAAACTTCTGCCGAGGGCTATCGGTATTTAGTGCAGACGCTGGATATCGATCCGCGCAACGAGCGGGCCCACGCCGCGATTCGCTGGAATCACTGGCGTGAACAAAACGAGAAGATGCGCGCCGCCAGGCAAGGCAGCGGGGCGGCTCCATCCGATCGGAATGACGGCGACCCCACCGCCTCGCATGCCACACCGGTCTGGCTCGGGCTACTGGCCGCGTTGATCGTGATCGGCGGGGCGATCGCTTCGATCTATTTCAGCCAACCCCTGCCGGTATCGGCGACGACCGCGCAAATGAACACGACTACCCAGGCGGTGGCGCAGCTCGCGCCAAATGCTACGCCACCGCCACTGGCCACGCGGACCTTGCCGCCGACCTCGACACCTTTGTCGACTTCGACACCTCCAGCAACCGCAACTCTGCCGCCCACCCTATCCTCCACTGTCACACCCACTCTGCCTCCCACTGAAATCCCCACGGCGACACGCTTGCCTCCGACGGACACACCAGAACCACCTACGCCGCTGCCCGCACCCCCCACAGATGTTCCGGCAGGCAGCGTTGCAAATCCAACGGGGTCAAGCAGTGAACGCTGGATCGATGTTGATCTCAGCCATCAGCGCTTGGTGGCGTATGAAGGGGATACACCGGTCTATTGGGGCACGGTGTCCACTGGCCTGCCGGGCACGCCAACCGTGACCGGGCAATATCGCATCTACGTGAAGTATCCCGCACAGACGATGAGCGGCCCCGGTTACTATTTGCCCGATGTGCCTTACGTGATGTATTTCTATCAAGGCTATGGCATTCACGGTACCTACTGGCACAACAATTTCGGCCAACCGATGAGCCACGGCTGCGTCAACACACCTACACCCGACGCGCAGTGGTTGTATAACTGGGCCGAGGTAGGAACATTGGTCAACATACACCCCTGATCTGAACTTTGAAATTCCGGTGTAAACTTGCAGCCGCTTACCTCGCTGGAGCGGCCCCAACGAAGTGAGCCTTTGGCCTTTAGCTCGATGCTGCCCTTTTCGTATTAGTCGCATTTTCTTCTCTGCGAGTTCTTGACTGACTGCGCTGATCTGCTCCAACTGAATTTGACCTGCGCTCCCTGTACTACTTTCGCCACCGGCTCAGCGCCCACCAACAAGCCAACGGCGAGAACCTGTTCGACCAGGCCTTCGCGCAGATTACGACCGATCAGGATGGAAGCCTTCCAAGTGAAGAGCGGTCGGCTGCGGATGGACAACACCCAGATTGCCAGTAACGTACGCCACTTCAGCCGGCGGCAATTGCTGGTCGAAATCGCGCAGCGGGTGCAGCGGATGTTGACGGAAGCCGAGCGTGCCCGCTACGCCGAACGTTTCCAGCCCGACCTGCGCGTCACCTCCGGGCAATTCATCTATCATCTCACCGAACCCGGCAATCCGCGGGCCGCCGTCGAATCGACCATCGCGGCCGTCAAGCGGCCCTTTTCCGATGATCAACTCCCCGTGCGCGGACGCTTCCGTATGGGCCAAATGATCGTGGGCTCCGCGCTCATGGTCAATCTGCGGCGCGTCCAACGCTATGTGAGCGAGAAAATCAAGAAAAACCAACCCGCCGCACAAAGCGGAGAAGATGACTCCTCTGAAAAAACTGCTCACGTCGTACCCGGCGCCCATCGCCGACGACGCGCTAGGCGAAGCCCCGTCCGGCCATACCCGGCGCAGCGCGCCGGTGGCCCGCCAGGCGTCGGGGCGGATTTGAACGTAGAATACGCCGTCCCCATAGGGGAGGACGGCGGCTAGAGCCAATACTGTTAAGATAAGGCTCCAAGCCCGCGTCCTCGCGGGCGGACCAATCGCGAGGACGCGGTTGACGAGCACTAACTAAACAGTATTGCGGCTAGAGCCTTTTTGCAGTAGCGTCAGAAGATGTTTTTGCAACACGAGGCGACCCTCCTTGATTTCTCGCTGGCGCGCAAAGATTCCCGATAGCATTAGCCACCACTAAAGGAATGAAGCATGATCCAGATCTGGTGCATAGCAATATCGAAGCCGGTGGGCGACACCAGTTCATAGATACCTGCTAACAACAGCAACACCGCCGTGGTGGTTAGCAACATTGCAAAGAGCCGCCCCGGCACACGGCTTCATCTTTACCGATCCCATAAATGATCGCGCTGCTCACTATTCCCAACCCGACTAACACGAAACACACGCCCCATACCACTGCGCTGAAGCCAGCGTAGGTTTCCGTGATGTAGGATTCTTCGTGCTGGAAAATTGCTTCACGTGTGATGATCGAATCGAGGCCCAGCAGGATGATGCCTACCCCCAGCAAGCCCAATCCGATGGTGGTCAGCGGCGACTCAGGCTGTTGTAGGCCCAGCGCGAATAACAATCCGCCGCAGATGAGAAGCGCTACGAGTAGGATCGTCCAATAACGTCGCATACCGAGTCTAACAGCCTGTTCGATTACGGTGTCACTCGTTACAACACGATCGCCCGCGCCTTTTGGACCGGCGGCGTGATCTTCAGCGTGTCCCCGTCGCACTCGTAAGTGGAGGTGTTGTATTTGGGATCGTTCGACACGCCGAAGGCCGCGGCAAGCTCATCGGGCGTGGTGTCCGAGAACATTTCCTGGCCGTTCACCGTGGCGCTAAGCTTGAACGCGCTGTTATCCGGATCGGAAAAGGTGAAGGTGTCGGCCGTGCTGGTGTATGTGCTGTTTGCTTCGCCATCCACCGTGAGGATCGTCTCCAGTTTGAGGCCCTGTGTCGTGAGCTCGATGAGCTCCTGAAATTTCTCGGCTTTGACCGCAGCACGGCCATCGGTCGTGAAGGTGTACAGCATCCGTCCGTTCTGCCCCACGATCGCGGCAATGTTGTCGGCCTGCGACATCACGCTCGCGAAGTAGTCCGACATATCAGTCAGTTCCCACGTGCCGACGAGACACGTCGCGCCGACGAGCGGAGCCGGTGTCGCCGTGGGAGCGGAAGGATCAGTCGGGGCCACCGTGGCCGTAGGGGCCGATGGCTGAGCCGGCTCGGAAGTGGGACTCTGACTTGCCGGAGTTGCAGCTGACGTCGCAACTGGAACCAACGGCACGGTGGTGGCCGACGGTACGTTGGAACACGCGCCGATCAACAACGCCAATAACAGCCATAGGGGAACAACTTTGCGCAGTGATGAAAACATGACAGCTCTCCTGTGGTTATTTGCGATGTGCTTGCATCAGCCGCGCGCCCAACTGCGCGATCGCAGCGATGTCCTCGTCTTGATAACAGTTGCGGAAGAAGATCACCCACACGCCGTGCGGCGTGACGACCACGTAGGGCATCCCCGCCCCCGCACTGGTGCGCAGCGGATTGCGCTGCTGCCAATCGAGCAACGCCGCGCCCGCTTCAGGGTTGAGCCATTCCGCCGCCCGGGTGACATTGCTGGTCAGCGCCGTGTAATGCGCCGCGAGACGAGCATCGATGTTGGGCAGTGTCACGGCCTGATCGAGGCCGGGCAGATTTTCCGGGCGAAGATACAGCATCTTCAAATACTGGCGATACATGAAACGCGCCGCCGAAGCCAACAGTCCGCCGGTGGGCATGGCGGTTGGCTTCGCGCCGCTGGCGGTGGGGATCAACAACAGGAAGCCGCCCGGCAGCCGATCTTCGCTCGTGAACCAGCGCGTGACCGGCGTGTTGTCGTTGGCCGTGAACATCTCCACCTGCCACGGCACATTGGCGGTCACGCCCTCCTTCGCCACGCGCACCACGCCATCCAGCGCCGGGTCGATCGGCGTGAGACGGCCCTGGCTGATGTGATCGGCAATCTGCTTGACCAGCTTTTCCGCGCCACGCCGGCCGGAGGTCAAGTGAGTTGTCAACGGGATGCGCTCGCCCGACTGGAGGACGATCAACGCCCGATAGGTAGCGCCGCTCCCATCGGAACTCTTGCTTTCGTCCACGGCGACGGTGTACACCTCGTCGAAGTGAATCTCGCGCCGCCGCACGCGCCAGACCCGCCGCTGTGTAAGGATCGCTGCACTAAGATCTTGATCGAACGCGAGAGACACGACCTCGCCAAAGAACAACATCACACCCAATGCGATCGAGATGACAGCCAGCCAGAAGAGGGTCAGCTGATCGTTCGCCACGGCCCAGCCCAGGACGAACAGGATACCGGCCGCAGCCAACACCATGAACCACGGAAAAATTCGGATGGTTGCCGTGCGCGGCGAGTATGAAGCGCTCATTGCGGCAACGTCACTTTCGTCTGCCCGATCTGACTGACCGACAGATCGATGTGGCCGTTGCCTACTCCCAGTGACTTGGGGCTGCTGGCACTCAGATCACTGAATTCTTGCGCATAATCAAGGATCAGATTGAGCAGGGTACCGCTTTCTTTATCGATCCAGGCTGTGCCCTTGATGGATTTGAAGCCCGTGAAATCCAGCGCCTCTTGAGGGAGGTTGGCGCTGTCGAGCGCCCACCTCTCGGCCGTACGCCCCTCGATTGTTTCTTCGCCCTCCAACGTCGCGCCCTGTGCCCCCATAATCACGGGCATGCCGACATTGATGGGAAACATGGCAAAGCCCATGCCCACCATGCCACCGCCGTCTTCCAGTTTGCCGGCCTTGATCTCATAGTCTTTCATCGTATCGACGTTGCTGCCGCCGATGATGTAGCCTTCCCGTGTAGTGACCTCGCCCTTTTCTACCAGGTTCGAGATCAGGTGCAGGTCGTCGCCCGCCATCTCGATCTGTCGCTCAAACTTCAATTCGCCCAGCGTGTTGTCCATGATGTCGATGCGCGGTTCGACACCGTTCATCTCAATGCGATACGAGTCCAGCAGCTTGTGTTCGAACATCAACAGCTTGTTGACGGAGTCGGACACCCGATTGGATAAGCCCGGCGTCCCGCTCGATTCCGATTGCGCGGGCGCAGGCTCTACCGGGGCAGTGTTCGCTACGGAAGTCGGTTCAACGGCGAGTGCCTCAACCGACGTCGCTTGTGGCACAGTGGAAGACTGCGGCGCAGCAGGCGCGGCGGCTGAAGCCGCCGGCGAGCAAGCCGACAACAACAGCAGCATGAAGGCGATGATGATGGTCAAGACAAACTTGAGACGCATGATGTTTTCTCCTAAAGCTGGTTGGTATCATTCCCACTGCTGGCGGGTCGTGTCAAACGCTGGCCGATGAAATCGTTCAGATCGGTCAGCGAAGTGAAATACAGGCGTTGGCCCGAAGGCACGTGCTCGACGTAGCCACGCCAGTGCGCCACTACGGGCTGGCCCGGCTCCTGCCACATCCGCACGATAAATAAGTACTCGGCCCGTGTTGTTGCAGTCAGAGGTTCCACATCGATTGGCATGCACGCTTCCTTGTTGAAGTTGTGTATAGTGTAGTCAAACCGCGTCCCAAAACCGTCCCAGTCCCGCGCGGCGAAGTTAAACCCGCTTAACACAACCGCACACACCAGAACGGCTTCCTGTTTGTCAAAAAGCCGCCCGGGTGAAGCAGTGTTGAATTAGCCTGTCAGGATTGATAGTAAGTGCGTCGAACTGCAGGGCAAGGGCGGACGCGTGCGCCGGATTCAAGTTTTGCACCCAGAGACATTGCGTGAATTGGATCTCTCGCGGCGTTTTGTCTATCTCGAAGAGGTGAATGCGCCTAACTGGAAAGACGGACTCAAACGGGCCGTGCGCCAAGGATGTGATGCTCTGAACATCAAGCGGCGCGGAGTACATGGCTTTCGTGGCACGGCAGCGGGCGAATTCATCAACGTCAAACGGACGTTGGGCTTTAATGAGGTCGAGGCGCGACATGAGTTGGCGATGTGGCTCGGTCACAATCCGCATCGCGCGGAGGTGACGTACGCGTACGTGCCGTGATCCGGCCTGATCAAAAGTAATTCGCGGCCGTTTCTTCCTGAAACTAGCGACGCACCTTCGGGATGTTGAGAATTGCCTTACTCTTCATGTAATGTGTGGGTTGATCTGAAGCAATTCACTTAACCCCAATTCGTGCAAGCGGTCGCTGGTGGGCACACCGTTATGATCCCAGCCCATCAACGCATAATATTCATCCAACATCGGCCCGAGTTCGACGACGTGACCTTTCGCCGGGCCACTGCCCTGCAATGGCTGTGTGAGATTTCGCGCGGGCAGCGTATCTTGCTGACGTGCCAACCCTTCACGCACATTGAACACACGTGCCAAAGTATTGATGCGCTCGCCCACCATTTCGAACTCGCGTACCGTCGCATACTCGAAGCCGGTCGCGGCATTGATCAACTGCCACAACTCCTTCGAACTCATGCCGAAACTGGGAAAGCAGCACAGCACCGCGCTATTCCACAACGCCGACTCGGCTTGATGATCGCGGAACAACTGCGCCTTCCCGACGATGCTCAATGGATCAGCGCCGCCCAGCACTTCGGTCAACGGCGCGCCGCGCAGATGGCACGCGCCG
>JBGSPW010000080.1:0-14046 GCA_041738395.1 Thermoflexales bacterium
CCGTCGTTCGACTTCTCAAGCACCTACTCGGCCAACCTGCCGGCCCTGCTCAAGGCGCTGAACGTTTCGGTGTTGATGACGTCCTATCAGGCCAGCCGATTGGTGATGGTGCGCAGGCGGCGGCGTGCTAATTTTATTTGCCGGTATCGCGCTGTTCCTGGGTCTGCGCTCGCGCAAAAAGTAGTAACGATTTCAAATCGTTACTACAAGAGGACGAAACATCCACGAGTGGCACTTCCACGCGTTGTAACCTCTCGTTGGTTTGACCTCGGCCTGAAATGATTGAGGTCAAACCGAAAAACGTGAACGTGATGCGTAACAATGTACTCCGTAAACCATTGATCGTGCTGCTCATCATCTCCGCTGTGGCGCTCGCCATCGCGTATCAATTCCGCGCGCCGCTTGTGCTGGAGATGACCTCATCCGCCGAAGAGCTTTATCTCACGCGCGGTTTTTATCCCAATGAAGAAACGGCGGGTGTGACGTTCCGCTGGACGAGCGGCGATGCGCAAATCACGTTGCCCGGTGTCGGGGGCGGCATCCCACTCAAATTACATCTGCAACTGCATGAGTTACGTCCCGCCCCGTTGACGCCACGACCGGTGGCACTCTCCCTCAATGGAAATCCGGTCATTTCTTTCACGCCCACCAACGATCTCGCCGCGTATGACTTCGATCTGCCGACGTCCGATCTGCGCGGCGATGCCGTCCTCGATCTGCGCTCGGACACATTCACGCCCAAAGACACTTTGCCTAACAGCACCGATGAACGAGCGCTGGGCCTGTTCGTCGACCAGATCAAACTCGACTATGGAGCGGGCTTGATCGTTCCACCGTTGATCGTTTACGCGCTGCTCATCGCCAGCGTCGTGGCGCTCTATGGGCTGAGTAGGACGATCGGGTTGAGTGCGCGCGCAAGTTTGGTGCTCGCGCTGATCCTGCTGATGGCCGCAGTCATCGGCGTGATCGCCTTCCGGCTTTTCACCGCGCACAACGCACCCTGGTTGGCAGCTACTATCATCGGCGCTTATTTGATCGCGTTACGGCTGAAGCGAAGCAAGGGGCAAGAGGCAAGAGGCAAGAAGCAAGAGGCAGGAAGCATACCCATTCCGCATTCCGCATTCCGCATTCCACATTCTGCCTTCGCCTTCATTCTTGCCCTCGTGTTGCTGTGGCGCATCGTGCTGGTGTTCATTCCGATTTTCGGTGAAGCGATCGAAGGCACGCGCGAATGCTGTCCGGAAGTGCTGCCCAGGCCGATCGCGTCGTGGCACGATGCGGCTTTTGGGACGTGGCATCGCTGGGATGCCTTGTGGTACAGCAGCATCGCGCAGGACGGCTATCAATATCATGGCGAACGCGAGGCGACCAACGTCGGATTCTTCCCGCTGTTCCCGCTGGTCAACGGCGTGATCCTGCGCCTTACCGGGTTGCCCATCGAAGCGAGTGGCGCGATCGTGTCCACGGTGGTCACGCTGTTGGCGTGTGTCGTGCTGTATAAACTTACCGTCGGCGAAACGGGGGAGCCCGGCACCGCGCAGCGCACCGTGTTGTATCTCATTGCGTTTCCGGCGGCATACTATCTGGCGATCGGTTACAGCGAGGCGTTGTATCTGTTGTGCGTGTTGGGCGTGTTCTACTTCGCACGCCAGGGCAAGTGGTGGTGGTGCGGGGCGCTGGCTTTCCTGGTAGGGTTGGCACGCTTGCATGGCGCGCTGCTCATCGTGCCGCTGGGCTATGAATATTTGCGGCAGAAGCAGTGGAATTTGCGTGCGATTTTGCGACCAGAGATCATGACTGTGTTCGCCGCACCGTTAAGTGTGCTGGCGTTCAATCTCTATCTCAACGCGCAGTTCGGCCAACCCGCCGGTTATTTTTCGCCGTATTTCCAGATTCAAACGCTGTTCTTCAAAGGCATTCGCGCCGGAGCCTTCCCCACTTTTCCCGGCACGACGCTGGCGAGTTCTCTTTTCTGGCTCTTCAACGGTGCGCCTTCGACGGAAAGCATCGCCGTGATGGCGGCGCTGATCTTCCTGTTGATCATGACCGTGGAGGTCTGGGCGCGGCTGCCTCGCGTGTACGGCGTTTACATGTTGACGGTCGTGTTGTTCTCGCTCGTGGGCGGCGATTTGATCTCGCTGCCGCGCTTTGTCGTGCCGATGTTTCCAGCCTTCATCGCACTCGCGCAGATCGGCAAACGCGAATGGGCCGATCGGTTGATCTTGATCCCGTCGTTGCTGCTGCAAGGGGTGCTCGCCTTGATGTTTACAAAGGGGTATTGGATCGCGTGAGCATTACTTATAGAGGAAATAGCGCGCCAGGCGCAGATACATCCCCGGCCAGTCAAAGTCGTGTGGTTCGCCATTCGGCGCAATACGCGGCCCCATCAGAATCTGCGGATCGATGTGCGCCCACGTCAGCGACGAGAGATAGATCATGCCCGGCTCGTCAGTCTGCTTGCGCAAATTTTGAATGAGCTGAAACATTTTCTCTTCATCTTCGGCCATTAACCACAGCTTGTTCTCAAACGTGTACGGAGCACCTTGCGGAATGAACCACGCGTCCGTCACCACTACCCGCTCAGGCAAAGCCGCGATCATCTGTTGAAATTCGGCGTTGCCGTTTTGTCCACCTCGAATGAACTGTGCGCCCAGATAAGTGGAATAGCCTCCTAGTGCAAGCAGCATCCCCAATACGGTAGCCAGGCCCACACGCTGGAAGCATCCCACTTGCGTCCACAGCCGCGCGACGGTATCGACCAGCACGACGCAGAGCGGCACGCTGACCGGCAGCAGGAAACGCGGCCCCCACTGCACCCCGCCCTGGAACGGACTCACCAGCAGCACTAACACCAGAAACGAGGTCGCCACAACCAGTAAGAACTTGATGACCGCGCGGCTCGAAGGCCCTGTTTCAGCAGGCCGGCGTGCAAACGAGTAAGGCAGCAGCCAAAACAACATCAACGCTACTGGAAACGTCGTCAGCAGATCGTCGGGGCGCAGCTCGATTTCGCTTTGCCAATGAACCAAGCGCCACGTGCTGATCGCGGCCAGCGCCACAATCGTCAGGGCTGAAATCCAGAAGAGTATGCGCCCCAGCCGGGCGCGGCGAAACACCAACACCAGCACGGCCAACCCGATGAGCACTGCGCCCAATACGTTCAACCATTCGACCCCACTGCCGCCGCCCGGCCAGGCCATCGTCCAATTGCGTCCGGTGGTGTCGCCCAAGCGTTGCAGCATATCCGCACCGCCCAGGCCCGGCACATTCTGCGCCACGCGCGGCCCCAGGGGATTTCCCCAGCGAACGGCTTGATACACCCACCACGGCCCGGCCGTCGACAAGCCGCCCAGCGCCAGAAAAACGATCGAGCGTAGAAATGGCAGCCGCGATCGGAGCAATATCAACCCCAGCACGACGGCGATCGGATACACGTATAGTTCGGCGCGCATCGTCAGGCCCAGGCCAATCGCTGCGCCGCAAGCGATCAACCACAACGCCCGCCGGCGACTATCGATCGCCCTGACGATGCCCGCTAACGCTAGTGCCGCCAAGGCTGCGCCGGGCGTGTGCTCCCAGAACTCGATCGAATAGATCAGCAGCGGACTGCTCAAGCCGACGCTGACGGGCGCGAGCACAGTCCAATAATCTTGCCTAACACGCCACATCAGCCACGCCGCCAGAAGGATGAGCAACGCACCGCTCAATCCAGGCAACAACAACAGTCCTTTGTGACCCAGGGCCGCATACAACGGCGCGCTGAGCCAGATAAACGGCGACGCATATTCGGAGTAGGGCTGGCCAGCCTGCCAGAAGAACCACGGCGGCACAAAGGGTGAATACTCATGCTCCGGATCATACACGGTGCCAGGATAGTCGATGGGGGCGTCAAGGCGGCCGGTGCGCGCCACGCTTTGAGTCTGCCACAGTTTCACCCCGGCATCGCTGGACGCAAAACCACGCGTGCGCGCAGCCGGAATCCAGAACGCCGCCTGGATGAGCAGCACCAGCAGCACCGCAAAGATCAACGCACGGCGTGGTGTCAGAAAAGCGAAAGTCTTTGGCATCGTTTTACTTTCAATGCGCCTCAACCTGAAGCGCAGCTACCGCGGCCGCTAATGGACGTTGATCGCCGCTTTGTCCATTCGTCAATTCCTGCGGCGAGAGACGTTTAGCCGGAACGAGATCGATCGTGGTAACCTGATCGGCCGAGATCGCAGCGGCGGGCACTTCAAACGCATAGTCATGCCAGCCGCCGCCGATCGATAGATCGGTCACCCGCTGATCGTTCACATACACCGACACGACTTGATCGGGCACGATGGTGGTAGCTGTCAGCTTCACGTGATAGTCGCGCACAGGCAGATTCACGCGCAGCGTCGTCGTGATTTCGCGCCCCAGCCAACGCGCCTGCAATCCGCCGATACTTTCTGTGTAATACCACCCCGGTCCCAGATACTGCTCATGGCCGTTGCCCAGCTCGATCGTGCTGTCCGAGGGCAGGCTCAATCGATCGGGAGCGGCACAGGCCGCATGACCGACGCGCGTGTAGATCAAGATCGGGCCTTCCTCGCCTGCGAAGCACCAGCCGGCCTGCGTATTCATCAGCCCGGCGGCAAATGTTGCCGTCTCAGATTCCAACCTATCACGATGAAGCAGCACGTACTGCATATTCCAGTCATCGCTCAAACGCGCGAACTCCTCGCGCGCCGCAGACAGAGCCGGCATGGGCGCTTCTTCGGCCAGGGCCGCAATGAGCGGCCACTGCCGATAAGACTGCGTCAAGCCTTCCGGTGCGCGCGACACCGCACCGTTGATCAACTGTTTGTGATGAAGCGGCGCGTAAGCTTGCAGCTCACCGCCCTTGCCAAAGATGCCACGGAATGAATTGTGCGGGCCTACCGGCACTTCCAGGATCAGGAACTCGCCCGGCTCGTTGCCAATCTGATGATAGATGGGATAGTCACCAGGCGTGAACGTGGGCAGCGGTTCATACCAGCGATTCTCAATGCCCAAAAACAGCAGCGCGCCACCCACCAACCCGATCGTTCCGAGGCGGCCCAAGTGTTGATACCACGGCTGTAGTGACAGCGCCACACACATGACGAAACAAAACACGGCCGGCATTAGAAACCGCGCCGGCACACGATAGGCGCCACCGACCAGCGCATAGAACAGGCGAAACGGCAGTGGAATTTCCCACGGTTTCAAAGTCGGCCCCAAGGCCAACCCCAAAAACATCAAGCCGGCAGCCAGCCAGAACCACCGCCTCCGCACTTTGCGCCCCAGCACCAACCCGGCGACGATACCGATCGGCAGCAAGACGCCCAACGTCGATCGTTCGTCGATCAGATACCGCAGCGGCAGTGCGATGAGGTCTTCGAAATGAGTGGAATACCAATCTTCGATGATGCCTTGATATTCCTCGCCGTAGTTCGCCCCCGCGCCCGCGATCAACTGCCGCAGCGGTGCGACCAGCGCTAAGGCCAGCAACACGATAATGGCCAGTGTGCCCAAGCCGACGATACGCCGGCGCACCGATCGATCCGCTTGAAATAGCGTATACAGCGCATACAGGGGCAGCAGCAGCGCCAGCCACACGATGAATTGAATGTCCGTCATGAGCGCCGCGTACAACAGCACACCCAGCAGTATCGCCCACGGCCAGCGTCGCCGCTCGATCAATTTATCCCAGGCGAGCAGGCACAACGGCAGCCAACCACTCGGAATGAGATTGAGATGCACAAACGAGACGCGCGACATGGTGAAGGCCGTGAAGGCAAACGCCGCGCCACCCAGAAACGCCAGACCGTTTGAGACGCGCTGCTGGCGCAGAAAGGCAAACATCGCCAGCCCGTTAAACACCAACGCAGCGACAATCCAACTATTGAGCGCGGCTGTCAATCCCAACGTGGCATAGATCGGCAGCACGAGCACGTCCAACAGCGGCACCAGGGTGTGATAAGCGAGGTTGATGGTGTAGGGAAATAGAATGTAGTTGGTGAAATAGGGATCGCGGCCCAATTGAAAGAGCGCGTGTTGAAACCACCACACATTCCACGTAAACTGCGCATAATCGGCGTTTTGACCGGCGATGCCAGGCAGCGCCGTCGTGAATTGCGTTACCAACGACCACAGCGCCGCTGCCGTCAACGCCAGGTAGCCTGCCCCGGCCGCCAGATAGTATCTCGCCTGAAGCAGTCTGCGCTGAGGCCGGGTGGGCGCTGCTCTGTCCGATCGCTCAAGGCTTGGGCTATCGCTCATTTCAGTTTATTCGGTGCAATTTCAAGATGATCGGCCGGCGCGCCGCCTGGTTCGATCACCGGCACACGCTGCTTCGTTACGGCGTTGTACAGGCCCATTTCCACCCGCAGCGTACCCGTCAGCGGCCCGGTCAGATCGATCACGTGCTGATCACGGTAGATTTCGTTAGGCTGCCAACACGTCATCAACGGCTGACCCTCCTGCGGGCGGCTGTCTTGCTGCGCCACGATCTGTCCCTGTGGGTCGAGGAGATGATTGAACACCACGTAAGGCTGATCGATCTGATTCTCCCGCTGCCAGTACCAATCGATCGTCACTTGCCGATCCGTGCGTTGCAGATCATACCCGATCAGCCGGGCCATGCCTCCGAAGTCCGCTGCGGTCGTCGTCGCGGTAGAAGGCAGAGCATCCGCGGTCACACGCGGCGGTAATCCGTAAAGCCCCACGCGCATCACTTCCAACACGGCCAGCATCGCCACCACTTGAATCGTCAGCAATCCCCAGAGCCAGCTAAAGCGATCGGGCTGAGCGGCCGCCTCCGCAAACAATTGAGACACGACGATCACGGCAAACGGCATCAACAACATCCAGGTGCGCGCCGTCTCGTCACGGGCAGGATCGACCAGCGTGAGCACGATCAAACTGATCAAGAACGAAAGGGATAACGCCTCACTCCGTCCGGCGCGCGCTGCCTTGATCGCTCGCCATGACACGACGACCAGCAGGCAGAAGAGCGGCAGGCCCAGGAACACCGCGAATTCATAGGGATGATTGATGATCCACGCCAGCCGATCGAACTCATACCCGACGTGAATCGGATACATCGCTTCGACGATCTGCTTCAGGCTCACCCCGTAAGCCAGTTGATACGCACCCCAGATCGAGAACACGCCGATCAACGTGGCGATTAAAGCCGGCGCCAGGAACCGCCCATCGCGCAGCGGATTGCGCCGATCGATCACGTAGCGCGCCAGAATGACCAGCGTGAGGAACAACCCCAGCGCCGCAGTACCCAGTTCCAAAAACGTGCCGATCGAAAGCAGAACACCGGCGGCGAGAAACCACCACACGCTGCGCCGCCGCAAGCCGGCATCTACCGCCAGCCACGTTAAGCACGCCAGGCACGGATAGACCAGCGACCATGAGCCGGGAAACAATACCGCCGACGGCACGATCACCCACAACGCCGCCGCATATAAACCGGCGCGCGGCCCAAAACGATCCTTCGCCAGTTTGAACACGCACCATACCGTCAGCATGTTGGCCAACAGAGGCAACACCATGCCGGCTAACGCACTCGCCAGAGGCGCATCACTCAATAACATCAAATTGATGTCATTGCACTCGAGCTGCCGAAACCATAAACTAATAGGGCGCGCCAACGCTGGCACGCTTTCAAACAGGCTGCGGGTCGCCCGATAGATCAACGGCAGCCCCGGCGGATGCACCTGCGCATGAATATCGAAGGTCGGCATCAGCTGCGGATAAGTGCGCAGCGCCTGATCGACATTCTCCAAACGCAGACCGGCCGTGAAGTAACTATTGGCCGCCACATCGACCGCCCGATCGAACAACGCTTCGAACGGATTGAGTTTCACCACCTGCAGGGAAGCCAGCTGCACCACGGGCGCGGCGACGATGAGCAGCGTTACACCCAACGCAATCCAGCGCCGCGCCGGTTCGCGCCGCGCGCGTCGATCGATCCACCGCACCAGCAGTGCAACGACGATCAACATCACCGCCAGCGGCCACACGCGATCCCAGTGCGGGGTGGGCCAACGTGGCCAACGCCACTCCTCCGGCCCGCGCACGAGGGGTGTAAGATCAACCATCAGCGCGACCACATACGCCAGCGTGATCGCGCTGATGATCAGCCAACTGCGTCGTGACACGCTTTTACCGGGCATGCTGATTTACAAAATAGCGCATGATGGGACGCGTCGGCGAGCGGCGTTCCACTTCCACAAAGCCCGCGCGCTCGAATACCGGTAACAACCCCGTAAATACCGACACCGCTGTCATTTTGTCCTTGGCATCGATCGGATACCCTTCAATGATTTTTGCTCCGCGCTGACGGGCGAATTTGACGGCCGCCTCAAGCAAGTGCCCGGTCGCGCCTTGCTTGCGCCAGCCGCGCGCCACATAGAAGCACGTGACCGACCACACCGGTTGATCGTCCACTCGCTGCAAGACAGTCGAGCGATCTAACGCTGGGTAGGCCTCCCGTGGCGCGATGGCGCACCATCCGATCGGCTCGTCGTCAGCATAAGCCAGAAGGCCCGGCTCCTCGCCCGTCATGATGATCTTCTTGATAGCGCGCTTAGTGCCGGCGTAGTGCTGCTGCGAAAACTCCGTGCGAGACAATCTCCACCACATACACCAGCAGCCGGCGCATGCGCCGTTTTTGCCGAACAGTTTTTCAAAATCTTTCCAACGATCAGCCGTGACGGGATGGAATTGGAGTTTAGAAAGTTGGGTGACCACGCTAGTATCCTTTGTTTCTGACACGCTGACCTGATGAAAGGATAACACGATGATTTGTAAAGCGAGATCATCGTGTCACCATATCATCTTGTCATCTTGTCATTCATCATCAGGCTACAGATGATAGATCACCTTATCGCCCGTCGTCTTCTCGCCCGTGATCGTGCGAATCACCTTGGCCGGCACGCCGCCGACAATGGTCAGCGGTTCAACATCCTTCGTCACGACCGCACCCCCGGCGACCACCGCGCCCTTGCCGATCCGCACCCCATCGGTGATCACCGCGCCCGAACCGATCCACACATCATTCTCGATCACAATCCCTTCCGCCGTGATGCCCTGCTCGACAAACGGCACAGTGGGATCGTCGAAGACGTGATTGACCGAGACGATCTGCACGAACGGCGAGGTGTAGACCCGATCGCCGATGGTCACGCCGCCCTGCCCGCGAATGACGTTGTACTCGCCGATGAGGCTGTTCTTCCCGATGCGAATGCCCGATTGCTTCATCCCGCGAAAATTATATACGTGCAGCACCGAGCCGTGCATCACCAGCGTGTCGTCGTCGATCGTGATGCCGTTGGGGCAGGCGTGAAGGTATGTGTTGTAATCGAGGTAGACGCGTTTACCCAATCGGATGTTAGAGGCATAGCGCAATCGGACGTTGTGCTCGATCGCCGCCATGCCATCCATCTTCAAGATCAGCCGATAGAGCACGCCGCGGATCGCAATCCCCACGATCGTCGGAATCCAGCCCAGCAGAAACAGCCAGGATTGTTCCCAGAGATAGCGCAGCGGATTGTTCGCCTGCCGCCGCACGTACAGGCTGAGGGTGTCGAGTGATTTTGCCATGTGTTGTTTCCCCACTGGGTTGTCGTCGTCGAGGGATTATACCAAACGAAGCCTCCCTGCACGATTTCCCACGCAGGCTCAAGGTTCGCGCAATTTCCGTATCCGACTTGCCCTCAGCCGGCAATTGCAGCACCTCGCGCTCCCGCTGTGTGAATGGGTCCAGCGGCCTCCTCCCCTCTCCTGAGAACTGCTTCTCGTTCTCAGGAGAAGGGTCGGGGGGTGAGGCTGAGTAGTAACGATGCTAGCTGCTTTGCACGACTTCCGAGGCACGGCCAAATCACCCCGTACCTGATGCCGCCGAAAGCGCCAGTAAACACTAGCAGCAATTCCCGTGATCTGTCGCACAAGTGCCGTGTTTGACGGTTGATTCACGGCGGGGTAGAATCTACGCCACTTGTGGTCAAGGAGTTGAGGCGTGAGTAAGTTCTTGCGAGAAATGTCCAGCAATGCGGGCGTGGCCGGCGAAGTGGTGCAATTTTTGTGGTCGCGCAAGCGCTGGTGGCTGATTCCGCTGGTGGTGGCGCTGCTGATGTTTGCGTGCGTGATGGTCTTTGCGACGGCTTCGGGCGTAGCGCCCTTTATCTATACGTTGTTTTAGCTGGGCACACCGGGATGTGACGTCGAT
The DNA here is from genome assembly GCA_041738395.1 of Thermoflexales bacterium. Taxonomy (GTDB): domain Bacteria; phylum Chloroflexota; class Anaerolineae; order Fen-1058; family Fen-1058; genus Fen-1058. The sequence goes on from JBGSPW010000080.1 coordinate 10,226, forward strand.
CCTCGTGCAGCGTCACGGCGATCCCGCTGTGGCGCTGTCTGTTTGTCTGGAGGAAGTGCAATGGAGATTTTGAAAAAATTCTGGCGCGGGTGGATGCGCTTTGGCCACTTCATGGGCGACTTTGTAGCGCGCCTGGTGATGACGGTGTTCTATTTCACGATCTTGTTGCCCTTCGGGGTAATCGTGACCCTGTTTAGCGATCCGCTCGATCGGAAGCACACGGCCAAGCCACCGGCCTGGCACGCGCGCACGACCGGCGATCGCACGCTCGAAGAAGCGCGGAGGCAGTTTTAATGTTTATACTGGGTGTCTCGTATTACTATCACGATTCGGCGGCCGTCATATTGAAAGACGGCCAGCTCATCGCGGCGGCGGAAGAAGAGCGCTTCAGCCGCCGCAAGCACGACAATGGCTATCCAAAACATGCGATTGAATTCTGCCTGAAGCAGGCGGGCATCACGGCCAAAGACCTCGATTACGTGGTCTTCTATGAAAAGCCGCTGGTGAAGTTCGAGCGCATTCTCATGACCACACTGGGCGGCTTCCCCGGCACCTATCCCGTTTTTCGTGAATCGATGGTGGCATGGTTCAACGAAAAATTGTGGGCCAAGAGCAGGCTGCGCGCCGATCTGGACATCCCCGCTCAAAAGATTCTCTTCATCGAACATCACCTGTCGCACGCGGCCAGCGCGTTGTTCGCCTCGCCGTTTGAGGAAGCGGCTGTATTAACGGTCGATGGTGTGGGCGAATGGACGACGGCGACGATCGGGCATGGCACGGCGGCCTGGCGGCAGCCCGATGGTTCGATCCGCGGCGAAAACAAGATCGAACTCACGCAGGAGATCCGCTTCCCGCATTCGCTGGGCCTGCTGTATTCGGCCTTCACGGCGTGGCTGGCGTTCCAGGTCAACGAAGGCGAATACAAAGTCATGGGCATGGCGCCCTATGGCACACCCCGCTATCTGGACAAGGTCTATCAATTGGTGAGTGTGGGCGATGATGGCAGTATCCGCTTGAACATGGATTACTTCAGTTATCATCATTCCACCAAGAGCACTTACAACCAGAAGTTCGTCGATCTGTTTGGCGAAGCGCGCAAGCCCGAGTCGGAATTCTATACGACGGTGACGCATCCCAAGCAAGATCATCCACACTGGTCGGACACAGTGGCGGCGCAGAATCAGCATTACGCCGATGTGGCCGCCAGCATTCAGACCGCGACGGAAGAGATCATGTTGAAGATGGCGCGGCACGCGCACGCGGCGACGGGCAGCCAGCAGCTGGTCATTGCCGGCGGTGTGGCGTTGAACAGCGTGGCCAATGGCCGCATCATCAAAGAGACACCGTTTAAGGATGTCTTCATTCAACCGGCGGCCGGCGACAGCGGCGGCGCGTTGGGCGCGGCGCTCTATGTCTATCATGTGCTGCTGAATAAGCCGCGCGAGTTCGTGATGGAACATGCCTATTGGGGCCAGGAATATTCCGAAGCGGAGATGAAGTCGGCCATCGATGCACGGGGCTTTGCGTATGAGCGCATCGACGACGACGAGAAGCTGCTGGATCAAGTGGTCGATCGGCTGACGCACCGCAAAGTAGTGAGCTGGTTCCGCGGCCGCTTTGAGTGGGGCCCGCGGGCGTTGGGACACCGATCGATCTTGGCGGACCCCCGCTCAGTCGAGATGAAGGAAGTGGTCAACCTCAAGATCAAATTCCGTGAACCGTTCCGCCCCTTCGCGCCCGTGGTATTGGAAGAGCGCGCGCACGAATACTTTGAGATGCCGACGCCGGAGAAGTATTATCCCGCGCGTTACATGCTGCTGGTGGCGCCGATTCCCGAAGACAAACGCGACGACATTCAAGCGGTGTGTCACGTGGGCGGCACCGGCCGCTTGCAGACCATCCGGCGCGAGTGGAATCCGGCGTACTATCGGGTGGTGGAAAAATTCGGTGAAGCGACCGGCGTGCCGGTGCTGTTGAATACGTCGTATAACCTGCGCGGCGAACCGATCGTGACGACGCCGCAGAACGCGCTCAACACCTTTGCGAAATCGGACATCGACGCGCTGGTGATGGGGCAGTTCCTGGTTAAGAAAAAATGATCCACGAATCGACACGAATCAGCACGAATTAATTAGTGGAGATTCGTGTCGATTCGTGGATGAGATTGATGTTGGCATGACAACGACACCCGCAAAACCCAAACGCCGCCGCAAAATCAGCGGGTTGCTGATCTGGCTGGCGGTGATGCTGGCTATGATCTTCGTCGTGTTCGAGATCGGTTTCCGCGTCTTCTACAAAGCGATTCCGCTGGACGTGTGCGCCTCGTCGCCCATCATCGCCAATTATTATTGCCAGCCCTACATGGAGTATGACAAGCCGATCAAGTTGGCCTATCACTACGTCCCCGGCTACAAGACCGAAGGCATGTGGGATCCGGCCGATCCGCGCACGGCCAACCCTGGCAATGAGACCCGGCCCACCGGTCGCAGTGATGCTTTCCCCTATCAATTTCAGACCGACGAGAAAGGTTTCCCCAACGATGAATACACGTGGCGCGATCAATATGACATCGTGATCGCGGGTGATTCATTTACGATTCGCACCGCGCCCAAAACGTGGATGGACTCCCTGCGCGATTTGACGGGTCAGAGCGTCTTGACGCTGGGCGCGCCCAGCTGGGGTCCGCTCAACGAAACCGAAGCGATCAAGCAGTACGGCCTCGCCAAGAAACCCAAGTGGGCGCTGGTGATGTACTTCGAGGGCAACGATCTCTTCAATACCGAGCAATATCTCGAACGCCGCGCGACGGGGATGAGCTGGAAGGAATACGACTTCAGCACCACCTCAGTGGGCGATCAGCTAATCGTGCCGCACATGATCGGCTATTGGGTCAAGAAGATTTTTCCAAGCGCGGACACCACGCCGCCTCACTATCGCTATCCGGTGACGGCCAGCACGGAAGCGGGCCCGATTCAAACGGTGTTGAAGGACTTCCACCTGCTGCCGATGAGCGCCGGCTACGACGTCATGGCGCAGTCGGACGAATTCGCCGCAATCAAACAATCGTTGACGGAGATGAAGCGCCTGGCGGAAGAGCAGGGCACGCGCCTGCTGGTGGTCTATATCCCCAGCAAAGAACACGTCTACTGGTCGCGCATCTGGGATCCAGCGGATGTGAATAACATTCTGGAGCGCAGCGTCACCGTGAAGTTGAGTGAAGGCGATCACGGCCACTTTGAGTGGGAGCCGAAATACTTGAGCTACGACGAGTTCAACCAGAATCATAACGCGCAAGAAAAGTTATTGACCGACTTCGCGCGCGACAACAATATCGAATTCCTTAACCTCACACCCACTTTCTGGGCGCAAGGCATTCAGCGCGGCGAGTTGTATCAGTATGCCGATCCGCACTGGAATCAAGCGGGGAATGATCTCGCGGCGCAGACGATTGCGGACTACCTCAAATCACACTAGAGCGGTTTCCGTTTTGCTTTACGCCAATGCTCACGGCGGATGGCTACATCCGCCACTGTCTGCTGGATGTAGCCATCCAGCGAGAGCGTAGGATTTTTACAGATTATCTCTAAACTTCTATTGCCTGCGTTGTGCTCCAAGCCCGCGTCCTCGCGGGCGGGCCGCCCGCGAGGACGCGGGCTTGGAGCGTTGATTTAGAGATAGGTCCTAGTATTACAACGAGACTTTCATTACTACGAGACTTTCGACTTTTTCGGTTTTGAGCCGCGTTTCTGATGACGTTGCACGGTGTGCTTTCGATGCGACTGATAAGCCGCATAGTTTCGCTGTTGACGATACTCGATGAG
>JBGSPW010000106.1:0-17562 GCA_041738395.1 Thermoflexales bacterium
GTCACCGGTCCGCTCACCCAATAATCGCCATTGGCAAATTGGCCGTACTCCGCGGGTTGACTGAATGTCCAGGTGATGCCATGTTGACTGAGTTGACTGGCCGTGTCGCGTGGCGCGCGGGCTTCATTGCGTTGCGTCTGCGCGCCGACGAATTGCGGGGCGTTGAGCACAGCCAGGCTGATCGCTAACAGCATCAAGCCGATGCTGCCACGTTTGATGAGATGTGATTTCACTTGCGCCTCCGCTATTTGAGGGTCAGTGGCAGGTATACCAACCGATCGGTGGGCGTGGCCTGAATGGTTTGGGTCAACACGGGCGAACCGTTATCCATGGCGCTGAGCGTGAACGTATGTGGTGTGTAGTTCGTCAGACCAGTCACGGCATAGGCGCGGGTGGCCAGCGGGATATTGTCGATCGGGGAGGGTGGAGTGCCGGTCGAGCCGGTGTACGTGATGCGCCACGTGGCGGTGCCGGGCAGGGTGGTCGCCAGTTCCCAATTCAAGCGCACTGATTGATCGCGTGGTGACGCTGCTAATTTCAAAGCATTGGCCGGCACGCCATCCCACCCGGCCAGGCGCGCCAGCATCCACCACATGGCCTTTGCTAAACGCAGCGCGCCGCGTGCCCCGATATGGCCCACAGAGTCGTCGACGTTTCCAGCCAGATCTTTCATGTTGTCGTCGTGAATAACCTGATAGGTGCGCGCGGTTCCGCCGCGATCGGTCCAGTTCGTCGTTTTCTGTTGTCCCGCGTTGCTCCAACACAAAATGTCGGCATAGTCGAAGAGAATGCGGCTGGTGTTGGCTTTCACGTAGTTGCGGAGGTACTCATGTTTTAAGTGTCGTTGATAACCATTCTCGCCGGTGTTGCCGCCGCCGTCCACCGGGCCGGTGGTGAAGAAGACTTTAGTCGGGTAGCCGTTGGTCTGGCAGTGATCGCTGTATTGCTGTGTTGCGCCGAGATAGGTATCCATGCAGACCGAGTTGCCCGTCAAGGCCTCATCGCCTGCGTCTAGTCCCCAGCGTAAATTGCCATCCGGCCCGCCGTCCGACGATCCCGCCCACTGCACTTGATGCACCGGATCAGTTGTGCCGCCGGGATCATTAGTCCAGGTCATATCCCAGCACCAACCAAAGCCCATCGCGGCCAGCGCGAAGTTATGCGCGTGGCAGTAGGCGAGATGATCTTTGGTGTGTTGAATGGCGGTGTTGCTGGTGTACCAATCTTCTTCGCCATAGCTATACTGCCAGCCGCTGGCATTGTCCACATCGCCCCAGGTGGCGCGGCTGATCCGCAAGTGTTGATCGGTGTAGGCTTCCGGCGTGCCGCCGTCGGTCACGCTCACCTGAAAACGGCTATCGGCCTCCTGCAATAATTCACAACCTCGGCGATAGGCCTCGGAATGCGACTCGCCCGGCACACTGACCCACATCTTCTTGATCAGATCGATGTAAGCTTGTGGGATGTCGGCGTATTGATCGACCACCGTATGATCGGCAATGATCGGTCCGGCGGCGGGCGTCAATCGCCCGATCGGCTGTGCGGCGCTCAACGGCCCGCGCGGTAGCAACGCCGCCAGTGTTACGGCGGTACTGCCCTGCAAAAACGTTCGGCGTGAGAAAGATTTCGGTTGCATGTTGATCTCCTATTTGTAGATGAGCGGTAGATAATTGTACTTGTCTAAACTCAAATCGGACAGATGCACCTGCATTTCCGCTTCGTTGATCGTACCGACCTCTTTGCTATTGCAGCCGATCAGCGCCTGCCGCAGGTGTTTGTCGTTGGCGGGATTCATGAAGGTCTGGCTGGTGGCGCAGGGATACAGGACGTACTTGCACATCCACAGGCTCCACCGGAGCCTGGCGGCACGCGTGCGCGGCGGGAATGACTTCCGAGTTGAACGGCGTAACATGCGATCATTGCTTTAAGATCAGCGGTAAGTAGATCGCCTGGCTGGACAGTACAAGGATCTCGCTGGCCTGCGGAGCCAGCGTCACCTTCAACGTTCGCGCGGTTCCTCCATTTAACAGATAAGCTGTTTCCGCCAACAACCCGATGGCCGTGAGTGACTGCGTGGGCAATGCCAGCGCGTTCGCCTGCAATGTGACGGTCACGGTGGTGGTCGTATCGAGCGTGTTGCGCAGCGTGAAGTGCAAATTGGGCCAATTGCCGTAGCGTTCGATGTAGACGCGCGCGTCTGAGGTCGTAGCGTAAGTCATGGGTTGCCAGCTGGCTACATTCAGGCGACGGATCAGCGGGATGTAACGCTGAAACAGCGAGCGATCACGATTATACAACGTGGGATCATCCCAGTAGGTATTGGTGGACGCATCCGCGCTGAACATACTGGGATAGATGCCGTAGAACAGGCACACTTGAAAATAGCGCTCGACCAGCGCATGACTTAGATGCGCGAAGTCGGTGTTCATCAGCAGGCCGTACGGTCGCTGATCAGCGAGGGTGCGATGATAGTTGAGAGTGGCATCGCTCTCTGGTACGAAACTGCCCGTGGACAACCAGTCAGTCTCCTTGCCCATGAAGTCGAAGAGATCGGCCCCCCACGGCATATTCAACAAGATGCCATTCGCCATGGTGCGTTTGCCGAAACGCTGATGAACGTCCTGCGTCAACCAGCGCGCGAACTCGGTGGTGGCAAAGACCTCCGGGATGCCCACCCGCCGATCGGTGGGGCGATATGTCAATGGCGTGTCCGTCGCGGTAAAGTGCGCCGCGCGGAAATCCAGATCGGTGGTTCGGGCCAAATAGCTGTCGATGTATTCACCATCCAGGCCGGGCGTGGTGGTATAGGCTTGTTGCGTCGTCGCGTTCCAGTCCAGATGCGCTTTGTTGAGCGGGTAAGTTGCGTCGGCGATGTCGGGGTCGGGATTGAGCGTGAAGACGGCGCAGCCGCCCACGCCCCCGCACCACGGCTCGACATCGGGCACGTAACGATAGCGATCATGCTCGTCGAAGAAGCCTGAGCTTAGCGTCGCTTCAGCCCGATTGCGCTGCGCCGATGAACCGTGTTGCTGTTGATCCTGAAGATAGGCGATCACCTGATCGTAGTTGTTGACATCAACGCTCGTCGTGGTGATGGGCAGCCAGTGCGACCACGGTTCGGACACGTAGCGAAACGAGAGAATGCCCGCGCCGTCGTCAAAGCCAACTTGACTCAGTCCACCCAACTCGTGCACGCCAATGCCGAAATCGACAACGTTCGTGATGGGCGAGAGACTGGAGAAGGCGATCCAGATGCCTTCTTGCTCGGGTGGAATGCGGCGCGTGAAAGATTGCGGGAAGCGATCGTAATAGCCCTGGGCCGCGGCGCGAAAACCACCATTCGCCTCCGTCCGATAGAGGATGAAATCCACCCACGCCCGATTGGGGAACTTGCTCGTCAACGGCGACAGGCCCAGATCGAAAGCGGCATAGAACTGATGCGTAGACGGGTTGTAGATCAAACGCAGGGCGCGCGGACTATTGAGCGGCACACCCAACGCGATGCTGCTCGACGAGCCGCTGATACTGGCCCATGGATATTTGCTCAGGTGACCGTTTGCGCCGAGATCGCTATACCAACTGAAGTTGGCAAACTCCTTCGCGCCGCTGATGATGCGGCCAGTGCGAATGTCATCGCCCCAGGTCCAATTCGTGGCGCTGATAGGCAGCGCAAAATAAAGCGTGAGTGCTCGTGTGAGGCTGGCCGTGTCGCTCAACTCAGCGTGAATGGCGATGCGATCCGCGGTAGCGGTATACGTCGCGCGAAAGTCCAGCGACATCGTTGGCAGCGCGCTCGTCTGGATGAGCGCATTGCCGATCGAGTTGACGCTGCCGCCCACGTGATAGTAATCGCTTTGCACGGCGACATCGCGCACGAAGAAGCCGCCCAGGTAAGCGTGTGCCGCATCTTGCACAGGCGTACCAGCCAGACTCACGTTGGTCACCGCGCCACCATCCGCTGATAGTGTCAGGCTTAAGCCGTCGTTCGTCGCGAGTGATAAATTCGGACCACCATAGGGCAGGGACAGCGGTGAGGTCGTTGCAACCTGGACGCTGTCGAAGTCGGCGATCTCGGCATACACTTCACCGATACGCAGATCGTCGAACCAGGCCGTGCCCGCGTGCGTGTTGCGCAGCAGGCAATAAACGTTGATGGACTTGATCGGCTTGGCGGGGACGATAAAGCGTTCGCGGAACTGCCAATCGTGTGTGCCGGTGTCGAAGGCGATCGTCTGTCCATACAACGGCGTGCCATCCATGTAGTAAATGTCCAGATAAACGCTGAAGTTGTTATCGGTGTCGCCGGTCATGCTATCGGCTTTGCTCCAACCGCTGAGATAGAGCGGCAAGGTCTGCGTTTGATTGAGCGTGACAACTTGATACGCGCCATGTGACTCGCTGCTGGTCGCATTGATCAAACGCAGTGCGCGTCCGCCGCTACGTCCGCCCGTTTCGTCGATGCCATAACCAGAACCATAAGCCGTCCAGCTTGTGGCGGTGATTGGTGATCCGAGATCGAAGCCGGGATTTGGCAGCAGGTTGGCCGACATGGGCAGCGTGTTGGTCGCGGGCGTGAAGACGATCCAAGACGTAGCAGAAGTCGCACGTGCGGGAGCGCTAACTTGCAAAGCACCGACCTGTGGCGCGACGATGAGCAGCATGAAGATCAGCGTGGGTAGGAGACAGATCGTTAGTTTCAAGAGTGACGTGCGTTTCATTTTAACTTTCATTTCTGGTCCTCCAGGTTGAACGAGGTGCCAACCGAAGAAACCGGGTTTCCGCGCAGCGGTTCCAAATGGAGTTGAACGTTTAGCACTTACCCACTTCGCTTCGCTACGGGGTGCTACGCAGAAACCCGGTTTCTAAAGTCGCTTTCTCCGCCGAGGTCGGAAGACCCTCATTTCCTTATCAAAGGCAAATAGCAGTGTTGCCCACCCACCAGCAGGCTCACCTGCGCCGTTTGAGTAAAACCACCACCTGTGCCCGTGATGTTGATGGTGTACCACTGCGGGTAGATGCCGGAATTCTGATCGATCACGGTGAGCGTGATCGTACTCGATGGGATCAGCGTGCTCGAGTTGAGCGATACCGTCAGGCTGGGCGAAGGACTAGAGGCCGATACATTTACGTTGTACGGCAAATCGATCGGCGTCAGACTCAGGTTGTACAATGCGCTGTCGTTTGGTTCGATGGCTTGCGCATTCGGATCAGAGCGCAGATCGAAGCCGCCTTCGTAACGCCCGATGTCGTAGGCTGTGCCCGTGTGCCAATCGGTCACGCCGAATTTGTTGAGCAGGGTGGTCAGCGAAGCTGGCAGGGTCGCCGCGCCCCGATCGAGTGCGGTGGCGCTCGAAGACGTGAGATGAAAATCGGGCCACGAGCCATCCCATAGATCGTGATCGTTCGCGTTGTAACTCCACAGGGCCGGATCGCCTTCGACCCCGTGATCTTCCCAGCTGGTGTTGGCCTGCACTTCGCTTAACGTGGGATACGGCGTCCACGTGTCAGGCGATTCGGTCGAGACGACCATGTTCCCCGCTTTCCATTCGCCGCCATTTTCGTAGGAACGCCAGCCGTTGTTGAAGTACAGATTGTGATCGATCGTCACCTGGCTGAACGTCGGTGTCGCGCCGGTGGCAATGACGCCGTAATCTTCGTTGTTCACGACGAGGTTGTTGACGAGCTGCGTGTTGACGCTGCCATGCGTGTCGTATTGCGGCCCGCCCACGCTGAAGCCATACAGTGAGTTGGCGGCGATGTTGTTCCAGTACACGATGTCGCCGTCGCGGAACACGCCATACAGCACGTAATCGGCGTAGGCGTTGTTGTAGGCGATGTTGCGATAGGCGTGCAGGCCGCTGGCATGATCGACAAACAGGCCGTAGCCGCCCAGGCCGCGCACTTGGCTGCTATCGCCGCCAGTGTAACGGCGGCGCTTCTCGGCGATATACGACCAGCCGTAGGTGTTGCGAAAAATGTTACCCGTGATCAACACATCGCGGAAGACGTGCGTCTGCGGCGCAGCGCCCCAGAACTTGAGCGCGCCGCAATCGGTGTTTTGTTGGCAGGCCTTTTCAAAGAGGTTGTCTTTGATGAGAATCTCGCCGGTCTTGATCTCACTCGGCGCAAAGCCGTAGGTCTTGTCCGATTGGATCACCGATCGCGAGAACTGCACGCCGTTGTGCGCGACGTGGTGCACGTGATTGCCCTCGAAGGTCAGCTTGTTGGTGAAGCCGAAAGACATCCCCACCGCGTTGTCGTCATCGGTGCGAAAACCCAGGTGGTGCATTTCGTTGTGGCGAATGACGGTGTTGTGTACGCCGGAGCGTGTGTAGGAATCGGGATCGGCGTTGTTCTCCCACCAGTGAATCAGGCGGATGCCCAGCGTGTCGATGTGGGCGATCTCGGAATCTTCCAGCGTGAAGCCGTCGACGACGTTGGTAGCCGGTGAACTGGCGCTGACACTCTGCTCGATCGAAACGCCCCAATTGGCGTAGCGCAGCGTGGCGTTGCGCACCGTGTTGTAGTACGACTTGTGCTCGGTCCAGTTGCGTTGGTACACGGCGGTGCCGTTGACGAGTTCGATCATCAATCCATCGAGCGTGGTATAGGAACGATTCTGTAAGCTAAAGCCATTATCGCGCCGAGAAATTTCAATGTTCTGCGCGGCGGGATTCCCCGCGGTGAGCGGCCACAGATAGAGTCGTTTCGTCGCCGTGTCGTACCACCATTCACCGGGATTATCGAGCAGGCGCGGTTTGCCTTCCACGTAATACTTGGCGCCCCAACCCAAACCCGGATTGCCCGTGCCGCCATCGTGTTCGCAGATGCGATCGACCGTGATGCGGCCATTCGCCACATCGTGCGCCGTGATCGTGCGCCGATAGGTGTAGTGGCCTTGATAGGTGTCGATGGCGATCACGGTTGCGCCGGTGAGATCGCCTAACGCCGTCAGGTTGCCGGCTTCCACACCAACCGGTTGGGTGTCGTTCGTCCGATCGGTGAGCTGCGTCATCGAGCGCTGCGGTAGATCGCAATCGCGCACGTCCTCATTGGCGGTGGGGTCGCACGTCGCCGGACTCGATCCGCCATCGGCCGCCCACCAGAATTCGTGATACTTCCATTCGGTGGCGACGGACCAATCGGGTTCACGCGCCAACGGCAGTCGCGCCGTGACATTGCCGCCTGAATCCAATTGCGTGATGAAGCGCGGCGGCGCGCTCAAGTTCCATGCGGAAAGATCGGCGTAGTAGATGTTGGTTGGATTGACGCCAGCGGGTAAGCCGATCGTGTTGGCCGACAATGGCGTCCAAGTCAACGACGACGATGGTTCCGATCCACGGATGACAACCGTGCCGGGGCCATTCTCCGCCCGATAGATCACACGCTCCGACGCGGAACCGTTTTGTGCAGGCCACACGCTTTCACGATACACGCCGGGCAGCAGATGAACAGTCGTGCCAGGTCCAGCGAAATCGGCAGCGCGTTGAATCGTGCGATACGCCGTGGCCGACGTTAAACCATCGTTCGCATCATTGCCGTGCGCGGCATCCACCCACAGATCAGTGAAGCGCGGCACTTGATAAACGATGTCGTCCAGATAGATCGATCCGCCGGGCGTGGTACTGGAATTAGAGTTGACTTTGCCGAGCTCAATCACATCACCATACGGATCGTCATGAACGATATCGGTGGTGTAGTGCTGCACGAGCACATCGTTGACCCACACGGCCACCCAGGCATCGACGTGGTAACCCAGCGTGATCTTCTGCCAGCCGTTCGCCAGATCGAACTGGCCGTTTTCGTAATCGTAGAAATAGCCGCTCGCTTTGGGCCACGCAATGTAACCTTTGTAACCTTGACCGGTTGGTTTACGCAAATAGAAACCGATAAGGGGCGGCCACCAATCGCTGGCGGAACTGCGCACATCCGCCACCCCCAGCGAAGTGCCTGGCGGCCAGTAGTTGGGCGATGGTTCAGGCAGCGCGACATTATTCGGATTGAACCAGAAGGTGAGATAACCTTCCGGCGCTTTGGTGACGTGACTTTGATAGATGTAGGCCGCGCTTGTCGTGGCGGTTACCTTCAACCCGATCGAGCCATTGCGCCCGACGCCGGGAGCGAGCGCCAGATTACTCTCGCCCGTTTTACTCCACGCCGTCAGCGCGCCGCTCTCGAAATTTTCGGAGACGATATCCCACGTTGGCGGGATAACGAGATCGGCCTGGGGAGATGCGTTTGCCGGCAGGGAATTACCGATCAGAGTGAGCAGCACGAGTAAGCACAATATTGTTTTCGGCCAGTTCAGTGGGGTCATAGATATCTCCCAGCATTTGATTCTATGCCGCTTCAGTCTAGCGTCTCTTTAACGGCAGTTCAATAGGCTTTTTGTGCATGGTTGCCGGTCTGCCAAGCTATGCTATAGTTCGAGCGTTATTTGACTTCAAAGGACAACTCATGGATATCAACATCGCAGTCGTACCGGTGGCAGGGCTGGGCACGCGACTTCTGCCCGCCACCAAATCGCAGCCCAAAGAGATGCTGCCGGTCGGACGCAAGCCGGTGGTGCAATACGTGGTGGAAGAATTGACGCGCGTCGGGATGCAGCGCATCCTGTTCATCACCGGCCCCGGCAAAACTTCGATCGAGAATCACTTTGACCTCAACGGTGAATTGATCCAGCTGCTGCGCGAGACCGGCAAAGAAGACCTGCTGGCCGAGTTTGAATTCGAGCGCAAGCCTGTGCAATACTTCTATACGCGCCAGCGCCAGCTGCTGGGTCTGGGGCATGCTGTGTCGTGCGCCGAATCGTTCGTGGGCGATCAACCTTTCGTCGTGGCGTTGGGCGACTCGATCATCGGACTGCATGCCCAGAGCGAAGTGGTGCGGCGGATGACCGATTGTTTTGTGCGCAACCGGGCCGCGGCCGTCATCGCGTTTGAGCCGGTGCCGCTAAGTGAGGTGCAGAATTACGGCATTGCGAAGCCCAGGAACGGCGCGGGCGACATCTTCGAAGTCGCAGACGTGATCGAGAAACCCAGCGCCCAGGAAGCGCCGAGTAATCTGGCAATTGCGGCGCGCTATGTCTTTGCGCCGTCGATCTTTGCGGCTATCAAGCGCACCAAACCCGGCAAAGGCGGTGAGATCCAACTGACCGACGCGATCCGGCTGATTCTCCAGGATGGCGGCAAGGTCTATGGCCTCCGGCTGAGCGACGAAGAGCGCCGCTTCGACATCGGCAACTTTGACGCCTACTTCCGGGCCTTTGTCGAATTCGCTCTGGCCGATGAAAAACACGGCGCGTCGCTGCGCCAGTTTGTGGAGCAATGGCTCAATGATCATCATTCGTAAACGCGCCTACGCCCGCGCCGGACTCATCGGCAATCCGTCGGATGGGTATCACGGCAAGACGATCTCGATCAGCGTGCGCAACTTCTGGGCCGAGGTCGTGCTGTATGAATGGGATACGGTGGACATCGTGCTGGCCGAAGACGATCGGGCCCGCTTCAGTTCGATCGCCGATCTGGCCCGCGACGTGAAGCTGCACGGTTACTATGGCGGCATCCGCTTGATCAAAGCGACGATCAAGCGCTTTATGGACTACTGCGATCGCCAGGGTCTGCCCCTACACGATCGCAATTTTTCCGTGCGTTATAGCACGCACATCCCGCGCCAAGTGGGGCTGGCCGGTTCGAGCGCCATCATCGTCGCCACGCTGCGCTGCCTGATGGAGTTTTACGGCGTTGAGATCCCGCGGGAAGCGCAGCCCAGCTTTGTGTTATCCATTGAACGTGATGAGCTCGGCATCGCCGCCGGTCTGCAAGATCGGGTGATCCAGGTTTATGAGGGCCTGGTCTACATGGATTTCGATGGCAGCCGCGAGCATGAGGTGCAAGGCTTCAAGTGCTATCACTACGAACCGCTCGATCCAGTGCTGCTCCCGCCGATCTATCTGGCCTACCACGACGCGCTGAGCGAGCCGACCGAGGTGTTTCACAATGACATCCGCGCGCGCTTTGATCGCGGCGAAGCGCCGGTCGTTCAGGCGATGAAACACTTTGCCGCGTTGACCGCCTCGGCGCGAGAAGCCTTGCTCGCTCGAGACGCCGAGCAGCTGGGCCGCTTGATGGACGAGAATTTCGATACCCGGCGCAGTCTCTACAACCTATCGCTCTGGCAAGTCCAGATGATCGAGACGGCGCGACGTTGTGGCGCTAGCGCCAAGTTCGCCGGCTCAGGCGGAGCCATCATCGGCACCTACCGCGACGAGGCGATGTTCGAGCAACTGTGCCAGACGCTTGGCACTAGCGACGTGCGCGTGATCAAGCCGCAGGTGCTGCCGTAAACTGGCTTGAAATTGCTCCTCCCGCCGTTCGGCGGGGACGCCGACCGGAGCGTATTCATAGATAGTGGTGAACACCTTTCGTACAGAAATGCTCCCAAGTCTCAGACGCTATGCCTTCAGGAATTCCAGAATTTTTTGGTTGACCGTTTTAGACTGGCTAAATGTCATGTCGTGGCTGGCTTCTGGCACCAGTTCAGCCCGGATGATCGGCATCAACCGTTTGGCGCGCTCAACCGACGCCTCGGGGTTATAGATCACCTCCTGCTGGCCGATGAGCAGCAAGGTTGGATTTTTCACTCCGCGCAGCTCCTCGTCTTCATAGGCAATGGGGTTAACGCCGCCTAGCCGCGAGTAATGTTTTATCCCCAGGTACATCTGGTCCGCCAGGCAATCAGCTATCGTGTGCGTGCTCGCGTTCCGGAGATTCGGCTTATAAGTCATCCAGCCCATAAAGCTATTCATCAAAAATCGGCCGGGCAGCAAAGGCAATAGCGCGCCCCGCAGGTAGAACTGGGGGGTGAGGGGCAAGAAACTGCCGGCCGGCGAAAGAAGAATAACCCTTTTGATCCGCGCGGAGGCGCGAATGGCATAGTTGAGCGTCAGCCACCCCCCATACGACATGCCAGCCAGGTGAGTCTGGCCGAGCTGGAGGGCGTCCAAGATAGCCGTCAACCATTCGACACACTCCTCCCGCTTGCCGATGGGTTGGTCGGGAACGCTCTTGTTGGGCTGGCCCATCACATCCAGCGCGTACACGCGATAGTCGCGGCTGAGGTCGGCCATGTTATAGGCCCACATGGTCAGGCTGGCAAGAAAGCCGTGTAACAGCACCAATGGCGGGGCGTCTTGGGAGCCGCAGGCCACCAGATGTGTGCTGCCAAAGCGGCTGGGAATATCCAGGGTTTCGTACGGCACGGTCCAAAGCCGCAGGGTGGCCTCATAAGCGGCCATATATTGGGCTTCACCTTGAGGGTTTTTGAAGGGGGAGGGCAAAGCAGACATCGGTGAATCTCCTTTGAACAAGTCGATCGGCGTTCCACCATTCGGATTCGCACCGCGGACATTGTTGCCTTCGTCGCTTTCTGCGACGGCATCTCCGGGATCGACCCTGACCTACGCGGTGATCTTCGTGACCGCATTCGCTGGAGCCATCATCGACACGTACCGCGACGAAGCGATGTTCGATCAACTGTGCCAGACGCTTGGCACCAGCGATGTGCGCGTAATCAAGCCACAGGTTGTGCCGTAAGTGGTTGAAGAAACCGGGTTTCTCCGCGCTCATCGTTCCATTTCAGCAAGAAGGTAGAAACCCGGTTTCTGTACGGTTTTACTGCGTTACCCCATCCCACCCGGCCAGTCGTGCCAACAACCACCATGTCGCTTGACCTTTACGCAAGCAGTTGAAGGCATGCGAGTGCGCGCAGGAGTCGGGCAGATCGACACAGTCGCCGGCATGCGCGCTGCACCAATCATCGCACCAGGGACAGCTGTCGTCGGCGTCGGGATAGTAGTTGCCCGCGGGGTCGTAACTTTCGATGTCGGCAAAATCGAACAGGACTTTGTCGTTGGTCTGGGCATACACGCGAATTTGATTGTTGCGCGTGTACAAGTCACCGCTCGGCCCGGACCCGTCAAGATGGCCGGTCATGTAGATGAAGTTGACCGCCGGGTAATCGGTTTCGAGTTGGTTCATCAAATTGAGATACGTGTCGATGTCGGTTTCGCTGGCGCTGCTGACCTGACCGCACCACGACCACATCACGGTGTTGCGAGTGTTGCCCGGCGCTGTGCCGCTGTCGAGATAATCGCGGGTCCGATCGGCCCAGCTGGTGCGATCGGGGTTGCCGAGATCGCCGCTGGGCGTGTAGTCGTCGAGCGACAGGACCCCGGCTGCGATCGCGCCGCTGGTGTTGAAACTGTACAGCGCATCGCGCGCTTCCAGTGTGCCCATGCCGCTGACCAGCTGGCTGCCGTGCGAGGTATGACCGTAGCTCAAGCGCAGTAATTCCTTGGCTTGATCGATCCAGTAGGGCGGCACTTTGCTCAGGTCGGTGGTGGTGTGATTGATGATGATCGTCTGCCCGGTGACCGGTGCCGGATAGTTGTACGACACTATGGGCAGGTAGATGTTGAAGCCGTGAATGGCTGCTTGCGGGAAATTCAGCGAGAAGGCGGGATGGTAGCCATCGTTGATCGCCACTTGTGCCTGGAAGGTCGTGCCCGCGGCCAAGCCCGATCGAACCTGTGCGACGACGACGATGGGTGTGGCTGTCACCCCGGCGCCCACCGCTGCTGTGCCCGTCAATTGGCCGGTCGGTGTCACGACTTCGGCCGGAAGCGTGATGGTGTAGCGTACGGTCGTGCCCAACGCGCCCGAGTTGATCAGCCGCAGCGTGAAGGTGATGGCTTCACCCGGTTCAAACACTTGCTTGTTTAGCAGTCGTTGTGAGCCGGAGAGATTGGGCGCCTGGACGGTTACATTGGGTGACGTGCGATTGAAGACCGTGTGTACGCCATCGTTGATGGCGACCGTGTTGGCGAAGGTGCTGCCATTGTTGAGCGTGCGTTTGGCGCGCGCCACGATAGTGCGCGAGGTCGAGGCTCCGGCGTTGACACTGACCGTGCCGGTGACGCTGCCGCTGATCCAATCGACGGAGGCTGGCAGGGTGTCGGTATAACGCACGGTGGCTGACGTGGTGCCGGTGTTTGTCAAGCGGATCGTAAACGTGATCAGGCCGTTCGCCGCGACTGTGGTCGCATTCACGGTCTTGACTGAGGTCGAGAGATTGGGCTGAGGGGAAGCGATCACGGCCTGCGGGAAGTCTAGCGAGAAGGCGGGATGATAATTGTCGTTGATCGCCACCTGCGCCTGGAACGTGGTACCCGCAG
This sequence comes from Thermoflexales bacterium, assembly GCA_041738395.1. Classification (GTDB taxonomy): domain Bacteria; phylum Chloroflexota; class Anaerolineae; order Fen-1058; family Fen-1058; genus Fen-1058. The sequence continues at coordinate 13,235 of JBGSPW010000106.1, forward strand.
CCAACCCCGATCGAACCTGCGCGACGATGACGATGGGCGTGGCGGTCACGCCTGCGCCCACACTGACCGTCCCCGTCAGCGGGCCGGTGGGTGTGACCACTTCCGTCGGCAGCGTGATGGTATAGCGCACTGATGTGCCGAGTGCGCCCGAGTTGATCAACTGCAGCGTGTAAGTGATCGCTTCGCCGGGATCAAACGCGGCCTTGTTGGTTAACCGTTGCGATCCGGAGAGATTGGGGGCTTGCACCGTCACGTTGGGCGCGGTGCGATTGAAGACGGCGTGCACGCCGTCGTTGATGGCGACGGTGTTGCTGAAGGCGACGCCGTTAGTGAGATTACGTTGGACGCGCGCCACGATGATGCGCGAGGTCGAAGCGCCCATGTTGAGGCTGACCGTTTCGGTGACGTTGCCGCTCACCCAGTCGACGGCGGCCGGCAAGGTGTCGGTGTAGCGCACAGTCGCATTGGCCAAGCCGGTATTGCTGAAGCTGATGGTGAACGTGACCAGACTGCCGGCTGCAACCGTGGTTGCATTCACGGTCTTGCGCGAAGTTGAGAGATCAGGCGCGAGCGTGGTGACGGCGAAACTGGCACTGGCTTGTCCGCCGCTGTCAGAGATGTGCGTGAAGTAGGCGGTGTTGGTGATCACTGCGCCCGATGCGACATTACTGGCGACGGTGGCCGGAAGAGTGATCGTCACGGCGTTGTTGCTTGTGATCGTGCGTGTTGTGTCGAGGTTATCGCCGATCACGCCGGAGGGCAGCGTGTCCGTGATGCGCACGTTGAGCGTATCGGTCACGGTGGAATTGCGCACGACGATCGTGTAGGTGATCGGATCGCCGGGCAGTGCCGGGTCGTGCGTCAAGGCCACGCTTTTGGAGATGTCCAAGTCTGTGCCTTCAGGGCCGGCCCATCCGGCCAGTCGTGCCAACAACCACCATGTCGCTTGACCCTTGCGATAGCAGTTGAACTTGTGCGAGTGCTGGCAATCGTCCATTGTAGCGGCTACGCTGCATTCGGCTGCATGCGCCGGAACAGCGCACCAGTCATCGCACCATTCGCAGGCATCACTGCCGTTGGGATAATAGTTGCCAGCCGGGTCGTAGCTTTCGATGTCGGCGAAGTCGAACAGGATTTTGTCGTTGGCCTGGACGTAGTCACGAATCTGATTGTTGCGCAGATACAGGTCGCCGGTTGGCCCTGATCCAACCAGATGGCCCGTCATGTAGATAAACTTCACGGCGGGGTAATCGTTCTCCAGTCCGCTCATCAGATTCAGGTAGGTGTCGATGTCGGCCGGATCGGAGGTGTCGGCCTGTCCGCACCACGACCACATGACCAGGTTGCGGTTGTTGCCGGGCGGGACTGTGCTGCTGAGATATTGGCGGGTGAGGGTGGCCCAGGTGGTGCGATCGGGAGCGCCGAGATCGCCACTAGGCGTTTCATCGTCTAGCGAAAACACACCGGCCTCGACCGAGCCATCGAGGTTGTAGGCGTAGAGCGAATCGGTGAACACGCTCATCCCCGACACGAGCTGACTGCCGTGCGAGGTATGGCCGTAGCTGGCGCGCAGCAGCGCTTTGGCCTGTTCGATCCAGTAAGGGGGAATCTGGCTGATGTCGGCGGTGGTGTGATCGATAATGATCGCCGGCGCGGACGGCGCGCGCGGTACGACCACGGGCTGCGCGGCGGTGACGACGGCCGACAATCCTCCGGCCAGCAAGCTGGCCAGCACGAAGACGACGACGAAACGGACGACGACAACGGGTTTCATGGAACACGAGACCTTTCTCCCCCGCAGGAAAAAGATGGTTTGTGTGGTAAGCCTCGCTCCCTGTTGGCGCTGCGCTGTTTGATTTCACTTCACGACGACAGGCAGGTACACCCATCGATCGGGGTACAACGTCGTCGTGTTCAACATGGCTTGGAAGATAACCCAGCACCGTGCTGTGTTCATTACTGTGCCATTGTCTACTGCGAGAGACAATGGCACATTAGGCCTACCCGCAGAATTGACACGAGATTGTCATTGAATCAAGACGAAGAGTAGAACAGAAGGGCTATCGGCAATAAGAAAATTCTAAAAAAAACCGGTTTTCCAGCATATTCCTGACGATCGGCGTCTACTTCCGAATGAGCGGCAGATAGATGCTGGAACCATTCACGACGATCGAGGCGCTCAGTTGGAACTGCCCGGCCGTGCCGGCGTTCACCTGCGCCGTGTTGCTGATCGCGCGTGGCAAAGCGTCGGTGACTAACGTGCGATACGTCAGTGTGACAACGGGTGTCACGCTCAGTGTGCCCGACCAGCGCAAGGCTGGCACAGTATCGTCAGCGATCGTGCCGCTGGTGGAGGTGAAAGTGCCGGAGACGTAAGCCAGGCCGATCGGGAGGGTGTCTGTCAGGTGCAGCGTGTCGGTGAGCAATGCGCCCGTGTTGCGTATGACAAGCGTGTAAGTGATCGATTCGCTTGCATTGAGACTGGATCGACTGGCCTGTTTCGTCGAAGAAGTGAGATCGGGTAATTGAGGACGCGGGCCATACGTGGGCAACGGCTGACCCGCTTCGAAAGCGCCCAGATCGGGTTGACCATCGATCACGAAGGGGTCGTTGAGGTTGGGTAGATTGATCCCCGCGTTGATTTCCGGCACGCCAGCCTTCAACCGCAAATCGCGGCTGCCCGGCAATACGGCCACATCCCAACTGGCGGGCAGCGCTGCATTGAGCACATGACTGAAGGATGCCTCCACGCCGTGTGCCTCTACGCCGATCGCCTGAAGATTGATCAGGCGATCGTAACGGATGTTATTCCACTTGAACCACGGATCGGTCGAGCTGCCGACGGCGCGCGAGGTGCCCCACGCATTGTAATCAAAATCGCGGAAGCCTTCAGCGGGCGTGGTGGTGAACTCAAAAGCATAGCGCGTGCCCAGCAGCAGGTTATTGCGATAGACCACGTTGCGCCACTGCGCGCCATCATCGCCTTGCCCGTTATCGTTTTTAGCGCCGCTGTTGTGCACGACAAAGAAACCGGTCGTGTCGTTGTGCATCTTGATAGGATTGTTTTCCAGATTGAAGAACTCGTTGCGGAAAATGTAGGCCGGGCCGCCGCGGATCGGCTGGACGCTCACCCCCATGCGCGAATTCATCACGCGATTGCGCCACGCGCGCACGTTCGACTGGTTGTAGTCGATCTCGATGCCGTCGTCCACACAATAGGACACGTCGTTGCCGACCACGTCGTTGGCATACGCCGGGCCGGTCTGCGGCTCGACCGAGATGCAATCGGCAAAATACTGCACGCGATTGTACGCGACCACATTGCCGGAGCCGCGCAGATCGACGCCCTCTTCCGGGGGAATGCCGGCGCCCGGCCAGGCGCGCCGCCCGCTGATGACGTTGTCGCTGACGGTCTGATTGTATTCGAGGTTGTCGCCGCGCCGATTGACGATCCCGTCCGTGACGTTTTGAATCACGTTGCGGCGGATGGCGAGGTCGTGGCTGTGCTGCGCGTCGATGCCCCACGCGCCGTTTTGAATCGTCAGGCCTTCGACGACGAGGAAGCCGATCGTCTGGTTGTATTCGCCCAGCGTGATCACGCCCCGATCGGTGTTCGCGCCATCGACGATCGCGCCACCTCCGGTCGGGCCGCGAAAAACGATCGGGTGGCCGGCTGTGCCGCTGGTCAGCATCTGAAAGGGCGTATACGTTCCGGCGGCCACGTGAAAGACATCGCCGGGTTGGGCTGCATTCGCCGCCGTTTGCAAGCCGCGAAACGGATCTGCCTGACTGCCATCGCCGCCGCTGCTGCCGGGGATCACATAGAGCTGGCGTCCCTGCGGATCGTCCTGCAATTCGAGGCGGGTCGTGGCCGTCACGATTTGCGTCGCACCACCGCCATCGGGATCGCTCAACGTCAAGCGCAATTCGTAAGTCTGACCCGCTTGCAGAAACAATGCGCTGGCGGCCCAGTAATTCAGATTGAGCGGCGCGCCGTCGACGACGAGGGTCGGGTAGGCGCGCATGGCGGGGGCCGCCGGGTGCCAGGTGCCTTCACCCACGCGGCGATACTCCAGCGTGAATGAACTATCGTGATCGTCGTCGCCCGTGATCGACCACGCGACGCCGATGTGTTGGAAAGTGGCGTCCGTGCGGATTTGACCGGGAACGACGGCGTTCGTGGGGGCCGCGCGCAGCGGGCGACTCGCTGCGGCCAGGAACAATATGACCAGAGTGACACATGCCAGAACTACACCGATGCGTTTCATGATTCCTCCTAACCGCCGCAATACTGATCTGAAAATGCTCGCAGCCCTCGTCCCGAGGGC
>JBGSPW010000104.1:0-34602 GCA_041738395.1 Thermoflexales bacterium
GGAGAAGAATCTAATTTTCATCTCGTATTTTCGGCTGAAGTGGGAAGCCTTCGAGACTCGCCCTTGGAAAACACATAGTGGCTTTCAAGCCGGTCGATGAAATGTAGCCTAATTTGCCCAAAAATTGGGTCCGAGGTCTGCTTGTCTAGCGGCTTCTTGCGCTTTCGATTGCCCTAACACATCCAACAAAAGCTTCCGCTTGTATTGCGCTTCAGCGGCAGAAACAGGCCAATGTAAGATGTTTGGTTGAACTCCCTACTTGTTGTCTAACATACGAAACACATCAAAGGGATCGACGTCTTTGAGACCTAACCAGGACTCGCTCCTCATAAGAGCAGATTTTAGTGACTCGGTTTTGGTATCTTTCAGCGCCATGAACTTATCTTGGAGCACACCCTTTATTTTTGAATTGTAGTTGTTTAGTAATCGAGATACTTCATCTCTGAATGCACGCTGGTGTCCCCACAAAGTACCGCCGAATTCCTGCACAAAATCATGTCGTTCCTGATAGGCCAAATATCGAACAAAGAGGTACATTGTGTAATAGGCTAAACGAGCGGGGTTCGGGCCATTATCGTACATTTGATAGAGTTCTAAGTCTTTTTTGAGAATTAGTGGGATGACATCATGCAGATTCTGAAGAAAAGTGAGAAACGTTATGGATGCCAATCGCCTTGGACTGAAACATCGTTTGTACGCAGCATCATATTCAAAAATGTGGCTGGAACTTTTAGCTAACTCAAACTCACTTGCAACCGCTGACAGGCAACGTGCCAAGTCTTCGATATCCACATATCGATAGTTAGTGTTCGTGTAGATATTGTCAATGATCGATGGGTTGCTCTCTACAATCTCTTCGAAAGCACCTTCCTGCCGTTGATAAAAGATACCAACTCTCTTAAATCGATTAGCGAGCTCGATCTGCATTTCATCATTAGCTCTTAAGGCCGCTGCGGATATTTGGTTCTGCCGGTTATTGCTGATGGTGATCAAGCGTATCAGCTCGTCATCCCGTGTTGTAATGATTCGAATAGGAATTTTGATCCGTCGCCAACGTTCGTCATCGATCTTGCTTCTTAATCTTGTGTCATACCTAAAGTAATAACTGGTCTTGATCGTTTGGCAACCGTTAAGTATGTACGGCTCAAGGATCCGTGTGATCACTCCATCTTGCGATGAATCTACCGCACGTGCGAAAACTGTGACACCGTTATGGTAGAACGCAAAAACTTCTGGCTCCAATACGCCGTCTTGGGTTTTGGTACAAATCTGCTTCAATGTATCTTTGATTTTCGCCGAGGGGCCTTTCTCAACGTTTCTCTTCGACTTCAAAAAGTAACGAACATTCTTTGAGAACAGTTCGTCGCGTCTTTGATTGTAGAGTTCGACCAGTTCAGACAAATGACCTATACCGGAATACATCTTAACAGGTCGTTCATTCACTGTCGTTTCCAATAGCACAGCGGTTAGTGTTAAGGATGTCCAATCCTGTGTGCTTGACGTGATTTGAACGTTTAACTTGCTCATTCTGCGTGGGCCGATTTCTTCGATCGAACCGTTACGATCTGGAAATATGTCTCGAAAAACCTCTGCGAGTTCATCTCGGTTTTTTCTCGCGTTAGCACGGATAATCATTTCGTCTTGGTCGCATAAGTGAATAACGATCAAGTCGATATTGAACCCCCTCACAATTTGCCGATCTTGTTCTTTGAGAATCCTTCGCAAGTTAAACAAGATTTTGTTTTCTAAGGGTTCATCCGAACCAGCACCATCAAGTGCATTCGCAACTTTAGGCAGACATCTTTCCAAATCCTTGAATCCAGCTGATACCGCATTCGGATTGTCTGAATATTTTGCCTGTACAAGAATAAGTCTAGGCTGTTTAGGGTCGTCAACGTCCAAATAGAAACCGTCAAGACCAAAATCATAGCCTTTTGTTTTTCCTTCGACAGCAGGATCAGATGTCTGCATTAAAGTCAGTGTATCCGAAAGGCCATACTCATAGGATAGATACCAAGCAGGAAAGCAATCTTCGACATTACGATCTGTAGCAGTTCTCCGCTGGAATGCTTGTACTTCAACACGCACGTCACTTTTATCCATTTACTCTTGTCCTGTGAAAAGATGCCGAATTGGATTCACCGTCGTTAACTGCATTTCATGCCTTCAGTATAAGGTGCGTCCCCCTGGAAGTCAAACACAAGACCTCGGAGAATTACGCGGCTCTCCAAGGTCTTATCCGTCACTGCTTACGCTGCTACGGGTTTGTTGGTAGGCCGGGCCTGTTGATCATCTTTGCCTTGATGTTTCCAATTTGACTGGCCCTATCGGCCGGCTGGACGACGGCCACGACTCCACACGATGCCCAACACCATCATCAGCGGAAGCGCCAGCGCAGTGCCGCAGATCGGTGAGCCGCCCGTGGGCGCGCGCGTAGGCGCGGATGCTGCACTTGTTGGAGCGGCGGTTGGAACCACAGTTGAAACGGATGCAACGGCGCGTGTAGTCGGTGGCATGGTTGTAGCGGCGACCACGGTTGGCTGAGAAGTCGGTGTAACCGTTGATGTAGGCGCAGCCGTGGAGGTTGACATTGTCGTTGGCTGCGGCGTAGGCGTGAAAAAGTAATAGCCCTTGGGACCGAGCAGGACTTCATCGGGAAAGGCCGCACCCATCCACCCGATGAGCTCTTGCGCTTTCTCATTGTGGGGAGCCAGCGCCAGCGATCGGTTGAGCTCATCTATCCCTCGGATCATTTCCGCAGTATCCGGATCGGGATAAGTGTAGGTGTAGTGGTTGATCAAGAGCTCGGCAAAGCCCGCATGCCACAGCGCATCGCGCGGCAGTAGCGTCACGGCTTTGTCGTAAGCAGCGACGCTGTTGCGATAGAGTTCCTGCCCACCGTCATCCGTGCGCATATCGTGATGGTAAAACATCAACTCTTTGTACGCCTTCCCCAATTGCCCCCAAGCCTCACCGTCAGTCGGATTCTTCTGCACGGCTTGCTGCTTGGCGAGCAGCTGCTGCCAGTCGCCGGGCCAGATCAGCGACACTTCCAGATTATTCTCTTTGGTCGGTTCCAGATTCTCGTAATGCCAGCGCAGTTCGCGGCCATTCAACGTCGCGCCGGGTGAGGTGCGCGAAAAGCCCGTGAAGGGCGCGATGTTCATCGTGTTGACATCGTACGGCAAGCGCACGATCACGTCGGCCTGCCCGATGGTGTCTTTCCAACCCGCGCCGGTTTCCAGCACGTAGCCGAACGCAATGAGACCGTCGGCGCAGGCTCCATCGGCGATGTAGGAAACTTTGAGCAGCACATCCTGGCCAGGTGGAAACACCACGTCGAAGTTGGCCCAGGGCGTAATACTGTCGCGCACCGAGGTGTTGGTCGTGGCAACCGGCTGACCGTTGACCTCAACTTTCACCTCGCTGATTTCCGGGTAACGGCTATAGCCATCCGATCGGCCATCCCAAAAACTGAGCGGGAAGCGCACCGTCATCCGTTCTTCGTTGCTGCCCAGATTGCGCATCTGAAAGTTTGCCTCAACCTGCGCGCGCGCCGGACGGGTCTTGGGATCAGACGACGGGTTATAGCAACTCACGGAACCGGCATTGGCCGCCTCTGGACGTACATCCAACACGACGGTCTCGGACAGCATGCGCACTTGCGTGACTTCACTGCCCGGCTGCGGATTGCTGCCCGGTGGAAAATCCGGCGGCGCGACATCGGCGCGAACCGGCAAGGAGAGGAACAGCAGGCTGATCAGGCCCAAGATCAAAATCACAACACTCACTACGCCGCGCTTACCGATCCACAACGAATTGAAATTCAGGTCGTTCATGCTGTTCTCTCCTCGTGTGAAATGCAAGACCTCGAAGATTTTCATTCGCGGGTAGGCCGAGCCAGATCATCGATCGGATCGATGGCGGGCACAGCCAGATGGATGGTAAAAACCTTCGAGGTCTGCATGCATGGTAGGCCGCTCAGGACTTGAACCTGAAACCGGCACCTTATAAGAGTGCTGCTCTAACCATTGAGCTAGCGGCCCACATTTATTCCGTATGCCCGCCGTTTTGTGCAGCAGACATCGCCAGTATAAGCCGCGTTCCCTCCTACGTCAAACAAAGACCTCGGAGAGATTGCCTCTCCGAGGTCTTTTTGCTACTCACGTCGACGGCATGGGGATGCCGTCCCTACGGTCTTAGCGCTTCATACCTCTTCTTTGATAAACGTGCCATTTCGCAGTTCATATAACGCCCGCTGGATCTCTTCGTTAGTATTCATCACGAAGGGGCCGTAAGGCGCAATCGGTTCACGGAAGGGCGCACCCGCCATTAGCATGAAGCGCACGCCGCTGCCTTCAGCACGCACTTCGATCTGATCGCCCTCATCAAACACGACCATCCGCACGGCTTCCACCGCTTGCTGTTCAACGCCGAAGCGCCCCGCGCCCTCGAAGACGTAGGCCAACACTTCATCATCCTGCGGAACAGGATAGATAAACTTCACTCCGGCTTCCAGCGTGACATCCAGATAAACGGGACTCGCGGCGATTTCGGTGACCGGGCCACGCACACCATCCACTTCGCCTGCTACCACGCGGATGGTCGCGCCGTTGCGTCGCGCACTCGGGATCGTCGCGGCGCTGACTTCTTGATAGCGCGGCTGGCTCATCTTCAACGCGGCGGGCAGGTTGACCCACAACTGGAAACCCGCAATCACGCCGCTGGGGCCGCGCCGCGGCAGTTCCTCGTGCATGATGCCGCGTCCGCTGGTCATCCACTGCACATCGCCGGGGCCAATCAGTCCAGAGTTGCCCAGGCTGTCGCGGTGATTGACCGAACCTTCCAGGATGTAGGTGACGGTCTCGATGCCGCGATGCGGGTGCATGGGGAAACCGACGATGGGGCCTTCTTTGGGATCGTTGAACGCAAAGTGATCGAAGAGCAGAAACGGATCGAACAGATTGGAACGCTGCGGTCCGAACGAACGGCGCAGCAAAACGCCCGCGCCTTCGATGACGTACTGGGGTTCGATGATGGTCTTGATAGAACGAGACATATTTTCCTCCCAATATCTAACTGCGCCGCTTGGCTGAAGCGACGCGAGTGACTGCGATAATTCTACCTGACCCGCAGCAGGCTGTCAGTGGCAACGTGATCTGCGGAACGCGGTTAGGCCGATACCGTCACTCGATCGAGTACGGCGGCAAGATCGGCAAGCTGCGGCGCATCGAACCGGCCTTGCCCACGCCACAGAATCTCGCCACTACGATCGAGCAGAAATAGATAGATCGTGTCGGAAGTGGGCAGCTCGAGCGCCTGCGCAAAAGGTGGAATATCGATGTACGCGCACAACGTGGCAGCGCGCACCGCTTTATCAGGAATGCCCGCCCGCATGCCGTTGTCGATCATGAAGCGATAGATCCCGTTGAAGCGCGACATCGTCGGCATCTCGTACACGCGAACCTGCGGGTGCTGATACGCCAGACCTTGCAGCGACGGAATCCATGTGTCCACCCAATCTTGCTGCCATTGCTTGAACGCCGTAATGACCACGTTATACTCGCCCTCTAAATCGCGCGGCACGGTGTAAGACTTGTTCGTTAGACTGGTTGCCTTCACACTGGGAAACTTCATGGCTTTAGCCCTTTCAAAAAATCAATGAGCACCCCGTTAAATTCTTCCGGCTTTTCTTCATGCGGCACGTGACCCGCGTTCTCGATCATCACCAGCTTCGAACCGGCGATGTCTTGATTCAACTTCGGCGCGTTCGTCGGTGGAATCCACGTATCGTGCTCGCCCCACACGATCAGCGTCGGCACGTTCAGATCTTTCAGGCGCGGGTCGAGGTTGTTGCTCATCCCATCGCGCATCAGCGCCAGCAGGCTGATGTCCCACTCGGGGGTTTGCAGCGCGCGGCGATAACCGCTTAGCACGTCGGGCGTCACCTTCACCGGATCGAACCACGCGCTCTTGATCGTGTCCGCATTCCGATCGTTATCGGCCAGAATCAGGCGCACGATGTGCTGTCCCCAGCGTTGAATGCCGGGTAGACTTACCAACGCCGAAGCGAGGCCGCTATTCGCACCGTCATAGATCGCTGGATCGACCAGCACGAGGCCGCGCACCCGCTCAGGATAGCGCAGCGAGAAGTTCGTGACGATACCGCCCCCCATTGAATTCCCGGCTAACACCGCCCGATCGATCCCCTGCGCATCCAAGAACGCCTTCAACCGATCGGCCTGCGCGTCCTGCGACATCGACTTGTCCCAGCCCTTGTCGCTGAGGCCGAAGCCGCGCAGGTCGGGCGCATAAACCGTGAAGCCCGCCTCCGCGATCGAGTTGAGGTTGTTACGCCACGAAAACGACGACGCGCCGAAGCCGTGCACTAGCACGATCGGCACGTCGCCCGTTCCGGCTTTCTCATAATACATCCGTGTATCGCCCGCCTGCACGAACGCGCCGTTCGGATCGGCTAGCGTGGTGGGATCAACCGTCGGCGGTCCGTTCAACGGCAGCAGATACGGCAGCACGAAGACAATGAAGAGCAGAACGCCCACAATGGACAGGAAAATCTTTTTACGACGAGACATGGTTCGCTCCATAACGAGTAACGAGTAAAACGTAATTTACCACAGCCTACGTCTTACTCGTCACTCATACTGGTTATTGACAGACGTGACCTGTCAGGTGGCGCGGTCGAGATCTTGCCGTCAAATATGCCCTGCGCCACCTGACCGGTCTTGATGTTTTAATAGACCGGCACGGCCTTCATTTGCGGCAGCACTTTGAGTCCTTCCAGATGATGATCGTCGGCGTGCCTCACCACGCGCTCTTCAATCTCGGCGCGATTGTCCACCACCGCAGCCACTTTCCCGTCGCTCATCTGAATCACGCGATCGACGTACTGCACTAACCGCAGATCGTGCGTGACCATGATACCCGCGCGATTCTGCTCATGGATGAGGTTAGCAAACGTCTCCACCACTTGAAAGGCGCGCTCGGTGTCGAGGCTGGCCGTCGGTTCGTCGGCCAGCACCAGACTGGGGTTATGGATCAGCGCACGCGCGATGGCGACGCGCTGCTGCTGACCGCCGGAGAGTTGCGAGGGCAGGTTCTTCATCCGATCGCCCAACCCCAACCGGGCCAACAATTCCTTCGCCCGATCTTTGCCCTTGCGATCGAGCCTGTCGTTCAGACGCAGCATCAACTCCACATTCTCCTGCGCGGTGAGATACGGCACCAGATTGTTGGCCTGAAACGTAAAGCCGATTTTCTCACGGCGGAATTTGGCGCGCGCGCCTTCGTCCATCGTGGTCAGATCGTGCCCGTCGATGAAGATGCCGCCGCTCGTCGGGCGCAGTAACGCCGCCAGCATCGCCAGCATCGTCGTCTTGCCGGAGCCGCTCGGCCCTACCAGCGCCACAAACTCGCCCGCCTTCACACTCAGCGATACGCCGTCCACCGCGTGAATCACACCGTTGTCGATTTTATAAGTCTTGGTAACATCTTTAGTTTCTAATGCATTAGTCATTTTGCTATCCTTTTAGAAGAAGTAAACAAGTTGCCAGTAGACAAGGAAACAAGTTTGTTTAACTTGTTTGCTTGTTTCCCTTTGACCTGTTCACTTACCCACCCAACCCCAACGCCTTCAACGGTTCAATCCGCAGCGAATATCTGACGGACACCAACCCGCCGATGGGGCCGATGAGTAATAACGACACAATCGCGATGGCCGTTGAGTTCGCGCGAAACACGATCGGCACCGAGACCGGGAAGTTCGCCGCCAGCAGCAGCGTCAGCGCCGTGCCAATCCCTACGCCGATCATCGTGACCAGCGTGACCTGCAAGATCACCGCGCCCGCCACCGTGCGATTGCGCGCGCCGATCGCTTTGAGCATGCCGATCTGCGGCACTTTTTGCAGCATCTGAATCTGGAAGAAGCCGCCCACCACCAGCACGCCGATGATCAACGTGAAAATGCGCTGTGTTTCCAGCGTGGCCTGCTGTTCGGTATAACCGGGTGTCTTCTTGTAAGCGGTCACCAGATCGGCCGCTTCCACGCGCGCCACATTCTGTGGCAGCGCCTGCACAAATTCTTTGGTGCGCGCCGGATCGTCCAGCTTCACAGCGAACACGTTGTAAGTGATGTCGTTGCTGAGCGCGCCGCTGCGCGGCCGCACCTTGTCCCACGTCAGGTCCGGCACGAAGATCGACGGTCGCAGCGAGTACTGCTGCCCATCGCTGATGCCCACTACTTTCAGCGGATAGAATTCTTCCTTGGTGCCCTGCACCGCTTTCAAAATGACGGTATCGCCGACTTTCAAGCCCGTGCGCAGCGCCGTGTTCCGATCGATCACCGCTTCATTTGCGCGGCGGCTGACAAACGACTGGCCCTCGCGCACCGGCACTTCGCCCGGCTTGCCCGGCTCGACGCCGATCAGCGAGATGTCTAGCGGTTTTTGCCCGTTCGGCAGCACGATCGTCGCGCTGCTGAAGGCCAGCGGCCCCACGGCCTGCACGCCATCGAGGCGGGCGACATCCGGCAGCTTGGACCGATCGAGCCGGCTCGCGCCGATCGACAACTGCGAATTTTCCTGATACACGATAACGTCGGCGTCGATCTTGGAGAGATACTCGATGTTGCCCGAGCCCAGCCCTTCGGCCAGACCCGCCACAAACAAGACCAGCAGCGTGATCAATGCGATGACCATACTGATCAACAAAAACCGCCCGCGCCCACGCCACAATTCCTTTAAGGATAAATAGATTGCCATGTTTCCTCCGTAATGCGTAAAACGTGAAACGTAAAATCTCCTCTTACGTTTTACGCCTTACGTTTTAAGCCCTGAAGACTTGTTTGATGTGCAGCTGTTGCCTGCTCCGAAAAAACCTGCCGCCCGCGCCGATAATGCCGCAGCGCCCGATCGCGCGCAAAGCTGTGTTCGATGATGGGCGCCGGATAATCACGCCCGATGATGACACCGTACTTTTGTTGATCAGCGTGGCTCAACTTCCACGGCTCGTGCACCAACTTGATCGGCACCTGCGCCAATTCCGGCAGCCACTGCTTGACAAAGACGCCGTCGGGATCAAAGCGCTGGCCTTGCAAGGTAGGATTGAACACGCGGAAGAAAGGCTGCGCGTCGGCGCCGACCCCGGCCGCCCACTGCCAGCCGCCCGCGTTGGCGGCGCTGTCGCCGTCGATCAACTGCTGCATGAAATAACGCTCACCCTGCCGCCAATCGATGAGCAGATCCTTGGTCAAGAACGACGCCACGATCATGCGCGCCCGATTGTGCATCCAGCCTGTCGCATTCAGCATTCGCATCGCTGCATCGACCACGGGATAGCCGGTGCGTCCTGCGCACCATGCGGCAAAAGCGTCGTTATCTTCCAGCCACTCAAAATCGCGATACTGCTCGCGCAGCGGTTGATCGATCGTGTTCGGGAAGTGATAGAGCAGCGCCAGGTAAAATTCGCGCCAGACCAATTCGTTCAGCCACGCTTCCGCGCCGTGCTGTGCGGCTTTGTCTGTGGCCAGATCGATGGCCGCCTTCGCGCCCCAGTACGCCTGCCGAATGCTCAACGCCCCGACGCGCAGATACGGCGACAAAAACGAGGTCGCCGCTCGATCCAACAAATTGCGTCCTTCGCCATAACCATAGATCGTCTCTTCGAGAAAGCTGTTCAGTCGATCCAGCGCGGCATCTTCGCCCGCCGCGGGCAATTCGAGACTCTCCTCAAAATCGATGGGCAACGACGCGGCCTCAACTGGCAACGGCATTTGGTCGGGCAATGATTCCACCTCATCCGCCGCTGGCTTGGGCAGCGCCAGCCAGGCCCGCTTGAAAGCGGTAAAGACCTGATAGGGCCGGCCGGTCAGCGTAACAATCTCTTCAGGATGATGGATCGTCATATCGTCAAACGTCTCGACCACGACACCCTGCGCTTCCAGTTCGAGCGCCACGCGCTGATCGCGTTTCCGCGCATACGGCGTGAGATCGAGATTGAAGAACACATTAGTCGCGCCAGTTTCGCGTGCCAGCTTCAGTAGCTCCACTGCCGGTTCGCCGCGCCGCACGATGAGTTGAGATCCGCGGTCGCGGAACGATCGATCGAGTTCACGCAGATTCGCCGCCAGCCACGCCACGCGTTTGGCCCCCACCCGATCGGAATTCAGCAGCACCGGATCGATCACGAAGGCGGGAAGCACTTCACCCTGCCGCACGGCTGCCGCCAGCGCCGCATTGTCGGCCAGTCTTAAATCTCTGCGAAACCACACTATTGAACGCGTCATCGTATTTTCTCTTTACACACTACGCACTACGTTTTGACTTCCCAACTCTTCCGTCACTGCCTTTAACTTCCGCATTTCTGGATGATCGCCCATATACCGGTTGTAATGCGCCATTAAAACCTTCCCATCTGTTCCAATAATGAACGTCGCGCCCAACTGCTGAGCATCCTGCCCGCCCGGCGACCCGGGCTTGAACCCGCGCGTCATTACTCGGCCCCACGCGCGCCACGCCCCCGGATTGAGCAAGTCCTGCGCGCTAATCTTGCCGATGCTAAATGCTTGGTACGCGCTCTGATCCGGATTCGACAAACACACCACATCGGGTGAGCGCTGCGCGCAGAACATCTTTGCTTCGTAGGGCTTGCCCATCGTGATGGCCGCCACGCGCACACCGCGCTCATTGAACCACTCTGTGTTCTGGGCCAACTGGTCCAGCATCTCCTGGCACATCGGTCAGCCAAAGTGGCGCAAGAAGGCCAGCACCACCGGCTTGTCCGTCCACAACGCCGACAACTGAATGTTGTTACCCTCGGCGTCCACTACTGGAATACTGGGGGCGAGGTCGCCCGTCTTCAATCTACTTCCCATCAAGTTTTCTCCTGACTCTGCCCATGACGTTTTACGCATTGCGCATCACGTCTTACGCATTACTCGTTAATTGTTACGGGCGCATACGCCGGCTGCGCGTTCAGCGGCAGTCCCTGCATCCGACCGCGGAGTTGCACCGCTAAAGCGATCGGGATGAGGAGGATGGCTGCGCCCACCAGTGAGGGCAGACCGCTGCCAAAAACCAGCAGCGCATTGCCCAGAATGGGAGCCACAACACGGCTCAGGCTGTCCACCGAAGTGGAAATGCCCAGCATCCCGCCGACCTCAGTCCGATCGACCGATTTGCTAATCAAGCTGGTCAACACCGGGCTGGTGACGCCGCCGCCGAACGACAGAATCGGCATCACGAAGATCAGCGCCCACGGCGATTGAATCAGCGCCATCAGCACCAGACCCAGCGCCAGCGCGGCCAGCGTCACCATGATCGAGCGATTCTCGCCCAGACGTTTC
This sequence comes from Thermoflexales bacterium, assembly GCA_041738395.1. Lineage (GTDB taxonomy): Bacteria > Chloroflexota > Anaerolineae > Fen-1058 > Fen-1058 > Fen-1058. Next base: position 11,360 of record JBGSPW010000104.1, read on the forward strand.
ACCACACGCTTCACCACCACCAACTGCATGATGACGCTCAACACGCCGACGTAAGTCAGCACCAGCGCCGTCTGCTGCACATCGAAGCCGAAGCGCGCCGAGGCAAACAGCGCGAACGACGTCTGGAACATCGCGAACGCGAGGCCGAAGGTGAACACCATCGTCAACAGGATGCCAATCGTCGGATGCACCAACGCGCGCTTCAAAGCCTTCACTGAAAACTCGCGGCTTGAATTTGATTTGCGCTCTGGCTCGTGCAGCATGAAGTACGTCAACACCATCGATACAAACGAGAGACCCGCCGCCGCAAACGCCGGCACTTGATACCCAAACTGGCTCAGGAAACCACCGATGGCTGGCCCCATGATGAAGCCCAACCCAAACGCCGCGCCGATCAAGCCAAAGTTCTTGGCGCGATTCTTCTCGTCGCTGATGTCCGCAATGTAAGCCTGCGCCGTTGAAATATTTCCGCCCGAAATGCCGTCGACGATGCGCGACGCGAACAGCAGCCCCACCCCATTGGCGAAGCCCAGCATCAGGAAGCCCACAAACGTGCCGAGCTGGCTGATCAACAAAATCGGGCGGCGGCCATACCGATCAGACAGGCGGCCCAGCACCGGCGCACCGATAAACTGCATCAGCGAATACGACGCCAGCAAAAAGCCTACGGTCACTTCACTCGCCCCAAAGGATTCGGCATAGAACGGCAGCAACGGCAAGATCAGGCCAAAGCCCAACAGGTCAATGAACACGATCAAGAAAATGGGTAGCAAAGGTGCTTTCTTCATGTTTCCTCTCAATTTAAGCGATTTTTTCTTGTCAAAACTATACCACTTTGCAAATATCTTGTCAAGTATTTGTATAACTTTTATAATGATTCTAATCTATATTTCTATGTAAAGCAGAACCGTCGATCTGGGAAAGATCAGCGGTTCTGTTTACTGCGGTGCTCTGCCACCCGATAGTTACACAGCGTCCCAAAGCTTCGTCTGCCGCTCCACCAGCGGCACGCTTCGTTCGATCTCGCGGGCGACGCGCAGTGCGCCGAGCGTCACGCCGGCGGTGGATTGTCCCGGAAACACGCTATCGCCGACCAACCACAATCCTCGATCGATCTGCGGCGCCCAACTGGCCCACAAACTCTTCTGCGGAAAACCGCCCACCATGCCATTGATGCGATGTGTGAAACGCTCGAACGTTAGCGGTGTGCCCGGCATGGCAAGTCGAATGTTTTGCTTCAATTTTGGCAGCGCAATCGAAGCCGCATCAATCAGGCGTTCTAAATAGATCTGCTTGCGATCTTCAAAGGCGTGTTCATTATTTGCCAAACTGTACCACTCGGCCACCCGCGTATGCGTCGAGATCGTGATCGCGCGTTGGCCCTGCGGCGCGCGGCAATCCCAGTGAGGCGAGATCGAGACAAACACGGAATTCCCCTCACCCAACGGCTTTGCCGGATCGACAATGACTTGATGATGATCGACTTCATCTTCGATCACTGCTTCATCCACTCCCAGATACGCCATGAATGCGCTCGAGATCGGCTTCAGGTTTTTCACACGCTGCCGCAACCCCGCGGGCGTACCTGCGCCCATCAATTTCACCAGCGCCCACGGCGTAAGATTCGCCACCACCACATCCGCTTCAAACGTGCCGCGTTTCGTCTCGATTCGATGGGTTTTTCTGCGCCGCATGTTTTCGCGCCGAATCGCCGTCACCTCCTGCCGATACAACATCTGCCCGCCGTTGGCCGTCACCGCACTCGCCAGCGTCTCCGCGAGGCTGCCCACGCCGCCTGCCACGTGCATCACGCCACGCCGGTACAGATCGAGCGCCACTGCGCCGTACAGTCCATTGATCTCGCGCGCCACACCCTGCGCAGCGATCAACAATTGCCCGTCGAGGAACGCCATCATGTCGCGGCTGTTGACGCCCAGCGTGTTGGCCCACGTCCGCATCGTCGTGAAAGCGAGCGGCGCGATCGGGATCAGATCGGGCCGCACGGTCGAGATCAAATGTCCCACGTCGTGCAGTGAAGCGATCGGCCATGCAGGCACCCGCGCCGAGAAATCCCACACCGCATCGGCGGCCCGCTCTTGCATCGACCAGAAATTTTCGGCCTGTGATCCAAACGCGCGCATGCGCTCGGCGCGCCAGCGATCCGCAGCGCCCCAGCGCGTAATCACTTGATGGGGCAAATGGACCTGCATCGCCGGCTCCACCGGTCGGACGGGCCACGCAATCCCCAGCTGCTCCCCGACGATCTGATGCGGCCCGCCGGGATGAAACCCGCCCACCAGCGTCGCGCCCACATCGAAGCGATAGCCCTGGTGGAAAAACGTCGCCGCGCAGCCGCCCGGCTCCACGTGCGCTTCCAACACCGTCACATCGAAACCGCGCTTCGCCAGCAATGCCGCCGCCGTCAAACCGCCGACACCGGCCCCAATCACCACGATCTTCATCTTCACCTCACAACAAACGAGCCGCGACTGACATCATCGCGGCCCGTTGCGTCGATCGCATTTCTACCAATCCGTCGCGTCCCTTGGCTAATCCACCACAGTCCCTTTGATCGACTAGGCGGCAGACGAAGAATGTCCGCTGACTTCACGGTTTACAGCGTTTCTTTCCAGCAATTCACGCGTCTTCTTCTTCCGATAATTGAACAGGAACGCCAATGCCGGTCTCACCACGATGGGATCGATCAATTTTCCGATCAGACCCAGCGGCGGTTCGTACTCCACCCGATCGTTGACACGCGTCCCAGCGGCTTCAGCTGCGAACGAATGGGTGTGGCTCCACGCGCCGAAGGGACCCTTATTTTGCACGTCGCGGAAATACTTTTGATCGACGTACTCCGCAATGACACCCTCCCAGCGCACGCCGATCGGCCCCACGCTCAACCGGAAAATCACACGGCTGCCCGCGCGCACCGGCCGATCGAAACGCTCGATGGTGACGCGCACCGGCGGCGGGGTGATCGCTACCAGCGACACGGGATCGTCGTGAAAAGCGACCACTTCGGGCAGCCAGGCTTGAACCTTGAACGAATGCTCATAAACCGACATCGTACACCTCGCTCTCTATCCTACGCCGACACCAATTGTTTCTCGGCCAATAATTCTCGAATCGTCACCGCCACCTTCCGCGCGATGGCGCGATCGAGCGTGAAGAAACCCTTATACCGCCGTTGCCCAGCGCCGCTGGTAACTTCTTGCGCCAGCAGCGCCATATGCACACCGCCGCCATCGGCGACCACGAACCAGTAATCGATCATGGGATCGTCGAGCGTATTCATCACGGTCACTCGCGGCCAGTTGGGCGTCTGCCAATCGATCTCCCCGGCTAACACTAAGCGGCGCGCCGCTTGCGCAACCCGGGTGTAACGCTCCAACTGGTTACTAACACGCGACAGCTTCTGAAACGAGACGTACAGCTCAACCTCGCCCGGCGAATCGATGACGGAATCTTCAATGACATGGCTCATCAATTCCATGGCTTTGACGGACGCCACGTAACTGAACGACCCAAAGCGGACGACCTCCGGGGGCTGCATGAGATCACGCTCTGGTCTTTCGTCCACCAGCGCCAGCATATTATCAATGAGAGTTTGCAATGGATACATCAGAGCACTTCCTTTACGCTTAACTTCAGCGCCGCACCGGCACTCGCACCGGGACCGGCTCTGGCTGATTACTCTTCAACAGACCTTCAATCCACTTTCCGATATCCCGAATCAAGTTTTCAATCTTCTTCATTTCAACACGTCCTTCAAAGCGGCAGTCGCATCTATGAACTGGAATTTGAAGCCGGCTTTCACTAAGCGCACAGGCATCTGACGTTGCCCGTCCAGCAGCAGCGTCGACATTTCACCAAACAGCGTTTGCATCGCAATGGCCGGAACCGGCATGAACGTCGGCCGGCCTAACACCTTGCCGACGGCCTGCGTGAATTCCTTGTTGGTCAGCGGTTTCGGCGCGCTGAGGTTGTATACACCGTTGGCATTTTTGTTATCAATCAAGAAACGGATCGCCGCCACTTCGTCCTTCAGGTGAATCCACGGAAAATACTGTTTGCCGCTGCCCAGCGGTCCACCCACAAACAGCTTGACGGGCATCACCATCTTGGGCAGCGCGCCGCCGTGCAGATCGAGCACCACGCCCGTGCGAATGATCGGCCGGCGAATGTCCAGGCTGTCCAACTCCGCCGTCGAGGCTTCCCACTCCTTGCAGATCGAGGCCAGAAAATCATGGCCGGCACTGGATTCTTCGGTGATTTCTTCCGCGCCGCGCGGGCCGTAGTAGCCCACCGCCGAGGATTGAATGACCACGCCGGGTTTCTTCGTCGCGGCCTTGACTGCTTCCACGATCGCTTTGCCGGCATTCATACGACTGTCGCGGATTTCCTTCTTCCACGCATCCGACCACCGCTCAGAGATGGTCGCGCCCGCCAGATTGACGATCGCGTCGGCCCCGTCGGCCAATTGGCCCCAGCCCTGCGCCGATTTTCCATCCCATTTTTCGGCGCGTGCGCCTTTGGGCAGGTTCGTGACGGAATTCGGATTACGACTTAGGACAAGCACCTCGTGACCGTCTTTCGCCAGACTATCGACTAAGGCGCGGCCAATCAAGCCGCTGCCACCCGTAATAATGATTTGCATGATTGCTGCTCCTTCTAAGACTTCTTCCGCTCGTTCATCAACTGCTCGATGGTCGTTATACCCGCTTGAATGGTCTCGCCCAGAAAGGTACCGGGTACTGCGGCGATGAGCTCCGGCTGTTGGTTGAAAGCCGGGCCGCCAAAAGTAAACGCGGGCCGTTGGGCCGCCGGGATCCGATCGAGCCACTGTTGAATGCCACGCAGTTCCTGCGCCGAGTCTGCTACCGTCGAAGACAGCACCAGCACATCGGCGTTGAGTTCCGGTAGTGATCGCGGCAAGTCTTCCAGCGGGACGGCCTGACCCAGATACACCACGCGCCAGCCGCGCCGCCGCAGGAAAATCGACAACAGCAGAATGCCCATCTCGTGCATGTCTGCCGGGGCCGCGCCGATGGCGATGAGGCCGGGTCGCGTGCTGGGACCGGTGTCGATCAAGGCTAACAATTTGCGCCGCAGGTAATTAGCCGCGAAGTGCTCGTGCGCGATCGAGATTTTGCCCGCGGCCCAATCGTGGCCCAACTGCACCAGCACGGGTTGAATCACGTTGAGGCAGACGGATTCGATCGGGTGGAGTGAGTACGCTTCGCTGAGAATCTCTTCGGCCGAGAATTCATCAAATTCGATCAAGGTTTCGTAGAGGTTCAGGCGAATCGTATCCAGCGAGCGCGCGGGCTGCGGCGCTTCAGTCAAAATTTTTGCCGGTGCAACGGGAACAGCTCCTTCTTGACCCAATTGATGCTGCAACAAAGCCACCGCGCGGCTGATGGTCAGGCCCTGCTCGATTTGTTCACGCAGCCACTGGATGGCGGCGATGTCGCGCGCCGAATAGAGCCGATGGCCGCCCGCAGTCCGCTCGGGCAGCAACACCCCGTAGCGCCGTTCCCACGCGCGCAGAGTGGCTGGAGTGACACCCGTCTGCCGGGTCACGGTTTTCGCGTTATAGATTGGCTCGTCGGAAATGACGAGCAGGTCAGCAGATTCAGACATGCAAATTTTACCTTTCTCACTTCCGAAAGTATATCATATTGAACATATCTTGTCAAGTATTTGTACAAGTAATTTGTGTAATAAAACAGGCCGATCAAGTCAAATGGAAAGCCTATTTCGGGAGAGAGGAGATGGAGCTTAAGGCAGCGCCGACGGATCGATCACGAAATCGGCAATGCAGTTGTCGGTGTCTTTCCACATTGGCGTGCGCGCGATGGACGGGTTGCCCAGCGGATACAGATTGGGATCGATCGCCGGACAGGAAACATTCCCCGGCAGCGAACCCGTGCCCCACGCCACGCCATCGACCAGTTGATCGGCGGGGCCGAGCAATAATACTTCATCGCCGGTGTTTGCCAGCGAGGAGCTGATGTTCGGCGTGTAGCTGATGTACGGGATCATTTGTGTCCCTGTTCCAAAGAGCACGTAATCGGGATAACGGCCATATTTGTTGAAGAAGCCTTGCGCCGTCGTTGCCACATTGGCCAAGCCGCCGGGCGCGATGCTGGCCGTCGTTGGGAACTGCCACATGCCGTCGATGGTGAAGTCGGTGGGGCCGGGCAACACCTGATCGCCCAGCTTGTATGTGCTCAAAGAGACCGTAATCGGCCTGGGATTGTAAATCTGCACCCACTCGCTGCCCGTCACCACGCTCGTCGAGCCGAGGTAGAACACTTTGCTGATCAGCAAGTGATCGGGCGGCGCGCTGTAATTGTCAAACACGATCGGCAGCAGCACGCGCGGCTGAAAGGCCCAGTCGTAGCCAAACATGGTGCGCAGATAATCATACGCCGCGCTCGATTCGACTTGCAGCGCCACCTCGCGATTGGCTTTGTTTGACGTCTCTGTGCCGTTCAGGCTGCCCACATGGACGACTTGGCGCCCGCCGACGTTGAACAGGAACATCTTGTTGTGCAGGCCGTACAGCGCCGGATTGCCCAGCCGCACTTCAAAGTTGGCGCGCAACGTGGGGCTGACGAGGTAGAGCGCTTCAAGGTACTGCTGAGTCGCCAGATTGCTCGTCGGCTTCGTCGGATCGTCGAAGTAGCGATCGAGCAGCAGCCGCACTGTTGCGCCGCGACTCGCCGCGTCGATCAGGGCTTGCAGGCGTACATTAGGATCGGCGCTCGGTGTGCTGGCGGTGTCGCCCCAGTGCGGCGGCTCGTCGAGCTGCTCCACGTCGATCGTATCACCCGCACCCGAGCGGTTGATCCAACCCAGCAGCGCATCGCTGGCGCGCAGTGCGCTTTCCGGCGCAGTCAATAACTCGAACGGCAGTTGTCCCGTCACCACCAACGGCTGTGGATAGAGGAGGCGATAGCCGCTGACTTCAATGCTGTAGTTGGGCGTAAACCCGATCGGGGGTGGGCCATACTTCGTATCGGTGATCGCCCAGCGATAAAGATCGCGGTGATTGATCGGATCGAAATCGGCCTCCCAGATTTCCAGCGCGCGGGCCACGACGCCGGCAGCATCGGTCACCAGATACACGCCGCGATGCCCGCGCGTGCCATCGGCGGGATTGTCATACGTCAGGCTGCGCGGGCTGAGATTCTCGGAGCCGATCGCCACAACGCGATCATCCACCACGATCATTTTGGCGTGGAGGTAATCATAGCGATCGTAGATGTCTTTGCCTGAGTCGTTGATCATGAACCAGCATTGTCCCCGATCAGGGGAACCCGCATTTTCGATCTGTTGGCAGACCCACAATTCTTGATCGTCGATGCCGCCCACCGGGCCGCCCTCCAGCAAGATCGTCACGCTGACGCCGCGTCCGATCGTGCGCGTGATCACGTCGAGCAGACCCAGATTATCGAACGTGTGCAGTTCCATCTTGATGGAGGACTGCGCCGAGCCAAGCACGTCCGAGATGACGCGGTAAGCATTGTCGGGCGCAATGGCGACGGTGAGCGTGGCGGTCTGGGTGACTTTGGCCGTCTGCCAGAATTTTTCCAGATCCCAGCCGGGATACTGCGCCTTGCGGCCCGAAATAGGATCGGTGCGATCGTTGGCCCAATCGGGCGCGGTGTTAGTATCCATCACGATTTTGCCCGTGGCCTCGTCAAGCTTGCGATAGATGATCTGGCCCGAGGCCGACACATTGCCGTCACTATACCGCTGCACGGTAGAGCCTGCCCATTGCGTGTCGGTCAAGGTGGTCGTGCCCCAGATGACCACATCGATGGTATTCGTCACGCCTTCGCTGAGTACCAATTTGCCACTGTCGCCGAAGGCGGGCACGCTGTTTAGTGTCAGCGTGAGGACGGAAGTGTCGGCATCGGCGGTGTACTTATAATCGGGTTTGAAGCCAAACTGCTGCGTGAAGGCGACGGCGGTCTTGGCGATCCAGATGGATTGAGCAGGTTGCAGTGTGCCCGTCAACTTAATCTGGCTCGTGCTCTTTACAGCCAGCCAATTCGTCAACGTGATGGGCTGCGTACTGACGTTCGTCAAGCGAAAGCCCTCGTCGTTATCTTGCGCCGCATAGCCATTGAAGTGCACGGCGCTGATCAATACACTGCCGGGTAACGCAGGAGGCGGAGGCAGCGGTGGTGGCTCGACGGTGGTCGTAAGCACCGTGCAGTTATTGGGCGTCGGTGCAGCTTGAACACGCCACGTACCGGTGATGTCGATCCGCTCATTGCTCTTGCCAGTTCCGCTCGCTCCCACATCAGGCGGATTGACCAGGCCGGTCTCGTCGATCAAATTACTCGTATTGGCTGTACCGTAGATCACAGCATCGATCGGAATCGTCGACGTTGTGATTGAGATGGCTTTAACGTCAAACAGGGCGATGCCGTCGGCTGGTGTCGCGCCATTCTGAAAATCGGGATTGAAGTCGATGGCTTGATCAAAGATCGGCAGATAATTGGTGCTGCTACTCGTCGGTCCGCCGATGACCCAACATGAGCTGGGAGGTAGGGTACCAGTTAGCTGGACTCGGCTGGAAGTGTAGTCTAACCCGCCGTTGCCCAGACTATAGTTACTCAAGTCGATTGTGTTGCTGGTCGGATTGAAAACCTCAACCCATTCCAGTCCACTGTCAGTGCCAGCCACGTCATAAAACACTTCGCTCAAGATGGCGTGTTCGCCGGTACTAACAAAAATAGGGCCGTAATAGTCCACCGTTGCATCCGTGTTGATGACTTCCAGTCGATAGTAGTAGCGGTGGTTCAATATAGTCGTTTCATCAATCCAGTTATACAGCGCCCCCGTCACGGCGTCACCTTCTGCCGGAATAAAGTTGCTGACCCGCGTCCACGGACCAGCGGCATTGGGGCTGCGGGCGACGTAAAAGCCAGCCGTGTCGAGCTCAATCGCCGTTTCCCATTGAACATAGACTTCCGGTTGACCGGGCAATGCAGTAGCCGTGAAACTGACCAAAGTCACCGGGATGGTCACGGGTGATCTCGGCCGCACTACTTCATCGGGCGCGATATCCGCTGAGGCAGCAGCGTGGGCGGTTGCAGCTAAACGCGTGGGCTGCAAAACGGCTAGCAGGCCCAGCACAGCACATGAACCCAGCATCACGACCAACCATCCTCGCATCGCCTTCATGGCTTCCTCCTCAAAAGAAATACGGATTGAGTATACCTGCTTTACTCAATCCGCATTTGCCTTGTCCTGAGTCTCCTTCTGTATCGTGTTTCTTCCGCTAGTCGTTTCTATCTAATCCGCGTTCAACGGCCTACGTCACTCCCGCGACCTTCCGCTATCAATTGACGGGAACCCTACGTGACCGACTGCACAGGAAAATCAGCAATCAGAAATCAGCAATCGAAAATCGTTACACTTCCGTCTCTTTTAACTCAGCCACGATGTCGGCCTGCTGCGCTGTTGAGCGCGGCACCTGCTGTTTGCGCCGTTCCCACGCATACACGCCGATTAAGATCAGCGCGGGTGCAATCAACATCGTGCTGAAGTAGATCAACGGCGTCAACATGGGCGCGCGGTTCTGGATCGGCGCCGAGAAGCGATCGAGATTGAAGAGGATCAGCACCAGCGCCGTCCACACCGCCAGGAAGTTCGGAATCGCATCGCCCGAATGCAGCAGCCGCGCACCCGCCGATCGCTCTTTCGTGATCGGCCAGAAGAGATTGCTGCCCAGATAACCGAGTTGATCTTCGATGACGTGCGCCGACATACCGAGGAAGGCCACCAGCCCCGCCTGAATCGATCCGAACAAGACGCCCGTGATCAGACCCAATACGGCAGCCAACGTGAACGAATGACTCCACGCGCGATGCCACGGCAGGAACTGCACTTCCACGCCGTGCGCTTTGGGCACGAAGGCAAACGAGGGACCATTCCAGATGTCGGCGGTCATCTCGCCATCGTAAGTGTAATCGATTTTTGCCTTGGTCTTGACGCGCGCCACGCACTGCCCGGTTTCGTCCAGCGGGGCCAGCGCCGAATTCACGATCGGCCCGATGGTGATGACGACTTCGCCGCGTTCCGAATCGAAGCGGATGCGATACTGCCGCCAGCGATTAGGCCCGAGCGGGATGTTGTGCAGCTGGAGCCGGATCGATCGCCCGGTCTCTGCGGCCCGATCGATCTCCGCCGCGACCGCGCTCGCAATGACCTGCGGATCGAGATTCGCCGGATCGGGATCGATGTTGACGTGCTGCTCGAAGTAACGCGCGAACTTGAAATCGAGCGTGTCCGGCAGCAGGCCGAAGAACCCGCCCAACACGATGAGATACGAGCCCTGTGCGGCGCTCTCGACCACGCCGGGCACAAATGTTGCGGCGGCGACTCCTGCCAAGAAGTGTGAAATGCCTTTCATCGTGCCTCACCTACCAGCCGTGCGCCGTGAACCAACTCAATATCCGATCGGCTACTGCTTGCCAATTCGGTTCCAGCATCATGTCGTGCGCCATGTGGGGGAAGATGGTTGCTTCAGCTTGGTAAGCCTGGGCGGTGAGGGCGACTTCGCCGGTGGTAAAGATTTTGTCATGGGCTGCACCCAGCACCAACAGCGGAGCGCTGACGCGCCTGGGATTAGGCAGGCTCAGCAAGGTAACATCCAACGCGGCGCGGAAAGCTTCATTTTGCAAACGCGCGAAGTAGCGCTGCAGGCGATCGGCCGGCAAATCGGCGGAGAAGAAATTTTCTTGCGCCAGCGCCGGTGTCGCCGTCATGTGATAAGGTGTTAAGGTCGCAAAGACTTTGAAGAAGGCCACTGGATGTTTGAGCATAAAGCGCAGGAAGAAAGGCAGCGCACCCTGCGGTGGAATCGAGGCGACCAGCACGGCGGCGGGTGCGGAGTGCCTCTCCAGATACTTCTGCACCACCAAACCGCCCAGTGAGTGCCCGATCACGATCGGCGGCTGCGGCAGTTGTTGCGCCGCTTGCGCGACATCTTCAACATACTCCGCGATGGATGTCCAGCGCAGGCGCTCGCGGCCCTCGCTCGCGCCGTGACCGCGCAGGCTCAGCGCGTAAGCCGCGTAACCGTGCTGCGCGAAATACGGCAGGAAGAATTCGTCCCAACACCACGCGCTATGCCAGGCGCCGTGGACGAAAAGGAGCGGCGGATGTTCACTATGAGATTCAGGCAACCGGGAAAGCAATTCGAGGCTCAGCATTGGACAGCTCCCACAAGTCTCTGATTAAGAGTTGGGACCGCGGTAGAACGCGCATACTCCACCGCAGGCTCACGAGCAGTTTTGTTTTCGATTTTCTTCTTCATGCTAGGTTACTTGGAGACACTTCATCTTTTACTTCGCAATCAGGAGAATTTCTTGCGATTCCGAATTGGTCGATAGCGCATATGTGTACTGCCCGTAGCGTTCAACCCGCACGTCCGGCTTGTATCGTTGCAGCAAGTTCACCAGTTCGGCTTCCGTCGGAACGCCATCGCTGCGATATGACACAACCAGGATGCTGTTGCGATAACGTTCAAACAACCGCTCAAAAGCCAGGTGAATCCGCTTCTTGTCCGTCCAGTCATTCGGGCGTGGCTTAAAGCGCCGGTGCTTCGAACGGCGATCGATATGCTTGTCCCAGTCAGCATACACCATCAGCCCCTCGAGGAAGTGATAAAAATCCAAATAGTTCACCGCCACACCGCTCCCGGCAATATAGGGCGTGTCGATGTAAACCAGATCATACTCGCCGGGCACATCAACCGCGTCTAAATTCAGGGCCTGATTCACCTGGCCGTTATCCACTACGGCACGATTGGCTTCATCCGCAAAAACGCGGAACCACTCCTCAAACGGCCTGTCCCAGCTGGTTTTATTGCCAAATGAGCGATTGACTTCCGCCAGACGGATATACAGATTCTTACGGTGAAATAGATTGTAGGGTCGCTTGATAATGCACGCCTGGGCGAGTGCGAAGAAAGCCAGTGCGAATCGATAGGGATCGGTCAATTGGCGAACATGGGTCATCGTTTGATCAATCCAGGCATTCTCCTCGGCGGTGAAATAGATGTCCGCAAAATTGTCTTGTACGAAGTGCGGGTAGTCGATCTCAGAATGTCTCGCCAGCAGCCAGTCGATCTCTTCAAAGCTAAGACGAGTTTGGCTATTCTCGACCAGGGCGAGGCCGAACTCGTAGTTAAAACGCAGCAAGTCGTTGTAAGTCACACGCTTGCCGGCTTGCTTCAAGCGATAGGCAACCGCCCCCGTTCCGCCGAAGGCATCGAGGCAGGTGTTGAAATCCAAATCGGCGATCTGCTCCCAGATCCACTCGACCAGCTTAGCCTTGCTGCCCTGATAACGCGTAGAAGGAAACTCGGCGGTGAGGTTCGGAAAGAAGGCAGGTTGATAAGCAATCGTCTTTTGCATGCTGCGAGACCTCTACCTCATTCTATCACTACCTATCAAGCCAACCCCAGCCATCTCGCGATATCCGGTCCCACGCCCGCCATGTTCAACATGATGGGCACCAGCAACACGCCGAGGCAGTTCATCCGTCGTGTGCCGAAGAACGACGGGATCAAGCCGATCGCCGTGGCGGGAATGGCAATCAGCAATCCGGCGAACCCGGTGGTGAGCAGGAGTACCGCCACGATGATGATCAACGTGCCGATATTGACCACGCGATAATCGAGCCGTGCCAGAACGCGCACCGAAAAGCGCGCGTAAGGAATGAGCAGCAAGAAACTCACCGCACCGGCCACGGCCAGACTCGCCACGGCCACGAGGTACATCTCCGGCGTGCCGGGTGTGTAGATCGTGCTGACCATCGAGGCCAGGCCGCCGCGCGCCAGCTGCAAGCCCGGCAGGAAGAAAAACAAGAACCCGCCCGCGTAATACACCAACTTTGAAACACCTTGCGAGATGATGAACGTGCGCTCGTCACGTTGGGCGGTGGCATGTCCCGCTAAAAACGAACCAATGCCGCCCGTGACCACCGGAAGGAACGCGGCAAACAAGCCGCCCAGTGATCCGGCGAAGGTCCCGCGCAGCAGCAGGGATGGCGAAAGATCGATCGAGGTGCTGATGTGCTGCGGCGGTACGCGCGTGCCCATGATCAAATTCGTCAGCACCATGGGGATGGCGAACAAGCCGATGAAGGCCGGCAGCAAATTCACGAACGCCACCGACACCGGCACGAAGTTGCGATACATCAAGATGAGGCCCAACAAGCCGGACAGGAAGAACGTCAACAGACCCGCGCCCAACTGCGACCACGCCGCGCAAAAGCGCGCCCAATTCGTCGGGCCGCGATCGCCGCCCTTGGGCCATTCGGACATCAACATGAACAAACTGATCGTGACGAGAATCCAGCCTAGATGCGGGGCCAAGATGATGCGCAGCGTGCGCGCCACTTCGGTGAGCACCGGGCTGAGGATCACCAGCACGCACACGCCGCACAACGATCCGATGCCGGTCAGGATCGCGGCTTCGTAACCGCGCCGTTCCAACAGCCACTTCTGCCCCGGCAGCACGATGAAGGCCGAAGATTCATCGGGGGCGGCGAGATAGATCGAGGGGATGACGGACAACACGGCGTAGCCCGTGATCATGCCCAACAGCAAAATCGAAAGTTGATCGGGCTGCAACCACGGCTGCAAAGCCCCGGCAAACAAGAACGCGAGCGTGATGACGTTGTAAATGTGCAGCCCTGGAATCAGCGCCAGAAAGGAAGCAATCACTGCACCCAGAATAGCAATGAGAAGATAGGAGAGCGAGTCCATGATCGATCCGTGGTGATGAAATAGACGACGAACGACTTACGCACGACGCAACACGCACTACTGGGAGCGCGTCTTTTCCCAATCGGCCGTATACAACTTCTCGTAAAATGAACTGAACACGATTTGCCTGCCGTCCGGTGACCAGTCCGGTTCTTTCATGTCGGGTGGATAATCGTCGGCGGCGTTCAGCAGCAACCCGATCGAGCCATCGCTCAAATTCAAGCGATAGAGCCGCTTGCCCTTGGCCGCGCCATACGCCGAAAAGATCACGCCGGATCGATCGGGGGTGAAGATCGGCTCATCGGCGCCGCGCGTCTCCTTTAGATCGAACGCCGTCTCCTGCCCGCTCGCCACATCGATCACGCGAAGCGGTTGATCGGCCGAGCGTCGAAACACGATCTGCTTCCCGTCGGTCGACCAACGCGGCCGCCACACAGGCTGTGTGCCTTGCGTCAATGGGCGCAGATCGCGGCCGTCCGATCGGATGAGGTAGAGATTCGCCGGGGCTTCACTCGTCGCAGCGCTAGTCGACGCCGACACCATCTGAAACGCGATCTGATCGTCGCTGGGCGACCACGCGGGCAAATTGCACGAGCGCGGGCACGGGAAAATTTCTGTGTCATTTGAACCGTCGGCGTGGATGAGCCGCAGGCTGTCGGTGATGAGCTGCATCTCGTGCGTGATGAGGGCTTCTTCCCGCCGATAGACGAGCCGCAATCCATCGGGCGACCACGTGGGCTGGCTATCGCTAACAGCGTTGTCCGTTAACTGCCGCGTTTGACGGGTTGCCACCTCCAGCACGAAGAGTTCGCAGCCGGGCGCTTTGCGCCCCTTCTCTTTATCGTAGATCGCGCAGCGCGTGTACGCGATTTGTCGGGAGTCCGGCGACCACGCCGGGTTGGCATACACGTAATCGCCGCCGGGATCGATCCGCGCATAACCTTCCGGCCCGCAGCCGCTCAACAGCAGCACCAGCAATATCGCCAACACACTCCAACGCTCATTGCTCATTTAAGCGTCACATCGTAACCCAGCTGCGGCACCACTTGCATACTGCCGAAGAAGTCGGTCTTGCCCACTACACGGATGGTGGCACCGGGCGTTAACTGGTCGGCGTTGGGGGTGAAGCTCTGCACATTGCTGAAGAGCGTCACGCGCACGTTGCCGGTGCCGTCGTCGACGTAGAGATTCGTGCCCGCCGAAAAACCTTTCACTTCCGTGATCGTGCCTTCAATGGCGACGAGCAAACCGGGCTTGCCCAGCTGGTTGATGGGTGTGACTGGAATGCCGGCCGACGATCCCGGTGTGAGAATCTGCACGTCGCGACCGGCTTTCGGCTGCAATTCCTGCACGCCTTTGAACTCGACCACTTCCGCCGTCACCTGCACGTCGGCGCCGTAATTCAACCCGACGCGATTGGGCACGAATTTGTAGTTGCTGCTAAACAGCGTCAGGTTCACTTTGCCCGTGCCATCGTCCAATACGAACTTGAACCCGGCCGAAAAGCTGGCTGTTTCCACCACTTTGCCACGCACCGTCACCGTCTGCCCCACGCTGTCTTTAGTGACTGAACTGATGGGCACCACATTCCCTGAAGCGATCGGCTCTGTGGTCGGTGTAGGGGTCTTGGTCGCGGCCGGTGTCTTCGTGGGTGTAGGAGTCGCCGCTTCCGTGATCGTCGCCGTTGGCGCAAGTGTGGCGGTGGCTTCCAACGCAGGTGTTTCTGTGGGTATGGGCGTTACCTCAACCACTACGGCGGGTGTGGCAATGACGACCACATCTTCTTTTTCGCGCGGCGCAATTTCCAGTTGACCTCTGTACTCATCGATCTTGCCGGTAACGGAGAGCACCATCCCCACCCCCAGTAATTCCTGCCGCTGCTGCGGATCGATCACGTCGTCCCACACCAACAGCACGATCGAACCGGAGGGATCGCTCAGGGTGTAACGCGTGCCTATGCTGAAATCTTCGGCTTGCTCGATCGTTCCCTGCGTGACGATGAGGGCCTTTACATCGTCGGGCGCAATCGCGCCGATGGTCTTGGGCTGAACGGCAAGAGTCGCGGGCCGGACCGCCACCTCCAGATCAGACATGAGTTCCGGGACAATTTCCAGATCGCCACGGAAGACACTCACTTCGCCCTGCACGTTGAGCTGCGCGCCGGGCTGTAGATCGGCTTGCGGCAGCGCCGCCCACACGTCGGGCCAGATTAACACGATGAGGCGTTGATCTTGATCGGTGAGCGTGAGCTTGGTGTTCTTTTCACCCGGCGACACCATGGCGATCTCGCCCTGCGTGCGCAGCCACTTCCCGGTGTCGGCCTCGGTGATGCTGTGCAGCGGCACAAATTGCGCCAGGGCCACACCTTCTTGCAGCGGGGTGATATCCGCGCCGCGCCGCACGGTGATCTGCGGTGTATCCTCAAACTTCGTCACCGTGCCGATCACCTTCACCGATTGGCCGATCGTGATGGGCGGGGTCGCGCCGAAGACGGCTTCAAATTCGGTGGGCAGCGCCAGATCGATCGCGCCGGTGGCATCGCGCAGCGTGATCAATTTCAGGCCGGGATAGGGTTCTTTGATCTGGCGGATCAGGCCGTTCACGATCACGCCGTGCAAATCATCGGCGGGCGTGATCGATCCGATCGGGTGGTCGGCGGCCTGAGCAGTCGCGCGGGTCAGCTTGATCGAGTCCGCTGAATCGATCGTCAGCGAGGGGGTATCATCGCGCACGCGCAGCGTCCCTTGCAGCGCAATCGTATCGCCGGGCGCGGGAACCCGATCGGCCTGGATGAGGCCCTGCGTTTGATCGCGGAAAGCGCTGACCATGATCTCGCCGCTGTCATCGCGCACCCAGAACGTGATCGATTGCGCATCGGGGTTGTAGTTGGAACCGCGTGACACCACGCCGTTGATCTGCACGTAAGCGTAGTTGGAGGTCGAGGTAATGTCGCTCACTTTCACAGCGGGCACGGGCAGCCGCGTGGCAAAGAACAGCAGCAGCGCCACACCGGCGACCGCGACGACAATGGCGAGGATACCGAAGGTGCGAATCTTCAAGCGGCGTTGGAGGTCGGCCCCGCAATGCGGGCAAATCGCGTTAGCGCCGGCGTCGCGTCCGCAGCTGGGACAAGTGGTCATGGGAGACTCCTTGTTTCACATCAGCGAGATCATCCTCGCCTTACAAGTGTCGAGGTAATGCGATTATAGCACGCCCGCTTGCAGTTGAATCAATCCCACGCCTGTGCTACACTCTAGCAATTGTTGAGCGTCGATTGCTGACTGAGGCGTGTGACTTAATCAGCAATCAGAAATCAGCCATCAACAATCCCAGGTATTTATGCTCGCCAAAGTCTACACCTGCGCCGTCATTGGCTTAGACGCCCAGATTGTCGAAGTGGAAGTGGACACCGGGCGCGGCCTGCCCGCCTTCTTCCTCGTTGGTCTGCCCGATGCGGCCGTGAAAGAATCCAGCGAACGCATTCGATCGGCCATCAAGAACAGCGGGCTGCACATGCACGGCGGGCGCATCACCGTCAACCTCGCGCCGGCCGATCTGCGCAAAGCTGGGCCGTCGTATGATCTACCGATCGCGATCGGCATCCTCGCCGCTACCGATCAGATTCCCGATGTCGATCTGGATAAAGCATTGTTCGTCGGCGAACTCGGTCTCGATGGGCAGGTGCGGCACGTGCGCGGTGTCTTGCCTGTCGCCGCGTTCGCCATTGCCCATGGGTTCCGCACCATCTTTGCGCCAAGCGATGATGCCATCGAAGCCGCCTTAATCGAAGGCGTCGATGTGATCCCGGTCGCCAACTTAACCGAAGTCGTCAATCACTTGCACGGCATCGACGTGATCGCGCCGCAGCCCGCCACGCAACTCGAAGCGATCGCCTCCGCTTTCACCTACACCGACTTCGGCGAGATCAAAGGGCAAGAGCACGTGAAGCGCGCCATGGAAGTCGCCGCGGCGGGCGGGCACAACGTCATCATGACCGGGCCGCCGGGAGCAGGCAAGACTCTCATCGCGCGGGCGCTGCCGGGCATTTTGCCGCCGCTCGCCTTGGAAGAAGCGCTCGCGGTGACGCACATCTATTCGGTGGCAGGCGCGCTGCCCGCCGACACGCCGATGATCCGCGAGCGCCCGTTCCGCGCACCGCATCATACGATCAGCCACGCGGGGTTGGTCGGCGGCGGCAAGAATCCGCGCCCCGGTGAGATTTCTCTGGCCCATCGCGGTGTCTTGTTTCTCGATGAGCTGCCCGAATTCGACGAACGCTCCCTCGAGGCGATGCGCCAGCCGCTGGAAGATCACATCGTCACCATTTCACGCGCCAGCGGCACGCTGACGTTTCCCGCCAACTTTCAATTGATTGCTGCCATGAACCCATGTCCTTGCGGCTACTGGGGCGATCCCTCTCACAACTGTTCGTGCTCACCGTCGATGGTCACGCGCTATCAAAAGAGAATCTCCGGCCCGCTGCTCGATCGCTTCGACATTCACATGGACGTGCCACGCGTGGACTACGAAAAACTCGCCAGCGATCGGGCAGGCGAATCAAGTGCCGCTGTGCGCACGCGGGTCCTCGCCGCGCGCGAACGACAACAGGCCCGCTTCGATACGTCCGGCCTGACGTGCAACGCCGACATGGGCCCGGCGCACATCCGCGAGTATTGCGAGTTGGACGACACCAGCAAAGCCTTGATGCGCAGCGCGATGAACCAACTCGGCATGAGCGCGCGCGCCTTCCATCGCGTGTTGAAACTGGCGCGGACGATTGCAGATTTAGCGGGGGTGGAAAAAATTCAGGCGGCGCATCTGGCCGAGGCGATTCAGTATCGACCGCGGCGTCAGACTTAGTGCACTGTCCGACGCCCGGTTTTTCCTGATCTTTCAGCCTGTTCAGAATTGTCTCAACATGAGCGGGAGATACACCCGCATCGGCTTCAAGATAAATAGTCCGGCATACGGATCGGCAGCATAGATCGCTGCCCCTCGCACAACTAACTCACTCACATCCCTCGGCATGACGTACAAAAGCATCTCTCTAGGGACGGTGGGGGTGGATAGGTCTAGCACATGGAGACGATTATTGTCGATCATGACATAGGCATTTTTCTGATCAAGGGTCAGTGCGGTGATTACCCCCGGAGCGTTGTAGACACTGATTTCCGTTGAATGAGTAGGCGTGGTGATGTCGACGATGTGCAAGACATCGCCGCTAGGGATGTAAGCATAGTGACCGACAACTGCTATCTCCCAGCCGGGGACTGCCGCAGAGCTTACCAAGGTTGGAGTCATGGGGTGAGAGATGTCTATCACTCGGAGGCGATCCCCGACAACGTAGGCGTAGTTTCCAACGATTGCAACACCGTTAATGCTGGAATTGCTCTCAGCGGCCCGGTAGTAACCTACTTCACTCGGCAGAGTCGGTTGCGAGACATCGATAATCCACAGATACCCTCTTGTGAAGATTGGCACCCCTATCTGGGAGGCAGGATATTCTGCAACTGTGCCAACCATATAGGCGTTATCGCTCTGGACCACGACATTTCTGAAACTCGGAGAAACTCCCGTCGGCCATGGCAAGTACGTCGCCACCTCGTATGGTTGGGATGGTGCAGACACATCCACTACATGCAATCCGCTCGAGTTATCGATGACGTAGGCATAGCCTCCCGCCACGGTCATACTTCCAAACCACCCCGTCGTCGACAAGTTTCCGATACCCACTGCTGTCGGGTTGGGAGAGGTTGTCCCATCAATGATCCACAGCTGTTCAGCCGAGTAATCGGCAGCGTAGACATAGTCGCTGGCGGCAGCGATTGCATCCACCTTATAGGGTACCCGGTAGGAGCTGCGTTCTATCGGATGAGCCGGGTCAGTGACATCGAGGATCCACAAGCGCCCGTATAGATCGGCGACGAAGGCCCAACCCTGTGCAATTGCCACATCCTGGGCCCACGCTGCACCAAGATGAAAGCCTACTTCCGTCGGGCGGAGCGGACTGGAAATATCCACTACTCGCAATCCACCGCTGGTGGTGGCCAGATACGCATGCGAGCCGTCTATAGCAACTCCTTGGGCCGCCTGCGCTGTTTCGTAGAAACCCACTTCGCTCAAGTGGGTAGGCACAGATATATCAATGATGCGCAAACCTTTGTAGTCATCTGCAACATAGGCATAGTTGTTAGCAATGACAACATCGAGCGCCAACCCTGGCATGTCATAGACGCTTACTTCCGTGGGGAACCCAGGATTGGTCACATCGATGACTTGCAGACCGGCGCTCCCATCTGCAACATAGGCCAGAGTCCCGGAAAGGGTCACGTCGCTGACCCAGTCGGGCATATCATAGAACCCAGTCTCCATCGGATGTGCAGGATCGGCAATATCTACTATTCGCAAACCCGCGTTCCCGTCAGCTAAATACGCATAGTCGCCAGCAACGGCCACACCTATAGTTGACCCAGGGGTATCGTAGAAACCTATCTCTACCGGATACGCGGGATCGGTAATGTCTACTATCCTCAGGCCGGCACTTCCATCCGCAATATAAGCATAGCGTTCAGTTGCATCAATATCCCATACGTCGTCACCTGGCAAGAGCGTTTTACCTTGCACTGTTGGCGAGACAGGAGCGGACATATTGAGGACAACGAATGATGCCCCTTCGCCAATGTAGGCATTGCTCCCTCGAACTGCCACGGTGTGAATTGATCCTCCAATATGACCGATAGATCCGGATCTCGTCACGTCAGCAAAGGTTGAAGCCTGGGAGAATTGTTGAGATGAGCTGCCAGTTGGTGCAAGTCCAAACACAGCGGGAGCCAACCAGGCGACACCTATGAATAGCGCAGTCAAGATGGCGTATCGGTATTTTGGCATGGAATTTCTCATTTGGAATGATTTATCCAAGCTCAGATTGCTTCGTGGTTACGGTCTTATTTGGGTCGTGAGCTACAATATACTCCCTCCATTATTCTACACCCAAGGTCAAGTGCTCAGGCCCGTCGACTTGGGTCGTCGCAGACAGGCGCAAAAAACTGCCTGCCTCGGTGCAGGCTGGGTAGGTCACAATCCGGTTAATTTGCTTCCTCACAAAGTCAGAGATACAATCTTGTATGGTTTATCGAAACACAGCGAATAGCCATACGCGAAGCGCATGGATGTGCCGCGAGTCGATTACGAAAAACTCGCCAGCGATCGGGCAGGCGAATCAAGTGCCGCTGTGCGCACGCGGGTCCTCGCCGCGCGTGAACGACAACAGGCCCGCTTCGACGGATCGGGCTTGACGTGCAACGCCGAAATGGGGCCGGCGCACATCCGTGAGTATTGCGAGTTGGACGACACCAGCAAAGCCTTGATGCGCAGCGCCATGAATCAACTCGGCATGAGTACGCGAGCGTTGCCATGCGTGCTACAATAGAGGCACACGATCGTCGACCCCTTGAAGTGATTTGGCCTTGTTCGCGGAAGGACCGGTGTGATCGGTGTCCTCTTCGCCGACGCTGCTGGCAACCAAGCTGCTGATCCCGGTGCGGCGGCCGAACCTCGTTCCTCGACCGCACCTCATCGACCGTCTCGACCGCGGACTGCGCGCGGGTCATAAACTCACCGTCGTCTGTGCCCCCGGCCGGATATGGCAAAACCACGCTCGTGACCGAATGGCTTCACGATGTAACACGCCCGGTCGCCTGGCTGTCCCTGGATGAGCATGACAATGATCCCACGCGCTTTCTGGCTTACCTCATCGCTGCCTTGCGACAGATCGATGCCGGCCTGGGTGCTACCACCGAAGCGCTGCTCCAATCGCCTCAACCACCGCCGCCGGAGATGATCCTCACGTCACTGATCAACGAGCTGGCGGCCATCTCATTCCCGTTCATTCTGGCCCTCGACGACTATCACGTCATTCGCCTCCCGGCTATTCACCAGCAACATGCCTTTCTCCTTGAGCATCAGCCGCCGCACATGCACCAGGTCATCGTGACGCGCGAAGACCCGCCGTTGCCCATTTCGCGGCTGCGCGCCCGCGGTCAGGTCGAGGAGATCCGTCAGGATGATTTGCGTTTCACCGCCGGGGAAACGGCCGAGTTTCTGCACAGAGTCATGGGACTTGATCTAGCGGCCGATGAGATCGCCGCGCTGGAGAGCCGTACTGAAGGCTGGGCGGCCGGCCTGCAGCTGGCGGCCCTGTCACTGCAGGGACAAGCCGATGCACGCCGCTTCGTGCAAGCTTTTGCCGGCAGTAATCGCTACATTCTCGATTACCTGTTTGATGAAGTGCTGCAGCAGCAATCCGCCGCTGTTCAGGACTTCCTCTTGCAGACATCGATCCTGGATCGGCTATCCGCACCGTTGTGTGAGGCAGTCACCGGCCACAGCGACAGTCAGCATCTGCTTGAGACGTTCGAACAGGCCAACCTCTTCATCGTGCCGCTCGATCAATCGCGATCGTGGTATCGCTATCACCACCTCTTTTCAGATTTGTTGCGCCACCGGCTGCGGACTACGCAGGCCCAGTCCCACCAGCAGACGGGGATTGTTCCATCGGAGGCGCTTCTTCACCAAAGGGCCAGCCAATGGTATGAGACCGAAGACAATCTGCCCGACGCGATCCAGCACGCGCTCTCTGCTGCCGATCAAGAACGGGCGGCGAAGCTGATCTCTCAGGTCAGCAGGAAAATGGTCGGGCGCGGTGAGATTGTGACCTTGCTCCATTGGTGCCGTGCGCTTCCAGACGAGGTGTTGCGCGCTCAACCTGTGGCATGTCTCGATTACAGTTGGGCATTGATCCTGGCCGGGCAGCACGACGCGGCTGCTTCGTGTCTGCGCTACGTCGAACAGGCGGCCCAGGATGACGTGGCCCTGTTGGGTGAAACACTCAGCGCGCAGGCGCAGATCGCGCGGACCAAGGGCGATTACGCCCGCACGATCGAACTGGCGCAGCGCGCATTGTCGCTGCTGCCGCAGACCGATCCTCAACCGCGCAGCCTGGCCGCGCTGACCCTCGGTCTGGCTTACTCGGATTGCGGAAACATGCTGGCCGCGGAACAGGCTTTCATGGAAGCCGATCGCGCCGCTCAGCAAGCAGGAGGCGATTCGGTCCGACTGATGGCCCTCGCTTTTCTGAGCAGCATTCAGGCGGCGCGTGGTCAACTGCACCGATCAGCCGAGATGGCCCGCCAGGCTCTGCAGTTGGGACGTGGATTGCCTGCTTTAGCTTCCGTGCATAGCGTACTGAGCGCCTTGCTCTATGAATGGAACGATCTGGAAGCCTCCGCTGAACACCTTCGGCAAGCGCTTGAACTGAGCCAGCATGGCGGGCATCTGGAAGTCCAACTGACGGCCTATCGCGGCCTGGCGTGGATCAAGCAGGCGCAGGGTGATGCCGCTGCGGCGAATGCGGCGCTGCAAACCGCCGACGATCTCGTGCGCG
>JBGSPW010000105.1:0-45530 GCA_041738395.1 Thermoflexales bacterium
GAACGGGCAAAGCGCCACACCTTAGAAGCGCAACTCACCCGCCTCGTCGCCGCGCAAGCCACCGGTACCATCGCGGCCGCGGCTCCCGCGGCCACGGCCACATCGGGTGCCGCGCAGCTCTACGCGCTGCAATTGACCACCACCGCCTTAGCGCCGCAATGTACGCTCTCCGGTTCTACCGGGGACGAGCTGCTTAGTCGGTTGAATACGCTCCGCCGCCAGAATGGAGTTGAGCCGCTACGCCACAGCGATCAGCTCTCTGTGTTGGCGCTGCAAAGCGGCCTCGAGCAAGCGAATGGTGTGTCACATTCCGGCGATCTTGACAGCGTGGTAGTTCAAGGTTGCCGCCTGGATGAGCTTTGGCAAGGGTTGAGTAATGATCCCACGGCACGCCCTGTTCTCTTAGCGCCTGCGTATGTGTCCGTGGGCATTGGCCTGGTGCCGGGCACGTTGAACACAGTCGTGTTGAAGTTTGGCTTGCCCGAACCGACGCAGACTCCGATCCCAACACCGACCGAGACACCGCGCCCCCCGCGCCCCACGTTGACGCCGACGCTCACCGCCGTGCCCTACCTCGGCCCATTAAATTTTGAGTGGAGCATCGAAACACAGGGGGCGAATCCCGCGAACCCCGCTCAATGGCGGGCAGTGATTCGCATTTACGCGCAGGGCGGCGATGGGCGTTATCAGTATTTCCACGATGGGCTGCCCATCAACGGCCCGCGCTTCGAAGTGGTCTATCGCGTCTGCCGCGACAAGCCCGGTTCGTTCTGGGTACAAGACGGCAGTGGCCGCATGGTCCAACAGACTTACTACTTGCCCGCAGCCTATTGTCCGGACACCCCTCGGCCCTAGGAGCAATACTGTTTAGTTAGCGGGCCGGGCTCCCATGCCCGGCGGCGTGGGAGCCACCTCTGCTGACTTATCTAAACAGGATTGCGGCTAGAGCACTTTTTCATCAGGCTCCTAGCGCGGCGATTCCCTCACTGCTAAACCGCGCCGTATCGTTTCGTCGTATAATCTTGTTAGCCCCACACGTCATCCATCCTTGGGAGGAATGATCATGTTCGACCCGGCCAAGTTGAACGAGATCGCACAAGCCCGCGATCAATGGGAAGCCACGACACTACACCACTCGATCGGCAAGCTGCCCGAACGCGCCGCTCAATTCATCACAGCCTCCAGTGAGCCGGTGGCACGCCTGTATACACCGCTCGATATTGCCGATCTCGACTATCAAGCCGATCTCGGATTTCCTGGTGATCCACCCTTCACGCGCGGCGTGCATCCCACGTTGTATCGCAGCAAGTTGTGGACGATGCGCATGTTCGCCGGCTTCGGTTCCGCCGAAGAAACCAATGCGCGCTTTAAGTATCTGCTGGAGCACGGCCAGACCGGTCTATCGATCGCCTTCGATCTGCCGACGTTGTACGGCTACGACACGGATGCGCCAGACAGCGAAGGAGAGTTTGGCAAGTGTGGGGTGGGCGTGTCGAGCCTGCAAGACATGGAGATTCTGCTCGACGGCATCCCCACCGATCAGATTACGACCAGCATGACGATCAACTCGCCCGCCGCCATCATCTGGGCCATGTACATCGCCGCTGCGGAGAAGCAAGGCGTGCCGATGAGCCAGCTGGGCGGCACGCTGCAGAATGACATCCTGAAAGAATACATCGCGCAAAAAGAGTTCATCTTCCCACCCGCCCCCTCGATGCGGCTGGTCACCGACACGATCGAATTCGGATCGCAGCACCTGCCCAAGTGGAACACCATCAGCATCAGCGGTTACCACATCCGTGAAGCCGGATCGACGGCCGCGCAAGAATTGGCCTTTACGCTGGCCGATGGGCTAGAGTACGTCCGCTGGGCATTGGAGCGCGGCCTGGACGTGGATGACTTTGCCCCGCGCTTGAGTTTCTTCTTCAACGCACACAATGATTTCTTCGAAGAGATCGCCAAGTATCGCACGGCGCGCCGCATCTGGGCGCGCGAGATGCGCGACACATTCGGAGCCAAGCAGCAACGCTCGTGGCTGATGCGTTTCCACACGCAAACCGCCGGAGCCACGCTCACCGCGCAGCAGCCGGAAGTCAACATCGTGCGCGTGGCGATTCAAGCGTTGGCCGCGGTGTTGGGCGGCACGCAGAGCCTGCACACCAACAGCATGGACGAGGCCCTGGCGCTGCCCAGCGAGAAAGCCGTCAACATTGCCCTGCGCACGCAGCAGGTCATCGCGCACGAGACCGGTGTCGCCAACACGATCGATCCACTGGGCGGCTCGTTCTATCTCGAATGGCTGACCAATGAGATGGAGCGACGCACGTACGCCATGTTCGACGAGATTAACAGCTTTGGGGGCGTGATCAAAGCGATCGAGGCGGGCTACTTCCAACGCGAGATTGCCGAGTCGGCCTTCCGCTATCAACGCGAGATCGATCGGCAGCAGCGCATCATCGTCGGCGTGAATGACTACGTGGCCGATCAACCCATCGCCATTCCGATCCTCGAATTCGATCCCGACGGTGAACGGCGGCAGATCGCACGCCTGCAAGCCCTGCGCCGTGACCGCGACAACGAACGCGTGGGCGCCACGCTGAACGCCCTGCGCGACGCGGCGATAGGCACGCAGAACATGATGCCCTTCATCCTCGATGCAGTAAAGGCCTATGCCACCTTGCAAGAAATCACCGATGTGCTGCGGCAGGTGTTTGGGGTGTATCAAGAGCCGGTGATCGTGTAAAATATCGAGTGGCGAACGAGAACGAAGGGAGGCTGAGCATGACTGGCCTGGAAGCATTACAATCAGTTCAATATGTTACCGTCAAGGGCAAGCGACTGGCTGTCGTTAGCGCCGAAGACTGGGAAGCGATGATTGAATGGCTGGAAACGCTTGAAGACACGCAGCTGGCGCAGGAGGCTTTTGCGCAGTTGAAGGCGGCTGATGGCGATCGGCAACGCGCCGGCTGGCTTCGCTGGGCTGACATTGAGGATGAACTGGCGTGAGTCACTACGAAGTCTATACGTTGCCACAAGCCTGGGACGAGATGAAAAACCTGCCGGGCCACATGCGTCAACGAGTGCGCCGCGCGGTTAAGTCTTTGGCAGACGACCCGCGCCCGGCTGGCAGTAAACGGCTCGATATTCCCGGCTTTGAGCGCGAATTACGACGGTGGCAATTGGACAAGTGGCGCATCGTCTATGTGATCACGGAGAGCGAGAGCATCATCGACGTGTTGACCGTGCGCAAACGCCCTCCATATGATTACGGTGATCTGACGATGTTGCTAGACAGTCTGCGTTAAACTTCACGGGGCGAGGCGAGTGCCTCGCCCTATTTTGTGAGAAGCCATATGGATTCGTGGAAAACGCTCTCGCGTGAAACCGTTTTAGATCGCGGCAAATTCCTGCGCGTGGAAGATCACACCGTACAGCTGCCCGATGGCCGCGTGATCGAACAGTGGCCGTGGATCATCACGCCCGATTTTATTAACGTCGTGGCCTTGACCGATGATAACCAGATGCTCTGTTTTCGGCAGGGCAAGTATGCCATCGAGGGTGAGGCGCTGGCGCCCATCGGCGGTTATCTGGAACCCGGCGAAGAACCGCTGGCTGCGGCTAAACGTGAATTGCTGGAAGAAACCGGTTACGAAGCAACTCAGTGGATCGAGCTGGGTCATTATCCGGTAGATGCCAATCGGGGCGCGGGCACCGCATATTTTTTCTTAGCCCGTCAGGCGCGGCAGGTCACCGAGCGCAACGCCGACGATCTGGAAGAGCAGGAACTGCTGCTGCTCACGCGCGCCGAAGTGGAAGCCGCTTTGCAACGCGAGGACTTCAAAGCGCTGCCCTGGATGGCAATCGTCATATTGGCACTGCGGCAGATGTAGCACAACAGAAACCGGGTTTCTCCGGGCTGGAAGTCGATTCCATTTGGACTGGAGAAACCCGGTTTCTCGCCGCCGGATTTTCCGCGCAACCAGGAAGATCTAAATTTTCTTTGCAATCGTCAACACCGAGTTGAAGTGTGCTATACTGCCCGCAAATTCGGCGACCTCTGACCGGGAGAATAGCATGCTCAACCAGATCGCCCTCATCACCATCGTCACCGACGATGTGCCGCGCCTCGCCGGATTCTATCGTGATGTGCTGGGCTTCACCGTCAAACAAGACCTGGGCGGCTATGTCGAATTCCACAACGACGGCGTGCGCTTTGCCGTCTGCGCCCGCTCGATCTTGCGCGAGGCCAGCGGCCATGCTTCATACGCGGAAACGCCGCGCGGCCAACACTTCGAACTGGCTTTTCCCTGCGCCTCGCCGGCCGAAGTCGATCGGGGTTACGCCGAAGCCGTCGCGCAGGGCGCGACACCCGTTCACGCTCCCGCCGACATGCCCTGGCAGCAACGCACGGCCATGTTCGCCGATCCCGATGGCAACATTCACGAGTTCTTCGCCGATCTTCCCCGGTGACATTTGTTCACCGTAAACGTGATCTGAGCGTCTTGCCGAATTAACAAGATGCGGTAGAATCTTGCGGCTAAGGCTCGTTAAACAACAACTTCCCGGTTTGCTCGCGCTCCGCTGTGCTCCGGCTGGATCGTACATCCAGCCGGAGCACAGCGGCACCAAGAAGGAAGAACGATGACGACGAAACGTCTGGCAGTTTTAACCAGCGGCGGCGACGCGCCCGGCATGAATGCCGCGGTGCGCTCCGTCGTGCGCACTGCCCTCGAACGAGGCGCACAAGTTTTTGCCATTTACGAAGGCTATCAAGGCATGGTGGAAGGCGGCGATCGCATCCGCGAGATGAATTGGGATTCGGTCGGGGGCATTCTCAACCTGGGCGGGACCATCATCGGCACGGCCCGCTCGGATGATTTCCGCACCCATGAAGGACGCCGCACCGCCGCGAAGAATCTGATCGAGCGCGAGATTGACAGTCTGGTGGTGATTGGCGGCGATGGCAGTTTGACCGGCGCGGATGTGTTCCGGCAGGAATGGCCGTCATTATTGAAGGAACTGGTCGAGTATGGGCAGATCAGCGCCGAGACCGTCGATCAGCATGGCAACCTGGCGATCGTCGGCTTGGTCGGCTCGATCGACAACGACATGCACGGCACCAACATGACCATCGGCGCGGACACCGCCCTGCATCGCATCACGCAAGCCATCGATGACATCGCCAGCACCGCCGCCAGCCACCAACGCACCTTCGTCGTCAAAGTCATGGGCCGCAACTGCGGTTATCTCGCGTTGATGGCCGCGCTCGCCACCGGAGCTGAGTGGGTGCTCATCCCTGAGAACCCGCCGCAGATGGACGACTGGGAAGAAAAAATGGTGGCCGACCTGCGCCGCGGGCGCACCGCCGGCCGCCGGGACAGCATCGTCGTCATGGCTGAAGGCGCGCGCGATAAGCACGGCAACCCGATCGGCAGCAGCTACGTTCAGAAGTTTCTGGAAGATAAACTTCAGGAAGAGGTGCGCGTGACCGTGCTGGGGCACGTCCAGCGCGGCGGCTCGCCCAGCGTGTTCGATCGCAACCTGGGCACCATGATGGGCTACCAAGCCGTGGATACGGTGTTGGCCGCTCAGCCCGAAGACGAACCGCAGATGATCGCCATTCGCGGCAACCGCATCACCACCGCCCCGTTGATGCAATGTGTCGAGCAGACGCGCGCGGTGGCCAAGGCGATCGACGATCACGATTATGAGCGCGCCATGGAGCTGCGCGGCAGCAGCTTCAAGGCGACGTATCGCACCCTGCGCACCCTGCTGCGCTCGCTGCCGCATACCCCCGCGCCCGGTCAGAAGCGGCTGCGGTTAGCCGTGATGAATTGCGGCGCACCGGCTCCCGGCATGAATACCGCGGTGCGCGCGGCAGTGCGCATCGGGCTGGATCGCGGTCATGTGATGCTGGGCATCGCCAACGGCTTCCAGGGGTTGATCGACGGTCAGACCCAGGAGCTGGATTGGATGAGCGTCAGCGGTTGGGCCTCCATGGGCGGATCGGGGTTGGGCACTAGCCGCGTCGTACCCAGTGGGCGTGATTTCTACGCCATCGCCCGCACGATCGAGAAGTACGACATTCACGGCATCCTGATGATTGGCGGCTTCTCCGGCTATCAAGGCGTCCACCACCTCTTTCGTGAACGCGAAAATTATGCGGCCTTCAACATCCCGATCGTGTGCCTGCCCGCCTCGATCAACAACAACCTGCCCGGTTCCGATCTGAGCATTGGCGCCGACACCGCACTAAACACCATTATCGAAGCGGTCGATAAAGTCAAGCAAGCGGCGGTGGCGCAGCGCCGCTGTTACATCGTCGAGGTGATGGGCCGCAAGTGCGGCTACCTCGCCTTGATGAGCGGACTGGCGACCGGAGCCGAGCGTGTGTATCTGCATGAAGAAGGTATCCGCCTGAATGATCTGGTCACCGACGTGGAACAACTGCGGCTGGGCTTCGAGCACGGCAAACGCTTGGGACTGATGATTCGCAACGAAGACGCACACGAGGTATACAGCACGAATGTGCTGTGCGCCATTTTTGAAGCCGAAAGCCATGATCTCTTTGAAGTCCGCCAGACGATTCTGGGCCATGTGCAACAAGGCGGCGATCCCTCGCCATTCGATCGGATTCAGGCCACCCGCTTCGCCGCGCGGTGCATCGACTTTTTGATCGAACAGGCGCAGTCGTCCGAACCGGAAAGCGCCTTCATCGGCCTGGAAGCCGGCGGTGTGGTCCTGCACGCGCTGGAAGAAATGCCCAAGATGGTGGACAAAGAGAATCAACGGCCCAAGCAGCAGTGGTGGCTGGATGTGCGGCCCATCGCTAAGCTGATGTCGCAGCCCATGCCGAGTTGGCAGCTGGAACAAGGAGCGTAAATCAAACGGTCGGGACTTTTTCAAGCCCGACCGTTTCTATTGTGTGCCGAGTAACGAGATGATGATCTTGACGGATGATACCATATTTGGTACTATCGCTTCAGTCTGACAGGCTGCCGCCATGACGAAGAAAGCCAAGCTGCTCCAGAAAATCAAGAACAATCCCAAAGTCGTATCGTTCAACGATCTGAAGGGGTTGCTGATCGGTTATGGTTTTACGTGCCGCACGCCAGGTTCAGGATCAAGCCATCACATCTATACGCTGGGCCGACATCAGATTTCAGTCCCATACCGGCGACCCTACGTGAAGGAAGTCTATGTGCGGCATGTGTTGGAAATACTAGCGCAAATAGACGAAGAACGAAGCGCAGCGGAAGATTAAGCAGTCATTCACTGGAAAGGCCAAGCAACATGGGCAAGCGTAAAGACCTCAAATACTATTTGTCGCTACCCTACACGATTCAGATCACACGGGAAGATGAAACCACATGGTTCGCACGCGTCGTGGAATTGCCTGGCTGCATGACTGAGGGCGACACGCCTGAAGAAGCCGCTAACATGATTCAGGATGCGCTGGCCGGCTGGCTGGAAGTCGCGCTGGAAGATGGTCGGCCCATTCCTGAACCGCAAGCCACAGAAACATACAGCGGACGCTTTGTGGTCCGCGTGCCGCGCACTTTGCACCAGCAGTTGGTCGAAACTGCCGAGCAAGAGGGCGTCAGCCTCAATCAGTTAATCAATGTGGCCCTGGCAGGCCGCGTCACGCGCCCGACAACGGCTAAAGCGAAGTCCACCAGCATTGTAGATCGCACGCGCGCAGCGAAAATTGTGCGTGCCGCTGTGCGCTAATCTGTAGGCCAGTGGCACGCTTCTGTCACTGGATAATCGCGCCCAAAACAAAAACGGTCGGGACTTTTTCAAGCCCGACCGTTTTTACTCGTTATTCGTTACTCGTTAATAGAGAAACATCGGCTTCCCTTCAACGTGGCGCACCTTGGGCAAGTAATTCTCTGCATCATACAGCTCATCCACATCCACGCGCTTGATACCCTGCATGATCGTCGAGATGGGAATGCTGGTGTAGGTGCCGTTACGCAGCGCCACCATGCGATTCGACGCACCGCGCGTGATCAACTTGATCGCCATGTTGGCGTAATTCACGGCGACCATCAGATCAAGGCTGTCGGGCGCGCCGGAGCGCATCAGGTAACTGATCTGCTGATACAAAATGTCTTCGCCGGTGATCTTCTTCAGCGCCTCGCCCGTGATGGCGCCGATGCCGCCCAACTTCTTGTGACCATACGCGTCGGCCTGACCATATTCGATGATCTTGCCGCCCGTCATTTGCGACCCTTCGGAGATCGTCACCATGGCGTAGTTGCTGGGATTATTCTTCTTATCGTCCATCAAGAAGGCCGCTAACTTTTCCGGATCGAAATGCACTTCGGAGATGATGGCCCGATCGACTCCGGCCAGATACGACGCCAGCAATCCCGTCTCGCCGGAGTTGCGGCCGAATAATTCCACCACGGCGATGCGCTCGTGACTGCCCGCGCTGGTGCGCAGTTGATGAATGAATTCCACACTGCGCGTAATGGCCGTCGAAAAGCCGATGCAATAATCGGTGCCGTAGACGTCGTTGTCCATCGTCTTGGGAATCGCGGCGATGTGAACGCCTTCGCGATGCAGCCGCTCGGCATAGCTCAGCGTGTCGTCACCCCCGATCGGCACGAGCGTATCGACGCCCAATTTATCCAGCACCTGCAGCGCATGGGGGGTGAAATCAAACGGGCCTTTGTCGTCGGGATGAGTCTTATCCTTTAGAAAAGCAGGGACTTCCGCGGCGCGCACTTTGCCGGGATTGGTGCGGCTGGTATGCAGAAATGTGCCGCCCGTGCGATCGATCGTGCGCACGCGCTGCTTGTCCAGCGGCCAAATATATTCCGCGATCGATTCTGGGTCTTCGGGATTGCAATACAGCAAGCCGCCCCAGCCTTTGCGAATGCCCAACACTTCGTAGCCCTCGTCAACCGCGCGGTTGACGATGGTCTTGATGCAGGGATTCAGCCCGGGAACATCGCCTCCACCCGTCAGCACACCAATCCGTTTCATCTGGTTTCTCCTTGCAGGCCGCCTTCCGGCGGCACGTCGCCTGTCAGCACTGCTGAAAGCGCCGCTGAAAGCGCAGCCACGCGGCCTGACGTGATTTCAATGAGCTGCGTATATTTGATCGGGAATACGGCGTGATGCGCGCCCGCGGCCGCCCACACCGTTTCAAAGCGGCTCAACGCTGCATCGATCACCACCGGCAGTGGTTGCGTGTGCCCGATCGGCGCGACCCCGCCCACTTCGAAGCCCGTGACCGCCAGAGCCGTCGCCGCGTCGGCTAATTTTACTCTCTTTCGGCTAACTGCGTAAAGCTCGGCCAGCCGCTTGTGATCGACGTTGCGATCGCCCGCACCCAGCACGATCAGCAGCTGACCGTCGATCACGAACACGAGCGATTTCACGATGGCCCCGACCGGCACGCTGATACCGTAATGCGCGCCGATGGCCGCTGCGGCCAGGGGCGCGGTCGCCGCGCTGTTGTCCAGCTCTAGCACCACATCGCCGAGGCCCTTTTCAATTAGCGCGGCGCGCACACGATCGACTGGATTCATAGTTCATCTCGCCATCCAAAAACCTCACAGGTCTCGCGAAGCGCCTGTGAGGTTTTACTAAGCTGCTATAAGCCCATGCTCACTTGCACCGACTCCACACCATGCAGGTTTTTGAGCTGCGCGATCAGCATATCGTCGAGCGTGGTGGTGTCGTTCGGAAAATCGAGTTGCAGGGTTTCGCCGCGTGCCTTGATGAGGAAGCAGAACCGATCGGGTCCAGGGTAGGACGCCAGCAAATGATGCACTTCGCCGACGCGCGAGGCGTCGATCGAACTATCACCCGATCGGGAGATCACAACTTTGGCGAACCGATAGGGCTGTTCCAGCGCACTGTAGCTCTTGCCGTTTCCGTTGCCGTTTTTCCGCAGCGCGAGCACAGGTTCGGGGACCTTCGCAGGCTCGCTAGGCGCTAAAGCGGCATTGTAGGATAGTGGCGCGGCGGGCGGCACACTGGACAAGGGCAGATGGTCTTGATATTCCGCCGTCGATTCGGCTAATGGATTATCATGCTTGGGCGGGCCATAATCTTCGACCGGTGCGACATGCGCAATCGGATCATCAGCATCGGGGATGAAGATCTCGCCCGCAAAAGGATCGTCGTCAAATAAATATTCTTCCACCCTAACATCGTCGACTATTTCTGGTTTTAGATTTTGGATTTTGGATTTTGGTGGTTGGCTGCGAAGCGCCCCCGTGGGGTTGGTGGTCACTGGCGGCTGACCATTAACCTTCGCGGGCTGAGTTACCGGCTTGGCGGCGGCTTGATACGTCGCGCTGTTTTCCTTCACCGCCTTCGGTGGTGGTTGGCCGTTGGTGGCAGATCGTTGCCCATTAGCGGGCTGTGGCTGCGCCCCATTGCGCTGACCATTGTTTCCTGATCCCTGATCCCTGATCCCTGATCCCCTTCTATCTGGAACCGCACTCGTGACCTGCGGCTTGTCCGTCGCGGAATCGAGCAGTATCTTAGCGACCTTGCCCTTGCCATCGATTGTGCCGCGCACCAGCACGACTTTGTCTTTTTGCCACAAGTTTTGAGTCTGCTTCCACGTGCGCGGAAAAGCCACACACTCGTAGACGCCTTGCACGTCTTCGAGTTGGATGAACCCCATCGTGTCGCCCTTCTTCGTCTGGATGGTGCGCGTGCTGACCACCGCGCCCACCATCACCGCTTTGTGGCCGTCGAGGTCTTCATTCAATTCGCCGCTGGTGTGCGTGATCTCGCTTTGCAGATCGGCCAATGCTTTGGTGACGGGATGCTCGGACACGTACGCGCCGATGAGTTCTTTTTCCCACGAGAGCGATTCGCGCTGCGGCACATCTTCGATGTGGGGCAGTGCGCCGATCGATTCGGTGGCGGCCGCATCGACCATGCCGCCGAACAGCGTCAGCTGGCCCACATCCTCGGCCCGATGCGCCGAGCCACTCAGGCCCAGCATCCGATCGACCATCTGCAGCAACTGCGCGCGATTGCCGAAACTTTCCAGCGCCCCAACTTTGATCAACGCTTCCAGCGCGCGGCGGTTCACCGATCGCAAATCCACGCGGCGCGCGAAATCTTCGATGCTCTTGAAGGGGCCGCCGCCTGAGCCTGTCGAAGGATCACGGGCTTCACGAATGACGCTCACCGGCCCGTCGCCCACGCCCTTGATCGACGCCATGCCGAACCGGATCGCGCGTTTGTCGTTGGGCTGTGCCTCGATCGTGAAGTCGAGATCGCTATGGTTGATGTCGGGCCGCAGCACTTCGATGCCCATGCGGCGGCATTCGACGATGAGCAGGCCGATCTTCTCGACGCTTTGCTCCACCGTCATCAGCGCCGTCATATACTCGACCGGGTAATGCGCCTTCAAATACGCCGTCTGGCACGTCATCACCGCGTAGTCGGCGGCGTGCGCCTTGTTGAAGCCGTAGCGCGCAAAGAATTCGATGTCGCTGTAGATGGCGGCGGCGATGGATTGATCGATGCCATTCTTTACCGAACCGGCGATGAACTTGGCCTTGTGTCCCTCGATCTTTTCTTTGATCTTCTTGCCGACGGCTTTGCGAATCTCGTCGGCCTCGCCCGGCAGATAGCCCGCCAGCTGCACCGCGATTTGGATGATCTGTTCTTGATAGACGATGATGCCATACGTCTCTTCGAGGATCGGTTCCAGCTTCGGGTGCTTGAACACCATCGGCTCTTCGCCGTGCAGGCGCTTGATATAGGTGGGGATGTATTCCATCGGGCCGGGGCGGAACAGCGAGATGCCCGCGACAATGTGCTCGAACTTGCTGGGCCGCATCTCCATCAACATGCGGCGCATCCCCGCGCCTTCCACCTGAAACAGGCCCAGCACATCGCCGCGCGACATCAATTGGAACGCCGCCCGATCGTTCACCGGGATGTTGTCGAGGTTGAGATCGACGCCGTGATAGTGCTTGATCAGATCGCAGGCCTTGCGCATGATGGTCAACGTCGCCAGCCCGAGGAAGTCCACTTTCAACAGGCCGATCGCTTCGACGACGCCCATTTCGAACTGTGTAATCGATTCGAGTGAATTGTCGCTTTCCTTGGTCGGGCGCGCCAGCGGCGCGTATTCCACCAACGGCCGATCGGAGATCACCACCCCGGCGGCATGCGTGCCGATGTTGCGCACCGTGCCTTCCACCGTCTGCGCCGTATCGAGCAGGGTCTTCGCCCATTCGGTGGTGTCGTACATCTCTTTGAGTTCGGGAATCTGCTCGATCGCTTCGTTGATCTTCACGGGCTTGCCGGGCACATTGGGGACCAGCTTTGCCACGCGATCGACGTCGGACAACGGAACATCCAGCGCGCGGCCGGTGTCGCGAATCGCCGCACGCGCGCCCAACGTGCCGAACGTGATGATCTGCGCGACCTTGTCTTTGCCGTATTTATTGACGGTGTAGTTGATCATCTCGGCGCGGCGATCGTCGGGGAAGTCCATGTCGATATCGGGCATGGAGATACGACCGGGGTTGAGGAAGCGCTCGAAGATCAGCTTATTGGGCAGCGGATCGAGATTGGTGATGCCGCTGGTATACGCCACGATCGAACTCGCGCCGGAACCGCGGATGTTCCACCAGATGTCCTGCTCTTTGGCAAAGCGGGTCAGATCCGAGACGATGAGGAAGTACGTATCGAAGCCCATCTTGTGGATGACTTCGAGTTCGTAGTTGAGGCGCTTGCGCACTTCAGGATCAGTGGCCTGCTCGCCATAGCGCAGAGTCAAGCCTTCTTCGCACTTGCGGCGCAGCTCTTGATCGGGCGTGACACCCTCGGGCAATTCGAAGTCCGGCAGGTGATAGCCCTTGGTGCTCAGATCGACCTCGCACATTTCGGCGATAGCTTGCGTGTTCTTCAGCGCTTCTGGAACTTCCGGGAACAGGACCGCCATTTCCTCGTCGCTCTTCAAATAGTACGAGGTGTCGGTCATGCGCATGCGGTCTGGCTGCTTGACCAGCGTGCCGGTGCCGATGCACAACATGATGTCCTGCGCGGGCGCGTCTTCCTGCCTGATGTAATGCGCGTCGTTGGTGGCAACCGGGCGCACGTTGAATTCCCTGGCCAGTTGCAGTAAATGCCGGTTGATGTTGATCAGTTCGGGGAACCCTTCGTGCAGCTGCAATTCGACGAAGAACCGATCGCGCCCAAAGACATCCACGTACCAGCCCATCGCCTGCCGGGCCGCATCGATCTGCCCGTCCATGATGTAGCGCGGAATCTCGGCCGCGCCACACCCGGTAGTCACGATGATACCCTCGCTGTACTGGGCAAGAACTTCCTTGTCGACACGCGGGCGATAATAGAACCCCTCCAGCTGCGCGATGCTGGCGAGTTTCAACAGGTTCTGATACCCCGCTTGATTCTGCGCCAACAACAATAGGTGATACGGACTCTTATCCTTCTGAGGATCACGATCGGTGCGCCCCCGGCGGGCGAGGTAGCCCTCCATACCAATGATAGGCTTGACGCCCGCTTTCTTGGCCGCATTGAAGAAATCAATCACGCCGTACATCACACCGTGATCCGTGATCGCCACGGCCGGCTGACCCAGCTCTTTGGCGCGATTAACGATCGCGCCAACTTTGCTCAAGCCATCCAGCACCGAATATTCGCTGTGCACATGCAGATGAACAAATGACATTGTCACTATCCAATTAAAGAGAAGAGGAAACTACGAAGAACGACGGTGCCGCACTTACAACCGCGCGGCTGATTATAGCCAACATCGAACTCGCGTCAAGACACAAACGCTACAACGAATTGAGACTGGAACGAATTTTAAGGTTGCGTTCAGTATTCGCTTGTTTCTAAATTCGTTGTAGTCTTCTGTGAGTCAGTTTACCACATCTGAAAAGTAAAGACCTATCAGTTGGGCCGTCACGAACATTGAACCTTCACCAGCCGTTGGCCCACCTGACAGGTCTTGGTGCGACTTGGTATAATACCGCCAGAAAATCAGCAATCATCAATCAACAATCAGCAATCTTAAAATGCCAGAACTCCCTGAAGTCGAAACGCTCGTCCGCCGCCTGCGTGAGCCGCTGATCGGACGAACCATTGAGAATGTCACGATCTATTGGAAGCGTACCGTGGCCCGGCCTGCGCCCAAGGCATTTGCGCGAATGCTGCAGGGCTGCGCCGTGCACACCATCGATCGGCGCGCGAAGTACCTGGTGTTCACGCTGACCCCGCATCCTGAGCGGAGCAGCGCACGTGCTTCGACTTCACTCCGTTCCGCTCAGCATGCGTGCGCTGCGCAGTCGAAGGATGCGGTGACGCCTACTCTCTTCCTATTGATTCATCTCAAGATGAGTGGCAAACTAAGGGTGGTCGATCGCACTGAGCCGCTTGCAAAACACGATCGGGTGGTGTTCGATCTGGACGATGGCCGACAATTGCGCTTCAACGATATTCGCAAATTCGGCAAGATGTGGCTGGTAGCGGATCCCGAAATGGTCACCGGCTCGATCGGACCGGAGCCGCTCGATCGGACGTTTACTTTGCCAAGATTCCGCGAGTTGGTACAATCCCGATCGGGCACCGTCAAGCCGTTGTTGCTCAATCAAGAGTTCTTGGCGGGCGTGGGCAACATTTACGCCGATGAATCATTGTGGTTGGCCAAGATCCATCCACTGCGCAAGACAGACAGTCTGACGGATGCTGAAATCGCCGCCTTATATCGATCGATTCGCCAGGTGCTGCGCACCGCCATCGAGGATGAAGGGACCGACGCCGGGGACGGTGTAATCGAAGGAGATTATCAGCCGCGGGTGTATGGTCGAACCGATCAGCCCTGCTATCGCTGCCACCAACCGATTCGGCGCATGGTGGTAGGACAGCGCGGCACCCATTTCTGCCCACAGTGTCAACCCAAACAAGGAAAATCTCGGCAGCACTGAAACGAGGAACTTATGCCTATTGAACGTTTCATTCTCATTACCAGCATCATCGGCATCGCGCTGCTGCTGGTCTTGATCGGCGTGGTGCTGGCCTTGCGCCAACGCTTAAAAGGGCCCGCTCCGCATGAAGCCGTGACCGACGACAAGCCGGCGCCCGAATGGATAAAAAACATCGCCAGCTCCGCCGGTAAGACTTTGACGCGCACCAGCGGCCCGAATCTGCCCGCCGATGCCGTGGTGATGACGCGTGAGATCGTCTCCGGCGAATGGGTCGTGAGCATCAATGGAATACCGTACAACGCGCTGAAAGATATTCACGACGATCGGGCCGCCAGCAAAGTTTTGGAGGCCTTGAGCGGCCTGCAGAAGTTTGCCGGAATTGCTCCGGTAACAAGGCCCGACCTGAAACCCAAGCCCGTTATTTTGCCCACGCCCAGCGTGCCGGCCCCCGGCATCGATCCGACGGTGGCGCAGGCCCTGGCGCAGCGCGATTCCGCGCCCAGCCTGCCGCTGTATCCGGCCCCGCCCAACAGCATTCTCGCGCAGATCGAAACGATTCTGCAGCGCAACCTCATCCGCTACCCCGAGCTGGCTGATCGAAAAATTCACGTGGGCGCGGCGCCCGATGGCAGCCTGCTGATCGAAATCGATCGGCAGTTTTACCATCAC
This sequence comes from Thermoflexales bacterium, assembly GCA_041738395.1. GTDB lineage: Bacteria > Chloroflexota > Anaerolineae > Fen-1058 > Fen-1058 > Fen-1058. The sequence goes on from JBGSPW010000105.1 coordinate 15,615, forward strand.
GCCGATGAAATTGCCGAACTGCAAGTGCGCGATTTGATCAAAGCCGCCATCCATGAATGGGAACGCACAGCCTGAGCACGGCTCATAAAAACCGGGGCTTGCTCAAGCCCCGGTTTGATTGTGCAGCAGCGTGTCAAATTCATTGAGAATCTGTTGCTCAAACTGCAGTTTCTCTTCCGGCGACAAGAAGGCAGCGCGAATCGAATTGCGCGTACACTGGCGCAGATCGCGCAGACTTACGCCCAAGCCCATCACCGCCACCATGTACTCGTCGGTCAGCGTGGTGTCGGAAATACTGGGATCATCGGTATTGATAGTGACGTTGACGCCCAGCACGTAGAGATCACGCAACGGATGCAGGCCAAAATTATCGACCACACCGGTCTGCAAGTTGCTCGTCGGGCAAATCTCCAGCGTCACGTTGCGCTGCCGCAGCAATTGCACCACGCTCGAGTCTTCGATCGCGCGAATCCCGTGCCCGATCCGTTGGGCATGCAGCACTTCCACAGCCTCGCGCACGTTGGAGGCCCGGCCCGCTTCTCCCGCGTGAATGGTAATGCCCAGGCCATGCTCTGCGGCTCGTCTGAACAACGGCGCAAACGGGGTGGCGGGATAATGCACTTCATCGCCGGCCAGATCCACGCCGGCGATCCCCCGATCCCGATAAGCAATGGCCACGTCGATCACCTGGCGCGCCAGGTCGTAGCTTTCATGCCGCACCGCCGTGCACAACAAGCGCACCCAGATGCCGGTCTCGGCCTGCGCCTGATTCACGGCCTCGATCACCAATTCCGTCACTTCGTGCAGCGGAAAGTTCTGGGCATGCGCCAACGCCGCCGGATTGAAGCGCAGTTCCAAATATTTCACATTGTCGGCGGCCGCGTCGATCACCGCTTCATACGCCACGCGCTTCACGGCTTCCCGCGTGGTATAGAACCGCTTCAATAGTTTGAATTTTTCCAGAAACCGATGGAAGTTCGGCTCTTCGTCGGTAAACTGCACGTAGGGGCGCAGCTGCTCGATGTTGTAGCTGGGCAGATCGATGCCGTGTTCCTGCGCGATTTCGGCCAGCGTTTCCAGCCGCAGGGAGCCTTCCAGATGCCGATGCAGATCGACCTTGGGCAAGGCATACAGCACCCGTCTTAATTCGAGGGGCGAACGGGGCATCGAGCGAGCCGTGGTCATCACCATAGGGTCACATCACTAACCCGGTTTGCCGACAACTTCAACCGGAGGCGGCGTCTTGGGCAGCGTAAACTTGAAGGCACTCCCCTGTCCAAATTCGCTTTCAACCCAGATGCGTCCACCATGCGCCTCGATAATGCGCCGCACAATCGCGAGTCCCAGACCCGCTCCTCCAAAGCGGCGCGTGGCCGAACCATCGACTTGATAGAAGCGATCGAAGACTTTTTCCAACTTATCGGAAGGAATGCCCACGCCGGTATCAGTGACGCTCAGCTGCACCAGCTCGCCCAGGTTTTCCACGTGAATCGTGATCGTGCCGCCGCGCGGGCTAAACTTGATGGCGTTCCCCAACAAGTTGTCAAAGACCTGATTGAGCCGATCCCGATCGACGAGAATGATCGGCAGCTCGGCCGGCCCATTCATACGCAGCGTAATGCCGGCGTTTAAGGCCGCAATCTCACAGCTTTGCAAAGCCATCCGGGACATCTCACGCATGTCTTGCAGCGACAGTTGCAGCGACCCGCGTTCGACTTGCTGCAAATAAATAATGTCACTGACCAGCCGGCTCAACGCGTTGGTCTTGTCCGCCACGATAGTCAGCCCCTCGTGCTGCGCCTCGGTCAACGGCCCCATGGCGGTATCCAGGATCAGCTCGACGTAGCCTTTGATAAACGTGAGAGGGGTGCGCAGCTCATGCGAGACGTTCTGCACCAATTCGTCTTTCAGCCTGTCGACTTTTTGCAGTTCTTGATAAGCCTGTTCTAATCGAGTGGCACGCTCTTTCAGGTCCGCATAGAGCTGGGCGTTCTCGATCGCCACGGCGGCCTGCGCGGCAGCGATCGTCAAGGTGCGCTCGTCGTCGGCATTGAAGGCCTCGGGGATCGCCTGATCGATCGCCAACGTTCCGATGACGCGATCCTTCACCATCAGCGGCACCACCAACAACGATCGCACCACTGGATCGAAGAAGATGAAGTCGGGCAACTTGCGCGCATCAGGCACGTAGAGCGGGGTTGCCGTCGCCGCAACTTTGCCGCTGATGCCTTCGCCCACTTTCAATTGAGCCGTCTCCCGCCATTTAAGCTGCAAACCTGCGGCAGCACGAATCACCAAGGTCTGCGTTTCCGCATTGAGCAACGAAATGCTCACGCCCCGGCAGTGCAGCACCTCTTTCAGCGTCACCACGATTGAGTCAAGCAAGGTCGGCAAATCGATACTGCTCGTCAGCTGTTCAGCGAAGGTGTAAAGCGTAGACACTTCGGCCAGGCGTTGTTGGGTTTCCTCGTGCAAGCGCGCATTTTCGATGAGCACCGTCAGCTGGCCGGCCAACACTTGCAGCAACCGTTCATCGTCCGGCGTAAAAGCATTGAGGGAAGCGCTTTCGACATTCATCACGCCAATCAAGCGATCAGCCATGAGCAGCGGCACAGCCAATTCCGAGCGAGTCGCTGGATAAGTCGGCGCGTAGCGCGCGTCTTGCAGCACGTCGCCCACCAGGGCAGATTGCCGCGTCTGCGCCACCCAACCCACCAAGCCCTCGCCTAACTTGACATCCAAATCGAGCGCGTCGGACTCCTGTGGATAACCGTAACCGGTACGCGTGCGTAATAGCTGCGTATCAGGCTCATAGAGAATGAATTCCAGGGTGTCAAAACGCAAGCTGCGCTTAATCACATCCAATACGCGATCGAGTACCTGTCCCAATTCCAGTGTCGAGGCGCCGGCGCGGGAAGCCTCAAACAAGATCGAGATTTCGGCCAGGCGGCGGCGCGTTTCTTCCAAGAGCTGCGCGTTTTCGATGGCCACCGCCGCCTGGCTGGTAAAAATTTCGGCCAGATCGATTTCATCATCGCGGAAACGGCGCGGCACCGATCGGCTGTACACTTCCAACGCGCCGATCAAGCGGCCGCGACTCACAATCGGCACGCGCAGCAGGCTGCACACATCTTCTTCCGCGAAGAGACGGCGCTGGGCTTCGGGCAGGGCCTCGGCCTGGATGTCCGCGATCAATTGGGGCGGCCCCACGCGCGCATAGCCTGTCGCCATCGTCGTCTCACCCAATTGCGCGCGCTGCACGAGCAGCTGAGACACAAATGGCGCCGAGAGGCCGCGATTGGCCTTAATACGCAGTACATCCTCGGCCGGATCAAGCAGCAATAAACTGGCCGCCGGAGCATTGAAGGTGCGCGTCGCTTCTTGCACGATCAGATCGAGCAGCGTGCCGAGGTCTAATTCGGCCGCGATGGCCGCCGCGCTCGTCTGCAGACGTTCCAGTTGTTCACGGCGCAGGCGCTCGGCGGCAAACAACTTGGTATTTTCCAGAATCACCGCCCATTGACCGGCGATGGTCATGAGCAGGCGTTCATCCCCGGACGTGAACGCATTCACGCGCGGACTTTGCACATCGACGGCACCAATGATGCGCTCACCCACACGCAGCGGGGCACAGAGTTCCGATCGGGTGGAGGCAATGCCCGGCAAATGGCGCGGGTCCTGCTGTACGTCCGGCACATTGATCACGGCACCGTTGGCAATCGACCAACCCACGAGGCCCGCGCCTACTTTGATGAAACGGTTGCGCTCATATTCAGCCTGCAACTGTGAGGTGGTGTAGAGATGCGCATAATCACCTTCGTCGTTGACCAGGAACAGCGCGATGTATTCAAAGCCGAGCGAGTGCTGCAAAGCGGCCACCGTGCGCCGGGTGACTGGCTCGAAGTCCAACGACGACGAGGCGGCCAACGATAGTTCATGCAGCGTGCGGATTTCTTCCAATTGACGCTTGGTTTGTTCGAACAAGCGCGCATTACTGACGGCGCTGGCGGCCATGTCGGACAGCAAGGTCAGCACACGAATTTCGTCGGACGTGAACGTGTGTTGCTCCAGGAATGACACCGAAAAGACGCCGATGATACCATCGGGCCGCTTGAGCGGGAAAGCCGCCACCGAAGCCGAACGGGCGCGCGCAGCGTACTGCGGATCGCCCGCTACGTCGTTGACGACGATGGCCCGACCTTCACGGAAGGTCTGCCAGGTCAGACCTTCTGGATCAAGCTGCGACACGAGGGGTTCGTGCGCACCGTCCTGGCGCAGCGCCGCGCCAAAAACCAGATCGCGTTGATCAGGATCGTAAAGAAAGACGTGCGTGTAGTCGGCCCGGATAAGCGTCAGGGCGTTGCGCCCGATCGTATCCAACACCGACCACAAGTCGAGCGAAGCCGTCACTTGCAGGCTGACCGCTTGCAAGGCCATTAATTCGGCGACATGTTGACTGGCTTGTTCATAGAGTTCGCCGTGGGTGATGGCGATCACCAGCAAGTCGGCCAGCGATTGCATCATTTCGGCATCTTCGGCCGAGAAGGCTTGAAGCTCTGTGTGCTCGATGTCCAGAACGCCCACGACTTCGGCGCCGCGCTTCAGCGGAACGGCAAGTTCTGATCGCGTCTGATCGTCCGCCGGATCGATCGTGGTGTAATAGCGTGAATCCCGGCTCACATCGCCGACGATCACACTCTCACCCGTGCGGGTCACATAACCCACCAGACCCTGGTTAATCAACTGGTCGCGCCGCGTGACTGGCCCTGGCTGCGGGCAGGCCTTGGTTCTAGTGCTAGAGCGCAGGGTCAGCTTCTGCCGATCGGGATTAAGCATGAAAACGGTCACGGAATCGTAACCGAATTTTTCGCAGATCGAATTAGTGATACGCTGAAAGCGCTCAGACATGTCGAGCGTGGCCAGCACGTCACGGGCCACTTCATTCAGCAGCGCCAACTGCTGCGAGCGGCGCGTCACCCGCGCAAACAGCTGCGCATTATCAATGGCGACCCCAATTTGATCGGCGATCGATTTGATCACGTCGATCGAATGCGGGGCCAGGCGGCGCGGTTCGTAGCTCATCACGCCCAACACGCCCACCACGCGGCCACGGGCGCGCATGGGCGCCAGAGCCATGGCGCGCACCCCTTCGTCACGCACTTGCGGCACCGCCAGGCGTAGCTCGTTTTCCAGGCTGCCCGTCACGATCACTTCGCCCGTGATCACGGCCTGTCCCGACAATCCCTGTCCCAATTTCACGCGCATGTTGCTAGCCAGGTCTTGCTGCCGCCAGCCGCGATGCACGCGAATGACCAACTCCTGCGCCTCTTCGTCGACGAGACTAATCGCCCCGGCCTCAAACCCGACCACATCCAACGCTTTGTCCAGGGCCGTATTCAACGTCGTTTCCAGATCGAGCGACTGGCTGACCGTGGCCGAGACGCTGTTCAACGCCGCCAGGTAATCGGCGCGGCGCTGGACTTCAGCATAGAGGCGCGCATTCTCGATGGCCGCCGCGGCTTGAGTAGCGAAGGCATAGGCGACTTGAATATCTTCGTCATCATACGCATTGGGCTGGTTGTGATCGATGTTGAGAATGCCCAGAATTTCGTCTTGGCGCCGATTGAATAAGGGCAAGCCCAGCCACGATCGAACGGGGTTGTCTTCGCGCAGCGTCAACCACAACGGATCGGCCTGGGTGTCAGGAATATACACGGGGCCGCGGGTCTGCAACAAGGCCCGTACGGTGGGCAGGTCATTCAGATTCTCGGCCAGCACCGCCTCAACCGACAACGCGAAGCCGCGGGCCATGGCCAGCCGATAATAGCCTTGCTCTTTGAGCAGCAAGGCCACGCCATCATAGGGCACGACATTCTTCAAGCGCTCGACAATGGCGCCCAGGACTGCATCCAAGTCCAAGGCCGAGTTAACGATCGCCATGACATGCTGCAAGGCTTCGGTGATGCGCTGCTGCCGTGACTGTGGCGCAGCTGGCAAGGAAGTGATCAAGCGCAGAACGGCTTGCACAGCGACCACCCGTCGCCCCCGTCGGACCGGCCGGCTGGCCCATTCAACGCGACGTGGCCCTGATGTCTCATGGCGGCGATCGAGCAGCGGCACCAGTTCCAACTCGCTACGAACCTCAACGCGCTCGACCGTCAGGCGCTGCCACAGGTCTTGCCACTTCAACTGTGAATCAATACTCAAGAAGTCACTCAAGGGCCGACCGCGCCACGAGGGGCAAGCGTGGGGTTCTGCCAGGGAGGTGAGGCCGATCAACTCCTGGGCCGGGGCATTGGCGGCTTGCAGGCAGCCGTGTGCATCCAGCACCAGAGCCGGGCCGGCGTGCGCAAACAATAGGGCCTCGGCATCACTGGATGACCAGGCCACAGGGGTTACACGTTTGCGCACAGGCGGCTTCGCTTCATTATTCACCGATCACGCTCCCGGAACAACCAGCCCCAGTAACGCAGTACCACCACTAGCGCAATCACGACTGCCACCACGAGGGGAATGGTGCGGCCGATCAGGTGAAACCACTCACTCACGATAATCTCGGGAGCATTCTGCGGAACCGTGCGCACCGTGAGGATAATCCACTCGATGACGGTCGTGACGACGACCGTGACAATGGACCCATACAACCAGCGATAGTACGGCTTGGCCTTGGTCACCACCCCCAGCTTGCGGCTGAGCACCACAAAAATGTACAGCAGGTAACCCACAGCGATGGAACCGATTAAGGCCGCCGGTATCGTTAGAATCGTCACGATTGGCTCCCAATCATCAAGTGCAACAGATAGTAGCCCAATCCAATTAAACTGACTCCGCCCATGAGCAACAGAACATCACGCCCCACATTGAGCACCGGGTCAGTACTTACATTCAACCAGGCCACCAGCAGCAGCAACATCAACGGCACCAGGAACAACCGATAGTAGGTCCGGCGGCCAGAGGTGATCTGATAAAAGCGGGCAATGCGATACACTACCACAATCAGCACACCGATCAGACTCCACGCGATCAAAGTTAAAACTGCGTTCAAAGTGACCATGCATGTAACCCTAGATCCATCGTCAAGTTGACGTACTACCCAGCGGGGCCAGAGAGGGAAATGGGCCAGGCGTTTCACCCGTCTCGAACAGCCTCGCTCTAACGCCGCACAAATGCCTCAACAAATGAATCGGCCATGCGGCGGGGACTGCCGCTCATAATCCCTTCACGCCCTTCGAACTTCGCCTGAACTTCAATGCCATTGCGCGTAATCTCGTATTGGCGAATGTCCTTGGCATGCTCGCTGCCACGCAGCTTGAGCACCAATAAGGCTTTGCGCACGGCGCTTTCAATTTCCACATAGCGCAGCATCACGTACGAATCGGCCACAAACGCCACGTCCTCTTCCGGGCTTTCTAGTTCGCCAATCAAGACGCTGCTCTCACGCGTCAGCAGGCTCGTCAACCCTTCACGCTTCAATGAATTGATGAAACCATAGAGCATGCCGCGGCGAGCGACCGGGTCGTCGCTCAACCGATCGAAGTGGGACAAGCTATCCACCAGAATGCGCTGCGCCCCGATCTCTTTGATCATCGCCTGAATGCGCCCGTCCACTGCGCCTAAATCGGAATAGCTCACTTCCGGACTGGTCATGATCACACGCAGCTTGCCGGCCTTTTCCAGCGCGCGAAAATCCCAACCGAAGTTAGCCGCGTCGTCGTAATACTGCTGGGCAAACTCTTCAAATGTCAGAATCAGACCCGGCTGATTGAACTGCGTAATGCCGCTATAAATGAACTGCATGCCTAACGTAGTCTTGCCGGTACCAGGCGCACCTTCCACCAAGTTAGCAGACTGGCTCAAGAAGCCGCCGCTCAGCATGTCATCCAGACCGGGAATACCGGTTTTAATACGTTCCATCGCTTCTTGCTCCATTAGAGGCTTAGAGGTTGGAGGTTAGAGGCTGACGATCCAACTTCCAACGCGTGGCCGACAGCGGCAACGATTGAAATCGTTACGACAACGCCACGAAGACCGACGACTAACGCGTGCCGCGAATGAGATGATAAATCGCTTTCACGCGGAACTGGCGATCATCACTAGCCGACACAAAGTGCTTGATCTTTTCACGCACTTGAGCGTCTTGGGTCAACGAGTAGACGGTCAGATCGCCAGCACGATGCTGTTCCAACACGCCCGATCGGACCAAGTCTTCCAGATCATTTTTGATCACCGTGGCGTCGCGCCCGATGTAACGCGCAATATTATCGATCGTATCGGTGGTGTGGGGATTCTCGAAGAAAAAGATCACGAGATCCCACTTGATGAACGAATTGACCGTAGTCTTAAGGAACTCCAGAACCTCCGGGTCCATATCGTCCATCAACCGCCGCGATAAATCGCCCGTGCCGGGCGGCCCGGAACGTTTGCGCGGATTTGCAGGATTCCACTCGGACAGGTTGTTGGGATCAGAGTCGCTCATTTTCGCTGCTTGGTGGGTGTGCCGGTCTTAGCCCCACTGGCCGCCTTGCCGGTCGGCAAGGCGGTGGCGCCCGACGCACCGTGGCAATGTTTATACTTCTTTCCACTGCCGCACGGGCAAGGATCATTGCGGCCCACGGTCTCATCCGCCACCTTTCGTACCGGTTGGCGGCCCTTGCCACTGCTGCCTGCCGTATTCACGCTCAGCCGCTTCGGCTGCGGCGCGGGCGCGGACTGCGCAGGTTGAACGCGATAGATGTCACGGGCGACCTGGCTGCGAATGGACGCCAGCATGTCGTCATACGTCTCAGCCGCTTCACGCTTGTAAGCCACCACGGGATTTTGCTGCCCGAACGCCCGCAAGCCAATACCTTCGCGCAGCGCATCCAGATCGGTCAAATGCCGGACCCAGTGATTATCGACCGCGCGCAGCAGCGTGATACGCTCGGCTTGCGGCATCAACTCGCCCAGCTGCCGCACCTTTTCAGCGTACGCCGCTTCGGCGTATTCCACCAACTCAGCCTCGATATCGTCTGGCTTGCGATCTTGCCAATCATCCGGCGTCAACGCCGCCGGCAGCGGAATCAAGCCCCGCGCCGCAATCATTAAAGCACTCAAATCAAACGTATCGATCGCACCGCGCGTATGCTCAGCGACCAACGAATGCACGTCATCCGTGATCATATCCAGGATGATGGGCTTCAGGTTCTGCTCGCTCAGCATCTTGCGGCGCTGCGCGTAGATGACATTGCGCTGCGTGTTGACCACATCGTCGTATTCTAGCACGTGCTTGCGGATGTCAAAGTTATAACCTTCCACCCGCACCTGCGACTGCTCGATCGACTTACTGAGCAGCGAATGCTCCAGCGGCTGATCGTCCTCGAACTTGGCCCAGTCCATCACGCCCTTGATGCGATCGCCGCCGAAGCGCCGCATCAATTCATCTTCGATGGAAACATAGAAGCGGCTAGAGCCGGGATCACCCTGGCGGCCTGCGCGCCCGCGCAGCTGATTATCGATCCGGCGCGCCTCATGCCGCTCGGTACCGATGATGTGCAGCCCGCCCAGCGCGATCACCTTTTCCCGATCAGCCTCCGTCTGCTGCTTCGCTTCCGCCAGGGCCGCATCCCACTCCTCCGGCGCGACCTCGGTCAGGTCGATGCCTTTTTTGCGCAGGATTTCGCGCGCCAGACCTTCGGGGTTGCCGCCGAGCAGAATATCGACACCGCGCCCGGCCATGTTCGTCGCGACCGTTACGGCGCCCGATCGGCCCGCCTGCGCGATGTAGGTCGCTTCCTTTTCGTGTTCCTTGGCATTCAAGACGTTATGCGGCACACCACGCCGCTTCAGCATGCCCGACAGCATCTCGGACGTTTCGATCGCCACCGTGCCCAGCAACACCGGGCGACCCTGCTGATTCAGCTCCGCCACATCGTCGACCACAGCCTTGAACTTGCCCGGCATCGTCTTGAAGATCAGATCCGGGCTGTCCATCCGAATCATAGCACGATGCGTCGGAATGATAGCCACGTCCAAGTTGTAAATCTTCTGGAACTCTTCTTCTTCCGTCTTGGCCGTGCCCGTCATGCCCGACAACTTGCGGTACATGCGAAAATAATTCTGGAACGTGATCGTCGCATAGGTCAGGCTTTCACGCTGAACGTTGACGCCTTCCTTCGCCTCGATGGCCTGGTGCAGCCCTTCGCTGTAACGGCGGCCATACATCAACCGGCCGGTAAACTCGTCGACGATGATCACTTCGCCGTCTTTGACGATGTAGTCCTTATCGCGCTTGTAAATCACGTTGGCGCGCAGGGCATTATCGAGATACGGAATCCACTCAAAATGTTCCGTATCGTACAGATTGGCGACGTTCAGCATCCGCTCGATCTTCTCGATGCCAGCCTCGGTGAGCGTGACACCGCGCGTCTTGTGCTCGACCACGTAATCGCCATCCGGCTCTTCGGCCTCGTCATCGCTGGAAGCTTGCAGGCGGCGTACCACTTCCGAGAACTTGCCGTACAGATCGCTCGACTCTTCCGCCGGGCCGGAGATGATCAACGGGGTGCGCGCCTCGTCGATCAGGATGTTGTCCACTTCGTCGACGATGGCATAGTGCAGATCGCGCTGCACGCACTGCGCCAAGTCCCATACCATATTATCACGAAGGTAGTCAAAACCAAATTCGTTGTTGGTGCCGTACGTGACGTCGGCCAGGTAGGCTTCTCGGCGCGATACGGGCCGCAAATGATTGTAACGATCATCCTGCGACTTCACACTGGGATCGAACAAGAACGCCGACTCGTGCTGAATCACACCGGCGGTCAAACCCAGCGCGTGATAGATCGGCCCCATCCATTGCACGCCGACCTTGGACAGGTAGTCGTTGGGCGTGACCAAATGAGCGCCATGTCCGGCCAGCGCATTGAGATAGAGCGGCAGCGTGGCGACCAACGTCTTGCCCTCGCCCGTCCTCATTTCGGCGATCTGCCCGCTGTGCAGCACCGCTCCACCGATCAGCTGCACGTCGAAGTGCCGCAACCCGATCGTGCGTTTGGAGGCCTCGCGCACCGCGGCAAAAGCCTGCGGCATGAATTCGGCCAGCAGCACATTGACGGCTTTGAAGTATTCGTCTTCAACCTTCTTAACGCCGTAGTCCAGCTGCCGTCGTTGATCGAGATCGTTCTCGGTTTGGACCGAGCCGCGTGCTTCTTCCCAGCGCGTGCGCTCCTCTTGCAGCGACTCGCGCAGGTCTTCACGGAACTCGGCCGTGACGCCGCGCAGTTCGTCATCCGACATCTTCTCGTATTCGGCTTCCAGCGCGTTGACCTCGGCCACCAGCGCTTGATACTTCGACATGGTCTTCTGCGCCGGATCACCCGTAAACTTCGAGACAATTGACTTGAACATCTAGCCTCTTCGCTTTCTATTTGACCAGTCAGGCCTACCCTGATCACTGATTAACTGATCTCTACTCATTAAACATCTGCCCCACGGACATGCCTTCATGCGTGCGTAAAATCACCTCGCTCAACAACGGCGCGACTGAGAGCACGGTCACATTCGGCAAACGCTTCTCGGTGGGCAGCGGCACGCTGTTCGTCGTGATGATCTCCTTGATGGGCAAGGCCCGCAAACGATCGACGGCCGGCGGCGAGAAAAGCGGGTGAGTGAAGCACAGGTAAATATCACCCGCGCCACTGGCCTTTAGAATGTTGACCGCGCCGCTCATCGAACCGGCGGTATCCACTTCGTCGTCCACCAGGATCACCGACTTGCCATCCACATCGCCGATGACCGTCAACGACTGCGCTTTGGCGTCATTGCCTATGCGGCGTTTCTCGATGAACGCCATCGGCAAATTCAGCTTCTGCGCAAAGTTGCGCCCTTTCTTGGCAAAGCCCAGATCGGCTGTCACGACCACCGCCCCGCCCGGTTGGCGCTCCAGGTGCTTGGCCAGCATGAAATCGCTCAGCAGATGGAACGTGCTTACTTCGTCGCCGGGGATGCTGAAGAAACCCTGGATTTGTCCGGCGTGCAGATCGAGCGTCATGAACCGATCGGCGCCCGCCGTCTTCACTAAATCCGCCAGCAAGCGCGCCGTGATCGGCACCCGCGGCTGATCTTTCTTATCGCTGCGGCCATACGCAAAGTAGGGCATCACGGCGGTGATGCGTCCCGCATTCGCCCGCTTCACCGTATCGAGCAGAATCAACAGCTCCATGATGTTATGGCTGACCGGTGCGGTCAACGTTTGAATGACGAAGACATCTTTGCCGCGCACGCTGGCCAGCAGCCGCACAAAAATGTTGTCATTCGGAAAACGGATGATCTCGCGCGGACTAATGGCCATGCCCAGGCACTCGCCAATTTCCTCGGAAAAGTCTGGACACGACGTTCCAGCAAACACGCGAATATCCCCATAAGTACGAACATTGTGAGTCATGCAGTGCCTTCCAAAACTCAACGAGCCTGGCCATTCAGCATATGGCAAGTGTTGTTCAAGTAATGAATGTGAAACGCGCCCTCGCGCACTTCCACTAAACTCAACGACGTATTCCCAAAGTGAAACGGATGCCGCCGGTTCAAATCCAGCCCCAGCATGGCGGTCAAATAAACCCCAAAGGTTCCGCCGTGCGCCACGACGACGACTTGTTCAGCCGGATATTGGGCCGTGATGTCTTGCACCGCCGACATCACCCGCGCCGCAAAATTGACGCGCCCCTCACTGCCGGCCACGGCTACCGCCCACGGATCTTCCAACCAGCGGCTGGCAAACTCAGGGTGATTCTCCACCACATCATTCCAGGTGGAGCCGCTAATCACACCGAAATCATATTCCATCAAGCGCGGGTCCAGCTGCACCGGCAAGTTGAAACGAGCCGCGATCGCCTCGGCGGTGACTTTGGCGCGCCGCAAAGGACTGCTGTAGATCGCCGCCACCGGTTCAGCCGCCAGCCGATCGGCGATGCGCTGGGCCTGCTGCCGGCCCGTCTCATCCAGCTGAATATCGATCTGACCCTGAATTCGTCCGGCCGCATTCCATTCCGATTGGCCGTGCCGCACCAGCAATAAGCGTGTCATGCTAACAGTTGTTCCGCCGCCGAGTAGGGATCGAGCTCGCGCGCGGCAATGCGATCGACGACGAGCTCAAGTTGTACCGCGTTGGTCGTGCGCAGCAAGCGTGTAAACAGCGCCTCACGCAAAATCGTCTCCAGTTCCAGTGCCGCGCGCATCCGTCCGCGTTGTTGGCCGTCAGGATGCTCACCCAAATACGCGCGATGTTGAGCGATCGCCTCCATCAATTCTGCGAGGCCCTTGCTCTCCGACGCGATCGTCTTCACAATCGGCGGACGCCACCGCTCTTCACCGGTCCTGGCGGGTTGGAGGGTCATCAGCTGGCCGTGATGCAATATCGTGGTCGGCGATTTCCCCAGATCGATCATGGTGTGCAGCGCATTGACCGTGCTCTGTACGCCATCCCGATCGGCCTTATTGACCACCAGAATATCGGCGATCTCCAGGATACCGGCCTTGATCGCCTGCACTTCATCGCCCAGGCCGGGCGCTTCGACGACGATCACCGTATCAGCCGTCCGCGCAATATCGATCTCGCTCTGTCCGGCGCCCACTGTTTCAATCAGAATCAGTTGAAACCCGGCGGCATCCAATACTTTAACCACATCGGTCGTGGCGCGCGCCAGACCGCCCAAGCTGCCGCGGGTCGCCATCGAGCGGATGAAGACCCCCGCGTCACCCGACAGATCACGCATGCGAATGCGATCGCCCAACACTGCGCCGCCGGAAAAAGGCGAAGTCGGATCGACGGCGACAATTCCGACGGTAATCTCGGGGTGATGTCGGCGCGTATACTTGGCCATCTCGCTAACGAGCGTGCTCTTGCCAGTACCGGGGGCGCCGGTCACGCCGATGATCTGAGCCTGGCCCGTGCGGGGATAAATCAAAGACAAGGCCGACCACGCCGCCGATCCGCCTTCTTCCACACGGCTGATCAAGCGGGATAGGGCCCGTCGATCGCCTTGCACGGCCCGATCGACTAGCGCGGGAATGGCATCAGGCAGTTTGGAATTGACCACGGATAAACTCGACGACGGCATCCGTATTGGTCCCCGGCCCGAAGACGGCCGCCACTCCGGCCTCTTTCAGGGACGCCAGATCCTCATCGGGGATGATACCGCCCGCAAACACCAGCACATCCTCCAAACCCTTTTCCCGCAGACAAGCGACGACGCGCGGCAGCAACGTCAGATGGGCACCTGATAAAATCGATAGGCCCACCGCGTCGACGTCTTCCTGCAAGGCTGCTTCGGCGATCATTTCGGGTGTTTGACGCAAGCCGGTGTAGATGACTTCCATGCCCGCATCGCGCAGAGCCCGGGCGATGACTTTCGCACCCCGATCATGACCGTCTAAACCAGGTTTGGCAATGATGATTCGAATCTTTTTTTCCATACGCGACAACCTTCCAGCTAAAAGTCCGTCTTAAAACGCTCTCAAATCGCGTCCGCGCGGTTTGATTCGACTGAAGACGCAGTCGAGGAGCGAGTTTTAATCGGGTTACCCAAACAAATGCTTAATTTTAAGATTTGACTCGCCCCACTTATGGTAGAGTGCGTGACGATTATACAACACGGAGCACAGGGTCGCAAACATTCAGCCTGCCGTATTGAAGGTAAACACTCAAGTCGGATGGCCCTTAAACACGTTATGCTCAAAGCCCCGTTTTACAAATGCCAGTGCCTATGCTAAAATCAACCGGAATTCAACTCTCTAACGTTGCTGTATGACTTTGCGTATCACAAGTTCCTAACCGACCTTTAATCACAATTGCCTATGGCGTCCTTTACGCCGCCTCCCTCAACCCCTATGCGAGACATCGGCCGCAAAGTAACTGGGCCTTTTGTCTTGATCATTTTGCTCGTCTCTAGCTTCATCTTTATCCTCGCGCCGGCACTGGCCATTGACTGGGTACAGCGCGTGCCCTTTCCCAGCGTGCTCGTCGCTCCGAATCTGCTCGTGTCGGATGCCACCTTCAACGACTGGGGGCCGACACCTCAACTGGATATTCTGGATCACATCGCCGGCGTTAATGACACACCGGTCGGGGATCAGACTTCGTATGATCAGGCTCTGATCGATGCGTGGGGCCGCGGCGAAGATCACGTTCGCATCACCATCGAACGCTCCCCCAGCATGAGCTCGCACCCCTGTGGCGCCCTGCAAGCGAACGGGCTGTACCAGTGTGAAACAACGCGCATACTACGCAGACTGAGTCCGGGGGAGTTTGCCTCACTCTTCTTGCTCCCTTACAGCCTCGGCC
The DNA here is from genome assembly GCA_041738395.1 of Thermoflexales bacterium. Classification (GTDB taxonomy): domain Bacteria; phylum Chloroflexota; class Anaerolineae; order Fen-1058; family Fen-1058; genus Fen-1058. The sequence goes on from JBGSPW010000105.1 coordinate 30,931, forward strand.
TGATCTACTTGGTGATTGGCATCTGGGTGTTTCGCCAACGGGGTAGCCGGCGCACCTCCCAAGTGTTGGCCCTCTTTGCGGGCTGTGCGTCCCTGATGCTTTCCACCTACTTTGACGGCCTCACCACCAATCGGTTGCAGTGGGTAGCGTTGCTGGCGATTGGCGCTACGAGCGGCGCGATTTTGAGTTTGAGCGTTATCTTCCCCCAGGCAACGCGCCTGATCGAGCGTCACCCGCTGTTGCGCTTTGCCGGTTACCTGCCCGGTCTGGTGTTAGCCGCCATCGCCGTGCCTAGCATGTGGATGTCAACTAATCCGTGGGCTTATGTGACCTGGCAGCGCTGGCTCCTTGTGGCCCTGGGTCTCAGCATCCCAATGCTCATCGGTATGCAGGTCTATCGGCGGCTGCGATCCGATTCACCAATCGTGCGGCAGCAAAGCCGGATCATCCTGTGGGGATCGCTGGTGGCGTTTTTGCCCTTCTTGCTGTGGGTGGCTCAAGGCCTGTTTAACCCCACCGTGCCCTTCAACCCCTGGCTGTATATGCCCAGCACGGTGCTCTTTCCCCTATCGCTAGCCTACGCCATGTTACGCTACAATCAGTTGAATTTCGACCGATTGGTGACGACGGGCGCTTCTTACGTGATCGCCGGTACCTTTGTCGTCATCCTGTACTTTATTAGTGCCTACCTGGTGTCGTTAGTCGCCGGATCCAACCAGACGTTGTTTGAAAACCCGGGCCTCGCCGTTTTGTTCGTGCTGATCGCCGTCAGCGTGTTGGATGCGCCCCGCCAGCGGCTGGAACACGCCATCGAACAGAGATTCTTTCAAAGCCGCTACGACACAGAGGCCCAGCTGCAGAATTACAGCCGCCGCCTCACGGAGACCCCCGATTTAGCGTCGATCGTGCAGGCGCTGCGTGAACAAATCATCAATTATTTTCAGCCCGATGTGTTGTACGTTTATCTGCTCGATGCGCACATGAACGCCTTCATCGGACAGTCTGACCCGACGATGCCGCGCCTGCCGTCAACCGCGATGCAGTGGGCCCTGGAGAGCTCGCTGCCGCGTTGGCTGCGCAGCGAAAGCGGGCCGCGCTATTTACAACCGGGCCACGCTTTGCCTGACACGTTGACCGCCGACCAATCACGCATCGAAACCATCGGCGCGATTCTGTATGCCCCACTGACTGGTCATCATCAATTGAATGGCTGGCTGGCGCTGGGCGCAAAACAAACCGGGCAGATTTATTCAACGGACGAGTTAGGATTCCTGTCCTCCCTGGCCAATCAAACCGCGCTGGCGCTGGAGCGCGCGGTTATCTTAGATGACTTGGAGCGGCGCGTCAGCGAACTGAACGCCCTGAGCCGCATCAGCCAGGCCGTTAACTTTACGCTTGATCCCGACGATATCTTGGAGCTGATCTATACGCAGACCAGCCGCGTGCTCAATACACGCAATTTCTACATTGCGTTGGCCGACCCCAAGCGCGGCACCATGCGCTTTGCCTTTTATATTGAAGGCAACGAACGCCTGTACCCCGATGACGAGTGGCCGATCGATACCGGGCTGAGTGGTGAGATTATGCGGCGCGGTCAGCCGATCGTGACCGACGATTACGTGAAAGAGTGTGAGAAGCGCGGCTTGAATCCCGGCGGCAAACCGGGTCACGCCTGGATGGGCGTACCGTTGAATGCCGGCAACCTGCCGACGGGGATCATGACGGTGTCGGACTACCGCGAAGAAATCGCCTACAGCCCGGAGCAATTACAAATCTTTGCCGCCATCGCCGATCAAGCCGCCAGCGTGTTGGACAAAGGCCGTTTGTATCGTGAAACGGCCGAACGCGCCCGGCAGCTGGCCGTATTGAATGAGGTCGGCAACAGCATTACCAGCACGCTCGATCTACGGACGGTGCTCACCACCATCGTCTCGAAGTCCATGGAACTGCTCAGCGCCGAAGCCGGTTCGCTGTTGCTCGTCGACGATCAACACAATGAGCTGGTCTTTGAAGTGACGCTGGGCCCCGCCGCGCCCGATCTGCGCGGACAACGTCTCCCCATGAACAAAGGCATCGTCGGCGCCGCCGCACAGACCCGCCGTCCGCAGATTGTCAACGAAGCGCAGCAAGACTCGCGCTGGCTGCGTGACGTAGACAAGAGTACCGCCTTCAGCACCCGCACTTTGCTGGCCGTGCCGATGATCGTCAAAGACAAGGTCATCGGCGTGATCGAGCTGATCAACAAAATCACCGGCGACTCTTTCTCCCCGGATGATCAAACCCTCTTGACAGCCTTTGCGACGAATGCGGCCGTCGCCGTCGAAAACGCCCGCTTGTTCACGATGACCGATCAGGCGTTGGCCTCGCGCCTGGACGAATTGAGCACGTTGCAGGAGATCGATCGGCAGTTGAACGCGTCGCTAAACATCCGGCGGGTCCTGGAATTGACGCTCGAATGGGGCCTGCGCGTCATCGACGCTAAAGCGGGATCGATCGGGATCGTCAATCGTGAAGAAAAGCTGCTGCACGTCATGGCCACGCACAACTACGTCGAAGTGCCGACCGTGATGCCGCTCGACAAAGGTCTGGCAGGGCATGTCGCGCGCACCGGACAACCCATTCTCGTCAACGATGTCAAACAGGATTCGCGCTACATCGCCAACTGCCCCGATACCCGAGCCCAATTAAGCGTGCCCATCAAGCGCGAGAACGAAACTATCGGCGTCATGAATCTGGAAAGCCCCACGCTCAACGCCTTCGGCATCTTGCAGCTCGACACGGCCTCGCGCCTGGCCGACCACGCAGCGATTGCCATTACCAATGCCCAACTGTACGAGCAAGTCTCACGCGCCAACCAGGTGAAAGGTAAATTCGTCAGTGACGCGGCCCATGAACTGGCGCAGCCTTTGACGTCCATCAAGGGCTGGGTGGATATTCTGGTCAAAGGCATGGCCGGTTCATTATCGGACATGCAGGCCCAAGCCCTGGGAACCGTTCGGTTCAATACCGAGCGCATGGTCACGCTGAACAACGACCTGCTCGACATTGGCCGCATCGAAACCGGCAAAATCGCGTTGGACATCAAACCCGATGTGGTTAAGCCCATCATCATCGAAACCGTGCGCGCCCTGCAAATCCAGATCGATGAACGGCAGCTCACCGTCGAGTATGATATCCCCGATGATCTCCCGTCGGTCATGTGCGATCGCAAACGGTTGATTCAAGTGCTCACCAATCTGGTCAGCAATGCCTACAAATACACGCCTTCCGGCGGACAGATGACGATTAGCGTAACCCGCCAGGCGCTCATTCAACCGCGCAACGCGCCGCGCGGCAACTGGACGCGGGGTGACTTGCAACAGCTGAAACCAAGCCCGGCGGGCTATCTGGCCTGCGCGATCAAGGACACGGGCCTGGGCATCTCGGCCAAGGATCAGAGCGAGCTGTTCACGCAATTCTTCCGCTCCAACAATGAAGAAGCGCGCAAGCAGCCGGGCACCGGATTGGGATTGTCGATTACGAAGAGTTTGATTGAACTGCAGGGCGGCGCGATCTGGGTCGATAGTGAATTGGGCAAAGGCAGTACGTTTGCCTTCACGCTGCCCATTGCCACGAACGGCGAACACGAACCGGTGGGATAGTCGTTGGTGGATAGAGTGAATAGTGGCTGGTAAAACTGAGAAGCGCGCGGCGGGATACGTCGGGCGTTTTTGTTTGACGCCGCGAGTTACAGCGCGACAAAGGATCTCTCATGACCACTCTCGATCTCAACACCCTGCATACCTTCATCATCCGGGCGAAAGCGGCCACTTACGTGGGCAGCGGACAGAAGCTCTTACCCTATCGGCTCGGCTCGCACGATCTGCAACTCGTCGAAAGCGACTGGGCCTATCACGATAGTTATCTGGGCGAGAGCGACTTCATCGGCGAAGAGATCGTCTACTATCAACAGCAGGTCGTCTGGGGAATGAACTACTTCGGGGTGATCCTCCAACCCGATCGGATCAGCTCGGCCCAGGCGGGGCACGTGATCAAAGTCAGCCTGACACGCCTTTACCAGGAAGGTCGTTTCCTCGGCGGCTTCAAACACACCGTCAATGACCTGCGCTACGTGGACACCAACGAAGGCGACTTCCAACTTTTCCATGGCAAAGAATGGATTGAGTGCGAAGGCCAAATCGTGTACGAGCTGCGCTACCACGGGGGATTAGTCAAAAACTAGAAACCGGGTTTCTCCGCGTTAATCGTTCAATTCCTTTTGGAAGATAGAAACCCGGTTTCTCAACCTGCCACCACCCGGCGCACAAACGTCACGTCAATGTCGGGTTAGGTCACGGCGCGTAGTGTATCCTTGGGACATCTTTTTCGGGAGGTCCCTCATGAACGATCCGTGGAAGCAAAATCAAGACACCTTGGAGCAGCAACCGCAGCGCGTGCCCAAATGCCCGTTGTGCGGCGGCCAGGAATTTCAACAAGAAGCCGGCCGCCTCGACAGTAAATGGGGTCTTACCAGCCACAAATTGATTCTCCTGATTTGCACACAGTGCCGCTTCGTCATGCACTTCTACGACAAGCGCTCGATCTGGGACTTTGATTAGCCCTTCGCACGGCTGGCATCAGAGCGATTTTCTATTTAGCAGATGCTCGCGGCGGACGAGAGTCCGCCGTTTCCAGCCGCTGGACGATCGTCCAGTAGGAGCGCCAAGATTAGCCTCTTATCTCGTCGCAAACGCCGAAAGGAATCTTCCATGACACGTCTGTCTACACTTGCCCGCGCGTTGTTGTGCTCTTCGCTGGTGGCTATCCTGCTGGTCTCCGCGTTGCCCACGCCATCCGTTCGCGCCGCTGCCTCACTCGAGCTCTATGGCACCTTTCACGCGCTGGGCGTGATCGTCACGATCGGCAGTGGCGATGACCCCGATCAGGATGCAACGGCCAGTGTCTCGTATCGCACCGGCGGCGGATCGTATCAGCCCGGCTTTCCCTTGACGCGCATCAGCAGCACGCGCTTTGTGGGCAGTCTGTTCTGGCTGCAACCCGGCACAACTTACGATGTGCAAGTGACGTTCAATGAACCCGACAGCGGGCCATTGAATGGAAACACGGTACAGAGCACGGCCTCCACGCGCAGCGAGATCGTTTTGCCCGCGCCGAGCAAAACCTACTATGTGACCCCCACGGGCAGTGGCACGACGTGCAATCTTGCCTCACCGTGCGTCCTGTCCTCTGCGATCAGTCAAGCACAGGCCGGGCAAGCGATCGTGCTGCGCGGCGGTACTTATTATCAAGGTGAATTCACACTACCGCGCTCCGGATCGAGCGGCGCCCCGATCGTGCTGCGCAGCTATCCCGGCGAAACCGCCATCCTCGACGGTTCTGATCCGGCGACGTTCACCTGGACATCACAGGGCGGCGGTGTGTATCGCGCCACCGTCAACGTGGCCGATCCGCATCTGGTGTTGGCAGGCGACCAGCGCTTGTATCCCTACCAGACCCTCGCCGATCTGCAATCGCTGGCGTGGGGCATTCCCGGCTTCTACGCCAGCGGCACAAGCGTATACGTGCGCTTAGCGGGTGATGCGATTCCGAACCCGGCGACGATGCACGTCTCGTGTTACAACTACGCCTTTCACGTTGAGCAGCATGACATCGCCTTTGTCGATCTCACCTTCCGTTACTACGGACAAGGCGATTACGCCAAAGCCATCTACTTCAACAACGCCAGCGACAACCTGGTGCGCGGCTGCACGTTCGCCATCAACGATGTGGGCATCGGCCTCAAACGCGCGTCGGGCCGCAACGTGATCGAGGACAACGTCTTCTACGACGCCGTCTTCGACTTTTCGTGGGATGCCGTGAAAGACGGCAGCGGCCTCGAATCGGGCGGCATGATCTTCTACGATCCGGTCACTGGGCGCGGCAACATCATTCGGCGCAACACCTTTCACGATTACTTCGACGGCTTTACCACTTGCCCCTCAGATGACAATGGCGGCTCGACCAATGAGACCGACGTGTACGAAAATTTGATCTATCGCGCGGGCGACGATGGCCTCTCGGCTGACGGCACGTGCAGCAACGTGCGCATCTGGGGCAACACCTTTCACGACGTGCTGGTGGGCATCTCGTTCGCACCGATCTATCAAGGCCCGATCTACGCGCTGCGCAACGTGATCTATCGCACGGGCGTGGGCAACAACAACTACAGCGGCATGCCCTTCAAGTTCAACAACGGCTACGATCAATCCGGCCCGATGTATCTCTTCCACAACACGGCTGATGCCGCCTTGCCCGACAATGACGGCTTCGACATTCGCTCGCCGGGAACATGGAAGATCATCGTCGCGCGCAACAACATCTGGGCGGGCACCGACTACGCGCTGAACAATGCCAATCCTACCCAACCGCTCGATCTGGACTACGATGATCTCTACACCACCCTGCCCGGCGAACTGGCCTGGTGGGCCGGGCTGCCCGATACGCATCTGAACACCCTCGATGAGCTGCGCGCGAAGACGGGACAAGAACTGCACGGCTTCAATGTGCTCCCGGGATTCGCCAACGCCTCCACCAGCGATTACACCCTCGCAGCCTCTAGCACATTGATCGACAAAGGCGTCTACCTGCCCGGCATCAACACGGGCTACGTGGGCACAGCGCCCGACATCGGCGCGTTTGAATATCGAGGCTATGGCTTCACGCTGAGTGCCGTGCCTTCTGCGCGTGTCATTCTACCCGGCGAAGCGACGAACTTCGCAGTGAACGTACAACCGATCGGATCATTCACCGCAACGGTGGCCTTGACTGCTACCAATCCCTCGGCTAATCTGATTGTCAACCTCGCGCCGCTCTCCATCGCACCGCCCGGTGCTGCAACCTTAATCGTCACCAGCTCGCTGAGCATCTCCACGCCGACGTGGTTCACCATTCCCATCACAGCCACCACCGCAGGGATCACGCAAACGATCGGCGTCAATCTGCTGGTAGGTGGTGAACGCGTGTATCTGCCTGTCATCCGAAAGTGAACACATCGGCCGCAAGGAACAAACCATGAGCAAGCGTACTACGGCTGTTGTGATTGCGGTACTGTCTTTCTTTATCATGGGGGTATGCAGGCAAACTGTGATGGCCACATGGTCAGTAGATTCTCGTGAAATTCTCACTGGACTTGTTTGGTTTGTCTCGCTGTTCTATATAGGTTTGGATCTACTGCGTGCTCCAGAAACATCGCTCTTGTACCGCATTGTGGAGAACAATCCATTTTCGTGGTGGGGTCCACTTACGGCTGTGCGAATAACGGCGGTATTCTGCATTTTGATGAGTTTAGTATCTGGTTGGGTATTCATCGGTCGATTACTGGGTCTCATCAAGTAATAACTCCGCAGATCTATCGTATGTTACGCTACGCCGTCATTCCCGCGCGCCAAGCGCGCGGGAATCCAGACACTCTAATGAACTTTGACAAGCAAAATCGGCAATATGCTCCAAGCCCGCGTCCGCGCGGGCGTTGTAAGAATGTGTCAGCAAGATGAATCATCTACGTCGCTTGCCTGCACTCATCATTTATCTGGGTATGATGAACTTTTTACTGTTCTTCATCTCTTCACTTTTGCTAGGAGGTGATGGGCTCAATGGCAAGATTGAAGCCGGCCATTACTATTTAGGCAACCACGGCGACTACACCGAAGTGATCTGCCCGATATATTTGCTTAGTCGAGCGCAGGGTATTCTCCTCTTTGTATCGTGGCCCTTTGTCATGGTGGCAGCACTTGTATCCTGGACTGGCGTCGGAAGTGAGCGCAATGACGATATTATGCACGCCATCTATTTAGGGCGCGCCTTTGATCTTGTTGAAGGCTTCTTTTCACTGCTATTCGATTCCTGGCGCAAGCCCGATCTGAAACTCTTCACGCGGTTAGCGCCAACAGCATGCATCCAAGAAATCCTTACGTTACCAGACTGGATCGTTAGAGACGCTCTCAAAAGGCAAACGCTCAATCTGACGTGGGGCGGTCATCACTTCGAGTTGAGTCGATATACCTGGTCTGCGTGGAAAGGGGGCGCGCCAATCGTTCTGCATGGGCGCTTGTACTCCACATCCCATGGAACTTATATCAAGGCATGGTATCGCTGGTCAACTATGAATCTGCTGTTCTTATCTATCTTCGTAACTTTTGGCCTAATGCTTTTGCTGTCTGGTTTCACATGGCTAGTCGCAGAAGTGTTGGGAATCAACCCAACGACTATCGTTGATTTCTTGCACCTAACTAGCCTATGGGGCTGGAGGTTATCCGTTGTAATTGGTCTACTGCTGGTCATTGCGATCAGCGCCAGATTGGGACGGCGTCGCCGCCGCGATCTCGCTCACCTCGTGAAAGAGGCGTTGACGACAGATTCTTTAGCACATCCTACCCGATCATCTCGTGACATTCGTCAATTGACGTGACTTCTGCCTCGCCTTTATACTGAGCCTACCATTCACATCACACAGGAGGCACGTCATGCACTTCGGAGTTTACCTGCCCAACTTCGGCGCAGAGACCAGCGCACTGGCTCTGGCCGAACTCGCGCGCGAAGCCGAGAAAGCTCACTGGGATGGGTTCTTCATCTGGGATCACATCCTGGCCAACAAGCACCAGAAACTGCCGATGGTCGATCCGTGGGTGGCACTGACTGCGGTGGCGATGCAGACTAAGCGCATCCGCTTCGGCACCACCGTGACCCCGATTGCGCGGCGGCGACCCTGGAAGCTGGCCCGCGAAACGACGACGCTTGACAACCTCTCGGGTGGGCGCTTGATCTTGAGCGTGGGCCTGGGCGAACCCGGCGATGCGGAGTTCGAAGTGTTCGGCGAAGAAGCCGATCCACGCGTGCGCGCTGAGAAGCTAGATGAAGGCCTGGATGTGTTAAACGGTCTGTGGCGTGGTCGAGCCTTCAGCTATCAAGGCAAGCATTATCAACTGGACAAGGTCACCTTCAAGCCCACGCCTGCGCAGAAGCCGCGCATCCCGATCTGGGTGGGCGGCTTCTGGCCGCACAAAGCGCCGTTTCGCCGCGCGGCCAAATGGGACGGTGTCATCCCGTTGAACAAACACGGCATCTGGATCAAGCCGCCTGATCTGCAAGAAATGCTGGCCTACATTCACTCACAACGCACAGCCAAGACGCCATTCGAGGCCGTCATCATCGGCGCGCGAGCCACATTGGGCAAGACCAGCGCCGACATCCGCCAGTCGCTGCAGAAACTTGAAGAGGCCGGTGCGACGTGGTGGCTGCAAGCGTTATACATGGAGCGCAACTCGATCGAAGCATTGCGCACCGCAATTCGGCAAGGCCCGCCGCAGAGCTAATAATCATGTCCGCTAGATTCATCGCGCAACAGCTCGCTCATCCTTCCGGCGCGATCGGCCGCTGGTTTCTCGGCCCCTTGTGGAACCGGCGCAATCGCGCGTTGAATGACGTGTCGCTGGCACAGCTGGCCTTGCAAGCAAACGATCGCATTCTCGAGGTTGGCTTTGGCGGCGGCTATCTGCTGGGGCACATGTCGGCCATCGTCACCGACGGCTTCATCGGCGGAGTGGATATCTCGGCGGCGATGGTCGAGCAGTGCCAATCTCGCTTTGGTAATATGATTCAAGCTGGCAAGCTGGATCTGAAAGTCGCCACAGCCGATCGGCTGCCATATCCCGCTGCGCACTTCAACAAAGCCGTCAGCGTCAACTCGATCTTTTACTGGCCGGATGCGACACGGGCCGTCGATGAACTGAGCCGCGTGTTAGTCGAGAATGGCCGCCTGGTGTTATGCTTTACGAGCAAAGAGAGCCTGCAGCAGAAAGACTTCGCCCGCCAGGGTGTGACACTCTACGACGCCGACGAGGTGCAGCGCCTGCTGGAAGATCATGGGTTTCATGAGATCACCGTGACGCGCCAGGCGGATCGGCACCGATCTTTCTGGTGCGTGACAGCCCTGAGGAGTTCCACATGATCAAGACTGTGTGGCGATTTGTGCTTATTGGAATATCTTTCATCGCCCTGATAGGCGCAGCTCAACCAATCGGGTGGGCGGCTACCCCCACGATCGATCCGCAAGCCTGCGCGCCACTGCTCCCGCCGAGCGGCACTATGGTCAACGTCTCCACCGTTTCGCAATTGGAGAACGCCGTCAATTCTGCCGCCTCCGGCACGACGATCTTGATTGCCGACGGTACGTACAATCTCAACGGCGTGTATCTGCGCATTGATGTGCCCAATGTGACTTTGCGATCAGCCAGCGGTAATCGCGAAGCCGTCATTCTGGATGGCAACTACCAGACGACAGAGATCGTTCAAGTCGTCGCGTCGAATGTGACCATCGCCGATCTCACGCTGCGCGAGGCGTACGATCATCCCATTCACGTCATGTCGGGCGAGGCCGCGCACACGCTGAACACGTTGATCTACAACGTGCACATCGTCGATCCCGGCGAGCAAGCAATCAAGATCAATCCGGCGACCGCCGGCTATTACACCGACGACGGCGCCATCGCCTGCTCACACATCGAACTGACCGACGCGGGGCGGCCACACATTCGCAACGACTGCTACACCGGCGGAGTCGACGCGCATCAATCACGCGGCTGGATCATTCGCGATAATCTGATCGAGGGCTTCTGGTGCAGCAGCGGATTGTCGGAACACGGCATTCACCTGTGGCGCGGCTGCCGCGATACGGCGGTAGAACGCAATGTCTTGAACAACAATGCGCGCAGCATCGGCTTTGGGCTGATGATCGATCCCGGCGGGCGCACCTATCCCGACAATCCCTGCCCAGCGGCCACCGGCTATGTGGACGACTATGGAGGCGTGATCCGCAACAACTTCGTCTATGCCAACAGCAGCAGTTTGTTTAGTTCGGAGTACGGCTTCGACTGCGGCATCTGCGCGTGGAATTCGTGCAACGCCCACATCTTGCACAACACCATCTACTCCTCCGATCCGGCACACACCTTCTCCGCCATCGAGTGGCGCTTTTCCAACACCACGGCCACGCTCACCAACAATCTGGTCAACGATGACATGCGTGAACGCGATGGCGCGCATGGCACGTTGAGCAACAACCTCACCACGGCGCAGGCGAACTGGTTCGTCAATGCGGCAACCGGCGATCTACATTTGCGCTCAACGGCCACCACCGCAATCGATCAAGTCACTGCGCCGATCGAGGCAAGCGCTGATATCGACGGTGATCCACGCCCGATCGGTAGTGCGTCCGACATCGGCGCGGATGAGTATGGCATCCCGGTGCCGTTGGCCGTAGCCGATCTGCGTGTGACCCGTGCCCTCACCGCGAACAATGTCTTGACGGTGACGCTGCGCTGGACAGCCCCTGCCGGCGCGCTCACGACGACCCTGCGCTATTCTGGTACACTCATCACCGCGGCCAACTGGAACAACGCCACAGTGCTAACCGGTAACCTGTCCGGCGCGACGAACATCTTCACGGCTTCCATTCCATATCATGGCGACACGGTTTACTTCGCGCTCAAAACGCAGAACGGCGCGGGCTGGTCGGCCCTATCGAATAACGTCTTCTGGCCGCAGCAAAATGTGTACTTGCCCATCATCCTCAAAAACGACTTCTAAGGATCACTCGTGACTTCAACTGTCGATCAAGCAGTAGTTCTGTTTCAACAGGGCTTCAGTTGCTCGCAAGCGGTGTGTGCGGCTCATGCGCCGTCGTTGGGCCTGTCGCGCGACATGGCCCTGAAGGTCGCCGCAGGCTTCGGCGGCGGCCTGGCCCGCCACGGCGAGGTGTGCGGAGCCGTCACTGGTGCGATCATGGCGATCGGGTTGAAAACCGGATCGATCGAGGCTGCCGATATCGCCGCGAAAGAGAAGACTTATGCGATGACCCATCAAGCGATCGAGCAATTCAAGGATCGTCACGGATCGATCTTGTGCCGCGAGTTGTTGGGCTGCAACATCGGCCAACCGGAGGGCTTACGGCAAGCGCGCGACGGGCAACTCTTCACGACGCGCTGTCCGCGATTTGTGCAGGATGCGGCGGAGATCGTCTCAGCCTTGATTGAGGAGTAACCATGCGCATCGAACACATCGCCGTCTGGACGCACGATCTGGAACGGCTGCGCAGTTTTTACGAGACATACTTGGCAGGCCGCGCCAACACGAAGTACGTCAATCCGCGCAAACAGTTCGAGTCATACTTCCTGACGTTTGCCGACGGGGCGCGGTTGGAGATCATGCAGTTGCCCACCGTGCCGCCATCCGCCAACAACGTCGAACAACAATTCACCGGCTACATTCACGTGGCTTTCTCGGTCGGTTCGCGCGAGGCGGTGGATACCCTGACCAAGCGATTGCGCGCCAACGGCTATCGCATCCTCGACGGCCCGCGCACCACCGGCGATGGCTACTATGAAAGCACCGCGCTCGATCCCGACGGCAACCGGATTGAGATTACTGTATAAGGTGAGGGTGTGGGCCAAGCACGCCGGACTTCCACGTGATGAGGAAGTCCGGCGTTGTGTGCTCTACCGCACGCATTGACACGCCTTGCGCCGATGTTACACTTAGTAAAGCATTCAGTTTTAAGGGGGAAATAAATGAGTAGTCCATCGATCGTAGAGACGACGCCCACGCGCAAGAATCCGCCGGGGCCGCGCGGCCTGCCGGTGTTGGGCAATGCGCTGCAAATGGGAGGCCGGAATGTCCTGCCGAACTATGTGGAATTGCAGCGGCAGTACGGTGATATCGTCTTCGTGAAGTTGGGTCCGCTGAACGGCTATGTGTTGTCCAGCCCTGACTACGTGCATCACGTGCTGGTGAAGAACCAGAAGAATTACATCAAAGGCATTGGATATGATGGTCTGCGCTTGCTGGTGGGACAGGGTGTCCTGACCAGCGACGGCGAGGTGTGGCGACAGCAGCGGCGCTTGATGCAGCCGCCGTTTACGCCCACGGCCATTACCCAATTCGCCGACATGATGATCGAGATCACGCAGCGCCTGCTCGATCGATGGGAACCGTATGCCGAACGGGGCGCGGAACTGTCGATGGATGCCGAGATGCTGCATTTGACGATGAGCATCATCGGCCGCGCGATGTTCAGCATCGATCTGGGCGAGGAATCCAAAGAGGTGGGCGCGGCCTTCGAGGAAGCCTTCGGGTTTATTCCGTCACGCAGCGGCCTGGCACTGCCCCTGGGGCTGCCCCTCCCCGCGCACCGGCGCTTTCAGGGCAATCTGGAGGTCATCAATCATTTCATCGAAGAGCGCATCGCGGAAGGACGGCGCAATCCCGCGCAGGATAATCTCTTGTCGCTGCTGCTGCGCGCGCGGGACGAGGAGACGGGGCAGGCTTTGAGCGTAACGGATCTGCGCGATGAGGTAGTGACGTTGTTCTTTGCGGGGTTCGAGACGACGGCGCGCAGTTTGACGTGGGGGTGGTATCTGCTGGCGAAACACCCCGAGGTGCAGGCCCGTTTAGCGGCCGAGGCCGATCGAGTGTTGCAGGGCCGCGCGCCCACCATCGACGATCTGTTCCAACTCAACTACACGCGACAGGTGGTGGATGAGACGCTGCGATTGTATCCACCCACGGCTTTGCTGGCGCGGCAGAATGTGGAGGCCGATGAGATCGGCGGCTACGCGATTCCCCCCAGCTCGATGATCATTCTGGTGCCGTATCTGGTACATCGCTATCCCGGGGTGTGGCCCGATCCAGAACGATTTGATCCCGAGCGTTTTACGCCGCAGGCTACTGAGGCGCGACCCAAGACGGCGTATATTCCCTTTGCTTCCGGGCCGCGCGTCTGTCTGGGCAACAACTTTGCACTGCTGGAAATGGTGTATGCCATGTCGATGGCCGCCGGGCGCTATCGGTTGGAGACGGCGCAGGATGAGGAGATTCCGTTCGAGTTGGTGGGGACGATGCGGCCGACGAAGCCGCTGCGGGTGAAGGTTCAGCGGAGATGAAGCAGGCACGCCCGGCAAGGTGATGGTTAAGAGTTCCCCATTATCCCGAGCCAGTAAGAAGCCGCTCGTGAGGTTTCACGAGCGGCTTTGGTGTTGGGCGAGAGGATGTGAACCTCTGATCCCTACGAAAACGTACCACATCTATGTGGCATGCAGTTTTCGCGTCTTCACTGAAGGAAGACACAACACCATTTACCGAGAAACCGCCCAGCCGCTAGCGCAACTTTTGCGCAATCACACGGTAAATCGTTACTTCAGTTCTAATTCTGCGCGCCATACTCGTCGCGTCATGGCTGGGTTTTCATGCAAGACACCCCCTTTATATCACCGCCCTGCCAGACGGACAAGCGGCAACAGTCCACCAACAAGAGGCAATAGTTCGAAAGTCCCGTTTTGCGGGTAGCGCACGTGGCGACGAGTGAAGAACAGACAAAGGCGTCAGCGAATTTGCATCGAATCAACGAATGGCAGCGGATGGGGTGACGCGCAGACCTCGGACCCAATTTTTGGGCAAATTAGGCTACATTTCATCGACCGGCTTGAAAGCCACTATGTGTTTTCCAAGGGCGAGTCTCGAAGGCTTCCCACTTCAGCCGAAAATACGAGATGAAAATTAGATTCTTCTCC
>JBGSPW010000139.1:0-14659 GCA_041738395.1 Thermoflexales bacterium
CCCGCCCAGCGCGCCGCCGCTTCGCGGGCACGGCGTGAGTGGCGCGCGCATCGGACGCGAGTGCATCATCGGTGCCGGATCGCTCGTGACGGGGCATAGCGTCATCCCACCGCGCTCGATGGTGCTGGGCGTGCCCGGCCGCGTGGTGCGCTCGCTCACTGATGAAGAGGTCGCCTCAATTCGCGCTGCCGCCGATCACTATGTGCAGCACAGCGCGGCTTACCTCACGCAAAAATAGACCGAGCAAAAACCAAAAGAAGACCGGATGATCTCACCTCTGCAAGATCATCCGGTCTTCTTGTCATCTTGTCACGCGTAGCGTGTCAGCGCCTCACCCGCCGCACCCATACACCGCGCACACCACCCTCGGCGTAACGTGCACCTCGATGATTGCCGCGATCAACAAGAGGGGAATCACCACGAAGAGCAGCAGTTTGACGAAATCGACCAGCGCCAGCCACCAGCCTTCACCCATGCTTAACGTGGGACTGCGCTGCAGAAGGGCCGCACCCAGGCGCACCGCCGCCGCCGCCCCGATGATCACCGCGGGCAATTCAAAGATGCCGTGCGGCAGAATGAAGGCCGCCAGAAACACGATCGGGTTGAAGCCGCTGTTGCCGATCAAGCCAGCCACAAAAGCCGCCGGAGCGATCGGCAGGATGATCAATACGATGGCGATCGATCCAAACGAGAACAGGCCGGTCACAAAATACAACAGCACGGCGCGGATATTGTTCCACCACACCGCCGGCCACGAGAAGGAAGGCAGCAAGCCCACCGTCGCATTGCTGAATGAATCGCTGTTCAAATTGCTAAAGTTAAGCGTGCCCGGCGGCAGACTGAATTGACTGCCCCACACCCACGCCACCACTGAAGCCACAATGAGCGCCACCATGATTGCGAGAATGGCATTCTTCGAACGGCGCAGCATCGCCGGCACGTGATAGCGATACAGGCCGATCGGGTTGAAGTGTGCGCGTGCTTCACCCGGCTCAACGGCCACAAAGTATTGCCCTGCGCGCCGGAAAACTCCGCGCAAGTTGATCGAATCCATCTCGCGGCCCAGCAGTTCTTCGCGATTGAATAGCTGCACGCCCATGCGAATCAAGATCAACGCCACCACCATCAAGACCAGTACGATACCCCACATCGCATCGTAAATGGCCTGGAAGAGCAGGATGGCCTCCACTTGCACCAGCAGCGCCATGGGGATGATGATGAACGACGCCAGCAGATTCGCGGCGCGCACGCTGGTGGCATGCGTCGATACCACCACCGCGCCCGCCACCATCACCACGCCCTCCATCGTCGTCAGCGCCAGCACTTGCGCCAACAAGAGGGGCTCGGGCACATAGCGGCGAAAGAGAAAGAGTCCGGTCAGGTACACGCCGATGCCCAGGAATGCCGCCAGCAGCGCCGGCACCAACGATGCGATCATCTTGCCCACATACAACTGCCCGTCGGTCAACGGCGTGGACAACAACGGTTCCAGGCTCTTGCGTTCGCGCTCGCCGACGAAAGCTTCCAACGCGATGACGAGCGAAAACGACATGGGGAAGAAGCCGACGATCAACATGAGGAACGGAATCAACCGTTCGCCAATCAGCGGCGTGCCATAGCGTTCGACAAAACTTTGCGCCACGTTCGCCGTCACCGTCATCAATACCGGAAAGAACAGCGTCAACAAGACAATCGGCGTGATCATGCGCCAGTCGCGGAACGTATCGCGCAGTTCACGCCGCACGATCATGCCCATGCCGCTGAACCAACTCACACCGCGTTGACTGAATTGAAAATGCTCGTAGCCCTCGTCCCCGAGGGCTTTCCCCGCGGACGGAGAATGGAGCGTGTTCACAGGCGGTAGGGCTGTCATATCCATTAACTCCCCTGCCCGATCGGCTGTTCAACCACGCGCAGATAAACTTCTTCCAGGCTGCGCGGCACTTCGCTCAACGTCACCACATCCACCCTTTGCTCCGACAACCAGTGCAGCAAACGCGGATTATCGCTGACAGGATCACTCGACCAGTAACGCAGCCACGTCTCGCCGTGGCTTTCCACCTCCAACCGTTCGTGCAGCGCCTGCAGCGTGCCATTCATGGGCTGCGTGAAACGCACCTCCATCAATGGCTTGCCCAGCAGCTGCGTCTTCAACTCCGCCGGTGATCCTTCGGCCACGATCTGCCCGCGCCGGATGATCGCAATGTGGTCGGCCATCATCTCGGCTTCCACCAGATTATGCGTGCACAAAATAATGCCGCGCCGTTGATCGCGCAGGTGCAGCAGCGCATCGTGCACCAGCCGCGCACTTTGCGGATCCATGGCCGAAGTCGGCTCGTCGAGCAGCAGCACTTCGGGGTCGTGCAGCATCGTGCGGATCAAGGCGAGCTTCTGCTTCATGCCTTTGGAGAATTCACTCAAGCGCCGATCGAGCACCTCGTTCATCTCGAACTTCGTCATGAGTTCGTTGATGCGCGCCCGCCGATCGGCTTTGGACAACCCATAGACCGATCCAAAGAAATCCAGGTATTCACGCGCGGTCGATCGCAGATACAAACCCGGTAGTTCGCTCAGCACCCCCACCCGACGGCGAATCGCGGCAGAGTCCTTCACCACATCCAGCCCCGCGATGCGCGCCTGTCCCGACGTGGGCGCCAGGATGCCCGACAACATGCGGACGGTCGTCGTCTTGCCTGCGCCGTTGGGACCTAACAACGCTAACACCCCGCCGGCCTTCACCCGCAGCGACACATCGCGCACCGCGACAAAACTGCCAAATAGCTTATTCAAGCGCTCGGCTTCGATCATGACATCGTCTGCTTGCAGCATGGCACAACTCCTTATACCTCAATTATATCCCGTTCAAAAACAAAAACACTAGCACTTGAGTGCCAGTGTTTTGCAGTGGATTCCAACCCAACGCACACCCTGCGCCAATCAAAGCCCACGCCGTGCCATCTCCCGGCGCACGTAAACAATGCGCATGATCACCGTAACATGAGTGAACACCGCCATCAACCCTAGGCCGATCAACACCGGCACATCGGGATACCGCGGATTGATCAGCAGCATCAAGATCGTCACCACCACCCGTTCGAAGCGCGTCATGATCCCGACCTTGCAATCGATGCCCAGTGTTTCCGCGCGCGATCGAGCGTAGCTCACCAAGAGCGATCCGAACACCGTCACGCACGCCAGCCCCACGATCCAATCATTGTCCCGGCTCAGGCCATACACCAGCACGCCCAACAACACCAAGCTTTCAGAATACCGATCGAGCGTGGAATCCCAGAAAGCGCCAAACTTGCTCTTGATGCCCGAGAGGCGCGCCACTGTCCCGTCGAACGCATCCATTGACGCGGCGATGATCAACAGCACGCCGCCTGCGAATAGATTGCCCGTCGCCACCAATACGCCCACACCCAAGGCCAACACCATCCCGCTGAACGTGAGCATGTTCGCCGTGATATGCAGACGAATCAACGTCCGCCCGATCGGCTGCAGAATCTTCGCAGCTTTGGGACGCAGGCTTTCCGAGAAGGATTGTAGCTTGGGAGGTTGATCGTTCATCACGGTCTCTTTGTCGCAAACAAATCAAGACCTGGCAGGTTTTTTTACCGACGATCAACCTCGGCGCACAGTGATCCAGTCCGCCAAACAGATTGATCGGGTAGGAGTGAAAACCTGCCAGGTCTTTGGAGATTATTCGCCCTTGATAAATTTCTCGACGTTGTTGCGCGCTTCGTCGTCGTGGTACTGGACGGGCGGCGACTTCATGAAGTAGGAAGAAGGCGCTGTCAACGCACCCTTCATGCCACGCTCCAAAGCGAGTTTGGCGCAGCGCACCGCATCGATGACGACGCCTGCCGAGTTGGGGCTGTCCCACACTTCGAGTTTTAGTTCCAGATTCAACGGCACATCGCCGAACGTGGTGCCTTCCATGCGGATGTAGCACCACTTGCGATCGCTCAACCAGGGCACGTAATCGCTGGGGCCGACGTGCACGTCTTTAGCCGCCATAGGCTGATCGAGTTGGCTGGTGACCGCATTCGTCTTGCTGATCTTCTTCGACTCCAGACGCTCGCGCTCCAGCATATTAAGAAAGTCGGTGTTGCCGCCGAAGTTCAACTGATACGTGCGATCCAAGCGCACGCCGCGATCCTCAAACAAGCGCGTCAACACGCGATGCGTAATCGTCGCGCCGACCTGGCTCTTGATGTCGTCGCCGATGACGGGCAGCCCGGCTTCTTCAAAACGCCCCTGCCAATATTTTTCTCTGGCGATGAACACCGGAATGCAGTTGACGAACGCGCAGCCCGCGCGCAGAATCTGCTCCACGTACCACTTGGTGGCTTCCTCGCTGCCGACCGGCAAGTACGACACCACCACGTCCGTCTTGGTGTCCTTCAACAGCTTCACGATATCGGCCGTGGGGCCAGGCGCTTTGGTGATGACCTGTGACAAATACTTACCCAGACCATCATGCGTCATGCCGCGCGCCACAGGTACATTCAGCTTGGGCACGTTGGCAAACTTGTACGTGTTGTTCTGACCGGAGAAGATCGCCTCGCTCAAATCCTTGCCGACCTTCTCTACGTCGATGTCGATCGCCGCGCTGAACTCCACATCGCCGATGTGATAGCCGCCCAGCGTGGTGTGCATGATGCCCGGAATCTTGGCGCCTTCGGCGGCATCCTTATAATACTCCACGCCCTGCACCAGCGACGACGCGCAGTTGCCGACGCCGATAATAGCGACACGAACTTTCTTGGATTTCTTACCGACTGTTTTAGCCACGATGTTACTCCTTGTGTGGATTTTGAAATTCGCTAGTGGGATGACGACAGACCGATGAGATCACGAAATTGCTGCTGCTGCAGCAGGAGCGCCTCATGATCGAGCGAGCAGAACACTTCCCGTCCCGACCGGCGGATCTTGACGAAGCCGGCCGCTCTCAAGCGCCGCAGATGCCACGACATCAACGGCTGGCTCTTGTTCAATGCTTCAGCCAATTCGTTGACCGTACACTCGCGCTCCGCTAAGGCGCTGAGCATCTCTAGCCGCACCACGTCTTTCAACGCATAAAAGGTGCGGGCTAGTTCGCGCAAGGTCCGGGTTTCTTTCTTGGTTGAAATTCGGGTACTCATGGCCTCTCAAAACATATAAACGACTGCTTATATATTACCACAACTCATTCGCTTGTCAACCGCCCAACGCGATCATGGTGATGCCCGTCGCAACTAAGGCGGCCGCCACAAGACGCAGGCGTCCCCCGGGTTCGCCTATGAAACGCACGCCGATCCACGCGCCAATCACGACACTCAACTCGCGCACCGGACTCACATAGCTCACGGGGCTTAGTCGCAACGCCGCCAACACTAAACCATACGCACTCGAGCCCAACAGTGCGACTGCAACAGCGCGCAGCACACGATGCTGTATGTCAGGCCGCAACTCTTCGCGCAGCGCCACGCGCCGATCGGGATTGAGCCACTGCGCCGCCAGAGCGATCCAGGTCACGACGAGAAACAGATACAGATAGAGCAGTGGATCGACGTAGCGCACGCCCACCTTGTCAATCGCCGAATAGATCGAGATCAACAAGCCGGTCAACAACGCCCAACGTGCCGCGGCCGATTTGAATCCCAGCAGCGGGCGTTTCCATTCTGAGAGTGCGCACAGGTTCACCAGATACAAACCAATCACGATGATCACGATGCCCCCTACCCCGATCGGTGTGGGCTGCTCGCCGAGGAACAACATCGCCCAGAGCAACACAAACAACGGGGCCGAGCCGCGCGCGAGGGGATAGACCTGCGACAGATCGCCCAACGCATAGGCGCGCGTCAACGTGATGAAGTACACCGCTTCGATCAAACCGCTCACGAAGATGAGCAGCCAGCCGATCGGTGATGGTTGGCCGACGAAAAAGATCAGCGGAAAGCCGATGATGGCCCACGCCGTCAACATCCACCACGTGAACGCCAGCTTATCGCGCGAGAGTTTGATCAACGCATTGGACAAAGCATGCAGTACAGCGGCGAGCAGCAGTAGGAAGATACTCAAGATCGGCATAACCGCATTATGCCCGAGAGAGACGCGCGCGGCAAATTCAACCTCACCCTTGCACAACCGGCTTGAATTGGGTATAATCTCGCCCGCTTGCCGAAGTGAAACCCGAGTGGCAAGTGAAAGTTCGGGGCGTAGCGCAGTCCGGCTAGCGCGCACGGTTCGGGTCCGTGAGGTCGGGAGTTCAAATCTCCCCGCCCCGACTTTTGGGGACTTTTTGGTACGCAAAACGTACCACCAGGAAGAAGGCCTGCGCCTTGCGAAAGCAAGGTTGTAGGTCTTTTTCTTTGGCCAGCGCTTGGCTGGCCGCCCATACTTTTCAGGGGGTGGCACGTTGCCGCAACAACTTCTCGACCGCACACAGCGCATCCGGCTGCGCGGGCTGTTGGATATGATGTATTCACCAGCCGATCTAGCCCGTGAACTGAAAATCGATCAGCGTGATGTCTACCGCCGCTGGCTTCCTGCCGGCATTCCCCACATACGCGATGAAACGGGGCACATCTGGCTGCACGGCCCGACTATTGCCCAGTGGTTTACCCAGCAAAAATCCAAGCACTCCATCGGCCTTGACGAAGGCTACTGCCTGAAATGCAAGGCGGTCGTCAAATTGATCAATCCTGAACCAGTACAACACGGCAAGTTTCATTTGCTGCGCGCCCCCTGCCCGACCTGCATGTGCATGGTCTACCGCGGAGTCAAACATGATCAATCACGATAACTACAAGGCTATGTGCGAATACCTTCGCTATGAAACGGAGGTCTTCATGCTAGACGATGCAACGCTGGAGCGGCATGAGTCAATGCTGAAGCACGTACTGCGCTGGCTCGATGACATGCCCCTGAACGATGCACCGCGCCAACGTCCAGTGTTGGCGGTCTATCTTCAAAAAGCCGGCGGCGCCGATGGCAAAGAACTGAGTGAAATTGGCATCAAGCGCATCTGCCGGCAAGCGCGGAATTTCTTCACCCAGCTGCTCATCAACTACCCACGCCAGTATCATTCCATCACGCCGGCCTGGATCGAGACGTTGCGCCCGCCCAAGTTAGATCCCGATCTTCCCGAAGAACGCAAAGTTGTCACGCTGGATATGGTGCGGCAAGTAAACCAGCCGAAAATCGACACACTGACTTTAGCCGAATGGCGGGACAGAGCCGCCTGTTCCTTCCTATACATATCCGGTATGCGCGCCACAGCCTTTGTCACATTGCCCCTCATGTGCTTCGACTTCCAAACGCGCACCATCAAACAGTTTCCTAAGTTGGGTGTGCGCACCAAGAACCGTAAGTCGGGAAATACCCGATTGCTGGAAATACCTGACTTGCTAGACGAAGTGGCGGCCTGGGATCAATTTGTGCGCAAACAATTGCCCGAGACCGCCCCGTGGTATCCCGTTATTGACATCTCGCTGGGTGAACAGGTTCTGACAGCCGACGCGCCGGGGAAGTTCCGCGCCAAGTCCTTATCAGACAATTTGAAAGCGCTCTTCCAACGCACGGGCCTGGAGCCGATGTCGCCACACAAATTCAGGCATGGGCATGCGGTATATGCGATGAGTCAAGCGAGAAGCATTGCAGACCTCAAAGCACTATCGCAAAACTTAATGCACGAGAACATCGGCACGACGGAGGGCATCTATGGTGTGTCGCCCGACAAGGAAATGCACGATCGAATAGCGCGGCTGGGACAAAACAATGATTTTGAGCCAAATGAGATTGCCGTGTTGGAGAAGTTGCTGGTACGCCTTAAAGGTTAGTTCCGCCATGGGAATCGATCCACGGCCTCGTCAGTCAACGAGCGTGATCCGTATCGAGGAGTGAACGATGATGAATAGCAGAACGCGGTGCGCCAAAGACATCGTCCGACCGGGGCACTTGACCACAAAAGCAGGCATCAATACAATGACTATGACAACAGGCAGCTTCCACGGAGCACGTGATGAGTGCTGATTTCCATCTTCATCTACCTGACCTCTTGAACGCGCAGGTGGTAGCTGCACACGAGGCCGGTTATTATGAGAGCGAAGAAGAATTGATAGCTGAAGCGGTCCGCACATTCCTGGCAGCGCGCCCTGACATACGCGTGGCAGCGGCTTGTCGCTTGTATGAGAAAGGGACTGTTTCGCTCGAAAAAGCAGGTGAATTGGCAGGCCTCAACAGCGACGCCATGAAACGCACTTTGCATGAATGGCGCGTTAGCCGTATCGCCCCCGAATCTCTAGCTGAAACCGAAGAGATGGCCCACGCCGCGCTGCAAAGTGCGGGACGGACTGCGTAACATAGCGATCAGTTTTTTGTCGACAGCCACTACAGATGCATCCGATCGCGCCAGTTTGTTTTGCGTCCAAGTTGTTTTTCGAATTGTTCGATCGAGGGATGATCGGGGTCGGCCTGGCGCCACATCTCCAGCCACGATTTTGCCGCCGCGCGATTGTCTTCCGCTAGGTGCAATTCGATCTGCGCGCCGGCAAATGCCGCAAATTCGCTGAAGTGCCAGCGTTTGCGCTTCATGAGTTGATCGAGTATCGCCTGCGCTTCTTCATAGCGCTGCTCGGCTGTGAGGCGTCGTACTGCATCAATCTGACCAAAGAGATAATCGGGGAACCGCTGCCGGATTTCTTCGACTAGCGCGCGCGATTCATCCAGACGATTCTGAAGCGCGTAGGCTTGCGCCAGGTTGTATAGCAGGTCGGGTTTATCCGGCTCAAGCTTCAGAGCTTGCTTCCACAGGCGTTCCGCACGTTCAGCCTGGTCTTGCCACATCGCCTGACCCGCTTCGACCGCCACCCGTTCAACCTGCGTCGAGTGCGGAATGACCTGCTCACCATGCAGTTCAAACCCGATCAGCAATAGATCGGTCCATTCCCCTTTGAGCCACAACCGCGTTAAGCCCGTTGGTATTACTCCAACCTGTACGCAGTGCTGCGCCGCTTTCATCCGCATCTCATCCGTCCCATGTTGTCCGAGTGCGAAATCGCGCAATACTTCATTGAGATTAGGCGTGTCGGCCATCATGGCCGTATGCAGCACGAAGTCACGCGCCATGGGATCGCCGCGATCGAGCAAGACGGGTACCAGGCCGATCACTTCAGGGTGCTCGCGCAGATAACGCCGCGCTGCATGCATGATCGCGTCTTCACTGTTGCGTCGAGCGGCAGATTCGACGTAGCGCGGCAGATCACGAATCGTCTTTTGTGTGAGCCAGTTCGCCATACCGAACGCCCATGGGGTGTTGCGCTGGCCGATCGGTTTGCGTAGATCCGCCAGATTATCCTGCGCCCACTGAAAGCCTGGCTCCAATTTCACAGCCTGCTGCCAGTGGCGGCGCGCGTCATCCTCAAATCCCAACCGCCAGGCCGCCACCGCTGCGAGGTGATAGATCACCGGGTTGTCCGCGATATCGGCATCGTGCCGCGCCGTTTCGAATAACACCAACACGCCGCGTCATCACCCAGATACGATAGGCCCTCCATCTTCTTGAGCCCGGCCTGAAAAGCAACCGCCGGGCTGAACTTCAGCCGATCGGCATACGCCTGTGCCTCGGTTGCGTGACCGCTCAGGCACAACAAACGGATCAGGTTGGATAAAGCGTGAATGTTCTCCGGATCAAAGATCAGCACTTGCTGCGACGCCTCAATCGCCGCGGGAAGTTGGCCCTGCACAAAGTACAGATTGCTGAGGTTATTCAACGTCGGCGCAAAGTTCGGCTTACGGCGCATGAGTTCATCGAGGGCACGCCGAGCTGCGGGATATTTCTGTTGCTCGGCGTAGACTTGGGCTTGTTCGTGTAAGCTGGCAAACTCAAAGCCTTCCTCGCCACTCAGGCCCATATCTTCGAAGATCAGATCGACAGTCAAGCCAAGTTTTGCGGCCGCCTCACGTGCTTTATCCGCCTCGGCATGATCGGGCCAGCGTTCCACGAATTGCCGAAAGGTCCTTAACGCCAGGGTGGGTCGATCGTTGGCAGCATACGCGCTGGCCAGGCCTAGCACAAACTCTGGGTCATCGGGTTCCAATGCGCACAGTTGCTCAAGCGTGGCCTGATATTCTGGCATAGCCCGCAGTTCAAAATAGACACTGACGAGATAAGTCAACACTTCCGATCGATTGGGGTAGCGCCACCTTACTTCAGTTGTTCGAGGTTGTCGCGGGCTTCAGTCCAGCGTTTACGCCGCGTGAGAGCCTCGACTTCATTGAGATCATCGAATAGCCGTTGGGGGAGTGATCGCTCGATCGGTTTAGCCGGTTGGCGGTGTTGTTTTTTCTTGCTCATCGGTCGCATCTCCCTGAGTTGACTGCCAACGTGTCACTCTTCCCCTCGATAATACTGCTCCAGCGCTTGGCCGTGGATCTCGGTGACACGGGGATACGGGCCTGGCTCGGCCATGGGCCGAATGTCCGTCACTTCGATCTCAAATTCGTGGCCGTCGCCATAGTCGAAGTAGTACAAGAATTTGTGGCGCTTCACCAGGCCCAATGCGCCGATAACGGCTTCATGGGTCCAGGGCGGTCGGTCTTCTTCATAGGGACAAGAATACCGATAATGCTCGGCATATTTCACGCCATTCATATAGAACGAATATAAGTGATCGTTGTCCCAGTGGATGGCCCGCTGAATGGCAAGATGCAAATCTTCAAGCGTTTGCTCGGACCGCAGCTCGATCGTGCGGCAGATCGATTTGGCCTCTTTGAATTTGACCTTGCACGCATAAACGCCGTGCGGATTGTCAAAAGGAACAGGCAACTCCATCTCATGCAATATTTCGCGGGCCTGAAAACGCGGGTTAAACGCGGCATCGTTGCGTGCAATATCGAACATGGCCGCAGCGACCGATTCGGGCAAGGCCCGTTTGCGTGCCAGATAAATCTCGCCCCAATAGAACACGGCCTGCGCCCGGATGTCGGCATTAACATGTTGTGTGCAGTGGGCTAACGCCCCCTCAGCCTCAGCATTGTCATGCGCCGCCAGATAAGCCAGGGCCGCCAGGGCCAGCTTGCGGCGCTTCGTCGAAAACGAATCGCGCGGTCGGCTCAGATTGAGCGTTTCAAGCCAGAACGGGATCGAGGCCGGTTGGCACGAGGCACCGATGATGAACAGTAGACCTTCCTGTACATAGGTGGTGCCAGGCCCGCCGGCGGTAAAGACGCGGCGATACAGTTCTTCAGCACGCGTAATTTCCTCAGGCGGCAGGCGCACCCTGCTCCAAATGCCCAGACCATACACCCGACTATCCATCAGGTTCACGCCTTTGGCGGGCGGACGATCCAGCATCTCCTGCAGCTGATCGAGTGCGGCCTGCATCTCGACCAGAGACTCTTTACGTCTTGCGCTAAGACGCGCTTCGTGCTCAGCTTCATCACGCATCAACCAGATTTCTAACGGCTCATCAGCAAAGGACATAGTGCCACCTTCTTGCGCCAGCGGTCTGATATCAGATTTCCATTTTACCTCGTGACGTCACAATACCCTGCGCCGCCGCCCATTGATTCACATCGCGCCGACTGATGGCTGCCGCAATGAGGTCGGGAAATTGATCGGGGGTGCAGGCAAACGCCGGAATCCCCAACGCGCTCAGGGCGGCGGCGATAGCGTGATCGCAACTGGGCGCACCATCATCGCTCAAGGCCAACAAGGCAATCATGTTTACGCCGCTGCCGACGAGCAAGAGGAATAGGCCGAGCGCATGCTTGCAGGGAAATTTGCGGCTGGGACACGAGCATTTGAAAGCAGGTTCGCTCAGATCGATCTGGGTCTGATACGGCTTCGCGCCACTGCCCTAGCACTCGACCCAGACCGATCGCTTTTCGCGGCCTGACGACAACCACTTGCGCGGCTTAGCCAGGGCCTTGACCGACTGGGCGGAACTGGCATCGGGCACTGAAACGAGGATTTGTTCAGAAGTGTAAGTCACCATGAGGGTACGCTCTACAAGTTTCCGTATTATCTGACTTCCCTCACGCATTGTCGAGAGGCAGTATATCATAAGCCGACCAAATAGACCGGATATTCTATCCGCTATCTCATCGACCTGGTGTCCTGTAGTGTCCATGTCCACAAACCGCAGTGAAACACGTGAAGTGCAATCCTGCCGGGCAACTGCCGTTGCATTATTGCTCGAGATAATACACAATTCGCATTAGCACTATACAGAGTCCATCGGTGTGTGACCTTCAAAGGCCAGAGTTGATTAACGTTAGTGGTTGATTTACGACCACCAAAGACCATGGAGGAAAAGCGCATGAATTGCCCCAACTGCAACAAAACGATCGCCCAGCAGGACAGATTTTGCCGCTATTGTGGAAAGCCAGTCGTGGCGCCGCGTCCGCCCGCGCCCGCGTTTCAGTCCCATCAGAAAGGGATCAGAATTCCAATCGAACTAAACGATTTTAAGCCCGCCGAAATCTTAGCCTCACACTCTGGTTCGACGTGGGGTGCGCACATCTACACCGGTCGCAGCCAGGAACCTAACGAGATCACAGCACGACCAGATAGCTGTCCGGATTGGGTCGAGAGCAATGATTGGCAATGTTGGTTCAGGCGCGGCCTAGCCGTATGGGATCATGCTTCCCAACATATCGGGACGCTACTGGCAGGCGAAGCACTCGAATTACTGGGGACTCTTGAATCGAGCGATGAATGGAAAACTCAAGGCATTGCCATAGTGGAACGACACAAAAACCGGCTCATCTTAAATGAGACGCCGCGTCCGAAACGCTCACGCAAAAAGAAAGGCATTGAGCCAGAACCTGCGTCAGAAGAACCCAAGCCTGCCTCAAAGATTTACGAAAAGGAACGCGTGCGGCTGACTGGCAATGCTGCTCAAGAATTCTGCACGTATTTGCACAATAACGAAGCCCAGTTACGCCAGATGGCCGATGAAGAAGAAGTGTTGCAGCAAAAAGTGAGTTGGGGAATTTTTGAGATTATGGTGAAGTTCCATCATGATCAGGAACTAAGTAAATTCAACGAGGCTGACCGCAAGTTTCCCTGGGTTCGACAGGAATATCCGCGAGGGTTAGTCTGCAATATACCGCCTGACCGTGGAACGATTACGCTCAGCGAGGACGGCTTCTGGTGGATACCCGTTATCGAGCGACCAGGCCATCTGAAATATGATTATGAACGTTTTTTGCGACTAGAGGAAGCGCTCGCCTGGGTCGAACAGAAGATACCAGAATTACGCGCCCGAGACGAGGAATGGGAGAAGGATTGGGAGCGTGAACAGGCTGAGGAAGAGGCCCGAATTGCGGCTCTCCCCAGGAAGGATCTAACGTCTTACTGGATCAATCCTGCTGATCTGGAGCCTGAGCGAATCACCTATCAAGCGATCATTGAAGTTGAGTATCTGCATTACAGTGCGAAGTCACGGGAAATATCATTCGGGGAAAAGCAGTATTATGACGAAGAGTATTACACGCCGACGATGCTGGCCGACCAACTCAAACTAAGTCGTGCTCAGGTGAATGTCGAAATGCCGCTCGAGTTCACGGGATGGTATTTTATTCGGTCAGCCGTGACTTACCTGCAGGAGTCAGTCGCGGCCGCTGCGGCTCAGAGACTTTGGGATCAAAGCAGTATTCTTGAAAAGTTCCGAGAGCAAAGACTCATTCGCGCCCGCTATGGATATGAAGAAGTGGAAACCGGCTATCGAACCTGGCTTGGCGAATGTCAGCGTCAAGACAAACTCTGGCTGAAATCAAAATCGCGCGCCGAGTATATGACGCGCCTGGCAATGAGTGAAACACTATTAAACGCGCTCGACGTGAATGGCTGGCGCGCGTTCAAACATCTGTCTTTTAAGTACAGCACAGATGACGATCTGCTACAGGCGATGCACAAGGCACGCGCCAAATCTCGCTATCAATCAGCTGAGGTCCGCGCTGAAAGCGCTCAGTGGCTAGCAACACATGGTATGGCTGACACATCAGGCAGGCATGCTTAGGTTGCCGCTTGTCTGTAATGAAGAACTGAGTGGTGGAAACAAAACGCGCGATCAATGATCGCGCATCGTAGCAAACCAACGTAGTTGTCAGTTTTGCGCCAGATTGAGCGGGATGTTAGCAAGCCCAACCCTCACGCCAGGACCAAAAAACATCCGGTTACAGTCAGCTGATTCGCCACCGATAAGCTTCCTACGGTTTTTGAAACTCGTCCCACAGGGCTTGCCAGAGATCGGCGACGCCAATCTCCGCTGCCCATTGAGAGAGGTAGGTCAGATCTAACTGCGCGCCAATAACATCCAGCATATGGGCAATATCGGTGGGGTGCTTCTGAGCGACTTCGCCGCCCTGGCGATAATAGATCAGTTTATACAGGATGACATCTTCCGGCGACAAAAACCAGGCAGCGGTACCGGTCGCCCGATCCCACACCAGTTTGCGCCGGCGTGCCATCGCCGAAGCGTCCAGACCGGAATTTTTGGCGATGTACAGATCCGCTTTGGTGCCAATCGTGCCGTCGATGATGTTAAACGGCAGGCCACCCGACAAGTTTGTTTCGACGATGGTCTCGAACGGCGTGATATACACCTGCCAACTTTGGACTTCCCGCACCAGCTGATTGAGCTGCTTCAACGGAGCGGAAACCATC
>JBGSPW010000140.1:0-19102 GCA_041738395.1 Thermoflexales bacterium
GATGGTTTCCGCTCCGTTGAAGCAGCTCAATCAGCTGGTGCGGGAAGTCCAAAGTTGGCAGGTGTATATCACGCCGTTCGAGACCATCGTCGAAACAAACTTGTCGGGTGGCCTGCCGTTTAACATCATCGACGGCACGATCGGCACCAAAGCAGATCTGTACATTGCCAAGAATTCTGGCCTGGACGCTTCGGCGATGGCACGCCGGCGCAAACTGGTGTGGGATCGGGCGACCGGTACAGCAGCCTGGTTTTTGTCGCCGGAAGATGTCATCCTGTACAAACTCAGCTATTATCGGCAGGGCGGCGAAGTTGCTCAGAAGCATCCCACCGATATTGCCCATATGCTGGATGTGATTGGCGCGCAGTTAGATCTGACCTACCTCTCTCACTGGGCTGCGGAGATTGGCGTCGCTGATCTCTGGCAAGCCCTGTGGGACGAGTTTCAAAAACCGTAGGAAACTTATCAGCGGCGAATCAGCTGACTGTGACCGGATGTTTTTTCGGTCTTGCGCTCGACAATACGTGAGGGAAGTTAGATAATACGGAAACTTGTAGAGCGTCCCCCTCATGGTGACTTACACTTCTGAACAAATCCTCGCCTTAGCGCCCGATGCCAGTTCCGCCCAGTCGGGCAAGGCTCTGGCTACGCCGCGCAAGTGATTGTCGTCAGGCCGCGATGAGCGATCGATCTGGGCCGAGTGCCAGGGCAGCGGCGCGAAGCCGTATCAGACCCAGATCGATCTGAGCGAACCTGCTTTCAAATGCTCGTGTCCCAGCCGCAAATTTCCCTGCAAGCATGCGCTCGGCCTATTCCTCTTGCTCGTCGGCAGCGGCGTGAATATGATTGCCTTGCTGGCCTTGAGCGACGACGGCGCGCCCAGTTTCGATCATGCTATCGCTGCCGCCCTGAGCGCGTTGGGGATTCCAACGTTTGATACTGTTGGCGAAATCGTAGGGGTGCGGTGACCGCACCCTGGGCGAGGCGACCTCGCCCCTACGGCGTGACAATTCGCCAACAGTATCAACGTTTGCCTGCACCCCCGATCAATTCCCCGATCTCATTGCGGCAGCCATCAGCCGGCGCGATGTGAATCAATGGGCGGCGGCGCAGGGTATTGTGGCGACCCGGGGTAAAATGGGAATCTGATATCAGACCGCTGGCGCAAGAAGGTGGCTATATGTCCTTTGCTGATGAGCCGTTAGAAATCTGGCTGATGCGTGATGAAGCTGAGCACGAAGCGCGTCTTGTCGCAGCACGTAACGAGTCTCTGGCCGAGATGCGCGCCGCGCTCGATCAGCTGCAGGAGATGTTGGATCATCCGCCCGCCAAAGGTACGAACCTGATGGACAGTCGGGTGTATGGTTTGGGCATTTGGAGCATGGTGCGCCTGCCGCCTGAGGAAATTGCGCGCGCTGAAGAACTGTATCGCCGCGTCTATACCACCGGTGAGCCTGGCACTACCTATGTGCAAAATGTGCTGACTACGGACAACTACCCTGTTGCATGACGGGCCAAAGCAACTTCTATTCAGGAGAAAGAAGATGTCCTCTCGACCTCAACGGTAATAGTTTCCAGTTATCTGCCGGGCTGGCTTTGCGATGGACATTGGCGCAGTCGGTTTGGGCGATGAGGGCGGACGGAGGAGGCAAACATGAGCGATGGTTAGCACTATATCAATCGGCACATCAAGCGCGACACACCTGGTAAAATTGACTCTCGGCAGTTTTTGTGATAAAAATACCGTTAGAAAATGACATCTTCCGGTGTTTTTATCATGTCGAAAACCTACAGCACCCAAAAAGCCCTGGACATTTTCAGGCAGCACAACGGCCAACTTCGCACCAGCGAAGCCCTTCGGTTGGGCATTCACCCTGCCACGCTGTACGCCCTGCGTGATGCGGGTGAACTCGATCAAATAGGCCACGGCCTCTATCGGCTGGCGGACCTGCCCCCGCTCTCCAATCCCGATCTGGTGGTGGTCGCGCGTAAGATCCCGCAGGCAGTGATCTGTCTGATTTCAGCACTGGCGTTTCATGAACTGACGCTGCAGATTCCTCATGTGGTCGATATAGCTCTGGCGAGTCACACTGAGCGCTCGATTCTGAAGCAGCCCCCCATCCGGGTTTATTGGTATTCGGGACTGGCTTTCACCGAGGGCGTTGAAGTGCATCAAATCGATGCAGTTCCGGTAAAAATCTACGGGCCAGAAAAAAGCCTGGCCGATGCCTTCAAATATCGCAACAAGATTGGCCTAGATGTCGCGTTGGAGGCCCTGAAGTTTTTTCGGCAACGGCCAACCTTCAATGCGGACAAACTGCTGCACTATGCGCGGATCTGTCGAGTCGAAAAAATTATGCGGCCGTATCTGGAGGCCCTGGCATGACGAAAAACCTGGCCAGTTCAGTCCACCAGCGTTTGATGAATCGGGCCAAGGCCGAGCAACGTCCGTTCAATGAGCTGCTGCACTATTTTGTGCTGGAACGATTCCTGTATCGGTTAGGCACATCACCGTACGCCAGACGCTTTGTCTTGAAAGGCGCGCTGATGTTTAACGTTTGGCAGGGACCATCTGCCCGGCCAACCCGTGACATCGATCTGGCCGGCCACATGACAAACACTGTCGAAGAGTTGGTCTCCACGATCAAAGCGATCGGTCTAGCGCCCGCGCCGGTCGAAGATGGTCTGGAGTTCCTGCCGGAAACGGTCAGCGGCGAGCCCATCATTGCCGGGGCCGATTACGAAGGGGTTCGGGTGAGCGTGATCGCCAGGCTGGGGAGTGCGCGCATCCCATTCCACGTTGACATTGGCTTCGGTGATTTGATCTACCCCGCTGCGACATCCGTCCAATTACCGGCGCTCCTCGATTTTCCGCCGCCCGTGCTGCAGGGCTATAGCCGTGAAAGTTTGATTGCCGAGAAGTATCAGGCTATGGTTCATCACGGTGAAATCAACAGCCGGTTGAAAGACTTTTACGATGTCTGGCTGCTCGCCAGCAAGTTCGAGTTTGACGGCGCGACCTTGGCACAGGCGATTCGTGCGACATTTGAACAGCGACAGACTGATCTTGTGCCAACCCCGACGGCCTTCGGCACCGAGTTCGCTGCAGAGACGGCACGACAGCGGCAGTGGACCAGTTTTTTGACGCGGAGTCAGATCGCTGACGCCCCGGCAAACTTGATCGATGTCGTTGAGGCATTGCGACGATTTCTTCAGCCCGTAACATTCGCCCTGATCGCGCGTCAGGACTTTGATCAGCACTGGCCGCCTGGTGGCCCCTGGCTTACAGGCTAAGTAACCCTAGAAAGTGTCCGGGAATAAATTGCTCATCCGATTTTTGCGGAGTCAATGATCAATTGGTTTGTGGGCACAGACAAGCAGCAAGCAGCCGACTCAGATTTGCCTCACAGTTTCCAGTTATCCACCGGGCTAGCCTTGCGATGAACAGTGGCGCAGTCGGCCTGGGCGATGAGGGCGCACGGAGGAGGCAAACACGAGCGCTGGTCAGCGTTACATCAACCGGCGTCAAGCGCGACAAGACTTTTGCCAAGAATTTTGAAACGGGTTATATCGAAAAGAGAAGGGCGGAGCAAAACGAAAACCGGACGGCGGTAGTGCCATCCGGTTTTTTGTGGTGGGCGATATAGGACTTGAACCTACGACCTCACGGATGTGAACCGTGCGCTCTAACCAGC
Organism: Thermoflexales bacterium; assembly: GCA_041738395.1. Classification (GTDB taxonomy): domain Bacteria; phylum Chloroflexota; class Anaerolineae; order Fen-1058; family Fen-1058; genus Fen-1058. Next base: position 3,696 of record JBGSPW010000140.1, read on the forward strand.
TGAGCTAATCGCCCCAGGCGGGCGAGATTATAGCATCCTCGCCCTGTGTTGGCAAGCGTCGATCAACGACCACCGATTGACACACCTTCTGAAAGCCCGTATAATGCCACCATGCCTACCGGTTGCCCGTTGCCGCTGCCCTTCCCAACCAAGCCGGATGTTACATCTGGATAGGCGCGTTGGGCCTGCTGTTTAAGTGAAGCCAGTCCTCTCCAGATGAACGCGAGGGGACTGGTTTTTATTTGGGATAGACATGAATCTGCACCAACTGTCTGAAGAAATGCACCGTTTCGTAACGGTCAAAGGTTGGTATGAGGCCGACTCGGCCCGACCTCAAACACCGCGCAACATCGCCACGTCGCTGGCGCTGGAAACGGCAGAAGTGCTGGAGCACTTTCAATGGGGTGATACTCCAACCCATCGGGCGGAGCTGGCTGATGTGACGCTGTACTTGCGGCAACTGGCGTCGATCTGCCAGATCGATCTGGAACAAGCGGTGCTCGACAATCTCAAACTAAACTACGCCCACACGTGGGATCAATGAGCCGCCTTAAGATCCTGGCTGTCACCGATCAAGTCGTCGATTCATTGCACAGCGCCAATGTGAAGAACCGCTTTGGCGATGTGGACATGATCATCAGCTGTGGCGACTTACCCTATGGTTATTTGGATTATCTGATGACGGTACTGGGCAAGCCCATGTACTACGTGCACGGCAATCACGACAAAGACCACGAATATACCGAATCCGGCCGGCGCCGCCTGGCACCGCAGGGTGCGATTTCGCTCGATATGCGGGTGGAAACGGGGCCGGGCGGTTTGCTGTTAGCCGGGCTGGAAGGATCGATCCGCTACGATTTTGCCAGCGGCCATCAATACACTCAAGATCAAATGGATCGGCGCGCCACCCAGTTGGCCCCCAAGTTGATGAGCAATCGGCTGCGCCATGGCCGTTATCTGGATATCTTCGTCGCGCACTCGCCGCCGTTCGGAATAGGTGACGGTTCCGACTCGGCCCATGTCGGTTTTCGCGCCTTTAACACGCTCATCACGCGCTTCAAACCGCGCTTGATGCTGCACGGTCACCAACACCGTTACTATGGCGCGTACGGCACACCGCCCAGCACGCAAGTGGGCGCGACACGCGTGGTCAATGTCTATCCCTATCAGTTGATTGAATGGGAGGACGATCATGATGGATGAAACACCGCGTGGAAATGATGTGGTCGCGCGTGCCGAAGGCGACTACGGGCGGGTGCGCCGCCGAGCGTGGTGGCGCGACGCTGTGGCCAAACTCGTGGGCCGCCAAAATCAATTACTCTCGTACGAATCAGTTAAGCAATCTCTAAAATTGGGTGGACCGATTTATCGGGGCGTGAAGACCGTGCCCGTGGCCCAGATCATCGGCAGCGTCGATCGGTATCGCGACTTTGACAACGTGTTTCTGCCCAAGCAGGACAACACCGCGGGACGCTGGAAGAGCATCGCCCGCGCCTTTTACAGCGATGTCGATCTGCCGCCGGTGCGGCTGTATAAAGTCGGCGATGCGTACTTCGTCGTCGACGGGCATCATCGGGTGTCGGTGGCCCGCGAGCAAGGCATCGACTTCATCGACGCCGAAGTGCAAGAAGTGATCTCGCGCGTGCCGGTCAGCGCCGATCTAAAATCAGAAGACCTCATCATCCTGCACGAATATCGGCGTTTTTTAGGCCGCACCAAGCTCGACTCGATCCGGCCCGCTCAACACATTCGCTTTACGGTGGCCGGCGGCTATCAACAGATCATCGAGCACATCGCCATGCATCGTTACTACATGCAGCTCGGGCAGCAGCGCGAAGTGAGCGAGGCGGAAGCCGTGGCCGATTGGTACGATCAGGTGTATCTGCCTACCGTGGAAATCATCCGCAGCCACAACGTGTTGGACGAATTCCCGGGCCGTACGGAATCGGATCTGTATCTGTGGATCGTCGAGCATCTGTATTTTTTGCGCGAGATCGAACAAGGCACTTCGCTGGAAGACGCCGCCGCCGACTACGCCGAGCAGTACAGCGAAAAATCGATCAAGAAACTCATGCGCGGTTTCAAGCAGGTGTTTGCGGACAACGACAAAATGCCGTTGGAAATCGTGAAAGCCGCGCAGGCGCACGAGCAATTCATGACCGAGACGCGGCTGACCGAGCTGCGACCAGCCCAAAACATCCTGTGCACCTCCGATCTGGATTACACCCGGCTGCGCGATCACATCAAGAAGCACCGCTATTACATGGGGCTCGATCTGAAGCGTGACGTGAGCGAAGATGAGGCGGTGGCCGATTGGGTTGATACTGTTTACCAGCCGATCGTGGCAGCGATTCGCGAGCACAATCTGCTGGCCGAGTTTCCCGGCAAGACTGAAACCGAGCTCTACCTCTCGATCGTGACGTATCTCGATCAGCTGCGCCAGACCGAAGGCCTGATCAGTGCCGAAGCGGCGGCGATCGATTACGCCGGACAATTCAAGCAGCATCCCATCAAGAAGATACTGAGCGGGCTGTTGTCGATGGTCGTGGGCGTCCCACCTACGGCGGACAGTGAATCGTCGGCAGACGTGCCGCACCATCCACAGGCGGAAAATTAAACACATGGCACATGCAAAAGGATCGATCGCAGTGGTGTTTGGCAGCAATTCTCCACAAGACGGCGAACCCGATTACGCCGCAGCGCGCGAATTGGGGCGTTTATTGGCGCAGGCCGGTTATGTGGTCGCTACCGGCGGCTATTTCGGCACGATGGAAGCGGCCAGCCGTGGCGCCAAGGAAGCGGGAGGCTACGTCATCGGTGTAACCACGTCGCACTTTGACGGCGTGCGCTTGCATCCCAATGCCTATCTCGACGAGGAGATTAAACTCCCCACGCTCTTTCAACGCCTGCATCACTTGGTGACGATGGCCGAGGCGTGGGTGGCACTGCCCGGCGGTATCGGCACGTTGAGCGAAGTCGCTCTGACGTGGAGCTTGATGCAGGTGGGCGAGATGAAGCGCCAGCCGTTTGTGCTAGTGGGCGAACAGTGGCGCACGACGATCGGCGCGTTTTCCACTGACTATTACGTGCGCCCGCAGTATCGTGAGCTGGTGCGCTATGCGGATCAGGTGGCGCAAGTGATTGATTTACTCAAGTAAAACGTGAAGCGCAAAACGTAAAGGTTTCATTACGTTTTACGCATTACGCAGTACGCATCACGCATCTTAACCAAAACTCTCTTCCGAGGTTCATTTATGGCAGACAAACTCACTTCTCGCAGCGAAGACTATTCGAAGTGGTACAACGAGCTAGTGCAGCGCGCCGAGCTGGCCGATTATTCGCCCGTGCGCGGCTCGATGGTCATTCGCCCCTACGGCTACACGCTGTGGGAAAACGTGCAAGCCGGTCTCGATCGGCGCTTCAAGGCGACCGGACACCAGAACGCCTACTTCCCGCTGCTCATTCCGATGTCGTTCCTGCAAAAAGAAAAGGAACACGTCGAAGGCTTCTCACCGGAACTGGCGGTGGTCACCCACGCCGGTGGTGAGCTGCTGGAAGAGCCGTTGGTTGTGCGTCCCACCTCGGAAACCATCATCGGCTACATGTACGCCCAGTGGATCAAGAGCTATCGCGATCTACCGGTGCTGATCAACTGCTGGAACAACGTCGTGCGCTGGGAACTGCGCACCCGCCTGTTCCTCCGCACCGCCGAGTTCCTGTGGCAGGAAGGTCACACCGCGCACGCCACGGCCGAAGAGGCCGAAGCGGAAACGCGCCAGATGCTGGGCGTGTACACCGACTTCGCCATGAACGACGCGGCGATCCCGGTGATTCCGGGCCGCAAGTCGGACTCGGAGAAATTCGCGGGGGCAGTCCGCTCGTACACCATCGAAGCGATGATGGGTGACAAGAAAGCGTTGCAATCGGGCACGTCGCACTTCCTGGGACAAAACTTCGCGGAGGCCTTTGAGATCAAATTCCTGAGCAAGAACAACGAACTCGAATTCGCCTGGACGACCTCGTGGGGCTTATCGACGCGCATGATTGGCGGCATCATCATGGTGCATGGCGACGATCAAGGGTTGAAGCTGCCGCCTAAACTCGCGCCCATTCAGGCCGTCATCGTGCCGATCTTCAAGAACGACGACGAGAAGACCAAGGTCATGCCCGTGGTCGAGCAGCTGCGCCAACAACTGGCGGAAACCGTCAGGGTCAAGGTGGACGATCGGGAGGAGACACCCGGTTTCAAGTTTCACGATTGGGAACTGCGCGGTGTGCCGCTGCGGATCGAAGTCGGCCCCAAGGATGTCGAGAAGGGCACCGTCGTTTTTGCGCGGCGCGATCTACCAGGCAAGGAAGGTAAGTCGTTCGTGCCACAGGCCGGAATCGTCGCAGCTGCCCGATCGGTTCTGACGACGATCCAGGCGGATATGCTGCAGCGCGCCACCGAGTTCCGCGATGCAAATACGTTCGCGCCGAAGAACTACGACGAGTTCAAGTCGATCGTGGAAGATGGTTTCGCGCGCGCCTGGTGGTGCGGCGAGCGGCAGTGCGAGGCCGAGATCAAAGAAGAAACCAAAGCGACCACGCGCTGTATCCCGCTGGATCAACCCGGCGGCACCGGCGTATGCGTACATTGTGGTAAGCCAGCGCAAGAGGTAGCGATCTTCGCGAAGGCGTATTAGCCACTCCAGCCTGTGACCCCAATTTGGCAAAAAACTGCAACTCGTTGTAAACTGAATGGCAAGGCATAACCTGAAGTTTCAGAGCGGGGAGAGGTAAGATGGCAAAATCACTGATCGTTTCCGACCCCAATGTCATGATGGGCAAGCCCGTCGTCGCGGGCACGCGCGTCACCGTCGAACTGATCCTGGACAAGCTGGCGGCAGGCGAATCATTCGAGCAGATTAGCGAAGCTCATCCGCAAGTGACGCGTGAAGCGATCCAGGCGGCGCTGACGTTCGCCGCGGACGCGCTGCGGGCCGATGTGGTTTATCCGATTGTCGAGGTTGCCGCATGAGATTCGTCGCCGACGAAAGCATCGATCGACAAACGATCGATCGACTGCGGCAGGCCGGTTACACGGTCTGGGCGATCTCCGAAACGTCACCGGGCATTTCGGACAATGAGGTGTTCGAGATTGCCAACCGCGAGAACGCCGTGCTGTTGACGGCCGATCGGGATTTTGGCCGCATTTCGTGGGGCATTATCCTGATCCGCCTGGCGGGCATGACACCCACGCGTCGCGCCGAATTGGTCACCGAAGCCATTCGGCGGCACGAAACCACCCTGCCTAACGTCTTTGCCGTCATTTCACCCGGTGCGATCCGCCTTCGCCAGGCCCACTCGTAACGGTGACCAGCTAACCGCAGGACAATTTCACGACGATGCAGGGGCCGGGTTCCTTGGTTTAGGAAACCCGGTTTTATTTTTCCCTCAGACAGCCTCTTGACATTCTCCAGATCAGCTTTAGAATAAAGTGGACAGTTGTCAGACGACTAACGTCTAGGGAGTCCACCTTATGGTTCGCAAAAGTGCTCCGCTGGCCCAACAAGTCGCCGATGAAATTTTATCTGGCATTTGTTCCGGAAAATTGGCCGATCGCGACGGGCTGCTTCCCTCGGAAGCCGAGCTCAGTCAACGGTTTGAAGTCAGCCGCGCGACCATCCGCGAGGCGCTGGCGAAGCTGGAGCACGCGGAGGTGATCATCCGTAAGCACGGCGTCGGCACTTTCATCGCTCCCCCGCGGCTCGTCATCGATGCGGGACTTGAGGAGCTTGAAAGCCTGGAGACACTGGCGCAGCGTATCGGATTGGAAACGCACATGGGCCAAGCGTTGATCGAAGAACGCGCGGCATCGGCCACCGAAGCCGATCGATTACAGCTGACGCCGCAGGATCAAGTTCTCTCCGTTGCTCGTGTGATCCTGACGGGCAAGCGCCCGGTGGCATATCTCATCGACGTCGTGCCCGTACAGGTCTTACGGCAACAAGATTTAAGCGAGACCTTTAATGGCTCCGTGCTAGACCTATTCCTCGAGAAAGGGCAGCCCCGCCTCAGCCACAGCCGCACCGATATCTTTCTCGAAGCTGCCAACGACGACATTGCGCGCAAGCTGCGGCTCAAGGTGGGGGATACGCTGCTGAAACTAGAAGCGCAACTTTTCACGCGCGAAGGCAAAGCCGTCGATTATTCTTTAAGTTACTTTGTACCAGGCTACTTCCGCTTCCACGTCGTCCGGCGTGTGGGCAACGGCCACCAACCGATCGGGACCTAAGCGGCCCGTGGAGCCGCTCAAGATTCAAAATAATAAATCAAATCTCAGGAGGATTTCAATGCGTAGCTTTGCAGGTCGTGATATTTTGTCTCTAAAGGAATTCGAGCGCCAGGAATTTTTCCGCGTGTTCGAGATCGCCGAGCGGCTGGAGCCGATCGCGCGTAATCGCCAGAACAGTGATTTGTGCAAAGACAAGACATTGGTGACCGCGTTCTATCAGCCCAGCACCCGCACGCGCCTCGCGCACGAAGCGGCCATGCACCGCTTGGGCGGGCACGTCACCGGCTTCAGCGATGCCAAGATGACGCGCGCCGGCGACTTCTATCAGGAGTCGATCAAGGACACCGTGAAGATGCTGGAGTTCTACGGCGACGTCATCGTGATGCGCCACTTCCAGCAGGGCGCGCCGCACGAGGCGGCCAAGTGGGCCAGTGTGCCGATCATCAACGGCGGTGACGGCTGGGGCGAACACCCGACGCAAATCTTGACCGACCTCTATACGGTGCTCAAGGAAAAGGGTCGCATCGATGGCTTGAAGTGGCTGGCCGTCGGCGATATGCGCATGCGCACGATGCACTCGCTGGGTTATGCGCTGTCGCAGTTTGATTGCCCGATCACGTTCGTGGCGCCGCCTGAGATGGGTCTGCTGCCTGAATTCAAGACCGAACTGAATCAGTACAACGTGAACTTCAAGGAAGCCGAGCACGTCGAGCAGGCGATTGCCGACGCCGACGTGATCCTGGTCGAACCCGTCGTGCAGCCCGACTACACCAAGAGCCGTGACGAGCGCGCCGGCAAAGACGTGGGCCTGACCCCTGCCAACTACAAGATCACGCGCGAACTGCTGTCGACCAAGGCCAAGAGCGATGCGATCTTATTACACTCGCTGCCGCGCATGGACGAAATCCCAGCCGACGTGGACATCACCCGCTGGTCACGCTACTGGCAGGAAGCCTTCAACGGCGTCGTGATGCGCATGGCGCTGCTGGCGCTGATTCTGGGCAAGACGGAATAAGGCAGGAAACAAGGAAATAAGTTGACAAGGATACAAGGTGTAGGCCTTGTCTACTGGCCTACTTGTTTCCTTATTTACTTTCCCAAGGAGACTAACAATGCAGACTTTTCTACACGGCCGAGACCTGATCAGCGACCTGGACTTCAGCAAAGAAGAAGTCGAAACCGTCATGGATGTGGCGTTCGATCTGAAGCGCAAGCGCGCGTTGAACGAGCCGCATCCCTACCTGCGTGACAAAGTGCTGGCGATGCTGTTCTTCTTCAGCAGCACGCGCACGCGTGGATCGTTTGAAGCCGGCATGGCGCAGCTAGGCGGCCACCCCGCCTTCATCGATAGTAAAACCACGCAGATTTCGCATGGCGACACGCCCAAGGAAATCGGCGAGATCCTTGGCCGCTACTATGACGGCCTCGCCATCCGCCACGTCGATTGGGGCATCGGCAATGGCTATCTGAACGCCGTCGCCAAAGCCTCGCGCGTGCCAGTCCTCAACATGCAGTGCGACATTTACCATCCCTTCCAGATTTTGGCCGACCTGATGACCATCATTGAGAAGAAGGGCCGCGATCTGCGCCGCAAGAAGATGGTCGTGTCATGGGCCTACGCCGCTTCATATCAGAAGCCGATGTCGGTTCCCCAGTCGCTCGTGCTGCAGATGCCGCGCTTTGGCCTGGACGTCGTCCTGGCGCATCCGCCCGAGTTCAAGCTGATGCCCGAGATCATGGATCAGGCCCGCGAGCAGGCGCGCAAGTTCGGCACCGGCTTCGAAGTGGTCGATGACATGGACGCCGCCTTCAAGGATGCAGACATCATCTACGCCAAGTCGTGGGGCGCGATGGTTCACACGCCCGATGTCGAAGAAGGCGCGAAGATCATCAAGAAGTACGAAAGCTGGATTACCGACGAGCGCCGCATGGCTCTAGCCAAGTCCGATGCAATCTACATGCATCCGCTGCCCGCCGATCGCAACATCGAAGTGACCGATGGCGTCATGGACGGCCCGCAGTCCGTGGTATACGACGAAGCCGAGAACCGCATGCACGCACAGAAAGCGGTCATGGCTCTAACGATGGGATAAGAAAGGAAAAATCCATGACCCCCACCCAAAACAAAACCGCCGTTGTCGCCGTGGGCGGCAATGCCCTGATTCTCGACAAATCACACGAAGACGTCAACTCCCAGGTCTCGGCCGTTGAAGAAACCTGCAAGCACATCGCGAACATGATCCAGCAAGGCTGGAACGTCGTCGTAACACACGGCAACGGCCCGCAGGTCGGTTTCATTCTGCGCCGCAACGAACTGGCCTATCCCGAAGTCCACTCCACCCCGCTCGACGTGATCGGCGCGGATACGCAGGGCGCGATCGGTTACATGATTGCCCGCGCGCTGGACAATGAATTCAAGAAGCGTGGCATCAACCGCAACGTGGCCGCAGTCGTCACGCAAGTCTTAGTCGATCGCAACGATCCCGGCTTCAAGAATCCCACCAAGGGCATCGGCGGCTTCACCACGCAAGACAAAGCCGAGATCTTCAAGCAGCAAGGCTGGATGGTGAAGGAAGATGCCGGGCGCGGTTGGCGGCGCATGATCGCTTCACCCATGCCGTTGAAGATTGTGGAGTTCGACGCGATCAAGACGCTGATCGACAACGGCTTCATCCTGGTCGGCGTGGGCGGCGGCGGCATCCCCGTGATCGAGAATGAGCAAGGGCAACTGCAAGGCGTGTTCGCCGTCATCGATAAAGATCGTGCCAGCAGCTTGCTCGCCGCAGAACTGAAAGCCGATCTGCTGTTGATCTCGACTGCCGTCGAGAAGGTCGCGCTCAACTTCAACAAGCCCGATCAGAAGAATCTCGATCGGCTGACGTTGAGCGAAGCCAAGCAGTATTACAAAGAGGGCCACTTCCTATCGGGCAGCATGGGACCGAAGATCGAAGCGATCATCGCGTTCCTCGAAGCCAATCCCGACGGGCAGGCCCTCATCACCGATCCGCCGCACATCGTCGACGCCTTGAACGGCAAGACTGGCACGTGGATTGTGCAAGGGTGAAAGTTGGTGAAAGCGTCCTGAGCGGAGCGTAGCGGAGTCGAAGGATGCGGGTTATGATGACGAATCTGCATTTGAAAGCCCCGCATTCTTCGACTGCAATTCGCAACAGCGCGAATTTCCGCTCACGCCCTGTCCGCAAAGCGGGGGCGCGCCAGGCGGAATGCTTCACTTGCTTCCACAGAAAGAGCACTCTATGGATCACGTCAAATCACTCAAGTGTCTGATCTGCGGCAAAGAATACGCGCCGAATGAAATCGACTACGTCTGCCCCGATCACGGCGATGAAGGCATCGTCGATGTACAGTACGATTACGAGCTCATCGGCCGGCGCATCAGCCCGCAGATGTTGGAACAAAATCCCGATCGGACGATCTGGCGTTATCGGCCGCTGCTGCCGATCGAGCCGGAGAGTCCCGTGCCGCCGCTCACCGTGGGTGGCACGCCGCTTTACAAGACCGATCGGTTAGCGGCGCTGCTGAAGTTGAAGCACGTGTGGGTCAAAGATGATGGACGACTGCCCACCGCTTCGTTCAAAGATCGCGCGAGTGCGATTGCGGTCGTGAAAGGCCGCGAACGCAAAGCGGAGATCATCACGACCGCGAGCACCGGCAACGCCGCCGCGGCTCTATCGGGTTTGTGCGCCAGCGTGGGGCAGCGCAATGTGATCTTTGTGCCGCAATCCGCACCACCGGCCAAGATCGCGCAGCTGCTCGTCTTCGGATCGACCGTGCTGCTCGTGCGCGGCACCTATGACGATGCGTTCGAGTTGTGTCTGCAAGCCGCCAAAGAATTCGGCTGGTACAACCGCAACACCGGTTATAACCCGTACATGACCGAAGGCAAGAAGACGGCCTCGCTGGAAATCTGCGAGCAGCTGGGCTGGGACGCCCCCGATCGCATCTTTGTGTCCGTCGGCGATGGCTGCATCATCGGTGGCTTGCACAAGGGTCTGAAAGATTTGATGGCGCTCGGCTGGATCAACAAGATGCCCAAGTTGATGGGCGTGCAGGCAGCCGGATCAGCCGCGTTGTATGAAGCGTGGCGCACCAACATGAACGCGATGGACATGCAACCGATCGATGCGCAGACGATCGCGGACAGCATCTCCGCCGGCCTGCCGCGCGATCGCATCAAGGCGCTGGCCGCCGTGCGTGAAACCGAGGGTGCGTACATCAAAGTGAGCGATGAAGAAATCCTCGCGGCGATTCCGGTGCTGGGCCAGAACGCGGGCGTCTTTGCCGAACCCGCGGGCGCGGCCTCGTATGCCGGTCTAGTGAAAGCCGTAGCCGATGGGCTAGTGAACCCCGATGAGCGCATCGTCGTGTTGGTCACCGGCAATGGCTTGAAAGATGTGGCCTCGGCGCGCAAGTCGGTGGGCGAGCCGTTTGTCGTGAACAAAGATCTGAATGACGTTAAACGTGTAGCGAGTCAACTAAACGCGTAACGAGTAACGAGTAACGAGTAAGCGTCTTGCTCGTTACTCGTTACTCATTATCTCAAAGGACATTCCCATGATCGACCTCACCATTCATCCCGATCGCCGCCAGCGCGCTATTCAGCGCGCCCGCGAGCGCAACATCATCATCCCCACCTTCAAGCAGATGAGAAATCCCGCGTTGATCCCCGACAAGATCAAGGCGCAGTTAAAGACTGTCGGCCTGTGGGATGTGAACCCGCTCAACCTGTTCCGCATTCACTGGCACAATGAACCCGTGGCCAGCGGTGGCGGTTTTGGCGGTGTCAATTATCTGGAATTCCCGCCGGAATTGACGGGCGTGAAGGCACGCATCTTGGCGCCGGTCGGCAAGTGGTTCCCCACGGGTGCACACAAGGTCGGCGCGGCGTTTGGCTGTCTGGTGCCGCGCCTGGTCACTGGCCAATTCGATCCGACGACGCAGAAGGCCGTGTGGCCCAGCACCGGCAATTACTGCCGCGGCGGCGCGTACGACTCGGCGCTGCTGGCCTGCCAGTCGATCGCAATTCTGCCGGAAGGCATGAGCCGCGAGCGTTTCGAGTGGCTGTCCAAGGTCGCGGGCGAAGTCATCGCCACGCCCGGCACCGAAAGCAACGTCAAGGAAATCTTCGACAAGTGCTGGGAACTGCGCCGCTCCGGCGAGGACCTGATGATCTTCAACCAGTTCGAAGAGTTCGGCAATCACCTGTGGCACTATGATATCACCGGCCAAGCGCTGGAAGAAGTGCTGCTAAAAGCGCTGAAACCGGGTGAAATGCTGCGCGGCTCGGTGTTCACGACGGGCTCGGCGGGCACAATCGGAGCCGGCGACTACCTCAAGGAAATCTTCCCCACCAGCAAACTCGCGGCCAGCGAAGCGCTGCAATGTCCCACGCTGTTGAGCAACGGCTTCGGCGCGCACCGCATCGAAGGCATCGGCGACAAGCACGTGCCGTGGATTCACAACGTCGCCAACACCGATATGGTCATGGCGCTCGACGATGAAGCACCGATCCAGCTGATCCGCTTGTTCAACGAACCGGAAGGCCAGAAGTATCTGGCGCAAATGGGCGTGCCCGAAGCGCTGATCGGCCAGTTGCACCTGCTGGGCATCTCTAGCGCGGCCAATCTGCTCTCGGCCATCAAGATGGCCAAGTGGTACGAGTGGGGCGAAGGCGACGCCGTCATCACAGTCCTCACCGACTCGATGGAACTATACAACAGCCGCCTGCGCGAACTGACCGCCGAGCGCGGCGCATACACTGCCCGCGACGCCGCCGTCTCGTACCATCAATACCTGATGGGGCAAGATGTGGCGTACATGGAAGAACTCACGTACCCGGCCCGCAAGCGCGTGCATAACTTGAAGTACTATACGTGGGTCGAGCAGCAAGGCAAGACCTACGACGAGATTCAGGCGCAGTGGTATCAGAAGGATTACTGGGCCAATGCACACAGCCAGTCCGACGCCATCGATGCGCTGATCGAAGAGTTCAACGCGGAGACGGGATTGCTGTAAACTCTGTGATACAATCACGCTGAAAAAGTAACGAGTAACGAGTAAATCACTTGTTACTCGTTACTCGTTATTTACCCACCATGCACCCATCACACGAACCACATTCGTCTCTGAGACGCGCCTATCTCCTTCTTGGCCTCGGCATCTTCTTCATCTCGTTCTCCGCCATCTTCACCAAGTGGACGAATCTGCCCGGCGTGACATCGGGTTTCTATCGCCTGGCAATCGCGGCGGTCGTGCTGGCTCTGCCTTTTTATCGAAGACGCACGCAGCATCCACCCCTCGATCGGCGGGTGCTGGCCCTGGCGTTTCTGGGCGGCCTGTGGTTCGCGCTCGATACGGCGATGTGGAACACCTCGCTAACGCTTACTTCGGCGGCGAGCGCAACTCTTTTAGGGAACACGTCATCGATCCTCGTCGCGCTGGGCGCCTGGCTGATCTTTCGCGAGAGATTGCGCGGGCGTTTCTGGTCCGGCTTGTTTATCGCCTTGCTCGGTGTGCTGCTGGTGCTCAGCGCCGATTGGCTCACGCCACAAGATACGGCCGCCATCGCCGATACGCGCATGCTGGGCAATCTTCTGGCACTGGCCGCTGCGTTCTTTTACGCCGCTTACTTGCTCACCACCCAGCGCACGCGCGCCTCACTCGATACCGTCTCATATCTGTTCATCATGTCGGCGTTTGGCGCGCTGGTGTTGCTGCCTTTCAACGTCTTGGGCAGTTTTCCCTTAACGGGCTTTCCTCTGCAAACCTGGCTTGCGCTGTTGGGATTGGCGCTCATCACGCACGTGGGCGGCTGGCTCGCGATCAACTACTCGCTGGGGCACATCCCCGCTTCGATCGTTTCCGTTACACTGCTCGGCCAACCCGTGCTGACGGCCATCCTCGCGATTCCCCTGCTGGGCGAAGCGCTCTTCCCATTGCAAATCATCGGTGGTATTCTGGCATTGACCGGCATTTACATCGTCAATCGCTTTGGGCGCTGATCGCCGGGGTGAGGGTCATGCCGCGCGCCACCTTTCGCTTCTATCAAGAACTCAACGACTTTCTGCCTTCGGCTCAGCGCCGGGTTGCATTTGAACACGAGTGGCGCGACACCCCGTCGATCAAGCATTTGATCGAATCGCTGGGCGTGCCGCACACCGAAGTTGATCTCATCCTTGTCAACGATCGCTCGGTCGAGTGGGACTATCGGCCACAAGAGAGCGATCGGATTGCAGTGTATCCCGTGTTCGAGTCGCTCGACATTACGCCGTTGATCCGCCTGCGACCGCAACCGCTGCGCGAAGTGCGCTTCGTGCTCGATGGGCATCTTGGACGCTTGGCCGCCTATCTGCGGATGCTGGGCTTCGATACGTGGTATCAAAATCACGCCGACGATGCAGTCTTGGCGCAGATTTCCAAAGAAGAACAGCGCATCCTGCTGACACGCGATCAAGGGCTGCTCAAACGCAGTGCGGTCACACACGGTTATTGGGTGCGTGCCACTGCGCCGAAAGTGCAACTGCGCGAAGTGATCCAGCGCTTTGATCTCCAACGCCTGGCGCAGCCCTTCACGCGCTGCCTGAGCTGCAATGGCCTGTTGCGCGCAGCGCCATTCGACGAAGTGAAAGACCAACTGCCCGAGAACGCCGCGCGCTTCTATCACGAGTTCTGGCGCTGCACGGCGTGCCACAAAATCTACTGGCCGGGCGCGCACTATCAACGCATGACGCGCTTGATTGAAGAGTCTTTGGTAATCGGGGACGTGAGGCTCTAGCCCAATGACATTAAGTCCGCGCGTCAGCCACGTCATTCCCGCGTGCTTTAAGCGGGAATCCAGTAGTTCGACCGGCACAAATTGCCTATCACAACTTGGATGCCCGATAGAAGCGCTCGGGCATGACAGATGAGCAAATATTCTTATCTTTCGTCAAACGAGCCAATGTTCCACATTCCGAATTCCGCCTTCCCCATTCGATTGTGCTACAATCACACGTGATCCTTTCTCAGGTGAACGCCTCATGCCGGACGCGCGTCCGATTTTGAAATGGGCTGGCGGCAAAAGCCAACTGCTCGATCGCTTGCAGTCGCTCTTTCCGCCGCGCTTCAATCGTTACATTGAGCCATTTGCCGGCGCAGGCGCGGTCTTCTTCCGGCTGGTCAATCTCGGTCTCATCGGCGCGAATCCCCGCTTGCGCAAAGCGCCCGCCATCCTCAACGATCTCAACGCGGAGCTAATGACGGTCTATCAAGTCGTGCGCGATCATCTCGACGAACTCTGCGACGAGTTGGGGCGGCATCAGGCGCACGTGGGCGATATCGATTACTACTACTTCATGCGCGCGCTGGATCGCGAACCCGATTTTGATCAACTGCCCGCGCCGGTGCGTGCGGCACGTACGATCTTTCTGAACAAGACCGGCTATAACGGACTGTATCGCGTCAATCACAGCGGCTACTTCAATGTGCCGTTCGGACGATACACGCATCCCACCGTATTCGATCGACCACTGCTGCGCACCGTGCATCAGTCCCTGCAGCGCGTCGAGCTGACCAGTCACGATTTCGCCCAGTCACTGCGGGTGGCGCGCAAAGGTGATTTTGTGTACGTCGATCCGCCGTATCAGCCGCTCAGCCACACCGCCAACTTCACAGCCTACACTTCACGCGGTTTCGATTGGAGCGAGCAAGAACGTTTAGCCACATGGCTCGCGCGGATTGCGGCGCGCGGCTGCGCCATTCTGATCAACAACGCCGATACGCCTGAAGTGCGCGAGTTGTATCAAGCGGCTTTCGCCCAACGCGGGGTGGCGATCAAAACGCAGTCGTTCGAGACGGCGCGCAACATTAACAGCCAACCCACTGCGCGCGGCGGCGGGCTGGAATTGACGATGTGGAATTACTAACGACGAGAAACCGGGTTTCTAGTGACCTGTAGCCTAAATTCTGCAACAAATTCGCAAGCACCCTGAGCGGAGTGCCGCGCTTCTTCGACTGCGTTTCACTTCGCTCACGCCATGTCCTCGGCAGAGCCGAGGTGGCGCGCCAGGCGGAATGCGCGGCACGGAGTCGAAGGGGCGGTGATTTTGTTGCAAGACTTGCACTACAGGTC
>JBGSPW010000169.1:0-66110 GCA_041738395.1 Thermoflexales bacterium
GGGAACGCCGTCGGGGACGAGGGCTGCGAGCATTTTCAGATCAGCTGCGTTCTCCACAAATCATGAAAACGCTCCGTTCCCCGTCTGCGGGGAACGCCCTCGGGGACGAGGGCTGCGAGCATTTTCAGATCAGTCTGCTCAGGAGGAGTGACATGCAAATCCGGCGCTTGTTGAGTGCGATCGTGTTAGGCAGTGTGCTGACCCTAATCTTGCTGGGAGAGCTCACGGTGACCTCTGATGCAGTCCGGGCCGATCCCGGCATCCTCTATGCCGCTAAGGATTGTACCGGTATTCCCACGTCATGCTATACCACCATCCAGGAAGCGGTGAATGCCGCTGTCGCGGGCGACACGATTCGTGTCTTGCAGGGCACTTATCTCGAAGCGGTGCTGATCACCAAGAGCCTGACGTTGGAAGGCGGCTGGAGCACGAACGCCCTCCAGCGCGATTGGAACGTTTACACCACGACGATCGATGCGCAACGATCTGGAGCGGTCATTCAGGCCGACGGCCAAATTTCACCCACCATCGAGGGCTTCATCCTCACCGGTGGCGATGCCAGTGCTCCTCTGGGCTGGGGCGGCGGCATTCTGATCCTGGGCGATTGGGGTGGGGCGGGCCTGGCTATCATCCGGCACAACGTGATCACGAACAACGTCGCGTGCGCTCTCCCTTCTTCGTGCCAGGGCTACGGCGGCGGGATCATGGTTTACAGCAGCCGATCGATCATCGAACACAACACCGTGATCAGCAACCTGGCCAGTGTGAACGGGCATCTGGGTGGTCAAGGCGGCGGCATTGCGATCTGGGGCCATCCCGGCGAGTCGACCATCGCGCACAACGTCATCCTCAGCAACACGGCGCTGTACTCCGCGACATCGGCGCTGGTAGACGGACAAGGCGGCGGTATCTGGAGTGATCAAACTGATTCGGTAATCGTGGATAACGATATCCGAGGAAATGTCGCGGCCGTCAGGGGCGAGGGCCGTGGCGGCGGGGTCTACGCCGGCGGCGACTTGTACGACAATCGCATTCTCAGCAACACGGCCAGCATCACCAACGGCGCCGGCTACGGTGGCGGCGTGTATGCCCACTATGTTCCCGGTTTCGACAACAATCGCGTGCAGGGCAATCTCGCCAGTCCACAAGGCGACGGCAGCGGCGGCGGGGTTTATGCGATCTATCTCCAACAGGCGCAGTACAACGAGATCGTAGAGAACGTGGCGACGCGTGGCGGTGGAGTGTATTTTCAAACGTACACCGGCAATCAGCTGTTCAATGACAATTTGGTCACGCACAATCGGGCCACTGGCACGCTGGTCAGCACCTGGGATGGCGGCGGCGGGATCGCCAGCGAAGCCGATCGGGTGGAGATCAGCCGCAATCGCATCCTCAGCAACACCTCCGCTTATCTGGGCGGGGGAGTGTTGTTGACAGGTGGGAGTCGCTACAGCGTCAAGGACAATCTCATCGAAGAAAATCAGGCCGGTTACGGGGGTGGTGCTTTTGTTTATTCCGCGACCGGCACGATCGCACACAATCGCGTCGCCAGTAACACGGGGCTCACGGCCGGCGGTGGAATCTATTTGTACACAAACGCCGGGCCGATGCTCGATGGTAATGTTGTATTGAGCAACACCTCGTCGCTGGGAGGAGGGTTTTTCATTTATACAGCAGGTTCTACGCCGGTGACGTTGACCAACCAGATGATTGCCCGCAACAACGCCTCCGCTTCGGGAGCCGGAATACACGTCAACAACAGCCGCGGTGTGCGCCTGTTCAACAATACCCTGGCGGACAATAACCTGGGCAGCAACCAAGAAGGCGTAAAACTGTTGAACAGTTCCCAGATGACCATGACCAACAACGCGATCGTCGGCCACAGCGTGGCGATCAGCGTGGCCGCCGGCTCTACGGCGGTGTTGACGCGCAACGATTATTGGGACAACACGATCGGCGTCTTTGGACAAATCAGCGGCACGACGGATATGACGCTCGATCCCCTGTTTGACAATCGGGCCGCGGGTGACTATCACCTGGCGCTCAATTCACCGCTGATCGATCGGGGTGACAACAACGTGAACGTGCCCTACGACTTCGAAGGTGATCCGCGCCCGCGCGGCAGCGCGATCGACGTGGGGGCCGACGAAGCCTATCGGAGTGAGAGCTACGTTAGCCCAATCACGGGCAGCGATCTGATCGGCGATGGTTCGGCGGGCAATCCCTTTGCTACCGTGACACGCGGCCTCACCGAAACGCGCACCGACGGCACGGTGTACGTCGGGCGCAGCACCTATACCGAGCGCATTACGATCACGCGCAGCGTCAACCTGCTCGGCGGTTATCGTGAGACCGATTGGAGCCGCGATCTGGTTGCGTATGGCACAACCCTCAATGCCGCCAGGACGGGAACGGTCGTGTTCATCGCCGGCGAGGATGTGCAAGCGACGGTCGAGGGCTTCACCATCACGGGTGGTGAAGCCAGCGTGTACGGCCTGGGCGGCGGCTTAGCGATCTTCGACGGCGCTGAGGCGGTGGTGCGCGCCAATACGATCGTGGGCAATCATGCGTCCAACGGCGGTGGTGGGATCATGCTCTGGGGAAACGAGAATGTCGCCAATGTGGTGGATTCCAATCGGATTTACAACAACGTGGCCGATGGCGTGTTCTCTCTGCCGGTCGCCCCGGCGCCCCAAAGTCCGCAACAAGGCCCGGAGCCGGGCGGTGGCCTATTGGTCGTCGGCGCGGCACAGGTTGTGAACAACTGGGTCTACAGCAACACTTCTGGCTTCGCGGGCGATGGGCTGGCCTTGTCTGGAGAAGGCGATCTGCTGCAGGCTTATCACAACACCATCGTCGATAACGGTGGCAGCAGCGGTGAGGGGGTGTGGCTGGGCGGCAATGAGATTCACTTCTACAACAACTTGATCGTGGGCCACGGCGTCGGCATCACCGGCTCGTTGAGCGCGCTGATCTCGTGGGACCACAACGGTTTCTACGACAACATCGCGGCCTACGCACCCGGACTGATCGCCGGCCTGCACGATGTGAACGGCAATCCCAGCTTGGTGAACCGGGCCGGGCATGACTATCATATCGGCCCGACTTCGCCGCTGGCTGGTACAGGCTTGAATCTAGGTGTAGCCACCGACATCGATGGCGATGTCCGGCCTGCGCCGAGCGGCACTTCACCCGATCTGGGCGCAGATGAAATTGCCCAGCGCCGCGTTTACCTGCCGGTGATCATGCGGAATTAGTCCGGCCTTCACGGGCGTAGGGTGTCGGGTTCATTGACGTCGCTGGCGTCCTGCGACCTCGGAGGTTTTTACGTTCATGCTGGCCGGGCCTGATCATCAACTCGATAGATGATCTTGTGAAGCCTGCTTGCGGGAAGAAACCTCCGAGGTCTTGTGGCGGACGCCGTGCACACGCTACGCGTTTACCTCAATCGCAATTTACTCCTGCTTTCACGCGGAACAATGTGCGACGAGTTATTGGACTGCCGCTGGGAAATGCTCGAATTTCATATCGTCTTCAATCTTCACGAGCACATCCCAAAGATTCATTTTGCCGATCGACCAAATCAATAAACCAACTCTTTCATCGTTCCTGTTTCTTTTATAAATATCAAAAGCCTCCGCTTCTTCTAATCGCAACCCTAGCTTTACGTGCGTATAAGCATAAGTGATTTCATCCGCTTCTTTTAAGCGTGCCAGATGCTCTGGTTGCACTTGAGGTAAGCGACTGTAGAATCTTCCCATAAGCCCAAAGCTGGGTAACTGAGAAAATAGATCCTCGAAGTGCTCTTCTAGGAATGACGGCGGCATACGTTCTGCTATCAAAACAGCGCACGCTGATTCTCGACAAGTACTCCAAGCCATTGAAACTAATGGAATCCAACAGTCGTCCCATTCTTGTCTTAGTAACTTGCAAGCTCGATTTCGCAAGTCTTTGTAGGGAGAAGAAATTAAGGACTTAACGAGCCGGTCTTTGATTTCAATACCGCAATTTGGAAATAACCGTTCCAAACAAGAAGCGCAGCTTATCGTTTTCTTGCGTGGCAACGTTGAGATAAGTGCGATAAGAGTGTCAAGTAGCTCCTGATGACACGCCAGAAAAGTAGCTCGCATGTCCTCGATGATTCTTCTGACAATTTTCTCTCGAATAAAGAAGTCTTGCTTAAACTCTAGATCAAGTAATTGACAGACTTCCTCTGGCGACATGCAAGCGAGAAAAGCACCAAAGAGAGGGCTAAATGCGTCAACCCCTCTCCTTGAATCGAGATCTCGAAGATAGGTTACTTTATCCATATTACACCTCATGCGGAAGGTGGCCTAATAGACCGACTACGCAGCGTGCCGTTTATGGACCGACGATCACTCGCCTGGTAAGTATCTGCGTCACCAATACACGAACTCCACCTTCGTGCGAAAAAATCGGCACTACATCTTCCTTACTTCTTAAGTCCCAAATCGTTTATGATCTTCTGAAGACGTTCAATATGGGGATTGATATTTGCAATAGAGGGCACGATGTAGCCAGGTAATGTGTGATGGGCAGGATTTGACCAGTTTATTGTGTCCTGTAATTCAGTTACCATCGCTGGCGTTACAGACGGCACTTTAGCAAAGAACGGCATCATGGCTGAAGCTGTGCCACCTGCAACTGGCATACGCGACCCCATGTTCCTCAAATAAGATTCTCGCATGATGTTTTCGCAAAGTACCCGTATTCTGTCAATCGCCATCTGCCGATTATCGTCATTGCCCTGAGCTAAAGTGCGTATCTTCTTCATATCCTCGCCCAAAACGATATGTTCAACTACCACTGGGCCAGTTGCTTGAAGCTTATCAAATCGAAAGTAAACAAAATGGCCTGTGAAGTTAATGTCGCGAAGTCTGTCCGCTGTTTCCTTGAGATGCGTTAAGACTATCACTTGGAAATTGTGTTTAGTCATTAATTCTGGCACTACCTTTAGTAGGAATGATTCGTGGTGCTCGTCATCCATCGCTTGGACGGGGTCATCAAACAGGATGAATTTGAACGGAGAGTCAGGCGCAGAGACACTTGGAATATAGATACTGAGGCCAAGACAGTTTAGCTGAGATTGGCTTAAAGATGCTGCTGCACTCATTGTCCGCCCAAAAGCCTCAGCCTTCAAACTGAATTCGTTGCGCCCGGGTTCCAATCCGCTGAATCTGACATCTGGATTTGGCGACAAAAGACTGTACCAGTTTAGTATTTCTGTTTCGCGACCAGCAAGTGCGGCTTTCTGTTGAGCGAGGATGTATTCGTCAACTACTCTTTGGCTCTCAAGGAATTCGCTATCGAAGGCCTTTGCTTTCACAGTCAATCGCACACTATCGTGATTACTGAGAATTTCAATGAGGCTAGTAAATTTAGCGACTGTTACTTCATCAGATAGTTCCCGCTCGAATATTGGCTTAAAGGTGGTAAAGGTCTCGTTGTATTGCTTCAGATTAGATATTGCCGCAGCAGTGGCTTTGTCTATGCGGGTTGCTATATCCGCGACTGCTGCCACGGCGCCAATAACTCTGTCTGGTCGCGTAATTGATGTTTTTAAGGATGAAAGAGAATTCTTTACTTGAACAATAGTCTCGTGAAGCTCACGTGCCAGTAGAGCGCTTTGGCGATTTTCGGCAGCGAAAACCTGTAGCCGCGCTTTGTCACTTTCAAATAGTTTTTCCAGTGCGGATTCATTCTCGTCAGAAATTGCACTGAATTCTAACTGAGGGAGTTTCAATTCGAGCTGCGACAGCGTCGCAATATACTGATCAGTTTCGTATAGAAATGAGGACCGTGCCTTGGACAAAGTCTCATCGGCCTTAAGCTGGATTCTAAGATTCTGAACTTTGTTTGGCGTGATCGTTGGTTCTTCGCAAAATGGACATTTCTCTGGATTCTTTGCATCTAATAGACTCAATCCTTGTTTCCAGAACTCTAGTTGCGCAGATTGATAGTTTGACGCTGTCGCGCCTGCATAATTAGCTGCCGCCGTTCTGAACTTGCTGTCTGTATCCTTAATTCGCGTCACGAATGCAGGGAGTTGCTCGAGTGTAGTTGCTAGATTCGAACTAGGGCGATAAGGAGAAATGTCGAAAACTTTGTTTATCTCATCAGCTTGACGAATGCGCACATCTTTGAGTATAACATCCAGGGTTGACGCTTGGCTTCCGCTTAGCTCACGAGCTTTGTCCAGAATTAGAGAATAGTCAGCATCAATCGCGTAGTTTTCTGATTGCCAGCGAGCCGCCAGTGTTGTTAGCCCAATTGATTTTAGTTTGGCAGTAAGTTGCGTAACAATTACTTTGGCTTGTGCAACTTCTTTGGGTGGGTTATTTCTGCGCTGAATCTTGGCTCTTTCTAATATGTCCTTGAACTCTACCAGATCACTTAAGCCAAGGGCCTCAGAGATTACTCTGTAACGCTCTATCGGACGTGTGTGAATGAAGTCTTGAATTCCGTGCTGGACTATGACCGGACAATGAGCCTCTGAGTAAGAGAGGTTTATGGATGAAAAATCGTTAACTATGTTGCTATCGATGGTGAGAACAGATTCTTGGTCTAGCGGCAAGCCAGCTTTGTTGAGCTTGATAGTGCGACGGACAAAGTGAGTAGATCCATCAGCAAGTCTTATTTCTGCTTCAACATATGGAGCTGTGCCCACGGGGCAAGCGCTGTGAACGTAGCTACCTTTGTATTCGTTCTTGCTGTATTCGTCCCCTTTTCTGCGTCGCTTGGTATATCCGTAAAATAACCACTCAAGTGCCTCTGAAAGACTACTCTTGCCTGCTCCGTTTCCTCCGTAGAAAATGGTCAAATTGTCGTTGAAGACAATAGGAGGGTTGTCGCAAAAAGCACGAAAGTAGAAAGGGTTAATTTGTATGAGTCTCATTGAGACGATCCTTAAAAATCTCTTCCAGCTTAGCAGCAACGATCGATACTTTCTGCTCTTGAGAAATATCGGGCGAGGGCTCATGAACTTCGAGCAAAGCCTTTAGTAATTGGTCTGTAGTGAGTTGTTTGAAGTTTTCTAATAGTTTGGATTTAGACATCAGACCTCCTTAGGGTCAGCCAGAACACAGAAGCCGTGCAACTGTCCCATAGTCAGCTGTTTACATGTTGGCGACACTTCGCCGTTGCAGTCAGTCTATGCCAAGCCGCAATGTATGTCAAGACACGCACTTGCTGAGTAAATTGAAAAAGTGCAGGTGGCTTTTGGGGACGCATACGTGGCATGACGAGAGTTCAAGCCACCTAACTCTCAGCATAGTGCAGAGGGCCAGCTTTCCTCGCGGAGGAAAACAGCAACGCCTTGCGAAGGACAGCAACCCTCGCAAGGCGTTTATCGTTTTACCTTCGGTTTGCTTTAGCTCTGCTTAGCCTTCGCCTCGACCTGCTTTGCCACCCACGGATACGTCAGGCGGATGCCGTCTTCGATGAAGACCTTGGCCTTCCAGCCCAACGAGTAGATGCGCTCGTTGCTGAAGTTGCGCGACTGTACGCCGACCGGACCTTGCACATGCTTGATGGTGACTTTCTTGCC
This sequence comes from Thermoflexales bacterium, assembly GCA_041738395.1. Lineage (GTDB taxonomy): Bacteria > Chloroflexota > Anaerolineae > Fen-1058 > Fen-1058 > Fen-1058. Next base: position 7,568 of record JBGSPW010000169.1, read on the forward strand.
AGAGATCTGCGCGACGGTGTTGGCCAACTCATCGACGGTGACGTACTGCGGGCAGCCGATGTTCACCGCGCCGTGCAAGTCCGAGTGCATCAGCAAGTAGATGCCGTCCACCATATCGCTGACGTAGGTGTACGAGCGCACCGCGCTGCCATCGCCCCACACTTCGATCGTGCCCGCGTCGCCGATTTCGGCCACTTTGCGGCACATCGCGGCGGGCGCTTTCTCGCGTCCGCCCGTCCACGTGCCTTCGGGGCCGTAGCAGTTCTGGAAACGCGCGATGCGGACTTGCATGCCGTAGCGGCGTTCATACGCCAGCGCGGTGCGCTCGGAGTAAAGTTTCTCCCAGCCGTATTCATTATCGGGATGCGCCGGGATCGCTTCGGCTTCGGTCATTTCCGGTTCGCCGTGTTTCATATCGCGATACACGCACACCGACGACGAGAAGAAGTAACGCGGCACGCCCAGGCGCGCGGCGAGATCGGTCATGTAGATGTTGATCAGCACGCTGTTGTGCATGATCTCGGTTTCGGCGGAGTGGATGAAGCCCATGCCGCCCATGTCGGCCGCCAATTGATAGACCTCGTCGAAAGTGCCGCCGTCGACGGTCAACGCCTGGCGGCAGTTGTCCTCGATGCGCAGATCGAGCAGCATAAATTCATCCGCCGCATCCGGCGACCATTCGTGCGGCTTGATGTCCACGCCGCGCACCCAATAGCCTTCCTGCTTGAGTCTCTTAACCAGGTGACAGCCGATGAATCCACCGGCGCCACAGACTAATGCCTTCTTCATTGCCTGCCTCCAGAGAAATGTGGGCGTATTATACCGCGTCATCCATCTCGTCAAACTTCCATTGGCGCTTCATCCGCCCCGTGCTATACGTGTTACAGGCTCCAGCCGCCGTCCCCGGCGGCGCATCTGCCGTGAAACCACGCCGAGGACAGCGCTATGAGCGACTTTGCGAGAGCGTGCCAGCCCGTCAAACTTCCATTGGCGCTTCATCATCGCCGTGCTATACTCAGTGGCGCACTCCCGAGTTGTTCACTACCCCACATCAAGAAGATGAGCATGACCGATCACACCAACGTCGAATTTCTGCAGCAAGCCTATCACGATAACTGGCAGCAATATCTGGCTTCACTCAAGCCGCATTCCAATTTGGGTTGGGATGTCTGCGTCCTGACGGCCAGCGATGAACGCCAGGCCAACATGTATCGCGGCCAGTTGGATTGGCGGCGCACGACCAGCCTGCTGCCCGTGAACACGCGCTTCCTCGTCATCGCCGATCCCGACGGGCAGCGCATCGGATCGGGCGGGGCGACGCTGCGCGTGCTGGCACAGCTGGCGCGCGAAGATGACACGCTGACCAACAAACGCATTCTCGTCATTCACTCCGGCGGCGATTCGCGCCGTTTGCCGCATTGCTCGGCCACCGGGAAACTCTTTGCGCGCGTGCCCCGCGTGCTGCCCGATGGACGCGCCTCGACGATCTTCGATGAATTTCTGATCGGTCTCAGCGGCTTGAGCAGTGCTTCATTGCCGCCGGGCGTCCTCGTTGCGTCGGGCGATGTGCTGCTGGTGTTCGATCATCTGCAAATCTCATTTCAGCGTGGCGGCGTGATCGGCGTAGCCGCGGCTGCGCCGGTGGAGATGGGCTTGCGCCACGGGGTGTACGCGCATGGCGCTGGGACGCATCGCGTGCGGGCCTATCTGCATAAGCCAGCGGCAGAAGAACTCAAGCGTTGGGATGCCATTCACTCCGATGGGACGGTGCAGATCGATACCGGTCTGGTGTGGTTGGATTCCGCCACGGCGCTGAAATATGCAGCCTTGATTCAAGCCGAATCGATCGCGTGCATTTGCCGCGTCCCGCCGTTTGATTGCGCGCCGGAATCGGCGCTGAACTTCTACGGCGATCTCGTGCTGCCCCTCGCGCAATCGACCACGCTGGAAGATTATCTCGCCGATACGAGCGATGGCCCCGCGACGCCTGAAGTGCAGAAAGCGCGGCAGGTGATCTGGCAGCGCCTGCGCGGCACCTCGTTTACGTCCGAACGGTTGCAGCCCGCGATGTTCATCCACTTTGGCACCTCGCGCGAATACTGGGAAACGGTCGCGGCCGATGTGAACTTGCAGCGCATTTGTGGTTGGGTCTCGCAGGCTGCGGCGTGGTCGCCGGCGGCGGATTCACTGGCGCTGATCAACGCGACGGTCGAGCAAGTCACAGCTTCATCAGATCAGCGTGCGCTGATTGTCGATAGTCGTTTGCTCGGCTCGTTGAGTTGGCAGGGCGCGGCGCTCATCGCCAATGTCGATACGGCGCAGCCGATCGAGTTGGTGAAAGATGTAGTCGTAGATCAGTTGCCGATCGAAGATGGATTCGTCACACGCGTCTTCGGCCTGCGCGATGATCCCAAGCGATCCGCCGGAACTTTTTTCGGGCGCAGCTGGACCGATTGGCTAGCGGCGGCCCACATCGATCCTGACATCATCTGGCCCGGTGTGCCACCTGCGTCACGCACTTTGTGGAACGCGCACTTGTATCCATTGACTACGACACGCGATGAAAGTCTGGCGTTGTCGCTGCCATTGCAAGACCCGGAACATGCTTCGGCGGAGTGGCGCGCAAAGTGGGAAGCTGCGCCACGGCTTTCATTAGGCGTCAGTTTTGCGCGCGCAGATAGCGAACACATTCTGGACGATCTGATCCACATCGAAGATGATGTGGCGGCGCGGCATTTCTACGCGGCGATTCAAAACGAACAACCGGCCGCCGAGGCGCGACAGCTGATCGGGCTGGTGCACAGCAATGTCCTGCGCCGCTGCGATTTGATCGGCACTTGGTTAGCTCAGGCTGATCCCATCTTGCAGCTGCGGGGCTATAAGGCGCTGGCCGAGGCCAGTGGTCAACCCGAGTGGGAAGATCGCGCCTTTACGGTTTTAGCGCAGCTGATCGAGGGCTCGGTGATCGAACCGAAGCCCGCCGCAACTCCGCGAGCATTGGGGCAGGGTGTGCAAGTGAAGGCCGCAGCGCGCATCGATTTTGGCGGAGGCTGGACGGACACCCCGCCGTACAGCATCGAAAAAGGCGGCACGGTGTTGAACGCGGCCATCACGCTGCGCGGCCTGCATCCGATTGTGGCGGAAGCGACGTGGTTGAGCGAACCGCATTTGATTCTGGAAACCCCGGATATCGAAGCGAGGTTCGAACCCACGCGCGTGGGCGAGTTGATCAACTACGCTAATCCGGCGGATTTGTTTGCGCTGCAAAAAGCCGCGCTGGTGTTGAAGGGCATCGTGCCGATCGATCTCGATCCAGAGCTGCCTGTGCGCGAACTGTGTCAGCAGCTGGGCGGCGGTTTGAGACTAACGACGCAGACTTCGATCCCGCGCGGTTCGGGGTTGGGCACCAGTTCGATCATGGCGGGGGCCGTGCTGCAATGCTTGAGTCAGCTGATCGGGAGTGAGAGCACGCCCGCGCAGTTGTTCGACGAAGTGCTGTGTCTGGAGCAAATGCTCACGACGGGTGGCGGCTGGCAAGATCAAGTGGGCGGCTTGTGGGGGGGCATCAAACTCGTCTCGACGCCGCCCGGTCTGCCACAGCGCATTCACATCGAACCGGTGAAACTTTCACCGGAAACGAAAGTGGAATTGGCCAGCCGCCTGTTAGTGGTCTACACCGGGCGGCAGCGTCTGGCGAAGAATCTGCTGCGTTCGGTGATGAGCCGTTGGATGGCGCGCGATCCGGAGATGGTGTGGATTCAGCAGGAGATTGCGCGGCTGGCGGTGGAAATGCGTGATGCGCTGCACGCCAACGACGTGAGCCGCTTTGGCGAATTGTTGGGCGAGCACTGGGTGATCAACAAGCGGATGGATCCCGGCTGCACCAACGATTTCATCGACCGCTTGTTTGAGGTGATGAGTCCGCACATCAACGGCGGCAAGCTGGCGGGCGCGGGCGGCGGCGGCTTTGCGATGGTCGTCGCACGGAACATCGGCGCGGCGCGAAGTTTGGCGGCGGCATTGGCGACCCACTATCAGGGCACGCTGGTCGAGATTTGGGAGTGCGGCATTCCCGAAGCGGGGATGTTGGTGCAGACGATGTAAAGATTTTGCTTTTGCCACTGTGCTCAAAGCCCGCGTCCTCGCAGGCGTCATGTGACCGACCGCGGGGACGCGGTCGGAGAGCAAAATGAAACGAAGGGCATTTGCCACTTCAGTGACATGCGCCTATACTTGATGGTAATCCTCAGTGCGTGAGCCGCGCATGCACCACAAGAATTCGCATTGTTCCTACTGTGGGCAACCCTTTGAGGCCAATCAAAGCTGGCCGCGCGTGTGTGCTACATGTGGCAATACCACGTTCTTGAATCCCTTACCCGTTTCGGTTATCTTGCTGCCCGTCGACGATGGCCTGCTGTTGGTACGGCGCAACATCGAACCCCAGATCGGCCGGCTGGCTTTGCCCGGCGGCTATATGAACCTCGGCGAAACATGGCAGCAAGCGGGCGCGCGCGAATTGTTTGAAGAAACCGGCATCATCATTCGACCGGCCGAGGTGCGTGAGTTCTGCGTGAAGAGCGCGCCCGGCGGCACAACACTGCTGGTGTTTGGCTTAGCTCAAGGCGTGAAGTCGCAGGATTTGCCGGACTTCGTTCCGAACGATGAGACACAGGAAGTGTGCGTCGTGACGGCCCCACAGGAACTCGCTTTCTCGACGCACACCGCAACGCTGCACGAATATTTTGCGAGTAGAGCAGGAAGCAAGTAAACGAGGCAGTCAGCATGCGGAAAATTGCCGTGGCTCTCACGAAGGGCGGCGTGGGCAAAACGACGACGGCCGTGAACCTCGCTGCGGGTTTGGCGCTGGCCGGTCAGCGGGTGCTGTTGATCGATGTCGATACGCAGGGGCAGGCGGGCCGTATGTTGGGCTGCGCGCCAACGATCGGGTTGGCCGAGCTCGTCGCGGGCACGGCCACGCCCGATCAAGCGATCACGCCTGCGCGCGATCGCCTGTGGCTGCTGGGCGGTGGCAAATCGCTGGCGGGCTTGAAGATGTTGATCACGCGCAAGGAGTTCGGCGCAGAACGCACGTTGAGCGAAGCGCTCGCTCCGCTGGACAATCAATACGACACCGTGATTCTCGACTCTGCGCCCGGCTGGGATGCGTTGACGGTGAATGTGTTGTTCTATGCGCGCGAAGTGCTCTCGCCCGTGTCGCTGGAAGTGATGACCTTGCAGGGCCTATCGGATTTTACACAGAGCCTCGCCGCGATTCAGCGCTATCATCCCGAACTGCAACTTCGCTACATCGTCCCTACATTTTTCGATCGGCGCGTGAAGAAGTCCGAAGAGATTTTCAACCAGCTACAAGGGTACTATGCGGCACAAGTGTACGCGCCCATTCGTTATAACGTGCGTTTGTCGGAAGCGCCCGGTTACGGTCAGACGATCTATGAATATGCCTCAGGCTCGATCGGCGCGGAGGATTACACCGCGCTGACGGAAAGGATCAAGCAAGATGACGGAACGCAAGGGAACGCCTGATATTCTCGGTCAGATTTTGAGCGGCGCGGTTTCAACCGATCAACCGCCGGTGCCGGCCCCGGTTCAGACAACGCCGGTGACGCCACCGCAAGTGACTCGCACGCCACGAGCGGCTGCTTCGAAACAGACGAAGTGGGAATATTTGATTGTGTCATTTCACGATCAGAACGGCTGGCGGGCGCGCTTTGTGAATGGACACGAGTTGGAGAATTGGCCGCAAGGCCCGCAGCTGCATCACGTGCTCGATCAACTCGGCGAGGACGGTTGGGAGTTGATCAATGTGGTGAAGGCCGAACCGTTGTACGGCACGATGGATCGCATTCAGGCGTTTTTTAAGCGCATGAAATAACCTCACCGACCCCCGCCCGGCCTCCCCCTCCCTCTCCTGTGAAGCAGGAGAGGGAGGGGGAGGTGGCGCGTAGCGTCGGAAGGGGAAAGTGAGGTCGAAAGGACTCTTCCATGAAAGACCGCACCCTGTTGATGATCCCCGGCCCGATCGAGTTTGAGCCGGCGGTGTTAGCGGCGCTGGGTGCGCCGACGACGAGCCACGTTGCGCCGGATTTTATCGAAGCGTTCGGGCAGGCGTTGGAAAAGACGCGCAAAGTTTTTCTCTCCGATGATGGTCAGCCGTTCGTGCTGGCCGGATCGGGCACGCTGGCGATGGACACGGCGGTGGCGAATCTGATCGAGCCGGGTGATAAGGCGCTGGTCGTGAATACCGGGTTCTTCAGCGATCGGATGGCGTTGATTTTGGAACGCTACGGCGCGCAGGTGACGCACGTCACAGCGCCTGTCGGGGGCCGGCCAACGATCGAGGAAGTAGCCGCAGCGTTGAAGAAAGATCGCTTCAAGGTGATGACGATCACGCATGTCGACACCTCAACGGCCGTCATCACCGATGTTAAAGTGCTGGCGCAGTTGGCGCAGCAATACGGCGCGTTGAGCATTGTTGATGGGGTGTGTGCGGTGGCGGGCGAAGAACTGCGCATGAGCGAGTGGGGCGTGGACGTGGCTTTGACTGCGTCGCAAAAAGCGATCAGCGTGCCGCCGGGGTTGGCGTTGGTAGTAGCCGGCCCGCGTGCGCTGCAATCTTTCAAGGCCCGTAAGACGCCCGTAATGAGCTACTACTCCGATTGGACCAACTGGCTGCCGATCATGGAAGCGTATGAAGGTCGCAAGCCCAGTTATTTCGGCACACCTGCGGTGAATCTGGTCTTTGCGCTCAATGTGAGTCTGGATCAGATATTGAAAGAAGGACTCGACGCGCGCTTTAAGCGGCATCGCGCGTTGGGGGCGGCTGTTCAAGCAGCGTTGAAGTCGCTGGAGTTGGATCAAGTGCCGACGCAGGCCGAATTCGCCGCGCATACATTGAGCGCGCCGCGTTATCCGCAGGGCATCACGCCAGCCGATTTGCTGCCGAAGGTCCAGAAGGCGGGCGTCACTTTGGCGGGCGGCTTGCATCCCGCGATTCGAGCGGAATACTTCCGCATCGGGCACATGGGGCCGACGAACAGCGGCGACGTGTTGGCGACCATCGGCGCAATCGAGACGGCGTTGCAGCAGTGCGGTTACACCTTCGCGTCAGGCAGCGGTGTGGCCGCGGCGCAAACGGCGTATCAACAAACTATAGCCTAAATCGGTTGGACACGGACGACACGGATGATACGGATCGAGCGGATCAAGTCCGTTCAAGCCGTATCATCCGTGTTCTGTTTTTAGGGACAACTATGCCTGAAGTTCCAGTCAATGACATCACACTGCATTACACCACGCACGGTCACGGCGAGCCGCTGCTGCTGATTCATGGCGGTTGGGGCTTGAGTATCAACGGCTTTCATTATCAAGAAAAAATGCTATCGCCTGAATATCGCCTGATCATTCCCGATCGTCGCGGTTACGGTCAATCAACCCACGTCGTCGGCTTCGCGGCCGATTTTCACTGGCAGCACGCCGACGATCTATTGAAGTTGTTGGATGCATTGAAGATCGATCGGGTGCGGGTGTGGGGACATAGCGATGGGGCTGTGATCGGGGCGATTATGGCCATCCTCGCACCCGATCACGTGCGCGGCTTGGTCTTCGAAGGCGGACACCTCTATAATCGCAAGGCCGAGTCACAGTTTCAGATGCGCGAGGTGTATGCCGATCCGAACGTGCTGCCAGAGGCCGCGCGCCTCAAGCTGGCCGAGTATCACGGCGAAGATCGCTGGCCGCAAGTCATTCGCAATTGGGCGGGCGCGTGGCTGGAACTCTATCGGCGCGACGGAGATCTGTATCACGATCGGTTGGCCGAGATTCACAGCCCCATGTTGATCGTTCACGGCGCGCACGATGAGCATACGCCCGGCACGGAGCTGGAAGAACTCAAGCGGCGCGTTCCTTCATCTCGATTGGTGATCTTCCCCGACGGCGGCCATTCCCTGCACGATCAACGCGAGACACGTGAAGCGTGCACGCGCCTGGCGCGTGAGTTTTTCGCGACGGCGTAAGCCTACAACTCTTTTCCGTATACGCGATGCGTCTTGTAGAGTTGACCGCCTAGGTTCACGAGATCGCTGCGCATCTGCACGGCGGTGTCGGCCACCTGCGTCAAGTCGGCGTGCGCGAAGCCGAACTCTTTGACGGTCTTCTCCATCTCGGAGTACAGTAACGCATTTCCTCCGCGCCCTTGAAACTCCGGCAGAATGCCCGCGCCGTTCATCGCCACCCACTTCGTGCGGCGTTTGTCGAGCAAAATATTTAGCAGCCCGAATGGCAGCAGTCGCCCTTTCGCTTTTTGCAAGCCCGCCGAGACATCGTGGAAGCCCAGCAGGAAACCAACAACCCGATCGTCGTGAGTGATGATCTTGATCAACTTGGGATCGGCAATCACCATGATGTTATCGAGAATGAATTTGATCTCGCGTGCGGTCAGCGGATAGTATTCCCAGTTGTTGACGAAGGCATCGTTATACGCTTTGCCGATGCGATCAGCCCACGCTTTCAATTCGTTCTTGTCTGTGAAGCGTTTGACCTTCAAGGTGCCGCGTGCCTGCACCCGATCGGCGATGCTGTGCACGCGCGGCGGCAAGTTGAAGGCAGTGGCGCTGAGATAACACGAGATGAAATCGACTTCTTTGTGGAAGCCCAGCGCCTCCATCAGGCGTGGATAATAGGGATAGTTGTAGTTCATCATTGTCATCATCTGGCGATGTTCGAAGCCTTCGACGAGCAGCCCATATCCGTCGAGCGCGCCGAAGCCTTTGGGGCCCACGATTGTATGCAGTCCACGGGCACGCGCCCACTCGGCCACTTTCTCAAAGAGTGCCTGCGCCACGGCTTGATCGTCTTCACATTCAAACAGATAGAACTGAGCCTGTTGCGTTTTGTGATAACGATTGAAGGGGCGATTTTCCAGCGCGGCAATGCGGCCCACCACGCGACCAGCGCGCAGCGCAACAAAGAAGTCGGCGTCGGAATGTTCGTAGAAGGGATGCTTGTGCTTGTTAAGCATCAACTCCACATCTATGCGGAGCGGGGGCACCCACTGGGGATGATTTTTGTACAACCGATAAGGCAGGTCGATGAAACGGCGAAGGTGCTGTTGGGAACTGAGATCAACTTGTTCGATGGTGAGCATGGTGTCCTGATTGAGCGCGAAAGAATAGTCGTTTATAGCGCAATTCCGCAAAATGCGCCACTGCGCCGATTGATCAATCTCGCTCCCGAATTTGTGACCAAAACCATATGCCTCTTTTACCGAAAAGTGGTAAACTTGACCACTAAGACTACTGGAATCCAGCCAACTATCCGATATCTTAGAGATACGCCTAAAAACTATGCCCTGCCCTCACTGTGGATTTGACAACGAAAGTAGTGCTGTCCAGTGTGCGCGCTGTGGCGCCGCACTGAATGCCGATCCGGCTGCCCAGCTGGCTGTCGCGCAAGCTGCGCTGCAGCGCTTGCGTCGTTATCTGCCGGCCGTGGTTGCGGATAGCGTGCTGTACGATCAAGCCCGCTTGCGTGGTGAACGACGCGAGATTTCGGTCCTGTTTGCCGATGTGGTGAACTTTACAAAATTGTCGGTATCGCTGGACGCCGAGGCCGTGTTCAATCTGATCAACGATTTGCTCGGCCGGCTGATGGAATGCATCCATCGCTATGACGGCATGGTCGATAAGTTTATGGGCGATGGTTTGCTGGCCGTGTTTGGCGCCCCGAACGCGCATGAAAACGATCCAGAGTTGGCCGTGCGCGCCGCGTTGGACATGCAGCGCGCCGCCGCCGAATTTGAGCCGGTCGCACTTGCGCAGGTGGGAGCGCCGCTGCAAATTCGGATTGGCGTCAACAGCGGGCTAGCTGTGGCGGGCGTCATCGGTTCCGAGCAACAGGCTGCCTACACGGTGATCGGCGAAACGGTCAACCTGTCAGCACGCTTGCAAGCGGCGGCCCGCCCCGGCGGTATCCTCGTTAGTGCACGAGTTTATCAACAGACCCGTGCCCTGTTTAATTACCAAGCGACGGGTACCACTCACATTAAGGGCTTTGATCAGCCGGTTTTGACTTTCGAGGTTACCAGCGATCGGGCCGAACCTCTGCCCACGCGCGGTTTTACGGGGATTACCACGGTCCTGCTGGGGCGCGACGATGAAATCGAGCAGCTGCACAAAATGCGGTCGGCCTTCCTGAACGATCGACGCGGACGCCTGATTGTGATTCAAGGTGAAGCCGGGTTGGGCAAGTCACGCCTGGTGCGCGAGTGGTTGTCGGCTCCCTTACCTACTGCGACGACCATCTGGCGTGGGCGCGGGGTGCCCTATTTTGTAGGTGTGGGTTATGCGCCATTCCGTTCACTGTTGGAGGATGCGCTGCGGGTCAAGGGCCAGCCAGCTGACTGGGATGCGCAGACCACCCCGGCGCTGCGGCCATTTCTGCGGCAAATTCTGGGCCTGCCGCTTTCGTCAAGAGAAAATCTGGCGATGCGGAGTTTAGAACCGGAGCGAGTCAGGCAATTGACGACGTTGGCGGTGCGGGAATGGATCGTGGGCGAAGCACGACAGCAGCCGATCATTGCCGTGATCGACGATTTTCATTGGGCCGACGATCTGTCGCGCGACTTGCTGCAATCCATTGTGGATATCATCGACGAAGCCCCCCTGCTGCTGTGTGTGATGACCCGGCCAGTGCCCAAGCGTCCACTGCGCCTCAACGTAGGTTCGAGCACGCATCTCTTAGAGGCGCCGGTGCGACTGGAACTGAACTTGAAGCCGTTGTCGGCCGCACACAGCCGCGCCTTGTTAGGTCATCTGCTGGAGATCAACGATCTGCCTGAACAGATTATCAGCACGATTTTGGCCCGCGCCGAAGGCAATCCCTTCTATATTGAAGAGTTCGTGCGGATGCTCATTGAAAAGGATGTGTTGAAGCCGGGCGCTGGTAAATGGCGGGTCGCGTCCACGATGGAGGTCAGAACGGTTGATGTGCCGACCAGCCTGGGCGGTTTGATGTTAACGCGCTTTGATCGACTGCCCAAGGAACTGCAGCAAGTCCTGCGCGATGCCTCGGTGATTGGCCTGGAATTTCCGGAGCGCTTGCTGGAAGAAGTGGAACGCCGCTTGCACGGTACGGCGGCGGTCGCGCCGATGTTGGAGCGGTTGATCGAACTGGGCGTGGTAGAGCCGCGTCCCGCGGCCACTGAGCTCACCTATGCCTTCAGTCACATCCTGACGCAGGAAACCATTTACAATAGCTTGCTGCACAGTCAGCGCCCCGGACTACACCGCACGGTGGCAGAGAGCATCGAATTCTTGTACTCGGACGATGCGATCAATCAGGCTGAGTCGCTGGCCCAGCACTACGATCGAGCCCGGGTGCGCGATCGGGCGATGTTGTATTCAGTGCTGGCGGGCAATCGGGCCAAGGCGCGCTTCGCAAACTACGAAGCGATCGAGCATTACAGCCGGGCCTTGCAATTAGCCCAACATCTTAGCGGCCACGAATCGGCGCGCTGGCAGGCCGCGATCGGCCTGGGGGATGTCGAGCAGCTCATCGGCGAATACGAAGAAGCCGCGGCTTTTTATCAAGCGATGTTGGAAGAGTGGACGGGTGCCACGGCCGAAGATCGCGCCTGGGCGATGCTCAAGCTGGGACAGGTGTGGGATAAGCGCGGCGATCTGCACGAGTTCGATAACTGGTTGCAGCAAGCTCTGAAGCAACTCGATCAGGTGCGCGGTGCCGCACCTGATCTGCGCGGCCAAGTGTATTCGGAATTGGGGTGGTTGAACCTGCGCCGCGGCGACCTCATTGCGGCACAACAGTGGTTGGACAAGGGGTTGGGGTTGGTGACGAACACGCAGTATTACGGCGCGCAGTCTTCCATTCTCAATCGTCTAGGGGCCGTGTATTACAATCGGGGGCAGTCGGCTGATGCGGTGCGCTACGTCGAGCAAGCGCTGGCCCTGCGCGAGAAGCTGGGCGACATTGTGGGTTACGCGCGTTCGTTGAACAATCTCGGCATTTTGAAATGGGCCAGCGGCGATTGGGATGGCGCGCAGTCAGACTATCAACGCGCCGTAGAGATGCACGAAGGTATCGGCGAAGCGGAGGGCCTGGTGCAGGCGGGCACCAACTTGGGCCTGCTCTATACCGATCGCGGCGATTGGGTCAAAGCCGAAGCCATGTTGCAGCGCAGCCTCGCGATTGCGCAGCGTATCGCCCATCCGTATGAACTGGCTCAATCACACATGAATCTAGGTCGTTTGTATTTGTTCCAGACACGCTGGGGTGACTCTGCCCGCCATTTGAATGCCGCGGTGAGCCTGTATGAAGAGGCTGGCGCGCGTGAGATGAACTTAAAGGATACCTATTATTTGCAGGGCCTGCTCGCTTTGGAGCAAGGCCAGATCGACGTGGCGGAACAATGGGCCAAACGCAGCTTCGATCTCTTGCGGGAAGTAACCCATACCGAGCAAGGCAAGTCGCCGGAGTGGGGCAGCTATGAGGTATTGTCCGGCCGCATCGCACTGGTACGCGGTGATATGACGGCTGCCGCCCGGCATCTCGAACGTGGCATCACTGTGCTGCAAGAAGGCGGCCTGCTCATCGAAGCGGCCCGAGCCATGTATTGGCGCGCCAGCTTGGCGCAGAAGCAAGATCATCCTGAGCGAGCACGGCAGGATTTGGAGGCCAGTCGTGTCATCTTCGAACAATTGGGCGCGGTGGCCGATATCCAACGAATTGATAAACAGCTGGCGGCGCTGAGCGCATAAGGTTGACTCTCATTCAGGCATTTCCAAATAGCAAGTGGGCGAATCAAGCTCAGGCCCACTGTCAGAGAATGAAAAAGCACTAAGCCCCGGCAATCGGGGCTTAGTGCTTTTGAGGAGAAAATCGTTTTAGATTCGATGCCGCTATTCGTCGATGTCAACCCAGTTGTTGATGCCAACAGAGGCCGTATTCCCTGGCACATTCTGCAGAGTGGCATAGGCCTCGGCAAAGGAGGGTTCGCCAGTGCTGCCTGACCACGAGGCGTAACCACCCGACCACGAGGCGTAACCGCCCGACCATGAAGCATAGCCGCCTGACCAGGAAGCATAACCACCTGACCAGGAAGCGTACCCACCCGACCAGGAAGCATAACCGCCTGACCAGTTGGTGGGGCCACCCGACCATGAGGCATAACCACCTGACCATGAGGCATAACTACCTGACCAGGAAGCGTAGCCACCCGACCAGGAGGCATAACCATCACCACGAATCTCAAACTCGCCCGTCTCTGGATTCCACTCCGTCCAACCTTCATAATGCTGCGTGCCAGCGAGATCGGCATTAATGTCCATTCCCGCGTTGGCTGAGCCTTCAATGTCAGTTGAAACGGCTTCCGGCGCCCAGACGCGGCCCGCACCCTGCTGCCAGATACTGTAGGCCATTTCGCCGCTGGTTTCACTGAACTGCGGACGTGCCGTCATGCTCAACCGATACTTCACCTGATCCGGGGTCAATTCAGGATGCTCGTGTAACATCAATGCCACAATACCAGAGGTCACTGCGGCCGACATAGAGGTGCCGCTCATCTTGAAGTAAAGGCCGCGAATCCGGTTCTCCGGGTACTGCTGTGCCAGATAAGAGTTGTTGCGCATCAACGAAGATACATGCGCACCTGGAGCAATCACATCCGGCTTGACAAAGGCATCCAGCGTCGGGCCGGAAGCTGAGAAGGGCGGGATGTAGTCATCGCCCATATCCTCGGGGGTGTAATTGTCGGTGAACGCGCCCACCGTGATGATATAAGGCGTATTGCCGGGGACACCCACGCTCAGCGGAGCCGGGCCATCATTACCCGCGCTGGCAATCACGACGATGCCGGCTTTCCACGCGGCCATCACGGCCAGGTTGTACGGGTCGGCCCAGTAGGGCGCGACGGGTGTCGCATACATCGACATGTTCAGCACGCGGATATTATAGCGATCCTTGTTCTGCACCACCCAGTTCAGGCCGCGCAGCACATCGGCATACGTGCCCATGCCGGTGTCATCGAGGACGCGGACCGAAACGAAATTGACGCCCGGGGCAACGCCGACGTATTGGCCGCCTTCTTTGTCGCTGTTCCCGATGATGCCGGCGACGTGCGTGCCGTGCCCGTTGGGGTCACGCGGTGAGCGCAACAACTTCCACGACTCATACACCTTGTCGGTGGGGGCATCATAGTAAGCCAGGAAGCGATCTTGCCAGATGCCGCGCGTGGCACGCAGACTCAAGAAGGTGGGATCAATGCCGGTGTCGAGTGTCGCCACTGTGACATCTTGACCCAGATTACCGCTGGCCCAGACTTGATCGGCGCCCACCACCTGAGCGTACTGGAAGGTCGTGTTATCGGGGCGTGTGGCGGCGGGGCTGAACGCCTCACCGACCATCTTCACGGTCCGATCGGACATGACCCCCAGAATACCCGGCGCATGCGACAACTTTGTGACGCTGGCCGGGGGAACATCGGCCACCACCGCGTTGATGATGTCAATCTTGTCTGTGATGCGGCCTCCCACGGACTGAACGGCCGAAACGGCAACGTCCAGCGAGGTGCCACGCACGATCACGCGGGCGGTGGCCGCTTGGGCGGTGGGCACTGCACCCGCCAACGCCGTAGCGAGTAAGGCCATGATAGATACCACAGTCAGGATGCGGAAAAATCGAATGTGCTTCATGTTGACCTCCTTCAAAACAAGAAACTGCAAATCGTAACGAAACTGTAACTTTTCTACTTAATAACAGAATACACGAATTCGTGATAGATGACATTGGGCTACTGTTGGGGGATCGTTGGGAAGAGCTTCACCAGCCAAGTCATGGGATCTTACCCTGTCCGCGGATCACTTGGAAAACGGGCAAAGTGCCAAATCAGAGATTGCCGAGTTGGTAATCGGTTGGTGTGAGACAGGCTTGCAGTGGGTGGCGCCTTGAATACGGGTTCGAGTGGCAACCGGGTCTTTTCGAGTATAATCAAATTCAACACTTGCTGTCTTCAGGAGGTTGGCCATGACCGTTAATAATTCCGATCGGCACTCCCCGGGGTTTTGGATGAACCTCTTTAACTCATTTCGCATTGCGTGGCGGTTGCTGTGGGATGGGCACGTACCTCTCTCGACCAAGATCGTTCCGATGTTGGTGGGTCTGTACATCCTGTCCCCCATCGACATTCTGCCAGACGTCATTCCCGGGTTGGGGCAAGTTGACGATGTGGCACTATTTCTTCTCGGTGTGCAGGCCTTTATTGCCATGTCGCCCAAAGATCTGGTAGCGCGCCTTCGGGCCGAGATCAATGGCGATCCGCCGCCGGGCGACTGGACTGTGACCGGAAATCAATCCAGCACCTCCGATCCCGATCAGCGCTCCAGTGCCTCCAAGGACGTCATTGATGGTTGAGGCGGCTGTGCGCCGCGCCCGATCGCTTTTGCCCGGCTGTGCGGCCCTGCTGTTTTTTATGGCAGGCGTCACGTTGACGCGCGGCCCGTATCTACAATCGGTGACAGGCACCAGCGCGATTATTGTCTGGCGAACCGCCGCGCCCGGCAGCAGCCAGGTCGATTACGGCGTGGGCGGCTACACCGCCTCGATCGATCTTCCCGACCCCACAACGGAACACGTCGTCACTTTGACCGATCTGATCACCGGCACGGAAGTGCTCTATCGGGTTTCAACCGACGGCGTCGAATTAGCCAACGGATCATTTCGGACGGCCGCCGCGCCCGATCAGCCCTTTAGCTTTGCCGTGATTGGCGACAGCGGCACGGGATCGCGCGATCAATACGCCGTGGCCGATCGGATGGTGGCGCTCGATCCGCAGTTGGTGCTGCATACCGGCGATGTGGTCTATCCCGACGGGCAAGCGGCCGGCTACGATCCGTTCTTCTTTCAGCCCTATCAGACTCTGGCCAGGCGCGCGCCCATTTTTCCTGTCCTGGGTAACCACGACTATCATAGTCAGCGCGGCCAGCCCTACCTCGACGCCTTCTATTTGCCGCAGAACAATCCCGCGCAAACCGAGCGCTACTACTCCTTCGATTGGGGCAACGCGCATTTCACGGCGTTCGACTTCAACACCGGACCCGACGCGAAGCAGTTGGAATGGCTCAAGAACGATCTGGCCGCCACCGATCAGCCGTGGAAAATTGTGTTCTATCATCAAGCCATTTATAGCTCTGGCCCGCACGGTCATGAAGCTAATTGGCCTGAGGCCAAACGCAAACTGCTCGCGCCGATCTTTGAGCAAGCCAAAGTGGATGTGGTTTTCAACGGTCACGATCACGACTACGAGCGAACACAGCCGATCAATGGCGTGCTGTACATCGTCAGCGGCGGCGGCGGCGGGCCGCTGTATCAAGTCAAGCCGCAATCGTTCAGCGCTTATGCTGAAACGACGTATCATACCGTCTTCGTCACACTCGCTGGGTGCACCTTGATTGTGCAAGCCATCCAGCCCGATGGCACGGTCTTCGATGCGACGATGTTGGAAAAGGCCTGTGTGATCCCCACTCCCGAACCGACCGCGACGCCGACGGTGAGCTTTACCCTCGACGGCCCGTGTTTCTTGCCGGTGATTTGGAAAAAAGCATGACCCAAATCAACGTTCTGCATTTTGCCGACATTCACATCGGCATGGAAAACTACGGGCACATCGATTCCAGCACCGGCATCAACAGCCGCGTGCTCGATTTTTTGCGCCGCTTCGACAAAGTGATCGACTATGGCCTCAGCCACGATGTCGATCTGGTGATCTTTGCGGGCGATGCCTTCAAGACGCGTGATCCCAGCCCCACCTTGCAGCGCGAATTTGCGCGGCGCATGAAGCGCTTCATCGATGCGCAGGTGCCGGTGGTGATGTTGGTGGGCAACCACGATCTGCCCGCGATGGAAAAAAAGGCCAGCAGCATCGACATCTATCGCACGCTGGGCGTGCCGAATGTGATCGTCGGCTGGGCTGAGGAAGTTCATATCATTGAGACGAAGCGCGGCAAGGTGCAAGTCGCCACCGCGCCGTACCCCATGCGCAATCGCTTGCTGTCGCAGGCCGAACATCGCGGCAAATCGATCGAGGAACTGGATAAGACGCTGCAAGAGATCGTCGGCGACAATATCCGCGCCATGGCGGAACAACTCGATCCCGAAGTGCCCGCGATTTTGACCGGGCACTTCACCGTGTCCGGTGCGACGTACGGATCGGAACGCAGTGTGATGATCGGGCGTGATGTGGCCGTGTTGAAGAGCGTGCTGAGTGATGGCCCGTGGGACTACGCGGCGCTCGGCCATGTTCATAAACATCAAAACTTGAACGAAGGTCGCTATCCGGCGATGGTCTATTCCGGCAGTCTGGAGCGCATCGACTTCGGCGAAGAAAAAGAAGCGAAGGGTTTCTGCTGGATCGAGTTGGAGAAGGGCAACACCACGTGGCAGTTCGTCGAAGTGAAAGCGCGGCCCTTCGTGACGATCAACCTCGACGTGCGTGAAGAGGATGATCCCACGTTGGCCGCGCAGGGCGCGCTGGCGCAGGTGGATGTGACGGATGCCATCGTGCGCGTCAATGTGCGGATGCGCCCCGAACAAGACGCCAGCCTGCGCGAAAAAGACCTGCGCGCGGCGCTGCATGCTGCGGACTACATCGCCGCCATCAACCGGCAGGCCGATCGTGAAGTGCGAGAGAGATTGGGCGGCCTCTCGCCGGAAGGCATGACGCCGAAGCAATTGCTTCAAAAGTATTTGTTTGCCAAGAATGTTGATGATGATCGGATCGATCTTTTGTTACAACACGCCGAGCAGATGTTTGGTATGGCGTATGAAAAATGAGCCATTGATCGCCGAATCATCTATTGGGTATTTACAATGAGTAAGAACCCACTCCAATACCTCATCTCATTCGAAGGTGGTGCCGTTGCGCTTCTCGCTACCGCTTTTGATAAGTTTAGTGGCATAGAGCTATCTCAAAGGCAGTTGGCATTTTGGGCAGGCTTTGCAAAGCTGTGTGAGCTGCCACTCTCCAACTCTGGACCGTCAGTAGTGAAGACTGAATACGATGGTGCTGATTTGATTGTGGTATGGGACAGCTGGGTAATTCTGATCGAGGCAAAAATAAACGACAAATTCATCCGCCGCGGTCAGCTCCAAAAATACTACCAGAAGTTCCGACCACAGCTTGGTCGCGACGTGATTCTTAATAGTGCGTCCTCGATGGCAATCGTGTTTTTGACCCCTGCTTTTTCTCAAGCCGCACAACAAGAGCTCGACGATCTTCATGTTGAAGATGATCGCAAATTACACTTGCCTTGGGAAACGGTACTGTCACTACTCAGGAACTCATTCTCTACACCTCAAAATGAACAACAAGAGGAACAGACAAAGTTTGTTTCTTCACTCATTCTGCAAGGAGTAGACCGAATTGAAGATCTACTGAAAAAAGACATGACCCCGGGGCCAATGGCGGTTGAACGGACTCCCGAACGCCAACGATGTAGAGATTTCGCAAAAGAAGTACAAAACCGCGTCAGTAGCCTGTGGCAGGAGATACATTTCAACCCTGTCTGGTCTGACAAAAATGTTGACGAGATTTACGCAAATTTTGGTGGTGAACGCGCGGGTAATGTCTATTTCGATATCTCCTCGGATTCGAAAATCATGCAAGACGATTCGGGGCTTTCAGAACTTCACGGCAAGCTGTACTTTAAGATTGCTGGGCGCGCTTCTCCGGTTTACAAGAACAAATTCAAGTCCTTAAACAGCCAGAATCTTGCGGCATTCTTCAGGGAAAACACAGTCGTAGTAGATTCTCAAGCGTTAAAGGTGGAGCTAACAATTGAATGGTCAGATAGCAGGCCGCAACTATGCGAGCGGGCGGCCGGCCTGTTCAGCCTTTGCTTGATCGCATTTCGGTCATTTATGGAGTAGGTCAACCGGCATTACCGCTAAACCATGATTCCACTTTATCTCAAGCTCACCAACTTCATGCCTTACCGCGAGGCCGAGCTGAACTTCAGCGGCATTCACGTCGGCTGCCTGACGGGCGATAACGGCGCGGGTAAGTCCTCCATCCTCGATGCGATCACGTGGGCGGTGTGGGGCCGGTCGCGTTCGAAGCGCGATGACGAGCTGGTGCATCAAGGTCAGACCGAGATGCAGGTTGAGTTCACGTTTGAGCTGGGTGGCAACGTTTATCGTGTGGTGCGTGCGCGCAAGGTCGGCAAGAAGAGCGGCGTGGGGATGCTCGATTTTCAGATTCGTTCGGCTAATGGGAATGGCAGTGAGCAATGGAAAACCATCGCCGAACCGCAGATGAACGCCACCCAGCAAAAGATCATCGATCTGCTGCGGCTCGATTACGACACGTTCATCAACTCGGCATTTCTGCTGCAAGGCCGCGCCGACGAATTCACCGTCAAGACGGCGACCGAGCGTAAGAAGGTGCTGGCCGATATTCTGGGGCTGGATATCTGGGACGAGTACGAAGCGCGGGCGAAAGAGAAGATCGCGTCGATCGAGAATGAGCTGCGCCTGATCGATCTGCGCCTCCACGAGATCGATGCGGAAGCGGCGCGTCAACCGCAGTTCGAAGCCGAAGTCGCCGCCGCGCAGAAAGCGGTGATTGCGCTGGGCGATCGCTTGCGCGAGGCGGAAGCGAAATTTCAGCAAGCCCAGCAGGCGCAGCGTTCATTGGGCATGCTTGACGCGCAGTTGACCGATTTGGCCAAACGGATCGCTCAGGCCGAACGCGAACTGGCTGCGGTTGAGCGCGATCTGACTGCGGCTCGGCTGAAGGCCGATGACTCGCCGCTAATGCAAGATCTGGCCGAGACCCAGGCGAAGATCGAGGCGTTGGCACAGCGCGAGGCGGTGCGCGATGAGGTGCGTCAGCGCAAGAGCGAGCTGGGCGAAGAAGCCGCCGCACTGCGCGGACAGAACGAGCGGCTGGTGCCGGAAGTCGAACCGTTCAAGGCACGGATCGCGTTGCTCGAATCTTCCACCGATCCGGCATGTCCCACCTGCGGTCAACCGTTGACGCCGGAACATCGGCGGCAAGTGGTGGTCGAGCTCAACGCCGAGATTGAGACGCGGCGACATTTATTCCGCGAAAACAAAGCGCGACTGGAAGCCATCAAGCCCGAAGTGGTCGCCGTCGAGAATCAGCTGGCGGCGGTGGAGGCCGAGCTGCGCGCGCTGCCGAACTTGCACCGGCGCGAGGCAGAACTGAAAGCGGCCATTGAAGCCGCGCGGGAAGCGGCCAAGTCGATCGAGAAGTTGGAGCAGCGCCGATCGGAGTGGCAGAGTGCGCTGGAAGTCGATCGACACCAGCAATCTGAAATCGCCGCGCAGATCGGATCGGCCAAGGCCGGCCTCGGCGATTTCATCGCGATTCAAGCCGAATACGAGCGCACGCGATCCGAAGAGGCCCGGGCGCGTCAACAGCTGGGCGCGGCCGAACAAAAACTGGCGGCCTGCGAAGCGCTCATCAATCAGCGCGAGGGGAAACTGGCCGAGCGTAAACACTGGGCGGAGGAGAAGGGCATCTACGAAGAGCTGCGTCTGGCGTTTGGCAAGAAGGGCGTGCCCGCGATGATCATCGAAGCGGCGATCCCGGAGATTGAAGATGAAGCCAATGTGCTGCTCACCAGGATCACCAGCGGGCGCATGCACGTGCGCTTCGACACGCAGCGCGAAACCGTCAAGGGCGACACCGTCGAAACGCTGGAGATCAAGATCGCCGATGAGCTGGGCACCCGGCCCTACGAAAACTATAGTGGTGGCGAGCAGTACCGCGTCAACTTCGCCATCCGCATCGCGTTGAGCAAGCTGCTGGCGCGGCGCGCGGGCGCACAATTGCAGACACTCGTCATCGATGAAGGCTTCGGCGCGCTGGACAGCACCGGGCGCGACAAATTGGTGGAAGCCATCAACGCCGTGCAGGATGATTTCCAACGCATCCTCGTCATCACGCACCTCGACGAATTGAAGGACGCTTTCCCGGTGCGGATTGAAGTGACTAAGACAGCGAATGGATCGCAGATTGAGGTCATGTGAGAGGATAAGAACGTGATGCGTGATTCGTGACCCGCTCTCATGAGTGCAGTACCAAATGCACACTATCTGAATTTTGAGAATTCTTTTACAATACTGCAGATTGCTCTTTGTGTCTACATTGCATTACGGATGATCGTTGAAATCTAGTGCAAGTTATATCACCAGATCCATCTTCGTAAAATCGCTAAACCCATTCAAGGAGGCCTATAGTATGTCTTCCACGGAATCTGTTTCTTACAGCGAGGTCGAACAATCGTCTTCTGGCATCACGCTAAGCGAATCGGTTGGGGCTGAGGATGCGACAGGTACCAGCGCTACAGCCAGCGTCAATCCCCATCTTGCCATCACGTCTGCGGTTGATGTGCTTAATCCGTTGCGGAAGCCTACCTATTTAGAAGTGTTCCTTGGCCAAGCCAACGACATTTTGATCGGACTTCAGCAGGCACGGTTAATCACAGAAAGGTGGATCGCGGAGTTCAACCTTGTCCGTGACCAAAATAATGGAAACGATCGTACGTACTCAGATGGCTTGTTAGAACTGCAAAAAGTTCGTGAGACAATCAATGCTGCGATAGCATTTTATCGATTGACGCCTAAATTGGTTTGGACCTATCAGTGGAGCTTGCTGATACTTCTAATAATGACAGGGGCGGTGGAAGTGTTTTTTATCGAGCTATACGCGCGATGGCATGGAGCATATTTTCTATCGTTCGACCTGTATAATCCTCTGAATATTGACATCTTATCAAAGATAACATTCGTCAATGGACCGACGACTATGGGCATCGCTGCGGAGGTGTTGATGTGGAGCTCGCTTGGCGTGTGGGCGCAACAATCCTATGCCAACACAGTGGCCATGGTTCAGAGGAAATTCCGATTTGTTGATGATGGGCTTTCTTACATGGGAAATATGATGCGCACGTGTAGCATAGCAGCTATAGTTGTAATTGTACTTCGATTGTCTAAGTTTAGTATTTTTGGTGTTTCTCTAGAAGCAACAAGTCCCAATTCTTTCGACGCTACAATTGGCTTATCGTTTCTGTTGGGATTCTTTGGTAACGACGCATACCGAATCCTAACTAATATTAAGAATCGGATTCTCAAGAATTTCCTGAGGCCTGCCGATGAAGCAAAGGACTGATCTGTTTGGCCTTTTTTACTACAGCCAGATTCAGCTCGGCCTCGGAGCTATGTTTTTGACAGGCGCCGTTAGCGCGGTACTGACAGGCGAAGTAATATGGAATAGCATTTTGATTGTTGGTCTTAGCACATATATTGTCTACAGCATTGACAATCTTATTGACTGGAACGAAGATCGCGAGCGATTCAGATCGATTGAACAGATTTATTGGCTCTACCGAATTTGGTGTTACCTAACAATACCGCTCGCCACGCTGGTAGTTATGTGGCTAACGATTGAGGCCCACCAAGGTTTCTTTTCTCTACTTGCCTTGGCCGGGACCTTGTCACTAGGGACTGTGCTCTTGCAGTTGGCACGACGCGCCCCACAGGTCATTCATGCGCTGAGAGACATACTGCCTAATCGCCTATTTATTTCTCTTGTGTGGGCGGTGATCGCGGTTTATGTGCCGGTTTGGTATTTGAATCAGCCTACGGTTCCACAGACATGGATGGCCCTTGCTTTTGTCTGGCAGCTCACTTTTGTCAATGCCGTGTTATGGAGCCTGGAGATTTTGCTTGAGCGCACCACAGGTGTTGAAAACGACAGAGTAGCGGGCATTCCGGTCCTCACTGCTATTCGAGCTCTACAAGTAATAAGTTTCTCTGCAGTGGTGTTAGCGGTCGTTGATATTCTGCTTGGGTACTTTCCTATCTATAACATTGTGATAATAACTACCCCTCTACTTAATATGATCACACTTCAATTCTGGCAACGTTCCCGCGGTTCGCTGCGCCAGTTCAATACGAGTCTTATTTTGGGGCAGATCATTTGCAGTATGGCGGTGGCGCTTATGCATTGCAAAGGCATATGATGTTGCAGTGCTTTGCTTATGGTGCTCATGTCAGATGATCTTCGGTATGTTCAGGCTTCTCAAAAAACCGCAGACGATTTGCGTTCCATCGCGCATTCGCAGCTAATCCGCGCCTTGACACCGTTGACGCTGCCGGAAGTCGACGCGGTGATCGATCTTATCGCGCGCGTGATGCCGGCGGGTAATGTGCCCGGTATGATCCTCTCCGGACTAGCGCGCTTACCCGGCCGGCGTCTGCCGCTGAATCATGTGCGGCGCGATTTGAATCTTCTTTTCAAAGGTGTAGAACAGGCACTTGATCGCGCAACATATGGAGCGTTTTTCGCTACGCCGGCGACTATCCTCTGGGGTTATCAGAATCTGCTCAAACTCGTGGGCAAAAATCCCGACGATGCTTTTCCCGAAGGCACGTGGCAATTCTACGTCGAGTATGCGCTGCGGGATGACACCGCGCGCCACGCCAACGAAACGCACGGCTTCGATACGGTGCTCGCGCAGCATCGCCTGAAGATCAATCCGGTTGATCGCATGACCGCGTGGGGGATGGCGGCCGTGTATGCCGTGCATCAATATCCGGCGCTGCTGGAGAACGAGTGGCGCGAGCGTGTGTACACCTTCGCTATGCGCGAACTCACCGCCGGCACGCCGCAGGCCGCGCGGTTCAAGCGGCTCTATCGCAAATGGGAAGCTGTGCGGCCCTACGGGCGCGGCAGTGATGTCGATCCGAATGAAGATTATCCGCGGTATCGCCGCCGCAAGTTCGATCAATTCATCGCGCAGGTCAAGCGCGAGTTGCCCGCCGAGATGCGTCGGGCGTGGTCCGATCGGATCAGCGCGGAAGCCGCTGGGTTGATTGCGTTTCAAAAGCAGCTGTCGCTGCTGGCCTATCTCGAACCGGGCCTGTACGATGAGACGCGGGTGCCGATTGAGTTGCAGGACACGCAGGTCGGCGTAATCTATCGCGGCCACTATTATCTGCTGCCCGTGTGCGCGACGGACTCAACCGCCCCGATCGATTATACGACGATTCGCGGGGCCATGGCGGCGCTGGTGCGTGAACCGGCCACCAGCGGCGGTGGTTCGCTGGTTTCGATCGCAGGCGTGAAGCGGCGCGCGCAGGCGCAGCTGCGCGGCAAATTGAATGCCGCGCTCGTGGAAGAAATCGATCGACTGCGCCACACACCGATTGTGTTAAACTTCGATCGCCAGCTGCCCGCGGCCGAGAAAATTGCGCTGAGCGACATCCGGCAGGGCGAGCGCGGCGTAGGCGATCATGCTCTGACGATCTTTGACACCGGCTCCACCTTTGTTTTCGATCAATCGCACATCTTTTTCGATGGCGGGTGGGGTGCGGCGCTGGCCGAGATCATGACCAACGAAGCGCTGGCGTGGGCGGTGTTTTTGAGTTCGCGGCCGAAACCCGTGCCGGGCCTGCGTCCTGCGACGTTGGCCTTGGCGATCACTCCGGCTGATAGCCTGGCGGTGGCGCAAGCGCCGCATGTCGCGCCCGAAGTGTGTGTCGAAACGAAGGCGCTCGATCTCAAGGCGATGACGGCGTTGCGGCAGCTCTTTCGCAAGCGCAGCGATCAACTCGAACTGACGGTGAACGATCTGCTGGTGTTGTATCGCGCCGTTCATGCCGCGACCTATCAGCCCGATCCGAAGTTGGTGGCCGATCTGCGCGACTTGACCCGCGAGCCTAAAGCGCGCGCCGCCGCGCAAGCCGCGTTGGATGCGTTGACGTCCGATCGACAGATGAACCCCGCCATCTTGATCCCGGTGGATGCCAGCCAGCACGAGCCGCGCGAACGGGTGTATCCGATGACGTTTGAAGTCCCGCTGAAAGATTTCGATCTGCTGCAACTCCATACTCGCGCGATGTCGTTGCTGGAAGCGATCCGTACCGCTCAGGCAGAAGATCGGGCGCGGCTGTACGTCGAGTTCGATCAGGTGCAGCGGCGGTATCTGGCGACACTGGCCGGGTTCGGTGCGTTACTAAGCCGCACCAAGGAAATCGCGTTGACGGGCAAGAGCGCCAGCGTGGGCACCATTAAATTGTTGGCGCACATGCCGCCTGCTTTGCAACGCCTTTTGGACAGGATTCCCGACCGCATTGACGTAGTTAATGATCTGATCAAAGGGCGTGAATCTTTTTCGAACGTGGGACAGGTGGCGCGCAAAAGCACCCTGACGCGCTTTGCCACGGCCAAAGATGACAACGATAAGAAAACGCTGGCGTGGGGCGTGTTGACCGATGCACAGGGCGTGATGCACTTGACGCTGCGCGATTTTCGCCCGCACGTCGGGCAGCTCAGCGCCATCGGCTTGACCGACACCGCCCGGCGCTTGGCGCAGGATTACGTGGATGCCTATGCGCGCGGGCTGAATCGCTACATCAAAGGCTTGCAGCACATCACGCTGGCCAGCCACACGGACTGAACATGATCGACGATCCTCTTATCGGCCGGCAACTGGCAAACTTCCGCATCGAGCGCCTCATCGGGCGCGGCGGCATGGCGCTGGTGTATTACGGTCAGGATGTGAAGCTGCACCGCCCCGTCGCCATCAAGCTGATCGATGCGCGTTATCGTGACAATCCTACGTACGCGGAACGCTTCGTGCGTGAAGCGCAAGCGGTGGCCGGCTGGCGGCACGAGAACATCATCCACATTTACTATGCCAGCGACGAAGACGGTTTGTATTACTTCGTTATGGAATATATCGACGGCGCCGATTTAGGGAAATACATTGCGCACACCGTCACGCGCCGTGAACGCGTGCCCTACAAGGAAGTGATCCGTATTGGCCGCGCGGTTGCGGGGGCGCTGGATTACGCGCATCAACGCGGCGTGGTCCATCGGGACGTGAAGCCTGCCAATGTCTTGCTCGCCAGCGATGGCCGCATCGTGCTGACCGATTTCGGGTTGGCGATGGATGTGCAGCAGGGATCGTTGGGCGAGGTCTTCGGCTCGTCGCTGTATATCGCGCCGGAGCAAGCGCGCCGTTCGGCCGAGGCCGTGCCGCAGTCCGATCAATATTCGTTGGGCGTGATCTTGTATCAAATGCTTACCGGCGCGCTGCCGTTTGATGATCCGTCGCCGGCCAGCGTGGCCTTACAGCACATCACGCGCACGCCGCCCCCGCCGCGGCAGCTCAATCCAGCGTTGAATGTTGAGACCGAAGAAGTCTTGTTGAAAGTGTTGAGTAAAGCGCCTGCCGAGCGCTATCCTAAATGCCACGACTTCATCGATGTGTTGGAGCAAGCGCTGGGTCTGACGACGGGTGTGACTAAGACCGTGCCCTCGAAAACTGTCCTGTTAAGTGCGGGGGATGAGCAGCTGATCGGGATGCAGTTGGACGAGTATCGGCTGGAAGCGCTGCTCGGTCACGGCGGCATGGCGCGGGTGTATCGCGCGCGCGACACGCAGCTCAATCGGCTGGCCGCCGTCAAAGTGATCGATACGCCGTTCCGCGCCGAGGCCGATTACGTGGCGCGCTTCCGGCGCGAAGCGCAGGCCTGCGCCCAGCTGGACCATCCCAACATCGTGCGGCTGTATCGTTACGGCGAAGTCAGCGATGTGCTCTACATGGCGATGCAGTACATCGAAGGCCGCGATCTTGAGACGGTGTTTGAAGAGTATGCGGCCGCCCATAAACGGCCTTCCATAAATCGCATCCAACGACTCATGACCGAGATTTGTTCCGCGCTCGATTACGCGCACGCCCAAGGCGTCATCCATCGCGACGTGAAGCCGTCCAACATCCTCATCGATCCGCAGGGTCGCGCCGTGCTCACCGATTTCGGCCTGGCCCTGCTCGTCGAGGCGGGCACCCGCGGCGAGATTTTTGGCTCGCCGTTTTACATCGCGCCGGAGCAAGCCATCTCGTCGGCCAACACCACCATGCAGAGCGATCTGTATTCGGTGGGCGTAATTCTGTACGAGATGATCACAGGCCGTGTACCCTTCATTGCCGACAATCCGCTGGATGTGGCGATGCTGCATATGACCGAGCCGCCGCGTCCACCCAGTAAACTTAATCCGCAAGTCACACCAAAATTGGACGCAGTGATCCTCAAGACGCTGGCGAAAGAACCAAACGCGCGTTATCAAACCGGCGCGGAGTTGGTGGCCGCGCTCGATCAAGCGCTGCGCGCTGCGCCGGCAGCGGCCCCGATCGTTCCTCCGCCCTCGGCGGCTTATGCGCTGCCGCCCATCCCGGCGGCAGTAGCGAAGCCCGTCGCCCCACCGGTAACACCGCCTCCGGTTGTATCCGCGCCGCGCAAGAGCCGCAAGCCGTTGGCGGTATTGATCACCTTGCTCTTGATCGGATTGATCATCGGTGGGGGAGCCATCGCGTTGAGCGGAAACAATCCGATCGGGGTACAGCCGATCGCCGATGTGCCAGCGACTTCGACTGTCCCGGCCACTGGCGAGACAACGGCAACTTTGCCAGCGGGATCGCTGACGCCATCTGCCAGATCCACAGTGGCTGCTCCGGCGGCCAATACAACGACGCGCGCCGCATCGATCTTTACTTCACCGTTAACTTCGACGCAGGCGACGGCGGCGACCATTTCGAGCGCGGCTTTGACGCCGACGGGCGCCATCACTTCACCATCGCCACTGATCACCCCATCCATCATTCCCACGGAACTTCCAACGGCGACCGCTACTATGACGTTCACTCCAACTATCGCAGCGGCGGCGACCGCGACGTTGACGCTCACTCCGACTGTCACCGCGGTAGCGCCTGCGACGCCGACCGAGACACCTGTACCGGCTACGCCTGGGCCGACGCTCGCCCCACAAGCGCCAGCGGGGCCACCCTATTTTACGTATCTGCCAATCGTCATGCGTCGCTACCGCGCGCCACGCAAATGAATTGTCCGATGAACGACGTTTTTACTTTGACACGCCTATATGGCTGTGCTAAAATTAACAAGCACTCCATCTGACGTACCTCCTGCGTCAAACAGCCTAAGGGAGTCACATGCTCGAATCCTATATTCCTATCGCCATCCTGTTTATGGTTGCGACAGCGATCGCCGTACTCGTCGTTGTCTTGGGAACGATCTTCGGCCCACGCCGGAAATCATTCCGCAAGCAGTCGCCCTATGAATCAGGGATGATGCCGATCGGGCCGGGTACACGCCGCATGAATGTGCGGTACTACCTCGTCGCCGTGCTCTTCATCCTGTTCGATGTTGAAGTCATCTTCTTCTATCCTTGGGCCGTGAACTTCCGCGCCCTGGGCTTATTTGGCTTTATCGAGATGTTGGTCTTCATGGCGATCTTACTGGTCGGGTATGTCTATGTGTGGAAGAAGGGGGCGTTTGAATGGGATTAGAAAGTAAGCTGGGGAATATGGGGGTGGTGACCGCCCGCCTGGAAGATGTCATCAACTGGGGCCGCACGAATGCGATGTGGCCGCTGGGCTTTGGGCTGGCCTGCTGCGCGATCGAGATGATGTCGGCTCAGGCCAGCAACTACGATCTTTCGCGCTTTGGGATGGAATTGATGCGCGCCAGTCCGCGCCAGGCCGACTTGATGATTGTGGCCGGGCGCGTCACGCGCAAGATGGCGCCGGTGCTGCGCCGCCTGTACGATCAGATGCCCGATCCGAAGTGGGTGATCTCGATGGGCGATTGCGCCTCGTGTGGCGGCGTGTTCAACAACTACGCCATCGTGCAGGGTGTGGACGAAATCGTGCCGGTGGATGTGTATATCGCCGGGTGCCCGCCGCGCCCCGAAGCGTTAATCGACGGCATTCTGAAGCTGCATGAGCAGATCAAGCGCAGCCATCCGATCAAAGCCGAAAGAGAAGCGATCAAGGTCTAGTTTATGAAGCATGGATCGGTAACAGGCATTCAACCGGTTGTCCGATCCATTTTGCGTATGTGAGATGCATATGATCGATTTGATCACAACCCACTTTCCTGAAGCGGTCTCCGGTCCGATCGAGTTTCATGGCGAAACGACGCTGGTCGTGCAGCCCGATCGGCTGATCGAGGTCGGCACGTTTCTGCGCGACGACCCGGCGTTGAAGTTCGATCTGCTTTCGGACGTGAGCGCGGTCGATCACTTTCCCGCTCAGCCGCGCTTTGCCGTGAACTATCACCTGTATTCGCTGGAGAACAATCACGAACTGCGCCTGAAGGTCTGGCTGGACGGTGAGCGGCCGCACGTCGCCAGCGCGACCGCCGTCTGGCCCGGCGCTAACTGGCACGAGCGCGAAGTGTGGGATTTGATGGGCATTGCGTTTGACGGACATCCCGATCCGCGCCGCATCTTCCTGCCCGAAGATTATCTGGGGCATCCGCTGCGCAAAGATGCCGCGCAGTTCTATGAAGAGCCGCAGTTTACGCACAACTTTGATTTGATCGAGAGCCAGAAGCCGTATGCGAAAGAGTAAGGGCTGAAAATAGTTGTTGTAGAAACCGGGCTTCTCCAGTCCAAATGGAATGGAGCGCCAACCCGGAGAAACCCGGTTTCAGTTCAGGCGGAGTTTTAGATGGAACAAAACACCACGCAGGTCATGGAATTAACGGTAGACGATCTCAAAGAGATGCGCGGGCTTGTCTCTGAGCGCGCCATCTCTGGTGAGACGGTGCTGTTGAACATGGGGCCGCAGCATCCCTCGACGCACGGCGTGCTGCGCCTGCTGTTGGAGATCGACGGCGAGAATGTCATATCGTGCATCCCTGATGTGGGGTTCCTGCACACCGGCATTGAGAAGACGGCGGAAGACAAGACCTATATGAAGGTTATTCCGTTGACCGACCGCATGGATTACCTCGCGCCGATGAGCAACAACCTCGGCTATGTGCTGGCCGTGGAAAAGTTGATGGGCGTCGACGTGCCCTTGCGCGCGCAGTACGTGCGCGTGATTTTGTGTGAACTCCAACGCATCGCCAGCCACTTAGTCTGGCTGGGCACGCACGCGATGGACCTCGCGGCGATGAGCGTGTTCCTGTATTGCTTCCGTGAACGCGAAAAGATTCTGGACATCTTTGAGATGGTGTCCGGCCAGCGCATGATGGTGTCGTACTTCCGCCCCGGCGGCCTGTGGCGCGATCTCCCCGCCGGCTTTGAAGAGGCCGTGCGCGCCTTCATGGACCACTTCCCGTCGGAAGTGAGGGAGTACGAAGGGCTGCTGAACAAGAATCCGTTGTGGATCGATCGGACACACGGCGTCGGCGTGATTTCGGCGCAAGATGCGCTGGCCTGGGGCGTGACCGGCTCAAGCCTGCGCGGTTCCGGCGTCAACTGGGACATCCGCAAGGCGCTGCCCTATTCGTCTTACGATCACTTTGAATTCGATGTGCCCACTCACACCGATGGCGATGTGTATGCGCGCTTCTGGTGCCGCGTGCAGGAATTCTGGCAATCGCTGCGCATCATCGATCAGGCGCTGAAGAAGCTGCCTAAAGGCCCGTTCATCACCAGTAATCGCAAAGTCGCGCCGCCGCCCAAAGAAGAGCTGGCGTATTCCATGGAGTCGCTGATCCACCACTTTAAGTTGTGGACGGAAGGCTTTACGCCGCCGGTGGGTGAAGTATACGTGCGCATCGAATCGCCACGCGGCGAGTTTAGCTGTTATCTCGCCAGCGACGGCACGCCCAAGCCGCGCCGCGTGCATTTTCGCACGCCGTCGTTTGCCAACCTGTCGGCCATGCACCTGATGACCAAAGGCGTATTTATCGCCGACCTGGTCGCCATCATCGGCTCGATCGACATCGTGCTGGGCGATGTGGACCGGTGATTGATGATTGTTGATTGTAGGGCAACTCAGCGCCCGATTGTTCAACTCATCCCGATGGAATTTCCATGAGCGCATTTTTTGACAAACACGCAACTGAGATCGAGAAAATTCTGAGCAAGTATCCGCCGGACCGGAAGCAGTCGGCGGTGCTGCCGTTGTTGACCATCGCGCAGACCGAGTACGGTTACTGCACGCCGGACGCGATCCGCGAAGTGGCCGACATCGCCGGGGTGGAACCGACCGAGGTCGATGCGGTGGTCGGGTTCTACACGCTGTTTTTCGATCATCCGGTGGGCAAGCACGTAGTGCAGGTCTGCAACGACCTGCCGTGCGCGCTGCGCGGATCGGAGCCATTCCTCGCTCATGCGTGCAAGAAGTTGGGCGTGGATAAGCATCAGGTAGAGCACGGCGGCGCAACGACGGCCGATGGCGCGTTCACGCTGGAGTCGGTGGTGTGTCTGGGGGCGTGCGACAAAGCGCCGATGCTGCAGATCGATCTGGAATACTTCGAGCGGCTGACGCCGGAAGAGTTCGATCGGTTGATTGAGGAATATCGGAAGAAGTAACCCTCACCCCAACCCTCTCCCCGCGGCCAGCCGTCCCGCTGCTGCGCAGATACGGGAGGAGAGGGGGAAAGCATGGAAGATGGACATTATTCTTGCTCCGTTTCGCTTGGTGTGGAATTTGCTGGCGGGGATTCTGAATCTCACCGGCCGCGTGGTGGCCCTGATTCTGGGATTAGTGCTGCTGATTGTGGGCGTGCTGTTGAGTGCCACAGGGGTGTTAGCCTGTCTGGGTGTTCCTCTGGCGATTTTTGGATTCATGTTGCTGGTGCGCGGGTTATTCTGATCGATGCCCAGCCTGCGCCGTTTAACAATCGATGATCATGCGGCCATTCTGGCGTTGTGGCAGCGCGCCGGTCTGCACTCGATCCGGCCCGAAGGGCGCGATAGCCGATCGGAGTTTAAGAAGCAACTCGCGCAGGGTCAGATCATCATCGGGTTGGAAGAGGACGGCAGGTTGATCGGTGTGGTGGTCGCCACCAACGATACACGCAAGGGTTGGATCAACCGGCTGGCGATCGATCCCGATTATCAGCGCAAGAGTTATGGTGAACATCTGGTGCACGCCGCCGAAGCCGCACTGCACGAAGCGGGGATTCAACTGATCGCTGCGTTTATTGAAGACGGCAATGTCGCGTCGCTGGCGCTCTTTGAAAAGCTGGGTTATGCGGCGCACCCGAAGATTGTTTATGTGAGCAAACGTGATTCGGCAGATGTGTAAAACGGTGAACTATGGATAAGTTTGTTTTGCTGCGACATCGAGATACGCCCGACATTCACAAGTTGTCGGTCTACGGCGAGTATACCGCGTTGAAGAAGGCCGTCACGACGATGACGGTCGATCAAGTCATCAACGAGGTGAAGGCGTCGGGGCTGCGCGGGCGCGGAGGGGCGGGTTTCCCCACGGGCGTAAAGTGGTCGTTCGTGCCCAAGGACCGTTATCCGCACTACGTCACTATCAACGCCGATGAATCCGAGCCGGGCACGTTCAAAGATCGCGAATTGATGGAGTTCAATCCGCATCAGGTGGTGGAAGGCGCGGCGATTGCGGCTTATGCTGTAGGTGCGACGCGGGTGTATCACTATCTGCGCGGCGAGTTCAAGCCCGTGGCACGCCGGCTGCAAGCGGCGATCGACGAAGCGTATGCCGCCGGTTATCTGGGCCAGAATGTTTTCGGCACCAACGTCGAGATTCAGATGGTTGTGCATCTGGGTGCGGGCGCGTACATCTGCGGTGAAGAATCGGCGCTGCTGGAATCGCTGGAAGGCAAACGCGGCCAGCCTCGCTTGCGTCCGCCGTTTCCGGCGGTGGTCGGCCTCTACGGCCAACCCACGGTCATCAACAATACCGAGACGATGGCGAACGTGCCGTACATTCTCAACAATGGCGCGGCGGCCTATAAGAAACTGGGCACCGAGAAAAGCCCCGGC
Source organism: Thermoflexales bacterium (assembly GCA_041738395.1). Lineage (GTDB taxonomy): Bacteria > Chloroflexota > Anaerolineae > Fen-1058 > Fen-1058 > Fen-1058. Next base: position 40,401 of record JBGSPW010000169.1, read on the forward strand.
ACCAAGGTGTTCTGCTTATCGGGCATGGTCAAGCGCCCCGGCAACTATGAAGCCGAGCTGGGCAAGATCACCTTCCGTGATTTGATCTATGGCGAAGATTTCGGACAGGGCATGATGACGGAGGGCCGCAGCGTCAAGGCGATTTTGCCGTCGGGCGCCTCCGGCCCGATCGTGACGGAGAAAGCCCTCGACGTGCCGCTCGATTATGAATCGGTAGCCGCGGCCGGATCGATCTTGGGATCGGCTTCCGTGATCGTACTGGACGATTCGATTGATATGGTGTGGGCCGCAGGCAAGGTCATGCACTTCTTCCGGCATGAGTCGTGCGGCAAGTGCACCCCGTGCCGCGAGGGCACGTTCTGGATGGAGAAGCAGTACCACCGCATATTGGGCGGCAGGGCGACGCTGTCTGATGTGCAGCTGCTGCAAGAAGTGGCGAATCAGATGATCGGCAAGTGCCTGTGCCCGCTGGGCGAATTTGCGACCAGCCCGGTGTTATCGAGCTTCAAGCATTTCCAAGCCGAGTACGAAGCACGCGCGACCGATGCGAAGAAGCCGGCCGCAAAACCCGCGGCGGCCGCGAAGGTGGCGGCGAAGAAGTAAGGTTATGGAAGCGGTCAAACAACGTCCCTATTTTATCTGGAATGCTGATCTCAACGAAGACGATGTCCGGCGGATTCTGGCTGAAGGCAGTGTTTATTCGCGCACTCAATTGATGGGGACGATTTTGCAGTATGCACGGTTCGGAGATATTTGGAAATATCTTGCTGTGCGTGATGTGCAGCAACTCTTCTGGCAGATTCCGTGGCGCGATGCAGCGCTGCGCGATCACTGGAAGTGGGCGTTGACACTGTGGGGGTATCCACCCAATGACTGTGCTGACCCTGCTGCAGCGCGATTTTCTCTCTAGTTTTTTTGCACAACCTGCTGCACAGCCGTTTGTGCTGACGGGTGGTACAGCCTTGGCTGCATTTCATTTGCAACATCGGCTCAGTGAAGATGTGGATTTGTTTGCTGTGGCGTCGTTAAGCGACGTAGAACTTAAACATAGCGAAGTTCTGGAATTGGGCTTTCGAGCAGCGCAGGAAGCGGGATTGGCGATTGGCGCAACCGTGGAAAGTCGCGCACCCAGTGTTCATTTTCATCAGGTGTTCTTGACACGCAGTGATGAACCGCGTTTGAAGATCGATCTGGTGCGCGATCCTGGCCCGCAGTTTGGCGAGCCACTGAATGTTGAGGGCGTGCGGGTTGATGCACTCTTGAACATCGCGGTCAACAAGGTCACAGCGCTGAGTCGTCTGGCGGCGCGTGACTACATTGATCTGTTTTTCCTGGCGGAGGCTGGTTTTAAGTTTGATGAACTGGTCGAGCGCGCCAAGCTGAAAGATCTCGGTCTGGAAGAGTTTTACCTGAGCATGGCGTTGCGCGCTGTGGAAAAAATCGAGCCGGCCGATCTGCCGAAAATGTTGAAACCGCTTGATTTGAATGAACTCAAGGCGTATTTTCTCAAACTGGCTGTGACCATGGCACAACGTGTAAAGCCTGAATGACTGTCGAAGTATTACCGAGGATAGTGCGTAATGGCTGATTTGATCAACCTGTTGATTGACGACGTAGCAATCGCGGTGCCTAAGGGCACGTTGATTGTCGATGCGGCCAAGCGGGCCAACATCAACATTCCGGTATTTTGCTACCACCCCAAGTTGAAGCCGGTGGGCATGTGCCGCATGTGCCTGGTGCAGGTGGGCCGCGTGAAAATCGATCGGGGCACGGGCCAACCGGTGTTGGATGCGAACGGCCAGCCCGAGATCGGCTGGGGGCCGAAGCTCGAAACGTCGTGCACGACGCCCGTCGAGCCGGGGATGCGCATCGTCACGCAGAACGAGGTGGTGAAGCGCGCCCAGAAGGACGTGCTGGAGTTTCTGCTCACCTCACACCCACTGGATTGCCCGATCTGCGACAAGGGCGGCGAATGCCCGCTGCAAAATCTGACGCTGGATTTTGGGCCGGGCGTGTCGCGCTTCGATTACGCCGACAAGCAGCACCTCGACAAGCATCATCCGCTGGGTGAATTGATCTTCCTCGATCGCGAGCGCTGCATTCAGTGCGCGCGCTGCATTCGGTTTCAGGATGAGATCGCCGACGATCGCGTGCTGGGTTTTTACGAGCGCGGGCGCCAGATGCAGATCGAGACGATGTCGACGCCCGGCTTCGATTCCAAGTTCTCCGGCAACACGACCGACATCTGCCCCGTCGGCGCGCTGACGACGAAAGATTTTCGCTTCCGGGCGCGACCGTGGGAAATGACCAATGTGCCGTCGGTTTGTACGCACTGCGCGGTGGGTTGCAACATCTCGTTGGGCACACGTCGATCGGCGAAGGGCGGCGGCGATTGGGATGTGCTACGCGTACAGCCGCGCCAGAACGAAGCGGTGAATGAAATTTGGATTTGCGACAAGGGCCGCTTCGGTCATCATTATGCGCGCAGCAAGGAACGCCTGCAGAATCCGTTGATCAAGAAGGACGGCAAGCTGGTCGAGGCGACGTGGGATGAAGCGGTGGCGCTCATTGCCGATCGCTTCCGCGCGGCGAACGGGAAAGTGGGCGGCCTGATCGGTGATCGCGTCTCGAATGAGGATGCGTGGCTATTCGGCAAATTATTCCGCGAAGGGTTTGTCTCGTCGCAGGTGGTGAATCATCCGCAGGCGGCGGGACTCGATCTAGTGCAGCGCTATGGCGTGGGCGTCGGCACGAATCTGGGGACGTTGGGCACAGGCGATGTGGTGTTGATCGTCGCCGCCGATGTGGAAGAGACCGCTCCAGTGACCCTGCTGCGTCTGAAGGCCGCGGCTGAACGCGGCGCGAATCTGATCGTAGCCAACGCGCGCGAGACGAAGATGGATCGCTATGCCGCGATCTCGATCCGGTATCAACCGGGGATGGATGCGCCGACGGTTTACAGCCTGTTTAGTGGCGTCGAGCAAGCGAAGAAGTTCGCGTCAGATGATGAGCAGATCAAGAATACCAGCAAGTTGATCGCTGAGGCGCAGAATCTGATCGTGATCTTCGGCGACGAACGACAGAATGATGATGCGGCGCTGGCACAGGCGTGCGCGAACCTCGTCGTGGCGACGGGGCATATCGGCAAGGCGAACAATGGTTTGCTGCCGCTGTGGCCGCACAACAACACGCAGGGCGTGTTCGATATGCTCAACGCGCCAGGGTTGGGATCGGCCAGCGGTGAAGTGAAGGCGCTCTACATCGTCGGCACCGATCCGATCGGCGAGGGGCACAACCTGCCGAAAGCAGATTTCATGGTGGTGCAAGAGTTGTTCATGACCGAAACAGCCAAACAGGCCGATGTCGTGCTGCCCGCATTGTCGTGGGCCGAGCGCGATGGCACGTTCACAAATGCCGAACGCCGGGTGCAGCGTTACTATAAAGGTCTGCCGCCGACCGGACAGGCCAAGGCCGATTGGGAGATTTTTAGCAATATTGCCGCTGCGTTGGGCTTGAAGTGGATGTTGTTCACCGCCGAAAGCGTCATGGATCAGATTGCGGCGAACGTGCCGGCGTATGCCGGGCTTGATTACCCGGCGCTGGCAACTGTGAAAGAAGAGTGGCCGCCGGTGGGAACCTCGAACGATTTGTATTTCGGCGGGACGGCGTATGACAATCGGGGCGGCGTGGGTAAACAGGCGAAGTCGCTCTTTGAGATTGATGGTCAATCGGATGTGAAGTGGATCGAGCCGCCGCCGCCAACCGCAGAGCCGTTGAAGGTGCGCCAGCTCAATCGGCACGGCACGCTGATCGATCAATCGACTGTGTATGAAATCCGCTTGCAAGAAGCGGAACCTGTTGTAGCAGGGGCATCGTAATGGACGTAGGCACGACTCTGTTCATCTGGATCGTTCAGTCGCTGGTGCTGGCCTTGATGCTGCTGACCGGCTTTGCGTATACGACGCTGTTGGAGCGCCGTGTCATCGCGCGCTTTCAGTCGCGCATAGGACCGAATCGCGCCGGGCCGCAGGGGCTGCTGCAGCCGCTGGCCGACGGTATCAAGCTGATCTTCAAGGAAGAGCTGATTCCAGCGACCGCCGACAAGTGGACGTTTATTCTGGCTCCACTGCTGGCCGCGATTCCGGCAATTGTCGTCTTTGCGGTTATTCCCCTGGGCGGCACGCTCAATGTGTTCGGCCTGGAAGTTCCGTTGACGATCGCGCCGCATTTGAACGTGGGCGTTTTGTATGTGTTGGCGATTACGTCGGTGAGCGTGTACGGGATCGTGTTGGCGGGCTGGGCGAGCAATAGCAAATATTCCATGCTGGGCAGCCTGCGCTCGTCGGCCCAGATGATTTCCTACGAATTGGCGATGGGCCTGTCGCTGGTTGCGCTGGTGGTGGTGACGGGCACGCTGGATATGAACGCCATCGTGGATCAGCAGAAGCAGGTGTGGTTCTTCTTCTTGCAGCCCTTCGGCGCATTCATCTTCATGATCACGGCGCTGGCCGAAGTGAACCGCGCGCCGTTCGATATGCCGGAAGCGGAGCAGGAATTGACCTCGGGTTACAACACGGAATACAGCGGCATGAAGTTCGCGCTGTTCTACATGGCCGAGTACATCAAGATGATCGTCATCAGCGCCCTGGCCGTCACGTTTTTCTTCGGCGGGTATCGCGAACCGTTGCCGTTGTTCGTCACCCAGGCGCTGCCTTTCCTGAGCGTGGACAACACGCCCATTCTGGGACCGGTTTATCTGGCTATGAAGATCATCGCGCTGTTGGTCGTGCAGGTGTGGGTACGCGCCACACTGCCGCGCTTCCGCTACGATCGACTGATGAAGTTCGGCTGGCTGATCTTGCTGCCGATTTCGCTGGCGTGGGTGATGGTGACGGCGTTAATGGTGCTGTTGAGAGGGTAGCTGTCCAAGTCAATAGACAAGGGAAGCCAAGATGATTACGGAAATTTTCAAAGGACTGTCGATTACGCTGCGGGAGCTATTCAAGCCGCCGGTAACGATTCAATATCCGGAAGTGAAGCGACCGGTGCGCCAGCGTTTTCGCGGACGGCACGAACTGCGCCGCTATGCCGATGGGCTGGAGCGCTGCATCGGCTGCGCGTTGTGCGCGGCGGCCTGCCCGGCGGATGCGATCTACGTGGAAGCAGCGGAGAATACGGACGCCGAGCGTTATTCACCCGGCGAACGCTATGCCAGGACGTACGAGATCAATATGCTGCGCTGCATCTTCTGCGGGTACTGTGAAGATGCCTGCCCCACCGATGCGATCGTGCTGACGGATGTGTACGAGCTGGCGGCGGGCAATCGGCGCGATTTGATTTACACCAAAGATATGTTGATTCTGCCCGCGCCGGCCGGCAAGCCGGGCACGCCGCAGCAGGTCAAAGAAGGATCGTATCCGCGCGCGATTTTGCCGGATGGCCTGGTGAGTGAGCCGTGATGATCTAAAGCGTAAAACGTAAGGATATCTGTTACGTTTTACGCCTTACGTTTTACGCAATGAGGTGTGTGTTGCTCAATCTAGAGATTATTATTTTTGCGGTCCTCGCGTTCAGCGCCGTGGTCGCGGCGCTGCTGATGATTACCTCGCGCAATGCCGTGCACAGCGCGCTGTTCCTCGTCGTGGTGATGTCGGCGCTGGCGGTGTTTTTCCTGGGCCTGTGGGCGCCGTTCGTAGCGATGGTGCAGGTGGCCGTGTATGCGGGCGCGATCATGGTGCTGTTCCTGTTTGTGATCATGCTCTTGGGCGCAGAGAAGATCGGCGCGCGCATGGGCCGTTCCTGGCAGCTGCCGCTGGCGGTCGGGTTGACGCTGGTCGTGCTGGGGTTGGGCGTATTCCTGTTGTTGAACACCGCGCCCAGCGAAGTGGTCGATCTGCCGGCCGGAGAAATCGTGCTGGGGTCGGCGGAAGCGATCGGGGCCGCCTTGTATAGCGAATGGTTGCTCCCGTTCGAAGCGGTTTCGATCTTGCTGCTCGTCGCGATGATCGGCGCGGTGGTGATGACGCGCCACGAAGGGAAGAAGAAGCCGGCATGAGCAACGCCAATTTTGTCGCCTTGTTTCCAGTGATTATCGGGCTAAGCGTGGTGCTGTTCTCGTTGGGCGTGATCGGTGTGTTGCTGCGCCGGAACGCCATCATCATCTTCATGTCGGTGGAGCTGATGCTGAATGCGGCCAATCTGGCGTTTATCGCCTTTGCCCGATCGTTCAATCAGATCGACGGGCAGGTGTTTGTGTTCTTTGTGATGGTGGTCGCGGCCGCCGAAGTGGCCGTGGGGTTGGCGCTGATCGTGGCGGTCTTCCGCACCCGGCAGAGCATCAATGTCGACGACATCAACGAACTGAAGGGTTGAGCGTGCACGGCGTCAACGGATATACAGCGAACACATGCGGTGCAGTGCTCCCGTCAACGGATGGATAACCGCGTCAGCGGATAAGCAACGAATGACCAACGGGTAAGTTGGAGCTCTTATGCACGAAGTCCAAAGTGAAGCACCTCAGATTTTTCAGTACGCGTGGTTGATCATTATCTTCCCGGTCGCGGGCCTGCTGATCAATCTCTTCGGCGGCAAGAGCCGCAGTGAAAAGACCATCGGCTGGACGGCGGTGTTCTTTTCGACCGCGGCTTTTGTGGTGGCGCTGACGATGGTCATTGCGCTGGCCGGCCTGCCGACGGAAGCGCGCCTGCACGGCGTGAATGTGCCGGGGTACACGTTCTTTGCACTGGGCAGCCTGTCCGTGGAGTTCGGGCTCCACATCGACGAACTCACCGCCGTGATGTTAATGGTCGTGACCGTGGTCGGCACGTTGATTCACGTCTATGCCATCGGCTACATGCACGGCGACTCCCGCTTCCAGCGGTTCTTCGTCTACTTCAATCTCTTCATGGCGATGATGCTGATCCTCGTCCTGGCGAACAACTACTTGATGATGTTCGTGGGCTGGGAGGGCGTGGGCCTGTGTTCGTTCCTGTTGATCGGTTTCTGGTTCGAGAAGGACGCCAACGGCAACGCGGCCAAGAAAGCGATGATCGCCAATCGCGTGGGCGACTGGGGCGTGCTGCTGGCGATGTTCGCCCTGTTCGTCGGCCTGGGGACGCTGCAATTCGCGGGCGTCTTTGAGAAAGCCGAGCTGGGCGAAGTGGAGCAAGGTTTAGCCGTGCTGGTGACGCTCTTGTTGTTGGTGGGTGTGACCGGTAAGAGCGCGCAGATTCCGTTGTACGTGTGGCTGCCCGATGCGATGGCCGGCCCGACGCCGGTCTCGGCGCTGATCCATGCGGCGACGATGGTGACCGCGGGTGTGTATTTGATCGCCCGATCGGAGCCGCTGTTCCATTTGGTTCCGCAAGTGCAAGCGGGTGTCGGTCTCCTCGGCGCGGTGACGGCCTTGTTTGCCGGATCGATCGCGCTGGCGCAGTTCGACATCAAGAAAGTGCTGGCCTATTCCACGGTGTCGCAGTTAGGTTTTATGGTGGCCGCGGTCGGCATGGGCGCAGTAGCCGCCGGTGTCTTCCATCTGATGACGCACGCCTTCTTCAAGGCGCTGTTATTCCTCGGCGCGGGGTCGGTGATTCACGGCGTGGAGCACGGACATCATCACGTGGCCCATCAAGCGCATGCCGCGCATGGGGATGACCACCCTGCGGAAGAAGAATTCGATCCGCAGGATATGCGCAACATGGGCGGGCTGTGGAAGCGACAGCGCACCACGGCCATCGTCTATCTGATCGGATCGCTGGCGCTGATGGGCATTTTCCCGCTGGCCGGGTTCTGGAGCAAGGATGAAATCTTGTTGTACGCCTATGAGCATCAGCCGATCGCCTTTGGCCTGCTGCTGCTGGCGGCCGCGTTCACGTCGTTCTACATGACACGACAATTGATCATGGTGTTCTTCGGCCCGCCCAAGACCGAAGCCGCGGCGCACGCCGAAGAAAGTCCCAAGATCATGACGCGGCCTTTGATCGTGCTGGCCATCTTTTCGATCTTCATCGGTCTGATCAACGCGCCGTTTTTCCTGTATTTTGCCCGCTGGATGGAAGGCGATCACGTTGAACCCGAATTCAGCATCGTGCTGGCCGGACTTGCTACGCTGATCTCGTTTGCAGCGATGGGCCTGGCCTATTTCATCTATCGACCCAAGACGCAAAAAGCCGGGGTGGATGATCCGCTGCGCAAGTTGGGCGTCATCTTTACCGTGCTCAACAAGAAGTACGGCATCGACGAACTGTATGGTCGGCTGTTCGTGCGCCCCTTCATCCGGCTCAGCAACTTCCTGGCCGATGCCATCGACTGGCGCTTTTTGCACAATTGGGTCCACGAGCGCGCCATGCGCGACACATTCTTGAAGATAACGGACTTCCTCGCCAACCCGATCGATCAGCTGGTCATCGACGGTGCGGTGAACGGCACAGGTCGTCTGGTGGCGCGAGCCTCGGGCGGACTGCGCAAGTGGCAATCCGGCTTCGTGCGACAGTATGCCCTGGTCATGCTGACCGGCGCGGTGCTGGTGCTGGCGTGGTTCGCGTTGATCGTCCTGCAAGGTTTTTAACACACAAGAGCAATCTCTTGAGGTAACTCTCCATGAACTTACAGCAACTTCCTTTGATTAGCATCGTCACATTCCTACCGCTGGTCGGCGCGGTGATTCTCTTCTTCGTGAAGAGAGAGAACACCGATCTGATCAAGCGCTTCACGCTGGTGTGGACCATCATCATTTTTGTGGTGTCCCTCGGCTTCTTGATCGGCTTTCACACCGGCGATCCGGGGTTCCAATTCTATGAAAGCCTGCCCTGGATTCCGCAGATCGGCGTGGGCTATCAGGTCGGGTTGGATGGCATCAGTCTGCTCCTGATCCTCCTGACCACCGGCTTGATGCCGTTAGCCATCCTGTCGTCGTTCAATGCCATTACCGATCGGGTGAAGGAATACTACATCTTCTTGCTGTTGCTGGAAGTGGGCATGCTGGGCGTGTTCGTCAGCCTTGATCTCTTCCTGTTCTACGTATTCTGGGAAGTGACGCTGGTGCCGATGTATTTCCTCATCGGCATCTGGGGCGGCAAGCGGCGCGTGTATGCGGCGGTGAAATTCTTCCTGTACACCATGGCCGGCTCGCTGCTGATGCTGCTGGCGATTTTGTTCCTGGGCATCAACGGCGGCACCTTCTCGCTGCCGGAATTGCTGGCGAATAACAGTTGGCTGCAGGGCGCGCCAGAGATGGTGCTGTTCATCTTCTTCGGGATTGCCTTTGCGATTAAAGTGCCGATGTGGCCGTTCCATTCGTGGCTGCCCGACGCGCACGTGGAAGCCCCGACCGCTGCTTCCGTGATCCTGGCGGGTGTCTTGCTGAAGATGGGCACCTACGGTTTCTTGCGCTTCAATCTGTCGCTGTTCCCGCACGCCAGTCAGCAAGCCGCGCCCGTCATCGCCGTGCTGGCGATCATCGGCATCATCTACGGCGCGATCGTGTCGTTTGCTCAAACGGACGTGAAGAAGCTGGTCGCGTATTCGTCGGTGAGCCACCTGGGTTTTGTGATGCTGGGCATCTTCGCGCTGAATCAACAAGGCATTCAGGGCGCGATCTTGCAGATGATCAATCACGGCATCAGCACGGGCGCGTTGTTCTTGCTGGTCGGTTTCATCTATGAGCGCCGCCACACGCGCGAGATGGCCGAATTCGGCGGCTTGTGGAAGATCATGCCGATCTATGGTTCGATCATGCTGATTGTCGCGCTAAGCAGCATGGGCCTGCCGGGCCTCAACGGTTTCGTCGGCGAGTTCACGATCTTGTGGGGCGCCTGGGCGGCCAATCCGTGGTGGGCGGCCCTGGCGGCCTTGGGCGTGATCCTGGCGGCCATCTACATCCTGTCGATGTTCCAGAAGATGTTTATGGGTGAGACGCGCAACGAAGAGAACAAACACCTCCTCGATCTGTCGCGCCGTGAACTGTGGGTGATTGTGCCGCTGGTGGTCTTCATCTTCGTCATCGGCATTTTCCCGCAGCCCTTCTTTCAGACGATGACGGCGTCGGTGAATCAACTGCTGCAAGGGATGAGCAGCGTCGTGGCGCTGCGCTAACCCGATCGGTTTTCTGTTCCCGCCGGAGATGATCCGGAATCTGAACTTGAGCCTACCACTATGTACAAACTCGAAGTGACGCTGCTTGATTTTTACACGCTCCTGCCCATGCTGCTGCTGGCGGTGTTCGGCATGGCCGTCATGGTCATCGATCTGTTCCTGAAGCCGCAGCACCAAGCGCGCCTGGCCTGGCTGGCTTTCGTCGGCTTTATGGCGGCAGGCGTGGCCCTGTTTGCGATGATCGGCGTGCGCGGCCTGGCCTTCTCGGGCATGCTGGTGGTCGATCTGTACGCGCAGGTGTTGGGCCTCGTCGCGATCGGCGCGGGCGCGCTGACGGTGCTGATCTCGATCAACTACATTCGCGATCGCGGCTTCGGCCGCAACGAATATTACGCCCTGTTGTTGTTCAGCGTGGGCGGCATGGTGATGATGGCGGCGGCCAACAATCTGATCATCGTCTTCATCGCGTTGGAACTGTTGTCGATTCCGCTCTACGTGCTGGCCGGTTTCGCTCAGCCCGACAGCGCTTCGCAGGAAGCGGCGCTGAAATACTTCTTGCTCGGCGCGTTTGCCTCGGGCTTCCTGCTGTTTGGCATCGCGTTCATGTATGGCGCGCTGGGCACGACCGATCTGACAGAGATTGCGGCGAAGGTGGGCCAGGTTGGCGCGTCGCCGATGTTGTTGTTTGGCGCGGCGCTGGTATTAGTGGGGTTGGGCTTTAAGGTCGCGGCGGTTCCCTTTCACATGTGGACGCCCGACGTGTACGAAGGCGCGCCGACGCCCATCACCGGCTTCATGTCGGTAGGCGCCAAGGTGGCCGGGGTCGCCGCGTTGTTCCGGGTGTTCGTGTACTCGCTCGGTTCCATTCAAGGCGAGTGGATCATGCTGGTCGCCATCCTCTCGGCCCTCACGATGATCGTGGGCAGCGTGGTGGCGATCTCGCAAACGAACCTCAAGCGCATGCTGGCTTATTCGAGCATTTCCCACGCGGGTTATATTCTCATCGGCGTGGCGGCGGGCAATGAACTCGGCGTGTATGGCGCGGCGTTCTATCTCGTCGCTTACCTGTTTACGAACCTGGGCGCGTTCGCCGTGTTGACGGCGATGGCGCGCCGCGCTCCGCAGAGTGAAGATCAAACGTATCGAACTTATCGCGGCCTGTACAGGCGCAGTCCCGGCCTGGCCATCATGATGGCGATCTTCATGCTGAGCCTGGCAGGCATTCCGTTGACGGGCGGCTTTCTCGGAAAGTACCTGGTATTTGCGGCCGCGATCCAGGCTCAACTGGATTGGCTGGCGCTCATCGCGGTAGTGACCAGCGTGATTTCAGCCTTCTTCTATTTGCGCGTGGTGGTGGATATGTTCATGCGCGACGCCGAACCCGAGCACGAAGTGCAGGCGGCGCATTATCGCTCACTCGATTTTACCGTGGGCCTCTCGGCGTTGGGTGTGGTCGCGCTGGGCATCGTGCCCGGGCTGGTGATCACCGTGGTGCAGGCCGCGGCGCAGTGGTTTATGAGCGGCGTGCAGTAACGTGGTGCGTGGTGCGTAAAAGACAACTCCCTTGCTCAAGAGATGGGCAAGGGAGTTTTTTCTGCACTGATTATCATCGGTGGCGTATGGCCTAATGAAAGCGCAGAAGTTCATTCTGCAAAATCCCCTTCACATCCGCCGGATTCTTGGACACGGCCCACTGCCACACTCCAAACCCGCCGTGCTGATTGACGGCCTTGATCCATTCATCCAGAAATTCGCGCTTGGTCTGGTCGCGCTGGGTATCCTGCCCTTTGACTTCCAGCACGAGCATCGTGCCGTTCTTCAAGCGGATGAGGTAGTCGGGATAGTATTTGTGGACGACGCCCTGATAGGTGTAGAGGATTTCAAAGCCGAGATGATCGTTCTTGACCCACGCCTCAACGAAATCGTTGCGATCGAGTTCAAAGGCTTCGCTGGCTTCCCACGTGCTGTCGAACACGCAGCGATTGATGTGTGACTTGGCCGCATACTCTGAGGGTTTCGACGTGTACCAGGTGGGCATGTCGCCCGTCGAGCGGATGGGCCGATCGCGATCGAATTGCGGTTCGATGGTCTCCGTATTCTCGAAGCGGATCGCTTCCCAGATGTGCTGCACCACCTTGTTCATGTTGAGCGTGATCAGGATGCGGCGCTTGAGATCATCCTGATAGAACAGCGGCGGCACAATCTGAATCTTGTCGGACGCGATGAACTGCTCCACCAGCCGGATCAACTGCGCCAGCAGGTATTCTTTGTTGCCCTTCCAATTGGGCCGCATTTGATCGTACAGGTCGCGCGCCGTCTCGAAGACGATCTTCTGCTGGCGATAGGTGCGGCCGAGTTCTTCCAGATCGATGCCGGCAATATGGACTACATCAGGCTTACCGTCGATGACGGGAGCCATCTCGGCCAGCGTCGCGGTGTGATAGGCGTCGAGGGTCAACGGCATGACCTGCGCCAGATCGAGGCTGAGCGCTGGCTTGTAGACGTGCTCGATGCGCACGATGTTAGGCCAGCTGATCTCGAACTGTCGCTTGCGGGGATCTGGCTCCACCGGGAACTTGGGCTTGGCGACTTTGGGCACCACTTCGCCGGGGTCCTCGTGCGGCATGAAGGTGAACGGCACCCCGAAGATGTTGACGTACTCCGGCGCATACAGGCCCGTCTCTTTATCAACTTCATATTCTGTGCGACGCAGGCCGCGCCCCACGACTTGCTCACACAGCAATTGACTGGTGAACGCGCGCAACCCCATGATGTGCGTCACAGTCTTGGCATCCCAGCCTTCCGACAACATGCCGACCGAGATCACGTTTTGAATCTGCTCGCCGGGTTTGCCGACCTTGCCCACGGTGTCTACGGTTTCACGCAGCAGGTCAGCCTGTTGCTTCTTGGTGAGTTTGCGCGCCTGCGTGGGTGCCGCTTCCTCGTCCACGTCATCGGCTTCGTCGTTGGCCTCATCGTCGCCGGCCGCCGTCGTCTCTGCGACAGCCCCGTCTGTTTCGGCTTCAGCCTTGGCGAGTACTTTCGAGTCGATGTGCAGGGTCCGATCGGGTGCGCAGAGTTCCTCAATGCGCATCTTGTTGTGATCGAACGCCCACTTGATGCGCGCCGCCGTCTCGGTACGATTGGCGACGGTGATCATCACGGGCGGCGTGGCAAAGCCAGCCTGCTGCCAGTCTTGCGCGGTGGCTTGCCAGTCCTTGCCCAGTAACGCATAGCCGTTGATGATCAGATCGGGCAGGGGTTCAGTCGCCTCGGCTTTGCGATTGAGATCGTCGGTGACATCGGGATCGCGGTAGATGTGATAGAAGCGCGATTTGTAATCGGCGTTCAGCTGGCCGTCATCGCGGATGACGACGCGCGGCGTCTTGACCAGCCCCGACTCGATCGCATCGTTCAGGCCGAAGTCGCTGACGATCCAGCCGAACAACGCTTCTTCGGAGCCGCGCTTGCCGGTCGAGACAAAGGGTGTGGCCGAAAAATCAAAGCAGGTCTGGATGCCGCGCGCTCGCTGCAAGCGATCCAGCCCGCCCACCCAGATCGTCGCCTCTTCCACCTCTTCTTTGCTGAGGCCCGCCGGTTTGGCATCGGGCGCGACGCGCCACGCATGGTGCGCTTCGTCGTTAATGATCACCAGGTTCTGAGTCTTCGCCAGCGGGCCTAGCACGTGCCGCGCGTAGGCTTCATCGCTCATCACGCCGCGCTTGTCCACGCTCTTTTTCTTCGCCAGGTCTTTCTCGGTTTCCCAGTTCAGCGTGTGCCAGTTTTCCACCAGCACCCGGCCCTGATGCAATTTGTCTTTCAGGCTCGACGGCACGATGTCAAAGGCGTCGTAGAAGTTGTTGGGATCGGATGGATACAGGACTTGCAGGCGGCGCTTGACGGTGAGGCCGGGAGCCACGACAAAGATGTTCTTGGAATAGCGGGCGTTCTGCGGATCGACGACCTTGTTGAGCACCTGCCAGGCGATCAGCATCGCCATGACGACGGTCTTGCCGGAGCCGGTCGCCATTTTGGAGCACAGGCGCTTGAACTTCCCGCCATCCGCTGGGATGTCGGCGCCCACCCGATCGGCCGCCGGCGCTTCGCTGAGCCAGATCAAGGTTTCAATCGCTTCCAGTTGGCAGAAGAAGAAGCGGCGATCTTCGCGGCCCTCGGCGTTGTGCCAATGTTCCAGCAGACGCCGCGTGGTGCCGCTGGCGCCGGGATAGCCGGCCGCGCGCCACGCCTTTACGCACGGGCGGCGGCCCTCGGTCTTTTCAAAGCGCGCTGTCGCCGGATCGAACTTCCAGTAGTAGCGCGGCTCGGCTCACTTGAAGCAGTCTGGCTAAACAACATGATTGCCTCGCTATTGCTCCACCTGCTGCCACTGAGCCAGCAATTCACGCATTGTTTGCGCGTGAGGCGATTCAATGGCTGTGAAGATGTCCAGCGCCGCCTGAGCATAGGCGACAGCCTGCGGCCTATCACGGACTACGGAGAAACAGACAGCCAGTCCCCACAAGGAGTAAGCCTCGCCTCGGCGATCGCCGATTTCGCACGTAATGGCGCGCTTTTGCTCATAGCACTCACGAGCCCGCGCATAATCGTTCAGGCGATAGTAGGCACTACCGAGGCTACCCAAGGAGGCACTTTCACTTCGCCGATCGCCGATCTCGTGCGCAATGGCAAATGCCTGACTGTAATACTCAATAGCACGACGATACTCACTAAGGGAATGATAGACACTACCAAGGTTGCCTAGGCATTCTGCTTCATCCCGCAGGGCACCAATTTCGCGCATAATGATCAATGCCTGTTCCTCGTAGTCGATAGCGCGGCGATGATCGCCGAGGTGTCGGTAGGCATTGCCCAGATCGCCTAGGGTTGCACCTTCGTTGTGCCGCATGATCGTTTGCTTCGCTTTGCCGAAGGGTGTTGCATCGATCGTGCGGATAACCGCCAATGCCTGTTCGTAGTACTCGATGGTGCGGCGATACTCGCCAAGGGAAGAGTAATCTTGGCCTAAGGCACTCAAGCTGTTGGCTTCGCCAATGTGGGGTGAAACTCCCTCTGTTTCGTTATAGGATGCCGTTCCTAACTCACGCATAATTGCCAGTGCTTGTTCATGATATTCGATGGCACGGCGGTACTCGCTGAGATGTCTGTAAGCATCGCCGAGAGCGATCAGATGTATACCTTCCCTATATCGTAAGATGAGTTTTCGTGAGGCCGTTATCGCAGTCTCAAGCCACTGGATATGGTCACGGGGGTGTTGACGCAAGGGCAAGAGGTTGGTACATTGAGCGGGATAGTCGTCGCATAGGACAAGAGCGCGCATATCTGTGTCTGCGTACTGTGCTGCCCAAGCATGGCCGTTCTGAATGTTCGTCCATTCCAAGTCGAACAAAGCTAACCCTTGCATAAGCCATTCGCCACCTTGACAATACAAATCATTAGCGGTAGACGAGACTATCTGATAGTGCGAGGCATACCGGCGCTGGTTAGCCATCCGGGCCGTATCGCCCAAGTGCTTGTCCGCAAACAGCCGCGCTAAGTTGTGTAGGCGCGCACGTTGAACAGTCTCATTCCAATCTACCAGGCTGTAGCGCATCAATTCGTCCAATTGATCCTGCGCAAGACTCATCTCGACATTCCAAACCGCCGCAGCCGCCGCCAAGTCAAATGTATCGGGAAACACAGCCAGTGTGCACCACACTTGTTGTAGTTCTGCGCTCAATAAATCGTAACTCAGGCTAAGCGATGCTTCTACCAATTCAAGCCGTGTCTGAGCATCTTCCAGCCGCTTCACGTAGTCTGTCGGCGTGAGTGTCCGTCGTTGGGCCAGCGCACTCCCAGCCAGCCGCAGCGCTAGGGGGAGATAGCCGCACAGTTTTGCGAGAGTATCAACTTGGTTACCAATGCGCGGCGCGATCTTGAGTAACAGATCACGCGCCTCGTCAAGTGGCAGCGTGTTCAAGTCTCTAGCAAATAGGCCAGGTAGCGCGAAGTGTTGCCGCGAGGTCACCAGCAGGAAACAGGATGGTGGCGGGATCAGCGGTTCAACTTGCGTCTTGTCGGCGGCGTTATCCATTAGTAGCAAGGCGCGTTGACCTTCCAACACGGTCATATACAGTGCGCGCAACTCGGTCTCGCTTTCGGGCAATTTGGCTGTCGGATGATAAGCGCGAATGACATGCTTCAAGGCCGCAGTCACTGACAGTGGCTGCTTATCGACACCTTTCAAGTCAAGATAGAACTGGGCATCGGGATAACGCGGCTTTAAGCGTTCGGCTAGTACTAGTGCAAGCGTAGTCTTGCCCACGCCGCCCATGCCTCGAAAGCCGGAGATCGTGACGCCGTCTGTCTCGGCCTTGGTCGTCAAGTCGGCTAGTTCGGCTTCGCGGCCCGTGAAGTCACGCGGTGGTGGTGGCAGTTGGTGCAGTGAAGTGGCGATTGGTGTGGATGCTTCGTAGATAATCTTATCGCGCCCCACAAACTCACTACCTTCGCTCAGGGTAACGTTGCCAGCAATATTGGTGCCACCGCCCGTGTCAATGTTGGCCGTTATCTTGTCACCTCCAATGACATCGCCGCCGATGTTGACATCGTGCCGCGCGTCGAGGTTGACTCCGCCGCTGATGTTGGTGACGGTGGTTAGAGTGTCGGCTTCGGCAGGTGATGTAGGTTCTGGTGAAGGAGTGTCGGACATGATGGTCGGGCTTGGTTAGGTGATCTCTGACGACAGAAGGAAAGAATGAGGGAAGTATAGATCAATCAAGCGGTGCGAGCAAACAGAAAAACGCCCGGTTATGAGCCGGGCGTTAAGTCGACGATGTCACTTCAGAGAAGACTGAAAACCGCTGAAGGCACAAGCCAATCACGCGATGTGCAGCACTGCCGTCTTGGTCTTGCCCTTGATGCGCTCCGTGCGCCGCCAACTGCTGTTGTCGTTCATCGTAATCCAGCGACGCTCCTCCACCCGATAGAACCAGTCCTGATCCTGTTGGTAGTAAATCTGCGTCTCGGCCGTTTCCCAGATGTTCAAAATCTCATTGCCGTGCGCGCGCACTTCGTCGAAGTCGGTCGTCGCCTTCTGGCCCATCTCGCTGTACTGTTCATTCAATTCCAAAAGCAGCGTGTTGATTTGCGGCGGCAGATACCCGACCTTCAGCCCGATCTTCTGGGCTTCTTCAAACAAGATGGGATAGTTGTGCGACGGATAGCGCGAATTGAGGGTATTGGCGATTTGCTCGGCCGTCGCCTCATCGGCGATGTGATGCGAGAGCAGCTCGGTGCAGAGCATGATCGAGAGCGACTCGGCCCGATCGACCGCGCCGATCACGAGCGGATGGACGTATTGGAACAACGCCTTGTACGGATTCTCCTTCGAGTCGGCCTGTTCGGTGCGCCACAGCTGAATGACGCGGGTCAGTTCGTTGAGGCTGACGCTCACGCGATCGTTGTCGCGATCGAGCGGCGAGAGATCGTGCGTCAACGAGGTGTCCACCGAGGTGAGATACGCCATCGGCCCCATCAGGATCTCGTTTGCGCCCAGCGCGATCATCGTGGCAGCCGAAGCACATTCCAGCGGCACCAGGGTCACCAGGCGGGTGCAGTATTGGCGCAGCAGGTGCACCAGCCGCAGCGCCGCCTGACCATTCCCTCCGCTGGACTTGAGGAAGAGATAGAGCGTTTCTTGCTTGCCGAGTTTTTCCAGGACTTCATAGAGGGCGACCACATCGTTGTGGCAGACCGATCCCCGCGGATTGTTCCAGTAAGCGATCAACGTGCCGCCCAGCAGCGCCGTGATTTCACCGATAATCGCCTGAGTCCGGTTGAATAAAATCGGCGGCTGCTTGATCTTGATCTGAGGTGTCTCTTGTTCTTCCATCATGGCTCCTGTGCGTGAGATTGACTCGATTGAGATTCGAGAGATACTCGGTCAGCTGATCAGGCCGCCATGATACCGCAGCCGATAGACCACCACACCCGATCGCGTGATCTCTTCGCAGCCCCAGAACGAAGCGAGATCGCCCTCACTGCGATCGGTGTAGGTGAACTCCTCCGCTTGAAAAACCGCCGGGCCGCGATAGGGCCGATCGGGTGTGAGCTGCCGCAGCGCTTGCTGCAGAAAGCCGTAGATGCGGCGGCTGTCGGCGGGCGAGGCCTGCGGATCGATCACTTCGCCGCCGTAGCCCATCGACCACGCCGGCGTGTCAGCGTGATAGACCGTTTCTTGCCCGATGAAATACCTGAAACCGAAGTAGATGTCGCGATAGAGCAGATCACCGCGGCGATATTCCAGCTGCTTGCTGCCGGGCAGCAGCGGCGGCACCGCGGCGTCAGCGCTCTGCGCAGCGTAGGTGTTGAGTTTGGCTTCGATGAGGAAGGCAACCAGTTCGCTATGGGAGTTGGTCATGATTTAAGAGCGTCCCCCTGAAAGTGGATGGACGAAGTATAGCGTAGATGATCGCTTGCGCCAACCCTTGATGCTGACTACAATTGGGCAGGAGGTATTACATGCTCTGGATTCAATTTATCATCTGCGTCGTTATTGTGGTCGCGGCGTCCAGTCTCTTATCGCGTTACGCCGATGTGATTGCGGAGAAAACGGGCCTGGGCCGGGCCTGGGTCGGCGCGATTCTGCTGGCGGGCGTCACGTCACTGCCGGAACTGGTCTCGGGCGTGACCGCCATCACCGTGTTGCATGCGCCCAACCTCGCCATCGGCGGCATCGTGGGCAGCGACTTGTTCAACCTCACGCTGATCGCGGTGATGGATGTGGCATATCAGCCCGGTTTGATCTTGTCGCGTGCGCAGGAGGGACACATCCTGTCGGGTGGTCTGGGCATCTTGCTGGTCGGACTGGCCGCCGGCGCTCCATTGTGGGGCACCCTTTTCAACAGCGCAGGAATCTTCGGTGTGAGTTTTATCAGCCTAGGGATCATCGCCGTATATTTGATCGGCGCGCGCTTGCTGGCGATCTTCGAGCGCAAGCGCGCCCTGGAAGTGCTGGAGCAGGAGGCCGCAGCGCTGCAGTACGATCGCATCAGCCGCCGCCGGGCGTTCCTCATCTTTGGTGGCGCCACGCTGGTGGTGGTGGTCGCCGGCGCGTGGTTGTCGTCGCTTACCGATCAGATTGCCACCGAAACCGGACTGGGCCGCAGCTTTGTCGGCGCCCTGTTCCTGGGCGTCAGTACCTCGCTGCCGGAAATTACGGCCAGCCTGGCGGCCGTGCGCATCGGGGCAATCGATCTGGCGATCGGCAATGTGCTAGGCAGCAATCTCTTCAACGTGATGCTCCTGGCGCTCTACGACATCTTTGACGGCGGCCAGAATTTGTGGGCGGCGATGAGCAATGCCAACGCACTGGGTTTGATCATCGCCATGATGATGACAGCCGTGGTCATCGTCAGCCTGATCTATCGCGCTTCACCCAAGACACCCTGGCGCGTCAACTGGGATGGCGCGGCGCTGGTCATGATGTACCTGGGAGCCATGGTCGCTTTGTATTTTCTGGGTTGAACCCGCACCGCCTTCAGCCCCGCCGCGTGCGGGGCTTTTTCGTGCCTCGGCATAGCTTGTCTGCTTGAGGCCAGCAGCTCCCGTTCAGGAAGCCTTCATCTTCTGCTGATACAATTAATCGAATCGCAGAAACTTATAGGAGATCCATGAAGAAACAACTTGGCCTGATTTTGATCGGCGGCCTGACATTGGCCGCCTGTGCCGTGCCGGCGAATCCGCCCGCGCGTACGACCGTGTCGACACCGGTACCGACGTTCGCAGCGCCAACTATCGTTCCGCCCACGACCCGGCCCACGGCAACAAAACCGGCCCGCACGATCGATCCATCACCCACCGCGCCGCTACAACCGACGGCGACGACGCCGGGGCAGACTGCTGGTGAGTTCACCCTGGCGCTTGAGCCTGTTATCGAGGGCGGCTTGGTGCGGCCGGATTACGTCACGCACGCGGGCGACGATCGATTATTTGTGGTCGAGCAGCCGGGGCGCATTCGCATCATCCAGTCCGGCCAACTGCTCGATCGGCCTTTTCTCGATATGACGGATAAGGTCACTACCAGTGGCAACGAACAAGGCTTGTTGAGCGTGGCCTTTCATCCTGATTATCAGAATAACGGACAGTTCTTTGTGAACTACACCCGCCAGAGAGATGGCGCGACGGTGATCGAACGTTACACGGTTTCCGGGGATGATCCGGATCGCGCCGATGATCGATCGGGTAAAGTGATTCTTACCATCGCGCAGCCGGAGGCCAATCACAATGGGGGACTGATCAAGTTCGGGCCGGACGGGTATCTCTACATCGGCATGGGTGACGGCGGCGGCGCCGGGGATCGGCACGGCTCGATCGGCAATGGGCAAGATCTTGAAGCGCTGCTCGGAAAAATGCTGCGCGTCGATGTGACCAATCAAGATACCTACATCGTTCCGCCGGATAATCCCTTCGGTAATGAAATCTGGTCGTATGGCCTGCGCAATCCGTGGCGCTTCTCGTTCGATCGGGCGACCGGCGATCTCTACCTCGCCGACGTGGGACAGAACATCTACGAAGAGGTAGACTTCCAATCGGCGTCGAGCACGGGCGGTGAGAATTACGGCTGGCGCAACATGGAAGGCCGGCATTGCTACGATCCTAAAGAAGGATGTGATCCAACGGGCCTGGTGCTGCCGATCGCCGAGTACAGTCATGACGTCGGTGGCTGCTCTATCACGGGCGGCTATGTGTATCGCGGGTCGCAATATCCGGCGCTGCAGGGCGCGTATTTCTTTGGCGACTACTGCACGGGATTTATCTGGTCATTGCAGCGCGATGGCGATCAATGGCGGATGACCAAACGCTTAGAGTCCGGCGTGCGCATCAGTTCGTTCGGCGAAGACGTGAACGGCGAGCTCTATGTGGTCGATCATAGCGGCGGAGTTTATCGCCTGAGTGCGAAGTAAGGTATACTACGCCCCGATCAATTTTCTTTTCTCAAGGAGCCTGTCATGCGGATGGTTGATCTCTCGACCCTGATTGCGCCGAGTCCCGAAGGCACCCCGCCTTTCGAGCGCACCGACATCGCTTATCTGCCCCATGCGGGCGGTGCGGCGCAAGCGCAAGCTATTTTGAAAGTGCCGCCGGCGGTGTTTCGCCATGAAGAAGGCTGGGCCACCGAAGAGTTCACCAAATTCGGCACACACAACTCTACGCACGTCGATGCGCCGTGGCACTACAACAGCGAAATCGGCGGGCAGCGCGCGCAGACGATCGATGAACTGCCGCTGGAGTGGTTCTTCGGCGATGGCGTAGTGTTGGACATGCGCCACAAAGCCGATGGCGAGGCAATGACAATCGAAGACGCGCAAAACGAATTAGCGCGCAGCGGTTACACGCTCAAGCCGCTGGACATCGTGTTGGTACGCACGGGCCGTGATGAATTCTATGGCCGCCCCGATTACATCTTTCGCGGGTGCGGTGTGACAGCGGAGGCGACACGTTGGCTGTACGAGCAGGGCGTGCGTGTCATGGGCATCGATGCGTGGGGATGGGATGCGCCTTTGGACAGACAAGCCAAAGAGGCGCTGACCAAACAAGATCCCGGCATCTTCTGGGCCGCACATCAAGTCGATCTACCCTACGCGCAGATCGAACGACTGGTGAATCTGGTTGATTTGCCACCCTTCGGCTTCAAAGTAGCGTGCTTCCCACTGAAGATCAAGAACGGCAGCGCTGGTCCAACGCGCGCGGTCGCCATTTTGCCGTAGCATAGCAGGCAATTAGAAACCGGGTTTCTCCATGATAATCGTTCCATTCTGTTTGAGAAGTAGAAACCCGGTTTCTCCAGTTTCACATCATGCTTAAAGCCATCACCTTTGATTTCTGGAATACGTTGTATAAAGCGGCGCCGTATGCTTTTGCCTTGCGGCGGCAGTTCCTCTTCGATCTGTTCGCGCGCCGCCACATCGACGTGACGGTCGAGCAAGTGGATGCCGCCGAAGATGTGGCGCGCCGGGAATGGAATCGGGTCTGGCGGGAAGAATATCGCACACCACCCGCCGCCGATTGGGTACGCTGGATGCTGGATGAGTTGCTCATCACGCTACCCCCGGCTGACTTCAATGCGCTGGCCGATTATTTCGATCGATCGCTGCTCGACGCCGATCCCGGCCCAACGTTGATCGACGGCGCGGCGGAGACGGTTAAGCGTCTGGCGCAGCGCTATCGTCTCGGCGTCATCTCGGATTCAGGGTTATCCGTTGGCCACACGCTGCGCCAATTCCTCAAGCGCGATGGTATCCTGGATTGCTTTACGTGCACCACCTTCTCCGATGAAGTGGGCGTGAGCAAGCCGCACGCGCGCATCTTTCAGATCACGCTCGATCGGTTGGGGGCGCAGCCGCACGAAGCCGTGCACGTCGGTGATCTCACGCACAGCGACATCGCGGGCGCTAAAGCAATCGGGATGATTGCGGTGCGCCTGACGGCTAACTACGACGATGCCAATCGATCCGTCGAACCGGATGCCGTGGTGAATTCGTATGCCAAATTTGAAACGTGGTTGAAGAGCAAGGCTGCGCCTAGCGGTCCGCCTCGCTATGGCGAGGACACGGGCAAGGCTGAAGGATGAAGCAAGCGAACAGCGTACCGCCATCCATTCCCTGTATTGAAACTGCCCGGCTTTTTCTGCGGCCATTCACCAGTGCTGATCTCGAAAACTATACGCAGCACATCTTTGCCGATGCCGAGGTGATGCGCTATCTGCCTAACCGCGATCTGGCTCCACGCGCGCGTGCCGAGCGGACGCTCACCGTTTTTGCCGAACACTGGTCACAATATGGTTTTGGAGTATGGGCAGTGACTGACAAAGTGACAGGGCACTTCATCGGGCACTGCGGACTTGGGCATGTGCCGGAAGCCGGCGAAGTCGAGGTGTTGTACGCGTTGGGCCAAGCCTACTGGGGACGAGGCCTTGCGACGGAAGCCGCCCGCGCCAGCGTGCGGTTTGGATTTGCCACCGTGAAACTGGCGCGCCTCATCGCACTGACCATGCCGGAGAACATCGGCTCACGGCGCGTGATGGAACACCTCGGCTTCGAGTACGAAAAAGATGCGCATTACTTCGGACTCGATTTGGTGACCTACGCACTTCAGCGCGAACACTTTCGTTCTGACGATTCTCCCTTCCTCGTGCGTTAAACGCCGGAAGCCGCTGGCGCAGCGCAGCTCTGGCTGGGTCTGTTGGAGATGCGCGAAGTGAAGCGCCTGCCCAATGGCGGCGCACTGGCTCGTGGGTGGTATAAAATGACGAGTGTGATCTTTGAGGACTGGAATGTATGCACCGAACCGTTGGTGGGTTGCGCCCGCTCTTCGGCCGTCCTGGGTGGTACGCCGTGTGCCATCAAGTGGACCTTCCATACCAACACGCACAGCCCGCAGCTCATCCTCGCTGGCGATCACACTTACTGGTCGATGTGCTAGACGCCGCCATGACCGATCTTACAACCGGCGTCGGGAATAAGGAAAACCCGATCGGCTGAGTGAACCGATCGGGTTACATGTTGTTTTGTTCAGACGTCAGATTCTACTTTGGCACGTAGGGATCGCCGGACTCCAGCGGCGCGGTGGGCCTGAGGCCTTTTGCAAAACTGGTCGTGTAGGGATTCGCGCCGTCTTCGGTGGTCGCGGCAAATTCGTTGGGCCAGTATTGCGCGGTCAGCAGCTTGGGCGTGCGATCTTTGCCGGTGGCTGGATAGTACCAGGCGCGCACCGTCCAGTTACAGGGCAGGGCCACCACCGAAAAATGGAGTGCCTGCCCGGCCTTCACGGTCACAGCGCTATGCAGCCAGCCTTCGGGCCGGAAGAACGAACCGTAGTGACTGCGCAGCGTGACGACGCCATCTGCGGGCGCTCGGTCGGTTGTGGTGATCGTCGCTGAGCATTTGTTTTGGCAGTCCTTGTCAGAGGCATTCAAGATGGTAGAGGTGCTGCCCAGATCGACAAAGCTATTACCGCTGCGGCCTTGCAGTTTCACCACCACTTGCAGCGGCGTTCCGCCCTCCACCGACTTGCCAAAGTAGTCCAGCACGATGGGCATCAAGAAATCACCGCTGCTGAAGTTAGATGTCACCGTGTGGGCCAGTTCGATCCATTCACCCTCTTTGTTCAGTTTGTAAACCCAGGCTTTGATGCGATTGGTGGCAGAGCTGGCTGTGCCGGACACGGCCACCGTGGTGGTGTCCTGACAGGCCGATACGCTGTAAATGCCGATCGTGCCGGTAGGCCCACTGGCCGCGACCGGGTTGACCAGCGTCAATAAGACAACCAGGGTTAGTGTCATCATACAGAACTTCTTCATGTTTGCCTCCATAAAAAAAGTTGCCCCGCTAATGGTTGAGTCAAGACGAAATCTTGACCCCCTCAAACAGGTCTCGCTCCTTTAGACCTCTCCTGTTGGCTCCGGGTTCCACCAGGCGAAAATGTTCTGTCATCATAAACCATTTTTGCAGTTTCCCAAAACGCACCGGGCCGCCCGACAACTGGCTGGTGTGGCAGCTGGAAGCCTCTTGCTTAATGGCATAGTAAGGGCGGATGTTCACGCGCGTTGTCGGTGGATAGTCGTGCGCGGCAATCTCTTTCAGATCAATGTCGCTGTTGCGCCCGAACTTGGTGGGGTCGCGCCGGGTCACACGCAGCATCCATACAAAGAATTTGATCAGGCGCTTGGGGAAAACCGTCCAGTACAATTTTTGCGGTTGATACGGCGCGCCGGCTTCGGGGTAACGCGCTGGATCGCCAGCCGCGTGAAAGGCCGCAGTCGCGCGCTGATGGATGAAGATGTGATCAGGATGGCCGTAGCCGCCAAACGGATCGAACGTCACGACGACTTGCGGCTGCACCGATCGGAAGATCTTCACGAGCTGGCCCGTGACCCGATCGGGATTGGCGTTGATGAAAGCCCGTGGATCGCGGTTGGGTTCTGTGCCGGGCATGCCGGAATCGCGATAGCCCAGGTAATGCAAGCCTGTCAGACCCAGAATATCCGCGGCGTTACGCAGCTCCTGGCCACGCAGCGCGCCCAGGCGTTGATCTTCGGGCAGATGTTCGTAGGGCTTTAACATTTCCGAATCGACCGTGCCCACCTCGCCGCGCGTAGCGCACACGTAATGCACATCCGTCCCTTCACGCGCATACTTGGCGATCGTGCCGCCGGGACCGAATGATTCATCGTCGGGATGGGGAAACGCAAACAGCAACCGCTTATCTTTCACGCTCTATCCTCCAACCTGCCCATGTCTCTGCGCAACGCGCAGCGCGGGACCGCTCGCCTAGGAGTCCGATGAAGAAGTACTCTAGCCGCAATACTGTTTAGATAAGGCTCGCAGCCCGCGTCCTCGCGGGCGATCCCACCGCGCCCGCGATGCGCGCGGTTAGGTGAGCGCTATCTAAACAGTATTGGCTCTAGCCGCCGTCCTCGGCGGCGATCTCACACGTGGAACCGCCCCGAGGACGGGGCTTCGCCCAGCGCGTCGCCGGCGCATCGCGCCGGGTACGACGTGAGCAGTTTTTTAGTGGAGTCACTTCATTGTATGACGAATCCGTGGCGAATCAACCATG
>JBGSPW010000170.1:0-7231 GCA_041738395.1 Thermoflexales bacterium
GCGGCACCCCGGCGACCTGCGTTGGTTGCGGCGCTTGCACCGTGCGCTGCGAACTCACGGTGGGCTGTGAACTGACCGTCGGCTGATCGGGCGGCAGCGGCGCAGGCTGTGGCGGATTCGCAGCCGTTTCTTCGTCGCGACGCGGCGGTTGATAATAAGGTCGTTTGGGTTCGTTGTTGGTCATAGCGCTTTCAATTCAAATGAGAATGCCCGGCCCACCAGGTAAGGAGCCGGGCATCGCTTTATTGACGCCGATTATAGCCGGGGAGTTCCGGCTGTCAAACGTGCGGGAGGTGAGTGTTGGGTGAGAAAGCAGGTTACGGAATACGCACTACGGAGGACGTTCTACGTATTACGTGTGGTACGACTCCACTGCAAAAAGGCTCTAGCCGCCGTCCTCCCCTATGGGGACGGCGTGTTGCGCGTTCAAATCCGCACCGAGGACGACGTGAGCAGTTTTTTCAGTGGAGTCGTGGTACGTAGTGCGTAATCTACATCTTCTCCAGGCCATGCGCATTCAACAACGCTTCGTCGTTCAGCAATTGCTCCGTCGGGCCGTCGGCGACGATGCGTCCGTCATCCATGACGATGGTGCGCGGAAACAATTCATGCACCAGACGCAGATCGTGCGTAGAGACGAGCATGGTCTGCGGCAGTTCACGCAGCAGGTTGATCAGGCTGCGCCGCGCCCGCGGATCGAGTCCCGCCGAGGGTTCATCCAACACCAGGATTTCAGGCTCCATCGACAGGACGGTGGCGATGGCGATGCGCTTCTTCTCGCCCGTGCTCAAGTGATGCGAAACCCGTTGGGCATACTCGCGCATGTGAACTGCGTCAAGCGCCTGAGTGACTCGCGCGCGCACTTCCGGTTCTTTCAGGCCCTGATAGATCGGGCCAAACGCCACATCGTCAAACACCGTCGGGGAAAAGAGTTGATCGTCGGGGTTTTGAAAGACCAGACCCACGGCCGCGCGCACCTTGCCCAGATTCTTATTGATCACGTCCAGACCACAGACGCGCACACTACCCTGTCCCTGCAGGATGCCGTTGAGGTGCAGCATCAACGTCGATTTGCCCGCGCCGTTGGGGCCGACCAGCGCCACCTTCTCGCCCGGCGCGATGATCAGCGACGCTTCACGCAGAGCCACGTGGCCGTCAGGATAAGCGTAAGAAAGTTTTTCCACTTCGATGGTGTGGTGCATGGACGTAATCCGTAATGCGTAAAACGTAACGCGTAATCTGTGAGAATCCGTGTAATCCGTGGTATCCGTGTCCGGAAAACAAACGTCTAAGCCCAGAAGAGCAGGGCGAATAACAACAACACGATCAGCAATGCCAACCCGCCCAGCAACGTGCTCCAACTGGCGGAGCTGATCGGCGGTAACGGAAACGCGCGGACTTCGCCATCGTAACCGCGCGCGGCCATGGCATCATAAATGTGCTCGCCCCGATCGATCGAGCGGATGAAGAGATTGCCCGCCATGCCGCCGGTCACTTTGGCGCGCCACATGATCGAGCCGCCGGATTTCACACCAGGCCGCTCGCCGCGCAGTGTGCCGCTGCGCGCGGCGCGCGCCCGCATCAACCGGATCGCTTCGTCGACCATCACGAACATGTAACGCCACATCAAGCCGAAGAGACTGACGAGCAGGCGCGGTATCTTGACGGCGCGCATGGCCAGCAACATGTCAGGAAAGGACGTGGCCGCCGCAAACACGATAGCCACCTGCACCGACACCCACGACTTGAACATGATGCTGAACAAGCGCTCCAGACCGGTCGACGTGATCGTGAGGCCGAGAGAGCCAATCGGGATGGTGAGCAGCGCCGGGCCTTTCACCGTAAATAGTAAAGGCACCGCCGCCAGCACAAACGGGATCGCCAGCAGCGATCGCTTTAGCACATACTTTACGCCCAATTCAGACAACACCGTAATCGAAAGCGACAACGTTAGCATCAGCACGTAGACCGGCCACGCGCCGAACGGCAGCAGCGCCATCGTCAAGACAAAGGCCAGCGTAAGAACGAACTTCACCCGCGGATCAAGCGCGTGAATCAGGCTCTGGCGTGGTCGATAAGGATCGAGAAAATGAAGATGCATGAGAATTCAAAAAGGAGGGCGCAGCTCTGCTGCGCCCTCGCGCAATAACTTACGAACTACTTGAACTTGGGGCCGCTCCGCGATTGCGCCGCAGATAGGCGACACCGAGCGCGACGAAGAACACAATGATCACACCGACGATCCCGGCGGCGATGGTGGCCGCGTTCTCATCGGCGATACTGGGCATCGTGTAGTCGGGAATGATCTCGTAAGGGCTGGCCTGCTGTTTGTCCAGAAAGCCCTGCTCCTCAGCCACAAATTCCAGCCCGTCGGGATTTTGAGAAGCGAGCGGCGAGGCCACGGCCAACGCGATCGCGATCAGCAATCCGGCGACCCACACGAACTTGCCGCCCACTTGTTTTTGATCGGTGGTCTTCAGCAGATCGGGCCGCGCCGCATAGATCAGCGCTAGCGCGCCGACCGTGATCAAGCCTTCGCCAATGCCGATGACCGAATGCACCAAGGCCATCGCGGGCACGGCAATGTTGGCGGGCGAGGTGCCAGAAAATGCCAATTCCAGCGCCGCCGCCAGAGAGGCAATGAAGATCGACGTCCAGGCGGCCAGGAACCCGCCTACGAACAGGCCCCCCTTCGCGCCTGTGGAAAAGCGCTGTACGGCACGATAGACGGTGTACGATACGAACACACCGACGACGGCCATATTGAACAGATTGGCCCCCAACGCCGCCACGCCGCCATCTTGAAAGATCAACGCCTGCGCGCTGACGACGATGGTCATGACCAACACGGCCGCCCACGGCCCTAGCACGATCATCGCTAACGCCGCGCCTAACAAATGGCCCGAGGTGCCGCCCGCGATGGGGAAGTTGAGCATTTGTCCGGCGAAGATGGCGGCGGCCACGACACCCATCAACGGCACTTTGCGCTCGTCCATATCACGCTTGACGCGCATGAACGCGTAGACGATGACGATGGCACTGATGCCCCAACACACGGCCAACACCAACCCCGACAAGAACCCATCCGGAATGTGCATCGCTTGCGGTGAATGCAGCATTTTCCATACCCTCCTGATTGAGTTTAACAACCAGCCTATCCGGCCGGTTGTTGATTGACTAACTGAACGCCAACGATCACTTCTTCACTTTCTTGCCGCCACGGGCACAGCGTTGACACACGCCAAACAACGCCACGTGATCCATGTCGATGGTGAAGCGATGTTTCTGCTCGATCACCTGGAATAAGTCGCTCAACAACACATGGTCAATCTGGTCGATCGCTCCGCACATCCGACAAATCAAATGATGATGCGGTTCTTCGCCGACCGCCTCGTAGTACATCTGCCCGGCCCAGTGCATGGCGTGAATCAAGCGCTGCTTACACAAAAAGTCCAGCGTGCGATAGATCGTCGCGCGGCTGATGACCGGCTGCTGCTGATGCACAGCTACGTACACTTGCTCAGGCGTGACATGCTCGCCCGTCTGGCGCACCGCATCCAAAATCAACTGTCGCTGCGGGGTAAATCGATAGCCCTGCGCATGCAGGTGAGTGGCGAAATCAATGTGTGGATCGAGCATAAGCTCCTGACTATTGCACAGCTCCGTTATTGAGAATAAACTCAATAAAAAGTGTACCACATGCCGACAGCGCGGCGCTACACGGTAGATCGTTGTGAGAGACGTTCTAGCGCGTTTCCCACGCGCAAGACAGACACTCCCGACACAAGCGCCGACCCTCCATCATCACCAGATGCGTCGGCGCCGTCAACTCGCCGCAGCGGGCACAACTGAACAACGCCGAGGTGATCGAATCGACCGGCAGATCCAGCGTGATGGGCTGAATCGTAAACAGTGCCTCGTCGCCAACTTGCACCAACGCGGCCACCCGTGTATCGAGAACGACCTGAAAACGCGCCGTGTCGTGCAGCGTCACCGCCGGCGTCTGCAGCCGCGCTTCTAGTTCCAGAAATTCCGCGGTTGGGGCGGCTTCGGGCCTGAGCAGCAGCCGCAGTCCGAGGCCCTCACTATTGATAAACGTGTAGGCGCGTTTACCGTGATCGTGAACCACCAGCCGCCCATTGCCGATGGTGCAGCCGGTCACGTGCTGGATCGCATCCAGCGCCGAGGTGGTATTCTCAGCAATAACACGCAGACTCGTCGCCGAGAATAACTCTAATGCCAGACGTTGCAGCGCGTAGCGGCTGGCCCGGTAGCCGATGACCAGATCGGGACACAGATGGCCGTGAAAATCGGCGGCACGCTTGAGTTTCATATCGACCAGCATCGTTTCCTGCTCCGGTTCCTGAACGCGAAAATGCAGCACCCATTGTCCGCGTCCCAGCTGACTGTGTGACGGTGTATCCAGATCAACATACAATGCAAAGACGCCTTCACGCGCGCGCACCAGATACAAGATCGACGGATCGCGCGCGCCTTCACGGTAAGCGCCAATCCGTTCCACAACCTCGAAGTGACGGCCCAGGTATTGAAAACTCAGCGGCATCTGCAGCCGATTGTCATACTCGACCGTGACCGGTTCCTGGATTGGATCGATGCACTCGGCTTCGATCTGGCGAAAAATCGTTTCGCGGCTCAACAGGGTCATAAGGGCTTCACACCGATAGTCAGCGACGAACCAACCCCAGCCGGCAATGTGATCGCGTAGAGCGCATTAAAGCCGGCGTCGATCAGCCAGCCGATCAACTCAGCGCGCGTATTGAGGCCGCCCGCGTCAGTGGAGAGCAGCATCTGCACGGCAAACAACGCGGCGTCCGGCGGCCCGGCCCGATCGGCATCCAGCACGAAGTCGCGCAGCACGATGCAGCCGCCCGGCTTCAACGCGGTGAACACTTTGCGCATGAGTTCCGGTCGCTTGTCGGGCGGTTCGCCGTTCAGCACGCCAAAGACTAACGCCACATCGTAAGCGCCGCCCAATTCTTCGCGTTGAAAGTCACCTTCTTGCACGATCACCCGATCAGCTAAGTCTGCCTCAACGATGATCTCGCGCGCCACCGGCACGACACGCGGCAGTTCGAAGATCGTGGCGGTGAGCCGCGGATAACGCCGCGCCAGCGCCAGACTGTAGCCGCCATGCCCGCCCCCCACATCGATCACGCGCAGCGGGCGATCTTCCGGCAGGGTCAATGCGTCGGCAATAATCGGGGCGATGGGCCGCGCCATGTCATACAAGGCGCGCTCGAACGTGCGCACCCAATCGTCGGCGTGTTCGTCGCGCACGTTCTCGATCGGGCGTTGGCCGGTCTTGACCGCTTCCGTCAGATGCGTCCAGCGGCGCAGGAACGCGCTCTCGCGCCGCAGCGCATGACCCACGTAGACCACATCGGGCTGCGCCAGACAGGCGTCCGTCAACACGGTATTGAGGTAGCGATCGTCGTATTTGTCCAACAGATCCAATGACACAGCCGCATTGAGCAGCAGCTCGACGCCGCGCACATCCGCCTCGATCGCTGCGGCAACCTCAGCGGCGGTAAGTGGCCCGGCGGCCAGCGTCTCAAACACGCGCAGTTCGGCGCATGTGATCAGCACTTGCGCTTCGCGATACCGCCGCGCCCGTTCCATGATCCGCTGCCGGTTTGAGAGCGCCGTTAAATTGTCGGCACGATCGATCGGAGCGGGAGAGAAGCCGTCGGGCTGCTTGCCATCCGATCGCTGATCCACCTTCAGCGGTTGGGGTGCTTCATCGAGCCGTGTCATTGATCACCCAGTTTCAATGCCCCAAATTCGCCGAACGATTTGACCATTTGTGCGTAAAGCGGCTGACCCAACATGGCCCGGTAAATCTCGTCGGCTTTTTGGGCCGGATCAACATCGGCAAAAGCAGCGGGGTAGATGGTCTTGCCCAGAAAATATGCATCGGCGATGGCGGTATCAAGATTGGTGGAGTAGAAATTGTAGGGCAGTTGTGAATACACCTTGCCCTCTTTCACCGCGGTGAGTGATTCGTAGAAGGCACTGTTCTTCTGATAATCCTCCTTCACTGCCGCATAACCGCCCTGATCGACGAAGATGAAGTCGGGATCCCAGTCCAGCAGTTTCTCTTTGTCGATCATCACCGAACCGCTTTTCCCGGTTTCGTCTACGACATTTTTAGCATGGATGACCTCAAGCAGCGCATACTTCCCCTGCGTACTGTCGATGCCGTGTGTGCCCTTTGCGCCAAGGCCGCCGACGTAGACCGTGGGCTTGTCCGCATCAGGAATATCTTTGGTGCGCTGCTCCAAATCCTGCTGGGCTTTTGTGATGAAGTCGATCGCCGCCTGCGCCTTGGTCGGATCGCCGGTGACCTGGCCGATCAGATTGAGCGAGTTTTGGATTTTCTCGCCAAAGATGGAGGTGATGCCAAAACCGCCGTAACTGATCACCACCACCGGGATGCCGGTTTTCGACTGCAATTCGTCGGCGTCGGCGGCATCCGCGGCGTAAGTGCTGAAGATAACATCAGGTGTTACCGTGAGAATTTTCTCCGGGTCAGGGGCGTTGTTGGGGCCGCCCTGGCCGATGACAGGCAGTTTAGCCAGCGCGGGATTGGCGAGCATGTAGGGCTTGCCGCTCACATCGCCGGTTTCCATCTGCTCCACGCCGACGACGTAATCTAAATTTCCGGCATACACATAGAGCCGCAACGCGCCGGGGCCGATGGCGACCACACGCCTGGCGGCCGGCAGGGACACTTGCCGCCCCAGCAGATCGGTGACGGTCACGGCTGTGTTCGCGGGCGAGTTGGCGGCGGCGGGCTGCCCCGTCGAGGCACAGGCGCTCAACACCGACAACACGAGAATCAGGAGTAATACTTTGCTGAGGAATCGTTGCTTCATGAGAATTCTCCTGCTTGAAATGTTGGATTGAAAGTGACTGATTTGCCGTCGTCACACCGCACTGCACGCAGTGGGTGCATGTGTTGCGAGCGCTTTCGCCTAGCGTAGGTTTTGCGCAATCAGGCGACGAATCGTTCATCCGGATTCAATTTGGCGCGGGCGATGGAAGCCCAACGATAATTGAAAAGCGGGGGCGCCTTTCAGGAATAGAACCAGGCCAGCCAATGGGCTATGTGGCGCAAACTGCAACGTCGTTCCATGCGCAGCCTGCTGAACCCAAGCATCGGTATTGGCCGCCATATGAATCAAGTGCTTCGGACTGCTGAGCGTTTGCA
>JBGSPW010000226.1:0-10182 GCA_041738395.1 Thermoflexales bacterium
ATATCCCTGAAACAGTCGCGCGACTTAGACCCGAGTTCGCTCACGCCAAAACGGCTTGAGGTAGTTCACGATGTCCTGATACATTAGCGAAATAAGTTGAGTGTTCAAAACAGTTCACGATGTCCTGATACCTGACACCTACCTGAGAAGGAATGATTCCGGCACAACTCGGGTTGACGTCGAGTTCGTTTGTCTGCTGGATGCCGCTGGATCAGGGGAAGCGCTTTGTGCTCGATGTCCGCAACGGGTACGAGAGGGGAATCCCTCAGCCGGGATGCAGATGGTTCACCAGCCACCCAATGTTTGCTCTCTATCTAACTGAGTCGAGAGTGAGAATCTGTTTGGTGCTTTGTCTGAGGCTGGCGCTGACGAACTGTTGTCATCCATGAAATCCTGGCAAGTTTGAGCCAATACAGGAGTAGTGATCATCTTGAATAAACGACTTTATACCATTCTTCTGGTGATGGTGTTGTTACTGGTTGCCGTCTCACTGACCGGTTGTAGCGCCCCGCAGGACCAGATTGATCTGAACAAGCCCGCTGGTGTTTGGGAAACTTTTGTCTTTGCCCTGGCTCAGGCGCTCGGGTCCCTCAATCAGGCGATCCGCGGGCTGGGTATTCCCTACAGTTACGGCTGGGCCATCATCGTCTTCACGATCGCCATCAAACTCGTCACGCTCCCACTGACAAGGAAGCAGCTGCGGTCCGCTAAGGCTATGCAGGAACTTCAACCCAGACTGGCCGAGCTGCAGCAAAAGTATAAAGGGGGAGCCGCAAAAGCTGGCCGCAGAGCAGATGAATCTCTACAGGCAAGCCGGCATGAATCCACTCGGCGGTTTTCTGCCGCTGTTGATCCAGATGCCGATCCTCTTCGCCCTTTACCAGTCTCTCAACGCCCTCGCCAGTCCCAGTGTCGGCGAACTCGCCGGGCAGCGTTTTTTCTGGATTCCCGATCTGTCCTTCCCCGCTCAATCGACCGGCATGAGCTGGATAGGTACAGCCTTCAACGGCCAACAGTTCGGCACACTCGCCGCCTACCTTAGCTTACCGGTGATCATGATCATCACACAGATTGTCTTGCAAAAGATGTCCACACCGGCCCCGACGTCGGGCCAGGCCAAGGCGGACAATCAGCAGCGCATGATGAGCCAGATGATGATGTTCACCCCAATCATGTTCGGTTACATCACGCTAGGCCTGCCCTCTGGGTTAGCCCTGTACTGGACTGTATCTAACATCCTGGGCATCATCCAGCAGTACTTCATCAACGGCTGGGGTGGACTCGCGACCTGGCTGCCTGCGCTCAAGCCTGGAAGCAGCGTTAAGGCAATCGGAACTACTACTGCTCATCCTTCTACCGTCGTTGGTGACAAAATCCAACGACGTCGCCGCCGCAAACAGCGCAGAGAATGTGATCTAGTGTCGTGACCGGCAACCGAAGTAACAAACGTGAACAAGCATCACTTGTGCCATACATGAATTCAGTATTGAGGTATACAGCATGAATACGCAACAAAAGACGATCACAGAGCCAGCCATCTCAGTCGTCATTCCCGCCTACAACGAAGAACAATACCTGCCGGTCTGTTTGTACGCAATTAGACAACAACAATCTGCCCCGCCCCACGAAATCATCGTGGTGGACAATGCCTCCACCGATGGCACTGGGCGTGTTGCCCGACAGCATGGTGCGCACGTGGTCGCCGAGCCGCGCAAGGGCGTGGCGCGCGCCCGCCAGACCGGCTTCGAAGCAGTGGGCAGTGACATCATCGTCAGCACCGATGCCGACACTTGCGTAACACCCTTCTGGCTGGCGCGCATTGCCGCCCACTTCCAAAACGACCCGTCTCTGGGCGCCGTCTACGGCCCAGTCCACTGGTATGACGGCCAATCGGTTGAACGCTGGGCGTTACAGTATCCGGTTGCCTGGGTGCAGTGGCTGGGTCATCGTGCCCAACGCAACCTCTGGTGGGGAAGTAACTTTGCCGTGCGGCGCGA
Source organism: Thermoflexales bacterium (assembly GCA_041738395.1). Classification (GTDB taxonomy): domain Bacteria; phylum Chloroflexota; class Anaerolineae; order Fen-1058; family Fen-1058; genus Fen-1058. The sequence continues at coordinate 1,998 of JBGSPW010000226.1, forward strand.
AGTCTTTGAGAAGGCCGGCGGATTTCCCGTGGATTGGCCCACGGGGGAAGATACCGACCTGTCGTTACGCATAAGCCGCATCGCACGGGTGCACTTTGATCCAACCCTGGTGGTCTATGCGTCTTCTCGCCGCGCACAGGAAGGCTGGTCCAGCCTGGGCAGACACACCGTGACCGATGTGGTTGATCGTTTTGTGCTGCGGCGTCCGCCCTCACTGCCGATGACGGATCTGCGATGACATACATCATGCAGGACGTGCGCGCTCCGATTGTTTAGACGTAGTTTTTGCGCTGTATTTTCATCCCTTCGTAAATAACTACAACCATTCTCAAACTACTAAAACCAACAGCATAGCTCAGCCTGTTGGCGGTAATACCGCCTTGCTTGCGACTTGGGTTTCTTTAGAAAAAATTCAAGAGTCTGATGAAGGACGATTCACCAGAGAAAAACAGTCTCACAAGGAAAATCTATGAATATGATGATCGAAGTACAACAGCTCGTAAAACGCTATGCTCTTCATAGTCGAGACCGGCCCGCTTTAGACGGCATCGATCTCGCAGTTGACCGGGGGCAGATGCACGGCTTGATCGGGCCGGATGGCGCCGGCAAGACCACCTGTATCCGCATCCTGGCGACTGCGATGGCACCTACTGCCGGGACGGTCCGTCTGGCTGGATACGATGTGGTCCGGCAAGCCGAGCAGGTGCGCACTCGTCTGGGCTACATGCCGCAGGCCTTCAGCCTGTACCCGGACTTGACCGTGATGGAGAATCTGCACTTCTTTGCCGACATCAACGGCGTGCCACGCGCGAAACAAAAAGGGCGGATCGAAGAACTGCTGGAGTTTGCCGGACTGATCGATTTCACGACGCGGCGCGGTCGAGATCTGTCGGGCGGGATGCAGAAGAAACTGGCGTTGGCCTGCGCGCTCGTCCACGAGCCGGAGATTCTTCTGCTCGATGAGCCAACGACGGGTGTCGATCCGGTTTCCAGACGCCAGCTATGGCAACTGCTGGCCAAAGTGATTCAGCAGGGCGTGACCGTGCTGGTCAGCACGCCCTACATGGATGAAGCGGAGCGCTGCAACGTGGTCAGCATCATCGATCGGGGTCGCGTTTTGACCCGCGGTAAACCTGTCGAGTTGGAACAGCAGCTACCGTTCCGGTTTGTCGAAGTTAAAGCCCAGCCGCGCAAGACGCTGCGTCAGGTAGCGGATGAAACCGAAGGCGTATTGGGCTGGCGCGCGGTCGGCGATCGCGTGCGCCTGTCAGTCGTCAATCAGGCTGAAATGCGAGACCGTATCGGGGCCAGGTTGACCCAGGCTGGAGCGCAGGTCAGTATCCTGCGCGATGCGCCGACTGAGATGGAGGATGTCTTTATCCACCTGGTTGAACAACAGGAGAAACCGGCATGAGCACAGAAAAAGCGGTCGAGGCCATGCACCTGACCAAGCGCTTCCACGATTTCACCTCCGTGGACGATGTGAGTTTTGAAATCCCCCGGGGTGAGATTTTTGGCCTGTTAGGCCCCAACGGCGCGGGCAAGACCACCACCATGCGGATGCTGTGTGGAATCCTGGAGCCAACCAGTGGCGAGGCGCGCGTCGTGGGTTTCGACGTCGGCCGGCAGCCCGATCGGGTTAAGCAGCACATCGGATACATGTCACAGAAGTTCTCGCTGTATAACGATCTGACGGTTGCTGAAAACCTGAACTTTTACGCCAATCTTTACAGTGTGCCGCGCCAGCAGATCAAATCTCGTCTGGCCGAATTGATCGATCTGGCGGGCCTGCGCGGGCACGAGCGGCAGTTGACTCGCAGCCTCTCGGGTGCGTGGCGGCAGAGGCTGGCACTGGCGTGTGCCATCATCCACCAGCCGCCGATGCTGTTTCTGGACGAACCCACCGCCGGGGTGGACCCGATTTCGCGCCGGGAGTTCTGGAACATGATCTACACCCTGGCCGGGCAGGGCGTCAGCGTGCTGGCGACCACCCACTATATGGACGAAGCCGAATTCTGCAACACGATCGGGATGATGTATCGCTCGCGCCTGATCGCGCTCAGTGATCCGGATTCGCTGAAAGACGCGATGCAGGGCGCGTTGTTTGAGATCGACTGTCCGGAGCCGGGCCGCGCGGGACAGGTCCTGGAAAATCTGCCGTTCGTTCAAGATGTGGCTTCGCATGGCGTGCTGTTACATGCGCTGTTGCCGGGAGAAGATGACCGGGGCGCCATGGAACAGGCCCTGCAGGTCAACGGAATTGTTCCGACCCGAGTCGAACGCGTTTTGCCCTCACTGGAAGACGTGTTTATCCTGCTGATCGATCAGGAAAATCGCTCGCATGTGCGGGCCGCAATCGAATAAGGAGATTGGTATGAAAGACGCTTTTCGCCGGGTGATGACCATTGTCCGCAAAGAGTGGCTGCATGTGATCCGTGATGTGCCCACCCTGCTACTGGTTATCATTTTACCGGTCATCGTGTTGATTCTGTTGGGTTTTGCCGTATACAACGACATCAAGGATATTCCACTGGCGGTCTACGATCAATCGAAGACCGATGAAAGCCGCGCGATGATTGATCGCTACCAGGCCAGCGGCTACTTTCAATTCACCACCGATGCCTACAGTGAAGATGAACTGCTGCAGGCCCTGGATAAAGGTCAGGTGCGGGTGGGGTTGCTGATCCCCGAAGGGTTTGGGCGCGAACTGAGTACGGGCGCTTCCAGCCCGGTGGTCTTCTACCTCGACGGCACTGACCCAACTCTGGCGCAGATGGCGCAGCTGGCGTCCGATTACGTCAGTCAGGCGACCTCGCAACAGATTCTGATCAAACGGCTGGAAAGAAGCGGCTTGCCGTTGGATTTTGAACTCCCGCTGGATGTGCACTTCCGCTATCTGTACAACCCCAATCTGCGCCGGATGGAATTTTTCCTGCCCGGTCTGATTGGCCTGATTCTGGAAATGCAGTCGCTGTTGCTCACTGCGTTTGCCATTGTGCGTGAACGTGAACAGGGCACGTTTGAGCAGTTGATCGTTTCCCCGATTAGACCCTGGGAATTGATCCTGGGCAAGATACTACCGTATGTGGCGGTGGCGGCGATCAACCTGGCCATGGTGTTGATCGTAGGCATGTTGGTCTTCGGTATGAAAATCGTGGGCGATGTGGTGCTGCTGGCGCTGATCTCGGTCGTTTTCCTGATCGGATCGTTGGGGCTGGGGGTGCTGATCTCGACCGTCTCCCGCACCCAGATCGAGGCGCTGTATCTGGCGGTGTTCTTCATCCTGCCCACGGCCCTGCTGTCCGGCCTCATCTTGCCGCGCCAGAACATGCCCTGGCCGGCCTATTACGCCGGCTATTTTCTGCCGCTGACCTTCTATTTGGAAGTCATCCGCGGCGTGCTCTTGAAAGGCGCCGGCGTCGTGTACCTGTGGCCGTGGATCTGGCCGATGCTGCTCTTCGCCGTAGTGGTCTTCCTGACAAGCGTGGTGTTGTTTCGCAAACGCTTATGATTCCGCTGTAATTGCAAAATCTATCTCTTATGGAGCCAAAAAAATGACTAAGACAAAGCAACTTTTGACCTTGATTGTAGCTGTGATCGCATTTAGCATTACAGTGAGTGGGTGTGACAGCGTGACCGGAAAAGCGGCCACACAGCTTGCCGCCGCCGGAACGATTTCAGCCAGAACTGCCGACATTGCCCCCGAAATTAGCGGCAAGGTAATGTCCATCAGCGTGGATGAAGGTGCGCACGTTAAAGAGGGCGACGAGCTGTTCCGGGTGGACGATACAATTCTCAAGGCGCAGCGCGACCAGGCGGAGGCCGCGCTGGCGACGGCTCAGGCTCAGTACGATCTGGTTCTGAACGGCGCCCACTTGCAAGATCGACAGAACCGCCTGACCGCCTGGACGGCCACTCAGCCCGATCAATTCACTCAGCCCGTCTGGTATTTCGACAAAGAGGAAAACCTCGCCTCGGCTCGATCAGAAATGGATGCGGCCGCCGCTGGCCTTAGCCAGGCGAAATCCAATGTCGAGAAGGTGCTGAGCAATGTCTCCTCACAAGATTTTCTAAAAGCAGACAGAAAAGTATCCGATGCGCAAGCGGCCTTTCTCATTGCCAGTCAGGTGCTGAGTCAGACGACTGACGCCCGCGACAATCAAGACCTGGCAAGCTTTGCGCAAGATCAATACGACGCGGCCAAGAACCAATTAAACTCCGCGCAGACCGCCTACAATTTGCTGTTGACGGCCCAGGAATCTCAGGATGTGCTGGAGGCGCGTGCGCGTGTTAATGTCGCTCAGGAGCGTTACGATCGCGCCGTGGATTATTACGATTCGCTACTCACCGGGGAACAGTCTTTGCAGGTTGACGCCGCAGCCGCGGCGGTACAGCAAGCCAAAGCAGCGCTGTCTGTGCTGGACGTTCAACTCGGAAAAACAGTGGTGCGTGCCTCGCAGGATGGCGTGATTCTGAGTCGCAGGCTGGAAAAAGGCGAAACCGTGGCCGCCGGCAGCACGGTCATGGTCCTTGGGCAGCTAACCGATGCCGAATTGATCGTCTATATTCCTGAGACCGAATACAGTCGAGTGCAACTGGGGCAGCCAGTGGCCATCAAAGTTGACTCTTTTGCCAGTGAGACCTTCACCGGCACCGTGGCGTACATTGCCGATCAGGCTGAGTTTACCCCGCGGAATGTGCAGACGGTGGAAGGCCGGCGCGCGACGGTCTATGCAGTCAAGCTGCGCGTGCCGAATACCGATTTGAGACTCAAGCCCGGGATGCCGGCCGACGTCATTTTTGACTTAGAGAAGTAACGAAATCAAGTCTAGCTACCCAAAAAAGGGGCGTTGCCATTCGCATCGGCAACGCCCTTGCCCGTCTTTTCATCGAGGACAGTCAGGAGAGAAACCTTGTCTGAACCCAAACGCAAAGTAGCCATTTGAGGAGACCTGTCTGTCATGCTACCCTATCAGATCAAGAGCAAGGCCTGGATAACCACCCGAGTGGTTGGAAGCAGGAACTCGTGCGTTCTCTGAACGCAATTGCCTGGGCCAATTTGATGAACGGTGCGTATATCTGGTTCTGCATTCTGTTGTCGGTCACTCTACCGAAAGTGTGGCCGGCTGATATTCCAAATTGGTTGCTCTATACGCTGCCAAAATAGACTAACAGATGCCTTAGATTCAACCGGCTGAAAGTTGAGCGCAAATAGGGTAGTAACTCCATCGACCCTACACCTTGAGAGCGTTGCCAAGGCAAATGGCAACGCCCTTTCATAGGGCCAGAGCTATTAGGGTCTAATGCTAGATCGGAAAAGCCAGATTACTGCTTCTCCACGTCCCACCACTTCGATAGTCGCGCCGACGAGCGGCCCGGCTGATCGACGTAGTGCGACACGTCATTGAAGACCATCAAGCGCGCCCGCACCGGATCTTTGAAGTCCAGCACGTTGAGGCACGCCGGGGCCTGATCGAGTCGATCGCGATAACCGCGTGGATCGAACCCGAGCAGGCTGCTGATAATCAAACGGATCGTCGCTTTGTGCGACACGATGGCGACGGTTTCGTCTCGATGAGTGAGCACCACTTCACGCACAACGGGCAGCGCGCGTGCCATCACACTCAATCCCGACTCGCCTTCTAACGGCGCATAGATGAACGGGTCTTCTTCCCACGCCGCATACTCTTCGGGAAATTGCGCTTCCACTTCACTGCGTTGCAACGACTCCCAGCGGCCGTGATTGATCTCGCGCAGCCCATCACGCAGAATCGGGGTGAGGTTCTGCGGCCGCGCAACGATGGTCGCCGTTTCGATCGTGCGCTTCATCGGGCTGCAATAGACCGCTGTAATGTGATCGTCCGACAGGCGCACGGCCAGCGCCTCGGCCTGACGGCGGCCTTCATTGGACAGATCAACATCGGTGGCGCCCGCAAAGCGATCTTCGGCGCTGAGAACCGTAGCGCCATGCCGGATCAGGTAGATGCGTGTCGTCATGTTGTCACCTCGTCTGGATCATCCTACGGCAGGATTGGTTACTACTCAGCCGCATCCTGAGCGGAGCAGCCAGCGCGTTCTTCGACTACGTTGCACTCCGCTCAGAATGCGCTGGCTGCGAAGTCGAAGGATAGCGGGCTGAGTAGTAATCAGGATTGAATCATGTGGCTCAGATTGAACGGTTGAGACGTTTGCATTATAGCAAACCTGCCCTTGAAAGACACCTGGCCGCAATACTGTTTAGATAAGTCAGCAGAGGCGGCTCCCACGCCGCCGGGCGTGGGAGCCCGGCCCGCTAACTAAACAGTATTGCACCTAGCCATCGTCACGGTCTCTCAGCCACTCTTAGTAAACGGCTAATGCCCGGTTAAACTGTCCAACAGCCAATTCTAAGGTCAGCGCAGTACGATTTAATCTGGTAGCGCAGCAAGATCAATCATGACATCCCTGGAGGACAAAGTATGAAAACCAAATTATGGCTCGTGACGATCATCATGATCGCCGCCTTCGCGTTATCGGCCTGTAGTCCGGCGGCGCTGTCTTCGACCGCCGGCGCGGCACCGGTAGCGTCAACCTCAGCACAAACCAGCAACCTGCAGCCTGTCGCGGCCGCGGGAACGGCTCCCGTTGCCAGAAGCGCCGCCGTCATCGGCAACGTCGCCGACCTCGAAGCGACGTTAGAGCAAATCTATGAGCACGTGAACCCGTCCGTGGTCGCTATCCAGGTGGTAGAGAAAGCGACAGCGCTGAATACCGGCCTGCCCTTTGACAATCAGGGACAGGGCGTGCCGCAAGCGCAAGCGTTAGGCTCCGGTTTTGTCTGGGACAAAGACGGGCACATCGTGACGAACAATCACGTCGTCGCCGGCGCTGAAAAAATCTCGGTCACGTTCTCAGACGGCACGATGGTTTCTGCCCAGCTCGTCGGCTCTGATCCCGATAGCGATTTAGCCGTGATCAAAGTCGATTACCCGGCCGATCAACTTCAACCGGTCAAGCTGGCCGATTCGGAACAAGTGAAAGTGGGTCAGTTGGCAGTCGCGATCGGCAATCCCTTCGGCCACGAAAACACCATGACCGTGGGCTTTGTCAGCGCCATCGGGCGTTCGATCCCCGCCGATGGCGGCACGACCGGTGTCTCGTATTCGATTCCCGACGTGATTCAAACCGACGCGCCGATCAATCCCGGCAACTCCGGCGGCGTATTGACCGACGATCAAGGTGACGTGATGGGCGTGACCGCCCAGATCGATTCGCCTGTGCGCGCCTCGGTAGGCATTGGCTTCGTCATTCCGTCCAGCATCGTCGGCAAGGTTGTGCCCGAATTGATCAAGTCCGGCCATTACGATCACACGTATCTGGGCATCAGCGGCGGATCGTTGATCCCCGATCTGGCGACGGCCATGAACTTGAAGAGCACGCAGCGCGGCGCGCTGATTAACAAAGTGACAGCGAGTAGCCCTGCCGAGCAGGCGGGGCTGCGTGGCAGCGAGAAGCAAGTGACCATCAACGGTGAGAGCGTCAACGTGGGCGGCGATGTGATCATCGCCATCGACAATCAACTTGTGAAAGATTTCGATGACATCGTGGCTTATCTCGCCCGCTCGACCAGTGTGGGACAAACGGTCACGGTAACCATTCTGCGTGATGGTCAGCAGCAAGACGTCAAGGTGACGCTTGCCGCGCGGCCGGCGGCCGCGCAACAGGCGCAGCTGGATCAGCAGACTCCGCAGCAGTCGCCGGACTCGCCGCAGCGCGGTAGCAACACCGCGGGGCAACCGTGGTTAGGCATTCAGGGCTTGTCGATTACGCCTGACCTCGTGAATGAGCTGGGCCTGTTGTCGAATCAAACCGGCGTGCTCGTAGAAGATGTGCGGCCCAACAGCCCGGCCGAGCAAGCGGGCCTGCAAGGCGGCACGCAGGCGGTGACCATTGGCGGGCAAGAAGTCAAGATTGGCGGAGATGTAATCAAAGCGATCGATGGGCAGACCGTGGGCAGCATGGACGACCTGCTCAGCGTCCTGCAACAGAGCAAGGTCGATCAGAAGGTGACACTCACCATCGAACGCGATGGCAAGTCGCTGGAAGTAACCGTCACGCTGGCCGCTCGGCCGGCAAATCCGTAAGGACAGCCGCCTGCCCGTCACACATTCTCGTACCTCAGAAAAAGTCGCGCGATTCGAAGTTT
>JBGSPW010000124.1:0-22813 GCA_041738395.1 Thermoflexales bacterium
TGTGGACGTACTTGGCTTGAATGGTCATGTCAATTCCTCAGACACCGCATTAGCCGTCACCGCGCGATCGGGTAAAGTGCGCCGCAGTCGCATGATCGCCGCAAAGGCCGCGAGGTTTCCCACCAGACTCATGAAAACCAAAGGCGTCATCGCCTGTGGGCCGACGCCTTGCAGCACTTGTCCCACCACCCACGGCAGCACCATGAAGCCGAGGCTGTCGCCCAGCAGAATGATGCCGCTGACGCGCGACGTCAAGCGCACCGATTGTCCGGCCAGCGTAAAGCCGCTGGGCCAGATGGGTGCCATGCAGAAGCCCAACGCCGCCGCCAGAATCCACACGAAGGTACTGCTTGGCTGCAGAATGAATGCTGCGCCCAGAATGACGAGACAACCGGCCAGGGCCGCGGCGATCAATTGCGGTGGCTTGAAGCGCATCGCCAGCGGAATCGAGATCATGCGCCCCAGTGTGAAGGTCAGCCAGAACATCGATGTGAGGTAAGCGGCCGTCGTCACATTGGCCAGATTGAGCGTGAGGGCGTAAGTATAAATCCAACCGGAGAAGGCAATCTCTGCGCCCACGTAGAAGAACAGGAAGAGCATCGCCGCGATGACCACGCCGTAGTTGATGCGCGTTTTTTCTTGCACGGTCGAGGTCGCGTGCTCGTGCTGCGGATTTTTCTTTAACGTGAGCATGACCAACCCGGCCAGTCCGCTGATCGCTGCCAGCATCCAGAACGCATACCTATAACCGCCGGGGGTGTCGATCACTTGCGCGACGAGGATCGGCGCGAGGAAGGCACCGAGGCCAAAGAAGAAGTGCAGCGCGTTCATGTATGGGCTGCTCTTTTCTTTGTGCGTCCAGACCAGCAGCGTATTCGCGCCCGTGTTGATGAATCCATCCGTCAGGCCTTTGCCGACTACGACGACGAGCAAGATCCACGCGGATGGGATCACCGGATACAACGCGATGAGTGCGGCGGATGCCAACTGCGCGATGCCGAGCGCGCGGTGTCCCCGCACCCGATCGAACAGGCGGCCACCCAACAACGTGCCCAGCAGTGCGCCGACGGCACTGGCCGTGAACACTGCACCCAGATCGCCCACCGGCGTATGAGTTTGATTGGCCAGCGAGGGCAGGGTGGGGCCAACCAGTCCGATGCTCAGTCCCAGACACACGAACAGCAGGTAGTACATCAGCGTCCCGCGCATGGCGGGTGTTTTGAAAAAGGTCACTGTTTTTGAAATCAAGGTAAATTCCTTTGTGTGCCGCTTGCTCGAATATAGTGCGCCACAACTAACGCTTGCGCGCGATAACCTGATAAAAGCGTGCCAGCAATTTGTAAGGATAACGATCCATTAGCGCGAACTCGAGCCGTTCCAACTGTTCAGCAATCGCTGGATCAAACTTGCGGTCGTTATTTCCCCAATAGTCACAAAGACAACGCAGGCCGTAATCCTTTTCAACTTGGCAACCTGCGTTCTCGAGCATAAGGCACACTTCGTCGGCACTGTAGTTCGTCATCAGCGTGTCAAAGGTAAATGCCTTCGTCTGGCGACTCTCCAGTTGAGAGAGCGCCTCAGCCAGATCGCTGCGCAAGAAGGCGGCATGATAGGGCTGGGAATATCGATTGATACTGATGAGAGACATCAGCCCACCTGTTTTCAAAGGGAGCAACAGGCTTTTCAAAAGAGCCGGGACATCTTCGATGTATTGCAGTACATTGTGGCATAACACGACATCGAAATGGGCGTCAGGAAAAAGACTCCCGACATCTTGAACGTTCGCTTGATGCACGGCAAGGCGATCTTGAAGATCAGCCTGTTTGGCGCGACGCACCGCATCGGCGAGCATTTGTTCCGAGTAGTCGACAATCTCGACGAAGTGGCCTTGCCTGGCGAATGGAATAGAATCGGGGCCGTTGCCACCGCCTGCGTCGAGAATACAGAGCGGCCCCGGTCCAAGGTGTTTGGCGAGATTGGCCTGCGTCAGATTGCGGCGTATGACGCTCCACGGCATCTCCTGTTCTTTGATCCATTGTTCAATGTGGCTATCGAAGGCATTCGCCTGAGTGGTCATTTTAGGAATTCACTCTCTAAGGCTCTTGTGAACCACACTTTGGCCGATTGCAATTGGAAGCCTGTTGAGCGGGCCACCGCTTGCATCGCCACATTCTCGCTGCTGGTTCCCAGCGCGGCATACGCTAGACCGCGCTCGCGCAGCAAGTGCAGGCCGGTCAAGATCAACGCGCGCGCCAGTCCCTGTTTTTGAAAGTCGGGATGTACGCCGATGGGATCGGTGTAGCCTTCGTTGCGGCCGGTGACGGCATTCTCTTCGACCGGGATGCCACAAACGCAAAAACCCGCCAGCCGGCCATCCGGTGCGACGGCGACCAGATCGAGTTCGGGTAGATAGTCCGGCCCGCTCATCATCGCCCGACGTTCCTCTATGGTCATGTGGTCAGTGCCAAACGCCGCGCAATGCAGAGCCACCAGTGCATTCAATTCTGCGGAGCCGGTTACCGATCGGATGGAAAAACCTGCAGGCAGCTGTGGATCGGGAATGGGTTCGCTGAGCGAACGAACAAAGCGCAGCGTGCGCAGCGCTTGCGGCTGGAAGCCGTGCCGGGTCAGCCACGCCATACGCGCGGTATCCTCTTCACGGCACACCGCATCGAGTGTCACGGCATCATCGCCGGCCTGAGGCGTGCGCTGAAGGCAGGCCACGCCCCATTGCAGGATGGCTTCGTCGAGATCGGCTGAAGCTGCACCCGGATCGAAATCGAACAAGAGATTGTTGTAGGCGTCAACCAACGCGAACGCCAGCAAGCGATCGGACGGATCGAGCCACAGACGCGTGTTGGCTTGCAGGTCGGGCTGGCTCAGCATTTCGCGCAGATCGGTTGCACTGGGGTAATCACCCACCCACTCGGCTGGGCGCGCCACCGGCAGGAATTCGATCAACCGGGCGAGATCAGTTTCGTTGGCATAGAGACGACTGACGATGGTGTTCATATGGATTGTTCCTCTTCGTGGGCGCGACACAGATCCAAAATCACGCGCTCGATTTCAGGTTGGATCGCATAGTGTTGATCGAGATACGCCAGCATGCCGCGCGCCGATTCCACTACCCGATCGTACCCGGCCAGAAAACAGCTGAGGTGCGCGGACCAATCGGGATGGCGCAGTTCGAAGCGGCGTTCTTTGGAGAAGGCATCGAGCGTCGGATCAGATCGATCGAACTCGATCAATTCCAGCAGGAGCGTGAAGGCATGGCCTTGCACAAACCGCCACGCGGAGAGTCGCTCGCCGCGTCGATAGCGGCACAGCCCCACATATAGACACGTCACAATCTCGCCGATGAGCCATTCGCGCGATTCCGGTTTCCACGGGACAGGTTGTTTCTTCGGAATGCGCCACTGCTCATCGAAGGCGTCATCTCTCCAGACGATGCGGCCCTCGGTATACGTCGCCGCTTCCAGTTCGTGCAATTCAAACACCGCGAACTCGGCGTAGAGGTCGTCGTCGAACAGAACCTTGTAACCGTCCGGTGTGTTCTTGAAGGCGAAGATCAACGGCCGGACGCGGGACAGCCAATCGAGGTTGGCGATAAACCCCGCTTTGTGGCCGTCTTTCACCACGACGAAGAAATCGAGATCGGAGTAATTGTCCAATCGATCGAGGTCCACACCTACCGAGCCGAGGCCGATCAAGGCCAGGGCTTTGTTGGTGGACGCAAGCGCTGTGCCGATGTCGTCGAGACGTTGCAGGAGTTGTTGAGGATGTGAAGCCGTCATGTTATTTTCCGAAGTGCTCAGGCCGCCGTCAGCGGCGGCGAGGACGCCGCCTGGGCATCTGAAGTTGACTACTTGCTCGTAACAATCGCGATGAAGTCTTTCTGCCGTTCGTCGGGTTGGCCGATGAGCGACGGGTAAAGCGTGATGTCGTTGAATCCGACGGCCTGCACCAGAGTGCGATACTGCTCGTCGGTGTAGGCTTGCGTGCTGATCGAGTGCGGCGTGACGGCGCTCGTCTCCGCATCAATAATGTAGAAACGCTCGATGGCTACAGCTTGCGCTTTATCCCAGAAACTTTCGAACAAGACTGCGTGCGGTTGATCGGAGAATAAGCCTTGCTCCAGCGTGTACCACGTCGAGCGTTGATGACCCTGCCGCTGCACAGCCGCAAAAGTGGAGACTTCCAGCAGCAAATGTCCGCCTTCGTTCAGGGCCGCGTGGGCCTTGCGCAGAATGCGCTGTGCGTCTTCCGGTCGAAAGGGATTCAATTCGCCGAAGATGAACATCACTAGATCGAACCCCGTGCCGTATTCAGCAAGACGCACATCATTCAGCCGATAGTCACACGCCAGTTGTTGGGCGTGAGCGACCTCGCGCGCATACGCGATCGAAGCGGGAGAGAAATCGATGCCCACGCAGGTGTGCCCGCGTTGAGCCAGGCGGTTGCTATACAGGCCGGGGCCGCAGCCCAGATCGAGTATGCGGCTCGCTCGGTTGTGGAGTATCTCGTGCTGAATCCACTCGACGTGCTCTTCGATGATGGCGGTACGGCGGCTGGCCGCATCGTGTGCCTGCGAGAGATGCTCGCGCAGCATACGGCGGCTGAAGTCGGGATCGTTCCACGGAATCTTGTCGCCCTCGGCCCAGGGTTTGGGTGTGGGCGTGCGCTGAAGCAGATCAAATAAATTCATGGTGATACTCCAGGGAGACTACGAAACGCGAGTGACGATGAAGCTCTCGACTCGATCGGCGACTTCAGCGGGTTGAAGATCATCGGTCGGCAGGTAGAGATCGCAGGCTGCGCGCGCCTCGCGCAAGCGATGGATTTGCTCCAGGTGTTCGGCCAGCGTCCAATCCGATCGGCCCTGCCGCGCGTTGGCGGTTTCCGGCTCCGTATCGAGGTAGATCAGCACCTCGGGATAGCCGCGCAGTTTCCACAGATCACGGAGGCCGGAATGTTCCTGCGCCACTACGCGCACCTGCGTATAACCGCGCGCCTGCAACTGAGTGCGCAGCGTGCTCTTGCCGGCGGCACACGGCCCGACAATCACGATGTGCCGGTGAAGATGCGAGTCATCGTCCATGCGTGTCAATGGGTGTGCGCGCGTCGCAGCAGGCGCTTGAAGACGTTGGGGTTGGCATGCTGGTGTTTGTTGGTGCCGTGGTGGTTCATGCCGCCGATTTGCCCCAGCGTTTCCAGGGTCGCAAAAACGACCAGCGTGTCGCCCGTATTGATGAGCTCATCATAGTTGGGATGCAAATGCAGCTCATGGTTGGTCTGGTGCATCACGATCGTCATGTTGTGCTTGCGTTCGGCATCTTCCATCGTCATGCCCAGCAAAGGTGAATCGCTTTCAACGCTGATCTGGCTGACGTGCAAGAGTGTGCCGCCCACGTAAAACGAATAGTCGATGTGCGCCCGGGTGGCCGCGGCGGCAAACGCCGGAGCCGCCAGAGCTGACATGCTGAAGGCGGTATGAATGCCAAAGCCCTTCTCGACTTTGCTGGCCAGGGTTTCATCGAACATGCGCAGCACGACTTTGATGTCGGGGTGCATCTCACGCGCGTCGAGCGCAATATCGAGATTAGCGAGTTCGTCCTGGGTGCTGCACACCACGGCGCTGGCCCGCTCGACCCCGGCCTTGCGCAGTATTGCGCGCTGTCGAGCGTCGCCCAAGATGACCGGCACATCGTGTTCGCGCGCGAGGGCGATGAAGTATTTGTCCGTATCGCGTTCGATGGCCACTACCGACTGCCCGAACTCCAGCAGCTGCATGGTGACGCGATAGCCCAGCTTGCCCAACCCGCAAACGATGACGTGATCCGAATATGTTGAAGCCAAAGCAACCTCCCAGTCTTGTCCACGCGCCGATTTGTTGAACAACTTCACGCCCAAATTTGCCGCGCCGGCGCTCAGCAGGACGATGCCGACGATGGGCATGATAAAGAGAAAGATCTGCAGATACCAGGGTTCAGGAAAGCTCATGTTGGCTTGCAGGAACATCATCTGCAGCACCAGAAAGATCGACTCGAGTGCGCCGGGTTTCTCGGCGCTGGGGGAAATATCGGCCAGGAACCAGTACAACAGCCCCAGAAATAGCAGGGTGCCCAGGAAGAGCAGCAGCGGACGACTAAAGGCGCGCAGCAGCACGCGAAAATCGCGCCAGTTTTTCCTCAGTTTTTGCTGCCAGGTGCGGCGATGGATATAAGGTGAGGACATACAGCACAAAAAAGAAACCGGGTTTCCGGCTAAGCGAAACCCGGTTCGTGAAGAACGGTTAGCCGCCGCGGATGGCGACGATGATCAACAACAGACCCAGGATGCCCAGTACGACCGTGGCGGCACTCGTGCCGATCAGGTTCCAATCGAGATTACTCGCCACGCCTTCACCGGCACGTTGGGCCTTGCGCGGCTTGGGCGCAATGGGCTGCGGGGGTTTACCTAGTGTCGGCGCTACCTTGGGCACTTGCAAGGTATTGCCCCGCTGCGAGACCACGGTTTCCGAGGCCGCCGATTTCGGCGTGGGTTCCGGATCTGTCACATAGTGTGCCGTGGTCTGCTGGGTGGCCGGCAGCACATTTTCGATAATCACTGGCTCTTGCTTTGGCGGTGGCGCCACAGGAGGAGTGATGATCGTCACTTCTTCAGTGGCCTGCGCCACCGGGTTTGTTTCGGGTGTCGTGGGCAAGGCAAACGGTTCAACGTGGAACGCGGGCGACTCGGCCGGCGGTTCCGGCTTGGTTTCAACGACGGGCTGGGGCGCAGGGGCCGGTTCCGTTGGAATCTCGATCAGCGGGCGCACTTCGGGCACCGGTTTGGGCTTGGGCTTATCGATTAAGCCGAGCGCTTCGGCGCATGCCGCGCAGACCATGGCGCTGCCGGGGCCTTTGCGCGGTGTCGCATGCACGGAACACACGTAGCGACCGCAGTTGTTGCTGCACATGATGCTGGCCGGGCGCGGATTGTCGGGATCGCACAAGGCGCACACAAACGCCGCCGTAACTCGTGACATGATGAATCTCCTTGTTCAGCAATCGCGCGGCGTCAGCTGACACGGCGCGCTATACTTCAGAGTGGCATACTGACTTGCAACCAACGGGTATCGTTGCTTTGTTCGTGGGCCGTTACGGATAACACCAGGATGGTGATGTCATCGGCCGGACGTTGATCGTCGGCAGTCATGGCGCAGTTCAACAACGTTTGCGCCAGATCATGGGCGTTCAACTGCTGCCCGATCAGCTCACGCACCAACTGCGGCACATTCAATAACTGGCCGGTGCGCTCACCCGCGGCGGAAAGTCCGTCGGTAAATATTACCACAGTTGTCCCCGGCGCGAGAGGCAGCTCATGGATGACGGGTTTGGTACCCCGCTGCACCCCGACGGGCTGCGACGGCTCGTCGAAGACCTGAAGTTGACCGTTGAGCGCCACCAGGGTGGGACAATGGTTGTTGCGCGACAACACCAGCGTCTTCGATTCCAGATCGACCGAGACGATATTGAGCGTGGCCGAAACTTTGCCCGAACGATGCGTGTACAGATAATCGTGCGCGGCGCGGGCGGCCGCGCCGTCGCGCACCCCCTCGGCCAGCAAGGTGAGGGCCTTGCGCGCCACCATATTGCTGATGGCCTTAGCGCTCTTCCCCGAACGTTGCCCATCCACCACGATGAACGACAGCCCGCCGCCGGGACGCTCGATCATCTCGACGGTGTCGCCGCTTTCCGGCGTGGCATATTTGCGAGTTTTAGCGACGGCGACGTCTAGGTGCATAAGACCCTTTTGGACACGGATTAAACGGATCGGACGGATTTATACGGATTTGAAACTAGGGTTGATGCCAGGCGAGTGAGCCCTTGAGTTCGTTGTCGAATATCTTGCGACGGTGTTCGGGCTTAACGCCGAAGTTGAGGAGCAAGCCCACTTTGACTGGCGTAGCCTTCAGATAATTAAGCAGTTGTGCCTCATGGTCGTCGGTGAGAGCGCGCACGGCTTTGAGTTCCAGTATAACCACTCCATTAATTACGACATCGGCTACATATTCACCTACCACATCCCCTTCATAGTAAACCGTGATGTCTTTTTGTTTTTCGACTGTTACTCCCTGCTTCCTCAACTCAATGGCCAACGCATTCTCATACACCCGTTCGGCAAAGCCATATCCCAATGTGTTGTAAACCTTGAAAAACGCTTTCAACACCTTGTCGGTCAAATCTGAGTGTTTGCCGTGGAAAGCCTGCTTACGCTCCATCGCATTATCCTCCAGAGAAATAATTGGAACAATCCGTATTGATCCGTCTGATCCGTGCTATCCGTGTTTAAAAATCTCTTTATGCTCCGTGAATTTTTCTAGCGCCGTCTCGTTCACGGTCACGCCCAGACCGGGCGCGGTGGGCACGCTTAACGTCGAATCGGGGTTGAGCGTAAACAGCGGTTCGGCGATGTCCTCCGCGTAGTAGCGATTGCTGGCGCTGATGTCGCCGGGCAAGGTGAAATTGGGCAGGGAGGCTAAGGCCACATTGCCCGCACGCCCGATGCCCGTCTCCAGCATGCCGCCGCACCATATCGGCAGACCGTGCGCTTGGCAGAGATCGTGGATGCGGCGCGATTCGGTGAAGCCGCTCACCCGCGCCGGTTTGATGTTGATGATCTGGCATGCGCCCAGATCGATCGCTGTTACGGCATGACCTAGCGAATGAATGGATTCGTCCAGACAAACGGGCGTGTCGAGCAGCGGTTGCAGCTTTGAGTGCTCGTAGATGTCGTCCCAGCCAAGCGGCTGCTCGATGAGCAGCAACTTGACCTCGTCCATCGCTTCGAACAGCGGTGCATCCGGCAGATGATACGCGGAGTTCGCATCGACCTGCAGCAGAATCTTGGGAAACTTCGCGCGTACCCGTTTCACAATTTCCAGATCGTAACCCGGCTTGATTTTGATCTTGATGCGGCCGTACCCTTGCGCGAGATAACTTTCAATCTTAGCGATGAGCGCCTCAGCCGAGGACTGAATGCCAATGCTAACACCGACTGCGACGCGATCGCGTGTGCCGCCCAGCGCCTTCGCTAGCGAGATGCCTTGCCGCTGCGCGACGATGTCCCACAAGGCCGATTCCAGACCGTGCCGCGCCATGTTGTGCCCGCGCAGCTGTTCGCCCAACTCGAACGTCGCGGCAATATCGACCGGCTTGCCCAGTGAATGTGGGATGAGGAAATCCTTCAGGGCGTGCCACACCGTCGTCGTCGTCTCGTACGAATAGCCGAAACCGCGCGAAGCCGGGCACTCGCCCCAGCCGGTGAGGTCGTCGGCGTCCACGCGCACGATGACGCACTGCCGATCTTGTTCCACGCCGAAGGACGTTTCAAACGGCGCGGTGAGACGCATATTGACGAGATAAAGAGTGATGCGATCGATGGACATGAGAGCTCCGTAATGCCTAGAAACCGGGTTTCTCCACGCTAATCGTTCAATTCCATTTGGAAAGTAGAAACCCGGTTTCTTCGGTTAGCCGTAACTGTTTTCGCTCGATTCAATCTTCTGCAGCACGTAGAAGCTGCGCGCGCGCTTTCCCGGCTCGTGTACGTAATCGACGACGGTGAAGCCAGTGGCGAAAGCTGTTTCGCACAGCTGCCGCAGCTGCGCGCGCCACGCCAGCGCCAGCGTATTATCGTCGCGTTTGATTGCCTGAAAATCCGCCGGGAATTCCGCTAAAAATCGCTCGGGTCGTTGTGGTTCGCTCGAGTTTGCGCACACCGGTAGATCGTGATTGTCCCAGACGACCGAATTCAAAATTGTCGCGCCCTCATCGAGGTAAGACCATAGCGACGCCCGCGGGCGGGCGAGATAGGCCTCCACGTGCTGTGAGGCGATCCACCAATCCACCTGAAAGCGATCGGTCGCCAACCCCAGATTGATGTCGTCGCGCAGTTCGCCGTAATAGTTGCGGATGTAGGTGTTGCACACCGCGCCCAACTTGGCGATGTTGAGGTGGGCATTCTTGCTTTCTAGTGGATCATACGTCCAGGTGATCAGGCGCAGCCCTTGCTGGCGTACGGCCTCACGTTGTGCGACTTTGAGCGCATAACCGACACCGCGGCTTTGCCATTCCGGCAGCACGCCCATTTGATGCGACGTGTGCTTCAACTTTGTGGCGGGGCGATCACTCGCGCCGAGAAACCCATACACAAACCCGATCAGCTGATGGTGCGCGAACGCGCCCAACACCACGCCGCCGTTCTTGGCGATGGTCAGCATGACGTGCAGCGGTGCAATATCGATGTCGGCGCTGCCCCAGGCGGCGCGCTGCAGCTCTTCGGCCGCGTGAAATTCGTCGAGCGTTTTGAGTGGACGGATTTCGAAGGGGGACATAGCCGTGTCTAGCGCAAATAAGTCAGCGCCTGCGCCAGGCGGATGGGTGTAAAGCCAAACTGAAAGGAGATCGCATCCAGGTTTGTCGTGCGATCGACGGACAGGAGATCGAGCTGGGTAGTAGTATACAACACGTGCCCGCCGATGAAGCTGCGCATAAAGTTCGACCAGCGCGCCGCGCTGGCGGGGCGCAGATACCGCTTGCGGTGCGGGTGGTGCGTCACTTGCATGATCGTGTTGATCATGTCGTCGTAGGTCAGATGCTGCGGCCCGCCGACCGCGTACGTTTTGCGGCTTGTCTTGTCATTGGCGATGCAGGCGAGAATGCAGCGTGCCAAGTCGCTCACGTGCAGTGGCTGCAGCCGTACGCGGCCATCGCCGGGAATGGGAAAGAAAAACGGAAAACGCCGCAGTGCCAGATCGATTGTCTCGGTCCAATTGTCGCCAGGCCCATACACCGCCGACGATTCCAGAATCGTGTAATCCAGCCCGCTCGCCTCGACGAGGTCGTCGACCTGCGCCTTGATGCGCATGTACGGAAACGCCGAATGCGTATGCGCGGCGATGGAACTGATCGTGATCAGCCGCTTTGTGCCGACTTCTTTCATCGCATCGATGACGTTGTGCGTGCCTTGGATGTTCGTGGCTTCAAACGTATCCCGATCGGTTTCTTCCCACACCCCGGCCAGATGGATGACGTGCGTGACTTGATAGAGCGCCACGCGCAGCGCGGGCAAATCGTCCACATCGCCGGCGACGACGTGAATCCTCACGCCCGGCGCAAACGCGCGTTCACGCGGTGAAGGGCGAATGAGACCGCAGACTGGATACTGGGCATCGACCAGGTGTTTGACGAGATGTTGACCGATGAAGCCGGTAGCGCCGGTAACAAGAATCATGGTTAGTGTCCGTTAGTAGAACTTCTCAATCGGCCAGCCGCGTTGGCGCGCCAGTCTTTTCAGGCGGGTATCGGGATTGACGGCAATGGGATGTCCGACGAGTTCCAACAGGGGCCGATCGCTATGGCTGTCTGTGTAGAAATACGCCGTCGACAGCGCGGCGTGATGCTCAGCCGCATAGCGCTGCGCCCAGGTAATTTTGCCTGCGCCGTAACACAGGGGTCCGACCACCTCTCCCGTGATGCGATCAGCAACCACGACCAACTGCGAGCAGATGAAGTCGATCTTGAGCTGTTCGGCCACCGGCTGCACCGCGAATTGCGTTGAGGCCGAGATCAAAACCACGCGGTGTGCCTGCTGCCGATGGGCTTGGATTAGCTCGATGGCGCGCGGTGTGATGTGTGCCTTCAACTTCTGATCGACCCACGCGTAGGAATCCGCCATCAAGCGTGAGGCACTCACTTCGTCGACGTAGGAGAGCAATCTGGGCATGGCGCGATTCATATCGACGGCCGATACTTTGTACAGCAGCGTCCACCACGCGATGTGCAGCAGCAAGCGCGTGCTGATCCGCCTTTGCTCGCGCAGGTGCTTGACGTACTCCAGACCGGAACTCGTATCGAGCACCGTATAATCCATGTCGAAAAAAGCGAGGATGGTTGACATGGCACCATTGTAACACGAGTAACTGGCGCGCCGGTGCGGCGTGAATTCAGAACTTCAGCGCGGTAGAGAGAGTTGATTGATTACGGCCAGGCCGCTGACGATCAGGGCCAGACTGCCGAGATAAATCGCCAGCTGTCGTTGATGCCGTGTCCGATCGGGTTGGGCAGCGAACCGGCCGCTGAGATGTGCGACGACGACCGCCGGGATCATGATGATCGGATGAATCCAAGTGGCGCTGTCGGCCCATGGTACCGTTGCTTGCAGGGTCAAAGCGCCCAGCACCAGCAGAATGCCCAGCAGGAGTTGCAAATCGAGCAGTCCAGCATACGCACGGCTGACACCCACGTCGAGGCGCGTGAAACGCGCACTCACGCTGAGCCTGCTCACAAATGATCGGGCGGCGCCGAACAACGCCAGCGAGAGAATCAACCAGCGCACGGAGCTGTGAATGGTCAGCAACGCAGCTTGAATTTGTTCCATGAGGTTGTCCTTCTGTTACTGCTTAGCCGTCATGCCCGAGTGTTTCCGCCTGGCGCGTCGCCGGCACAACGTGCCGGGTACGACGTATCGGGCATCCAGCTTCATCGCTGGCAGGGTCTCTGGATTCCCGCTTTGCTGTACCCAGACTCCCCCGGAGTCTGGCGGCACGCATGAGCGACGACACGCTTCGCGGGGAATGACATCGTAATGGCTTGATGCTACCACGCACGGAACAGATGTCAAACTGCCCAAAAATTGCGACGCACTGCGTTGCAAACTGCTCCGTATCTTCACGCCACTCCCTGTGTTACATACCCAGAGACTAATCGGGAGGAAAGCATGACTCGCAGAGTCGTTATAACGGGCCTCGGCGCGGTGACGCCGGTGGGCAATGATGTGCCAACTATGTGGCGCAATTTACTGGCGGGCCAAAGCGGCGCCGGGCCGATCACGCTGTTTGATGCCACGGCCTTCAAAACGAGATTCGCGTGCGAGGTGAAAGACTTCGACGCCGGAGCGCTGATTGGCAAGAAGGACGCGCGCCGCATGGATCGCTTCACGCAGTTGGCGGTGGTGGCGGCGCAGCAAGCGCTGCACGACAGTGCGTTAGTCGTGAACGCCGACAACACGGCGCGCATCGGCGTGACCATTGGTTCGGGCATTGGCGGCATTGGGACGATGGAAGCCGAACTGCGGCAGTTAGTCGCCAAGGGACCCGATCGGGTCAGCCCCTTCTTGGTGCCGATGATGCTGCCTGATACCGCGGCCGGTCAAGTGGCGATTCAATTCGGGCTGCGCGGCCCCAACATGGCGATCGTGACGGCGTGTGCGTCCGGCAACAACGCGATCGGCGAAGCGGCCGAGTGCATTCGACGCGGCGCCGCCGATGTGATGGTGACCGGCGGCGCAGAAGCGGGAATTACCCCGTTGGCGGTGGCAGGCTTCAACAGCATGACGGCCATCTCCACGCGCAATGACGCGCCCGAGATCGCCAGCCGTCCGTTCGATAAAGCGCGCGATGGATTTGTCATCGGCGAAGGTGCGGGTCTGTTGGTGATAGAAGGACTAGAGCACGCCCAGGCGCGCGGCGCGCAGATCTATGGCGAAATTCTCGGCTATGGCGCAACGGCTGATGCTTATCACATCACTGCGCCGGAAGAGAACGGCGCGGGCGCGGTGCGCGCGATGCAAGCGGCCTTGCAGCAGGCCGGCCTGCAACCCGATCAGATCGATTACATCAACGCGCACGGCACCAGCACGCCGTTGAACGACAAGAGCGAAACGCAAGCGATTAAGACGGTATTCGGCGCAGCGGCTTATCGCATCCCGATCAGTTCCACCAAATCGATGACCGGACATTTGTTAGGCGCGGGTGGCGCGGTCGAGGCGGTGATCTGCGCACGCGTGTTGACCGACGCGCTGATTCCGCCGACGATCAATTACGAGCAGCCTGATCCGGCCTGCGATCTCGACTACGTGCCGAACACCGCGCGTGCCGCAATGATCAAGACGATCATGTCGAATTCATTTGGCTTTGGTGGACACAACGCCGTGTTGATCTTCGGCCGCTATCAGGCGTAGGTTCCCAAAACCTCACAGGTCTTCAAGACCTGTGCAGTTTAGAGGTAACCTCTAAGGAGGCCATGTGACTTATGCACATATCGTCGGCTGGGGCAAGTATGTCCCACCGAAAGTGATGACCAACGCCGATCTCGCTAAGATGGTCGAAACCACGGACGAATGGATCTTCAGCCGCACCGGTATTCGCGAACGGCGCATCGTCGGCCCTAAGGAGACCGCCTTCTCCATGGGCTATATCGCTGCGCGTGACGCCTTGGAAAAGGCCGATATTCTGCCGGCCGAAGTCGATTTGATCATTTGCTCCACGGCCACGCCTGAACACACTTTCCCCTCGACGGCCTCGCTCATTCAAGACGCGCTTGGCGCGACTCGCGCGGGCGCGTTTGATCTATCGGCGGGCTGCGCCGGATTCGTATACGCGTTGACGATCGGGGCGCAGGTGATTCAAGGCGGCGGACACAAAGTGGTGCTGGTGATCGGCAGTGAAACGCTCAGCCGGATCACCAACTGGAAAGATCGCGGTACCTGCATTTTGTTCGGCGATGGCGCGGGCGCGGTGGTGCTGCAAGCCTCCGAGGAGCGGGGCGGGGTGCTCTCCTCGCTGGTGCGCTCGGATGGCGCGGGGGGTGATCTGCTCATCGTGCCGGCCGGAGGCAGCAAACTGCCAGCCTCACCGGACACGGTGCTGCGCAACTTGCACACCATTCAAATGGATGGCCGCGAAATTTTTCGTTTCGCTACCCGCGTGGTTGATAAGGCGACGCGCGAAGTGGTGGAGCAAGCCGGGCTGACGTTGGACGACATCGAACTGTTCGTGCCGCATCAGGCCAACGTGCGCATCATTCAGGCCGCGGCGCGCGCCCTGGAGGTTGACGAATCGCGCATCTTTGTGAATCTGGAAAAATACGGCAACACCTCCAGCGCCAGTGTCCCGCTGGCCCTGTGTGAAGCGGCCGAGCAGGGGCGTATGCAGCCGGGACAATACCTCGTCCTCATTGGCTTTGGCGCGGGCCTGGCGTGGGCCGCCGCAGTCGTGCAGTGGGGGCCGCCCGTTACGCCGCGCAAGCGTACCCTGCGCGAGCGTGCGGTGCGCGTGGCGATCTTCCCGTTTGGACTGGCCCGCTCCCGCGTGCTGCGCATCTGGTACCGGTTTGAATCGCGCTTGTCGCTTCCGCCTTCGGCCCTGCGCATCGACGACGGCGGAGATCACACAGACGAAAAGGATACACAAAACTGAAACACAAGCCTTGCGAGAAATCTCTCGCAAGGCTTGTTGTGCCTGCCATCCGATAGCCCACTAGACCCAATACTGATCTGAAAATGCTCGTAGCCCTCGTTCGCGAGGGCGTTCCCCGCGGACGGGGAACGGAGCGTTTTCATGGTTTGTGGTGAACGCAGTTCATGGCGTCTGTTTAGTTAGCGCTCGCCAACCGCGTCCTCGCGGTTGGACCGCCCGCGAGGACGCGGGCTTGGAGCCTTATCTAAACAGTATTGCCACTTGACCAGTTTCCAGTCCTCCATAACTTCTCAACAACTTCGTGGTATGCTTGGCATGAAATAATCCCCATCTTTCACCTGGCGCGCCGCCTGTGCAAGGCCCAGGATATACGGCGTGGTGGGATGGAATAGGTTAGCAGAGGTGGAGCAGTAGCATGGGTCAGCGAATATTGGTCGTCGACGACGACAAAGAAATTGTGCGGATTGTGCGGGCGTATCTGGAAAAAGCCGGTTACAGTGTGTTGACGGCTTACGACGGCGAGACGGCCCTGCACATCCTCCGCAGCGATCGGCCCGATCTGATCGTCCTCGATTTGATGCTGCCCGATCGGGATGGCTGGGACATCACGCGCATCGTGCGCGGTGATGCGTCGTTGGCCGCCACCCCGATCGTGATGCTCACCGCTCGCGTGGAAGGTGAAGACCGCGTCATGGGCCTGGACATCGGCGCCGATGATTACATCCCCAAGCCCTTCAATCCGCATGAAGTGGTGGCCCGCGTGCGCGCCGTGCTGCGTCGGACCCATCAGGATTTTGGGCCGGCGCATATCATTCAGATCGGTCAGCTGCTGATGGATGCGGATCGGCACGAGGTTCAGATCGCCGGCAAGCCGATCGAGCTAACACCCACCGAGTTCGATCTGCTGAAGACCTTGATGGAATATCCGGGCCATGCGTTCACGCGGCAGGCCTTAATCGAGAAGGGGCTGGGCTTCGCTTACGAAGGCATGGAGCGGACGCTCGATAGTCACATTCGCAATCTGCGCCGCAAGATCGAACCTGATGCCACCGAGCCCAGCTACATCAGAACCGTGTTTGGCGTTGGCTATCGCATGATCGGGCCGGAGTAAACCATGAATCGCTTATGGGTGCGCCTGACCTTAGCCTTTGCCATCGTCGCCGTGATCGGCATCGGCGTGGCGGCGCTGCTGACCGATCAATCCGTCAATCGTGAGTTCCGTAGTTTCATCGAGCGTAACGAAGCCGATCTTCAGAATACCAGCCTCGTTTCCGCACTGGTGAAATACTATGAAGAGCACCAGAGCTGGCAAGGCGTCGGCGCCGTGATCACGTCGACCATGCCGCCGCCCCGGCCTGAACGTGTCCCGCCCGATCAACCTTCCGATCGTTTCAACCCGCGCCCGTCACTGTTGGTGACCGATGCCACCGGGCTCGTCGTTTTTGACGGTGGTCAGCGGCGTGAAGGCGATGCCTTGAGCCCCTCTGAACGCGAAGCAGCCACCGCACTGCAATCGAATGATCAAACGATCGGGTATTTGCTGTATTCGCCCGGCCCGATCGGAAATTTTTTACCCCCCGAGCAGGCCTTCATTGATCAAGTGCGGCGCAGTCTGTTACTGGCAGCGCTCATTGCCAGCGTGCTGGGCGTCATGGTGGGTCTGGCCTTCAGCCGGACTTTGACCCGCCCGCTCGATCGACTGGCCTTAGCTGCCCGCGCGATCGCCGCCAAGGATCTCACGCAGCGGGTCGAACTCGGCGGCACGATTGAAGTGGCGAATGTAGCGCATGCCTTCAACGACATGGCCGCTTCGCTGCAAAGGTCCGAGGAAGTGCGCCGCAATCTGGTAGCCGACGTGGCCCACGAACTGCGCACGCCGCTGAGCGTGATGCAAGGCAGTCTGACCGCGCAGCTCGACGGGGTGTTTCCCCTCGATTTGGCCGAAACGGCGAAGTTGTACGACGAGACGCGCTTGCTCAGCCGGTTGGTGGATGATCTGCGCGAGCTGGCGCAGGTGGAAGCCGGCCAGCTGCAGTTGAATATTGGCTCGATCGATCTGAAGCGTCTCATCGAATCGACCGTGGGCGCTTTTGCAGGGGCTGCCAGCGAGAAGCAAATTACGCTGAGCGTCGATACGCCCGCCGCTATGCCGCTAGTGAAGGCGGACTCCGAACGTGTGGCGCAAGTGCTGCGCGTGCTGCTGAGCAATGCGTTGCGACACACTCCGGCGAACGGCACGATCACCAGTGCGGCCGTCGTGCTCGCGGATCAGATAGAGGTCAGCGTGCGTGACACGGGTGAAGGCATTGTCTCCAGTGAACTACCGTTTGTGTTCGATCGTTTCTGGCGTGGTGACCGATCACGCGCGCGCGAAACGGGCGGTTCCGGCCTGGGGCTTGCCATTGCCAAACAACTGATCGAAGCACAGGGCGGATCGATCGGGGTGGAGAGCACGATCGGGCAGGGCAGTCGCTTCTGGTTCAAGTTGCCGATCGCGGCGTGACAATAATTGAAAAAGTCTAGCCCACCGAACCGCCCTACCAAACACGACCAGTACTCGGAGATTGCATTTGACGGTGGCCGGATCGAGTTTGCCAGCGCGCGTGGCGTGGGGTAAGCGCCGTGTCCCGTTGGCGGGGGCTGTTCCCGACGCTACTGGCCGTTGCGCAGCGCGCCATCGGCCAGTTGGAACTTGCCGAGCGTTCGGTCGTGCTCGATCCCGGAGTCGGGTTGGGCAACACATATTTAATGCGGCCTTCTGCGTCTTACTAAAATGATGATCACAGCAATAGCAATTGACCAGCCTATAACAGACAGACCAATTAGGAACGTCAGATTATCTGAGGTTGCTGGTGCAGGTTGGTTAGAGGTAGTCGATGCAGTTGGCGCTGGTGCAGGTTGGTTAGAA
The DNA here is from genome assembly GCA_041738395.1 of Thermoflexales bacterium. Classification (GTDB taxonomy): domain Bacteria; phylum Chloroflexota; class Anaerolineae; order Fen-1058; family Fen-1058; genus Fen-1058. The sequence continues at coordinate 18,150 of JBGSPW010000124.1, forward strand.
GTAGTCGATGCAGTTGGCGCTGGTACAGGTTCCGATGTCGCCGCGACGGAAGATGGCGTGTTAGTTTGCGACTGAACAGGTATAGCTGTAGCAGGTGCTACAGATGCGGTCAGTGTAGGAGTAGGGCTCGGCTTGCTCACCTTTGTCACGGTTGCCGTTGTCTGCTGCGTTTGCGTAAATAGTGCAATCGCAAAACGATCGGCATAATTGGGATATCGTGACGCGGGCAGAATTGTTGTGACCGTTGCATAAACGCGCGCGTTATTCGCGTCAAATGTCGTCGGTAATTTACGCCACCGCTTGTTAGCCGCATCGTAATACTCCGCAGACCAGCAATTTGCGCAAACGCTATTAAGTCTGGCGCGATCGATTTCGAACACAGCAGTAATTGGCTTCAACAACTGTGGGGTATAGATTCCAACTAAATAGATTTGTCCATCCCAGGCTTTGGCTGCAGGTAGTGCCGAACTGGAGCGGACAGGATCGCAATGGATCTCTGCGCCGCCTTCACCTGTGAATCCCGAAGGGATTTGCAGCCAGACAGGAGATTGTTGTGCTCCGCAGAAGATTCTGCCACCGTTCCCTGCCACTACGAAAAAAGGATTCTTAGAGGGTCCAGGCAGTTTTGACTGAAAGACCGAACTTCCTAACGTGCTAGTGTCGGTGACGAGAATCAGTGCTATCAAAATAGCGATAACGATCTTGATGAGACTTGACTGCAATACAGAATGACGCATTGTTTATGCTCCTTGGGAAATGTGCTCACTCACTTAGCAGAATCGCCAAACAATCTTCCCGGAATGAACTCACCGATGCCATCATGAGGTGTACCAATTAATACTCTGCCTTCAAGCGCTTTACTTGTGGCTATACTTGTGATGGAACTCACCGCTAGATTTTCTCGCTTTAATTGCCAGGTCTGCCCGGCATCGTAGCTAAACCAAATTGCCCCATTGGTGGCGCTTACAATTACCCCCCCTGAACTGCCCGGTATAGTTTGCATTGTGTTAAGTTCTGCATTTGAAAACCACTGGCTACCACGTCGTTGCCAAGATTCGCCCCCATCATCACTGCGCCAGAAGCCATCAATACCTGCGATCAAATAAACAACGTTAGGTCGAACGGAATCTGTTTTCAAACTTCGAACGGGACTGCCAATAGGTGGATGAGATGACTTCCAGGATTTTCCGCCATCAGCTGACAAGAAGACTTGCTGGCCAGCCGCAGCATATATTTTGTCTGTAAGCGATGCATCTACAGCTAGCAGAAAAATATCGCCGGGCATGCCGCTGTTTGCAGTCTGACTGCAATCACTCCGACCGAATGTCTCCCAGGATAATCCGCCATCGTTGCTTCGAAACAATCCACAGCCTAACGTGCCGACATAGATGACGGCGTCATTACTGTTTGGTTGCCGGGCAATAGCGATTGCTGTTGTGTCAGGAACATTTGGTGTAATATTTGGTCGCGTCGTAAGCTGCCACGTCTGCCCACCATCTTCAGTTTTGAATACCGACCACTCGCCAAGCAATAAGACTCCAGCGTATGCGACTTGCGGTTTGTCCGGATCGGCTACTACAGTGCGCACAAATTCGGCGTTGAGACCTTTGCCATCAAGCCACTGCTTCAAATCACCGGTTAGATTGGTGTAAACACTGCCATTCCGATATGCGTAAATCGGCGCTGATGAATTCTCGCTTACACTTAGTCCTTGCACAGCAGCTGTCAAACCTTGGAGGGCAACGTTTTCCCAAGTCTGAGCCGCGTCAGCGGATACAAACAGCCCATCTGCATTACCTGCGAATATGTCGCCCGAACCTCCGGCCAATGCTAGGGAGTAGATTGTAACGCGAGGTAGACCAACCCTATCCATCATTGACCATGTTTGTCCACTATCATGGCTTTCCCACACTGTGGTTCCGCCATTGCCATATGTCGCGGCTAACAACCGCCTGGGATCATGCGGATCGATCGCTAGACAAGATATATTGAACTGATTGGCTATTTGGCCAAGTGACTGCCATGTAAGACCGCCGTCCTGCGACCAAAGCACAATGCCTCTATTGGTTCCGGCATAGGCATTCATCGGATCAGATTGAGAAAATGACATTGCGCTAATGCTTCCACTAGCTTTATTCGATAGTAACGTCCATTCTGTCGAATCAAGCATGTGGCCTATTATTCGACCGTCAGCAGTACCAGCTAACAACATGCCGCCATTGGAGGTCGAAAAAGATAACACAGTGATCTGAGCCCCAAATATCTCACCACCATAATCATAAAAGTTCCACGAATCGCCGCCGTCTTCAGATCGAAGGGCCCCTCGAAAATCAGAGGTTCCAACGTAAATCACCTTGGGGTTAGAGGGGTCAGTAACAATGTACGTCAAACCACGTGACGGCAGTCCGCGATTGATCAATTCCCAGGTGCGCCCGTTGTCGAGACTTCGAGCAATGCCTGTGCCGTAGGCTGTAATATATATGCCGAGCGGAGTCACCGCCATAGCACTCGGCCACGATTTGATAAAGTTTCTGGAGCGCAGTTCCAAATAGCCGTTGCGCCATACATAGAAAGAAGCGCCACCCTGATCATCATATGCGACGATATACACATCGCCCGACCCGTTTGGGTTTTCTTGAATTAAGGAGACTTGGCCTCCTTTTAACGAATCGGTCAAGAGCCATGAGCCGCGCAGACGATCTTGGGCATATAGGACTCCCTCCATCATTAGGAAAACGATCAGCGGCAAAGCGAAGATACCGGCGACAGTCGCATAGAACCGTCGCTGGCTTTTCTTGAGCAATTCGTGCGCTTTGTCACTACGTTGCACTTCTGCTAACGCGTGTTTTTGAATCCAACGCACACGTCCAATGGGAATGCGTGTTTTAGGGTCCTCGCTGTATTCCGCGACATACCGCTTCAGCAAGCGATTAGCGCGTTCAACGTTAGTCTCTGTGCCTTCCGTCGCCGTTCGCACGTAGGGCGCCAGATAGTCATGGATGAGATTGTATTTGTCGTCGTTAGTGTGGATCATAATCCGCGCGGCAACAAACTGGTTGAGGATTGTCCGAATCATTTCGGGATTGATAAGTTCATTCGCGCTTGCGGCTTGTTCAGGCTCGCTTATCCCACGAATAATCTCGTCTAAACTCAGGTCAATTGGCGATCTTTTCTCAACCACCTCTTCTCTACACATCAGGCGCAGTATTAGACGTGCCGCCGGCTCACTCGCGGACTGTTTAGTTTCTTCGTTAATGTACGAACTTAAAATACCGCGCGCTCGTCCTAGAATTTCATAGCGGTTCAAATTGAGAACATTCTTGCGCTTGAGCCGCGTGCCAACGATCTGCAATTCGGCTGGGAGGATGAATTCTTCGACCTCCAGATCGCTGACGACTGCTTCAATCAATTCTAATTCGAACGGGATTGCGTCGGCCTTGGCAGCAGCGACGAAAACTTGTTTCGCTTGTTCGGCATCGAAATTCTGCAGTTGATAGGTCGAACGCGGGGAAGTGGGTTCGGGAACGTGAGGCGCGAGGTTTTGCAATTGCCCAAAGAAGTCGGCGCGGATACCGATCACAAACGTGACCGGCAAATCCTTGTCGGTAATTGATTCGCCTAACCACTTGGTGAAGTTAGTACGCGAGCGTGGCGTGCGGTTAGTCAAAAAGAATTCCTCGAACTGATCGAGGATGATGATGATTCTCTTGCCTCTCGGGGCGGCCTTCCTCAAGAGCTGCTTGAGGTCCTCATCTGCATCTATATCCGTGGCCTCTCGCTCCAACGCCGCCTGAATAGCAGCGCGCGGGTCTTTCGTCGGTCTGCCAACATACAGCGGAAGAAACTTGTCGCTGCGCAGTTTCGGTATTAATCCTGCACGCAAAACTGAAGTCTTACCACAACCAGATTCTCCCCACAGGACACCGAACCGAAACATGCTGCTCGTCGCGAGCGTGTACAGTTCTTGGACGTCACGGGCGCGACCGGGCAACTGATCGCCTTCTTCAAACGGCAGCAGTCCGCGCAATGCCGCGCTCAATGCCAGCGGTTCGAGCGAGTCGGCGATCTTGAATCGTGCAGCGCGGTGACGCCGATAGAGGAAGATAACACTGCTGCCGGCAACGAGCAGAATAGCGACAGCAAAAGCGAGCGGTTTAGCTTGCTCTTCGGAGAGAAATACTGCGAAAACGGTAGCGAGGGCGGCTGCAATCGCACCGATTCGCGTCAGCCAATCCAAAATCTGCTTGGAGATGACATCGCCGTCGTCGTCTTTGATCGCCACGGCCTACCCCTTTGAAGCAGCCTGGATCTTACCACGTAGGACGCGAAGCATTTTGATTTAGGATTTCACAGTCTTGCTTACAGTAGGTACATTATACACTGATTTGCGCCAATGCGTGCTGATAGCAGTTACCAATTGCGACCACGTGGCAGGGAGAAAAGAGAAATCCAAACACCTGCAATGTTGTTACCGGTTTGATGTTCTTTCATCGTTCGTGGTGAACGCAGTTCATGGCGTCTGAGTAGCTACCTTTCGCCGCTCTTATCAAGTCCTTAGTCAACCTCAATCAAATCTGCACACAAAAAAGTTATCCTTTAGGGCAGATAGCCGAACAAGCTATACTTTTTACACCATGGAGGTGTCACATGTTTCGTTTCAAGAA
>JBGSPW010000255.1:0-36837 GCA_041738395.1 Thermoflexales bacterium
CGTTTGATCAATTTCTCTAAACCGTGTTGTTCGGCGTCTGACAGATTTACGACTTGTGCTTTGGGCCCTGGCATTTGAGCGGCTCCTTCACGAATTTGCCGTATCATATACCAAAGCCTTATTTATGCCCAGATGTACTAGATAAAGTCTCCGAGCCTTGATACCTAACGGCACACCGTCACGTGTGTCTACGGTATCCAGGCCGTACTTCCCGGTGGGAAGGGAGCGCAGCCGCGCTTCGTGGGCCGCAGTGGAAACGCTGCGACCTCCGCGTGTTTGGAAAGGAGACGGCAGGTCAACCTATCAGGTCGATCAGGGCCGTCTCGCGTTGAGACGGCCTTTGTCGTTGGGCCTGAAAACCGTGGAATCTAGGCAAGGAGGATGTTCGTGAAGATTCGTTCGCTGTCGACCCTGATCGTTTTCACTGTGCTGCTGGGCCTGCTGTTAGGCGCGTGTGCGCCCGCACCGGCTCAACCGCCCGCCCAGGCACCGGTGGCTACCGCAGCGTCGCAAAAGCCGGCCGAACCAACGACCGCGCCAGTCGGCAGCGGAAACAAATTAACGGTGTTTGCGGCAGCGTCGCTGACCGATGCGTTCAATGAAATCAGCGCCGCCTTTGGCGCTGAACAGGCGGGCGCAACCATCGAATTCAGCTTCGCCGGATCGCAACAATTGCGCACGCAGTTGGAGCAAGGCGCGGTCGCCGATGTGTTTGTGTCGGCCAACACGAAAGAGATGAACACGGCGATTCAATCGGGCCTGGTGATCAGCGGCACGCAAAAAACGTTCGTCCGCAACCGCTTGGCCGTGATCGCCCCCAAGGATAATCCGGGTGGCATCCAGGAATTGAAAGACTTGAGCAAGCCGGGCTTGAAGATCGTGTTAGCGGCGGCCAACGTACCGGCCGGTGGTTACGCGCTCACGTCGCTCGATAAGATGAACGCCGATTTCGGCGCGACATTTTCGCAGACCGTGATGGCGAACGTGGTCTCGTATGAGGACAACGTCAAGCAAGTGGTCGCCAAGGTGCAGCTCGGCGAAGCGGATGCGGGCATCGTGTATACGTCAGACGTGACCCCGCAAGTTGCCGACGAGTTGATCAGGCTGGACATTCCCGATCAGTACAACGTCCTGGCGACGTATCCGATTGCGGTGTTAAAGTCCGCGCCCAATGCGGCGCTGGCCCAGGCGTTTATGGACTACGTCCTCTCGGATAAAGGCCAGGCCACTTTGGAGAAATGGGGCTTCATCCCGGCAAAGGCGGCGGCTGCACCGGCGGCGAGCAGCTCGGTAATTAAGATCACGGACGCATTGGGCCGCGAAGTAACCTTCCAGAAGCCGCCGGAGCGTATCGTGATGGCGGGCAAAGCGTTCTTTATGGTGGTCGATGCGATGTATCTTTTCCCGGAGGCCGCTCAGCGCATCGCCGCGATCGGTGCGAGCAGCCAATCCATCAAGAACTTCTTCCCACTGATCGACCCGGCCTATGCCGCTAAAGCCACATTAGAATCCAACGTCGGCGCGGAACAGATCGCGCCGTGGAAGCCGGATCTCGTCATCCTGAAAAGCGCCGCGGCCGAGAAACTGGGCAACCCGATCGAGCTGCTAAACATCCCGGTCGTGTACGTCGATCTGGAAACGCCCGAACAATACACACGCGACATCACGGTGCTGGGCCAGATCCTCGGCATGCCCGATCGCGCCACGCAAATCCTGGCTTACTATCAAAGCGCGATCGACCGGGTGACGAAGGCTGTCGCCCGTGTGGCCGACGATCAGAAACCGCGCGTGCTCATGCTACAATACAGTGACAAAGGCGGCGAGGTCGCCTTCAGCGTGCCGCCCGCGACGTGGATTCAGACGACGATGGTAACGCTGGCTGGGGGTAAACCCATTTGGACCGAGGCTTCAGAAAAGGGCGGCTGGACGGTGGTCGGTTTGGAACAGATCGCCGCGTGGCAGCCCGATCAAATCTACATTGTTTCTTATTCAAGCGATGCCCAAGACGTGGTGGAGAAGTTGAAGGCCGATGCCAAGTGGCAAGCGCTGCCAGCCGTGAAGGACGGCAAATTGTTTGGATTTGCCGGTGACTTCTACAGCTGGGATCAGCCGGATACACGCTGGGGACTGGGCCTCTTGTGGTTAGCGACGAAGCTACACCCTGATCTCACGCAGGACATCGACATCAGGCAGGAAGTGGAGCGATTCTATTCTGAGCTGTACGGCCTGCCGCCGGAAGCGATTCAAAAGAATGTCGTGCCACTTCTAACAGGCAGTCTGCCCTAACGGCTCATGCGCGCAACCGATCGATTTCGCCCGTCCTTCACACGCCTGTTTGTAGTGCTGGGGCTGGCGCTGTTCACTGTGCTGATGTTGTCTGTGTTCATCGGGCGGTATCCAGCTCCGTACTGGATGCCGCCCGAACTGTTGGGCCACGACGAAATGGCGCAGCGATTGGTGTTGTCGCTGCGCCTGCCGCGTATCACGATTGCGCTGTTGTTAGGCATGTCGCTTTCAGCGGCGGGCAGCGCCATGCAGATGATCTTTCGCAATCCGCTGGTGGAACCGGGTTTTCTGGGCGTGACGCAGGGCGCGGCTTTCGGCGCGGCCATCTCGATCTTGTGGCTCGGCTCGTCGCCGATCCTAATCGAAGGCATAGCCACCCTGTTTGCGCTGCTGGGGCTGGCGTTCTCGTATTACCTCGCGCGGCACATTCGCTTTGGCGGTTGGGTGATGCGGCTGGTGCTGGCGGGCATCGCCGTGTCGGCGTTGTTCTCGTCGGGCGTGGGCGTGCTGAAATATCTGGCCGATCCGTTGACGCAGCTGCCCGAGATCACCTTCTGGCTGTTGGGCGGCTTGTGGGGCGTGACATGGCGCGATGTGGGCTACGTTCTCCCGATCGTACTGCCGGGTCTCATCGTCGTGTTCCTGATGCGCTGGCGCTTGAATCTGTTGTCGCTCAACGACGACACGGCTTTTTCGCTGGGCACTGCCCCGGGGCGCGAACGCACCATCTTGTTGATCGCAGCCGTGGCGGCGACGGCAGCCATCACGTCGGTGGCGGGCATCGTCGGCTGGGTGGGCTTGATCGTGCCGCACATGGCCCGCCGCTTGTGCGGCGCGAACGCGCAGTATAACCTGCCCGCCTCCATGTTGATCGGCGGCATCTTCGTCGTGATCTGCGACGATCTGGCGCGCACGCTGCTGGCAGGTGAAATTCCGTTAGGCATCCTCTCCGCCCTGATCGGCGCAGTGATCTTCATGCTCCTAATGATGCGCAGCACCGTGAAGGCGCCGCAGCTATGACCGACCCACACCTGATCTCGCTGATCGACTTACGTTTCAGTTACGATGGTGATCACCACACAGTGATCAACGATCTCTCGCTGGACATTCCGGCGGGAACGATCACAGCCATCCTCGGCCCCAACGGCGCGGGCAAAACGACGCTGCTGCACATTATGCTGGGATTGTTGTCACCACGGGCCGGTCACGTCCAGATCGACGGACGCGCCCTCACGTCGTACACGCGCCGCGACCTCAGCCAGTTGATCGCGCTGGTGCCACAGGCCGAGCACATCCCCTTTGATTTCTCGGTACTGGAATATGTGCTGATGGGCCGCTCGCCGTATCTCGGCATGCTGGACATGCCGGGCGAGGAAGATTATCGCGTGGCGTTGGAGGCGCTGAAAACGCTGGAATTAGCGGATTTAACTCAGCGCCCGGTCACGGAACTCAGCGGCGGCGAGCGGCAGATGGTGATGCTGGCGCGCACGCTGGCACAGCAGCCGCGCATCCTGCTGCTGGACGAACCGACCTCGCATCTTGATCTGGGCAACAAGGGCCGTTTGCTGCGCGTGCTGCGGCAGTTGGCAAGGCGCGGCGTGACGGTGGTCTTCACCACACACGATCCCGAGGCGGCGATCTCGGTGGCGCAGTATCTCATCTTGATGCGCGCCGGGCGTACACTAGCCAGCGGCCTGCTCGACGACGTGCTCACCGCCGAGCATCTGATCGCGACGTATCAAGTGCCAATTCGCATCGTGCGGGTGGGTGATCGACCGATCGTGTTGTTGGACGAACTGTTTTCATGACGGACACCACATTGTTGATTGTGACCGGTGATCGGGACGCAGGCAAAACGACCTTCTGCACCCGATTGATCGAGCTGACCCAATCGGACGGACGTTCGATCGCGGGCGTGTTATCGCCGGCCGTGTTTGAGCAGGGCGAGAAGATCGGCATCGACGCGATCGATCTGCGCACCAACGAGCGCCGCCGCCTCGCCGATCGTTACAATCCAGCCAATTGCGGGCCAAACACGCAGCGCTGGAGTTTTCACGCGGAAGCCATGGCGTGGGCCAACGACGTTTTGCGCGCGGCCACGCCCTGCGAGGTGTTGATCGTCGACGAACTGGGCACGCTGGAGTTCGATCGCGGCGAGGGCTGGCAGGCGGGCCTCGCCGCGATCGATGCGCGAGACTATCGGCTGGGTGTGGCGGTCATTCGACCCGAACTGTTGGCGCTTGCGCGGCAGCGCTGGCCGCAAGCACAGGTGATCGAAATAAGCGAAACAGAACGCGCCGCACGTGAAGCCGATCGGGTTGGCAAAGAATTCTTACGAACATGACAGACAACAAAACTTCCGCTCGATCGCATGGATCGAGCGGAAGTTTCCGCGAACTAGCAGGCTCAGTCTACAGCCAGCATGACGTTAGAAGCCTTGACGACCACATAGACTTCTTTGCCAACCGCCAGACCAAGACTCTCGGCCGAGGTCTTGGTGATGATACTGACCACCTCCACACCACCCGCCAGCTCGACGACGACTTCAGAATTGACCGCGCCGTGAATGATTTGTTTGACCTTGCCCTTAATGACATTGCGTGCGCTGAGTTTCATGGTAGCCCCCCTGAGTGCGATGTGATGGATTTTCGAACCTCATTTCTAGTTCAATATATTCATTGTAACATATCCGGCTTAGTCGCAATGGAAGGAGTTATCCCACCTGATTCTGTTGTATGTGCTGCACCGGCAGCCCGCCTACGCGCTGCGCATGCAGCCGTTTCTCGACGATCGGTTGTCAGGGTGCTGGTGTTTGTGGCGGGTGGCCTGCTGCTGGTGTTTATCTCGTTCGGGTTCTTATTGATTCTGCGTTGGATCATCCGTGGCCGGATCGCGCATCCCATGCTTTAGCCGATCAAGCCGGAGTCACGGACGAGGCCCCGGCGCGGGGCGGGCTTGATCGAGGCCCAGGCTCACGCGGCACTCTGCCAGCCAATCGATCACCGACATCAACTGGCGCACGCGAAATTCCAGGCCAAGCCGGTTGAAAGCTTGATCGGGCGGTACTTCGCTCAGCAGTGTCTGCAAGTGCGCCAAGCCCTCGCGCGTGCTGGCAATTTGCTGATCGATTACGGCTCGCGCATTGGCGGGTGAAAGCGCCAACGCAAAGTACAATCGTGTTAGAAATTCCACCCGAATCGCGTGGGCGCTCGGCTCGGTCGACGTCGACAACCAATCCTCAAACCGGCGGCGACCCGCCGAGGTCAAACGGAATCTGCGGCGCGCGGGCAGTTTTTCTTGTTCTTGCGCCGCTCCCGTAAGGTAGCCCTGCGCTTCCAGACGATTCAACAGGTTGTAGGTCTGGCTCAAACTGATATGCCAGATCGTACCCAATTCCTGGGTGATGCGTTCGTGCAGCGCGTAACCGTGCGTGGGTTGCTGATTCAAGAGACCCAGCAGCACATATTCGGGTGAAACCGCCGCGGCTTGTGTCATACCGATTGATCCTCTAACCCCTGCAAGCGTTGATAATCTTCAGGCGTATCCACATCGAGCAGCAAGTTCGTATCAGGCCACGGCACATACACGATCGGATATTTGGCAAACACGGCGCGCCCGCCCACGTCGCCCGTGAGCGCTTGCAGATCGGCAAAGGTGGTGCGATCGAACAAGACGGGATTGCCGCGTCGATCGTCGATCAGCGGTGCGACGATCGGGCTAAGCGATCGAGCGTGTTGCTCGATCAATTTTCTCACCAACGCGATCGGGATCTGCGGCTGATCGGCCAGCAGAAAGATAGCCGATCCGATCACATCCGGCAGCACCTGCAATCCACAGCGTACCGAAGTGCTTTGCCCCGCTTCCCAATCGGAATTGTGGATCAACGTCACCGGCAAATCGGCCACGGCGGCGCGGATCTCCGCCGTGTGCGCGCCCGTCACGATGACGACCGGTGAAAGTCCCGCGCCCAAGGCGGTGCGTGCCACGTGGCGAATGAATGGTTCACCGCGCCACGGCAACAACGGCTTCTGCGCAGCGTGCCCCATGCGCGTTGATGCTCCCGCCGCAAGGATGATCCCAGCCGTTGGTTCATGCACGGCAAAGATCTGCTCATCCTTCAACGCCGCGATGACGACGGCATGATAAGTGGGCAGCAACTGCCGAGCGATGACTTGCGCCTGCGCCTGCAACTCTGGCGTGTCGGCCTGATTTAGCAAGGCAATGCGTCTGGCATGTGACGGCACGTTCTTCAGCCCGCCGATCGGATCGCGCAGCACTTGCGCGATCGCGTCCGGCGTAATGGTGTCACCGATCGCCAATCCTGACAGACGGACATAGCGTTCGGGTCGATGCACCTGTTCAGCGTCCAAGGGTAGTCCCAACCCCGACAAGCCAACCACGTAGACGACTGTCTCGACGAAATCGGGGATGGGCGGCTCGTGTTCGGCCGGCGCTTTCAAGGGCAGGCACTTCGAACCGTCGGCCTCAATGAAGAGCGGGGCGCGGTGGTGATTCGCCAACTCGAACACGCGCTGCATCGCCCACCCGCTTAACCCCGTGGTTTGGCCCGCATTATTCGTTAGGCCGGTGAAGAAGGTAACGCCCGCCGGCAGCGGTAAGTCAATCGGCGCTGTGTCTTCGACGACGAGATGGTGATCGGCCAGCGCCATTTGCTCGATCGCCATATGAGTGGTCGCCGCCACGATCACGGGCGATGGCAGTTCGCGCGCGAGCGTAAACATCGTCGTCGTTTTGCCGCCGCCGCCGACAAGGGCGACACGGGGCGTTGAGTTGAGTCGCAGCGCATGGGTAAGTTTCACGCTAGATTTCTCCGGTCGATGATCGTGCGTTTCGCCAGGCTTGGCGGAATGGCGTTGACGGACGATACATGCAGATCGAAATATTGGGCATACGGTACAGCCGCGGTGATAGACTGAATGACCGGCATGGATCGGCGATCTGCGGCGATCTTCACTTCGAGCTGTAGGCTGTCATGTCCATTGTCGTTGACCATGGTCGCCGTGAAGTTCAGCACGCCGTCGACGGCAAACAACGCTTCGTCCAGATCGGCCATCGTGAGTGTTTGATCGCCAATGAGTACGCGCCCGGCCAGTCGATGTGTGATGCGCTCCAACGTTTTCAGGCGTGCGCCGCACGGACACGGTTCAGGGATAAAGCGGCTCACGTCGCCCGTGCGATAGCGAATCAACGGCAGGCCGCGCCGCGTGAGCGTGGTGAAGACCACTTCGCCGTATTCGCCATCAGGTACGCGTTCGCCCGTTTGCGGATCGATAATTTCGAACAGCATGTCGGCTTCGCGCAGGTGATAGCCGCGCCGCGCCTCACACTCCACGCCGCCGCCTAGCCCCATCTCCGTCATGCCATAGTGATTATAGACCGTGCCGCCAAACGCCGCTTCGATGGCGTGCTTGATGGCATTCGCGACATGATCGGTGGAGAGCAAAACGCTCTTGAGATTGAGCGGTGATTTGGTGGGATGCCGCGCCAAAGCGAGCACGTGCGTTGGCACGCCGACCAGGACATTGATTTTCTCGCGGCGCATCACGTCGAGCGTAACCACGGCATCGCGTACCGGCCCGTGTTTGATAGGCACGGCGCCCAAGCGTTGCAGGCCGGTCGCTAGCAGATCGCCCACACTGCCGGGCGTCTCGCCGGGCAGCAGAATCAAGACGCGATCGCCGGGCGCGGTAAACGTGGACATGCCGATGTGGAAGAAATCGATCGTGAGTTCTTGATCCTCGCGCGTGAAGTAGAGACGCTTCGGTGCACCACTGGTGCCGGAGCTATCCAGCGTGACAACGCGCTGAATCTCGTCTTGCGAAACGGTCACGAACGCCAACGGATTGACGCGAAGATCAGCGGCGGTGGTGAAAGGCCAGCGGGTGAGATCGTCGAGACTTGTTAGATCAATTGGTATATCAGCCAACTGCCGCCGATAAAAGCGGCTCTTCTCTCTGGCAAGCTGCAGTGTATCGCGCAGTTTCTGAAGTTGATACTCAGCCAAGTCGACATGATCGATCTTGTGCGTAATCCATGGTTCAAGTGGCGTGAGCTTCATGGCGGAGACTGCTCGCGATAAAGTGAACGGCCCGATCGATCTGTTAGATTGTATGCGCAAAATGGGATGATACGTCCATCGGGACTGACGGTGTGGATGCAGCACTCGCGCAGCCGATCCAGATCGAGGTTCCACGCGTCTTGAAAGGCCATGCCTGATATGCAAAACGTATGCGTTTTGGTGCGCGCTAGAAAAACATCCCACTCGCCAAACGGAGTCGTGCCGATGCTGTCCAACGACACGACGTTGGCAGTTGACGACCAATACTTCGCCACGAAGTCGCGCGTTTTGGCCGCGCCGATTTCGGCTGGCTGCGGCGTGCAGCAACTACGGCCAGTTTGTTGAGTCCACGGGCGCAGCGCACCGTCGGGCATCACGACGAAGTTGGCGTGCAGCGAGCACAGCGCGTTTTCGCAGCCGGAAGTCGTGAAGTTTTCGACTTTGATCAGGCTGTGCGTCTGTGCTTCGATCGCGCGCATGATTTCGGGCAGGGTGATGCGATCGGCGTCGGCCGGCGGCTGCGGATAGCGCCCGAAATAACTGACGGGTTGAAAATGGACGCCGCGCACCGTGGGAAAATACTGCAAGGCAAAGTCGATGATGTTACCGATGTCGTCGGTGTTGACGCCGGGCACGAGCGTGGGCACGAGCACCACGCCCAGATCGTGTTCGGCGCACTGCGCAATCGCGGCACGTTTCCGCTCGAGCAGCTGCACGCCGCGCAGCGTTTTGAAAATGTCATCGCGCGTCCCATCGAATTGCAAGAACACCGATGCTAAACCGGCTTGCTTGAGGCGCTTCACGTACTCGACATCCTGCGCCAAACGCAGGCCATTCGTGTTGAGTTGAATGAAGCCGAAGCCGAGTGATTTGCCCAAGGCCACGATCTCGGGCAGATCATCGCGCAGCGTCGGCTCGCCGCCGGAGAGTTGGATGTTGTACGGTCCGCCCGCCTCAAGCAAACGTCGATACCAATCCTCAATCGTGCGGAGATCAGGATCGGGCATTGAAGCTGTGCCCGCCGCGGCAAAGCAAAACGGGCAGCGCAGATCGCAGCGCTGGGTTACTTCGAGCAGCGCCGTGCAGGTGTGCTGACGGTGATCGGCGCACAGGCCGCAATCAAACGGGCAGCCGCGCTCGATGGGGGTGAAGGGCTGCGCGGGATGCGCTGGAATCTTGGGCCTGACCCACTCGGCATAGGCCGGTTGTCCGCGCCACAATATCGTCTGGAAGGAACCATGCTCGGGGCAGGTCTTGCGCAGATAGACGTCGTCGCCAATCAGGACTCGCTCCGCCGTGAGGCGCGCGAGACATTCGGGGCAGACGCTCTCGGTCGTCGAGATGATTTGATCGGGTTTAGTCGTCGTAGTTTGAGCCGGCGAGATCGAAGCCATTTTCAACCAGTAACTCTTTCACTTTTTGGAATGTCCCGGCCACCATCGTCGGACAGCGCGTAGCCTGCGCAGTTGGACTACCCGCCAAGATCGTTTCACAACGGATGCCGCCATAGTCTTGCCCGTAACCGGCTTTGAACCACTTCACCAGATCTTCGATCATGAAGTTGAGCTTCAAGTCTTCTTCGTCGCCAGGGTGGCCTTTGCCCGCATACAATCCCAGCAAGCACGCGCCGCCCGTCAATGCGCCGCAGGTTTCACCGGTGAAGCCGAGTCCGCCAGCCAGTCCGTTCATCGCACGGATGAGATCGGGGTTCTCTTTGCCTTGCAGTTCCAGCCCCAGCGTCATCAAGATTTGACTACAAAAAAAGCCTTGTTGCTTCAATTCACGCATGCGATCGAGATCGCTCATGTTTGCCTCCCTAAAACGTGGTGCGTAGTGCGTGTTGCGTGACGAGTGACGAGTGATGAGCAACGAGTGACGAGTAATGAACGCTCAGCGATCGATCTTTTGGGCGATGAGCAGATAGTAGCCGGGTTTTGATTGAGCAATCGCCGTTTGAATGTCGGTTGCATCGGCGCGGGATGTGGCCCGACACCAGAACTGTTGAAGCGAGCCGTTGGACCAGATCAATCGCGCCGCAAAAACGTTGAGTGCTTGAGTGTGATCTTCCCACAATTTAACGTCAAAACCGTGCGCCACAACCCGATCGCTGATCTGCGCCTGAGAGACCGCACCGCACAGACACGAATCGATGGGCAAATGCTGCAAAGCTTCGATACCGGCTGGGTTGCGCGCATAAATGTCGCTCAAGATCAAATAACCACCCGATCGCAGCACGCGCCGGAATTCGCTCAACGCCCGATCGGCATCGCTCATCACCGAGAGACTGCATTCCGTCAGTACCGCCTCGAACTGCCCGGCAGCGATGGGTAAGTATTCTCCCGGCGACTGGATCAAGCGCAAAGACGGATCACGTCGTCGTCCCGATCGTAACAACCTCGCTGAGGGATCGAGTCCAACGGCATTGAGGTGATGCTGGGCCTTGAAGTGCTCAATCGATGCGGCCAGGCCGCAGCCCACGTCGAGCACACGTGAACCGATCGGCAGCGCGCAATATTCCAACGCCCGATCGGTCAGCGCCAGCCCGCCTGGTCGGATCGTCTCGCCCGCCACTTCCAACAGCGGGCCTTGTTCGTACACGCGCACGCACTCGTCAAGCATGGTCAGTCATTCGCAGATTTAACCACGAAGTACACGAAGCGCCACGAAGAAAACCTTTGTGATACTTCGTGTTCTTCGTGGATCATTTGTCTTCCAACTGCTTCTCCACTTCCACCATCTTGCCCAGAGCCAGTTCTTCCGGCACGAAGACCAGCCCGCAATTGGGGCACTTCAACAGCTCGACGGGAAAAGCATTGCCCAGGTAGCCCACATCCACTTGCGAGGTTTGCAGCGGAATGTTGCAGTTGCCACACAGCCACGTCGAATCGGATGTCATGGTTGCACGCTCCCTGGCACTTCCATGCGATGACTGTACGCGTTGAAGATCACAAACGCCTCAGCTTGCGGCACGTATTCGACCCAGTAGGTCACCGCCGTCGGCTTGTGATAGGCCAGATAACGCCCCGTCTCGCGATTGAATAATTTGCGGCCAGTGCGCTGCGCATATTGAAGTACGCGCTGAATGTCTTCGATCAGGATCAGGCGCTGCTCTAAGCGCACCTGCACTTCGTCGGAAATGATCAACTTGATCGCTTCGTAAGCGGCTTGATCGGCCATGTCTTCGCCCCACAGGTCTTTGAGAAGTTTGCGTTTGAGCCGCGCGCGATTCTCGTGCCGTTGCGACCACCCCGGCCCGCGCCGCGCCGCCTGCTCATCGGTCACCTGATTGTAGATCAGATCGAGCACGTGCAGCGTGCGCTTGCCCTGCGCGGCAAAGAAGTCGCGGCACATCGCGCAGTAGGTCACGTAGTCCAGTGGACTTTCGGCGACGCGCCGCTCCGCAACTTTCTTCGCAAGGTCGCGATTCGCCAGCCACATGTTTCCGCCGTAACTACAGCATTCGGTCTTCTCGCGGCTCAACGGCAGTTCGGCAATTTCATAGCCAAGCCGCTGCACGATGTGACGCGCGCTGTCCTGAATGTGCGATTCATAGCGGGTGGTACAGGGATCGTGAATTGCAATTGCTGATTGCTGATTGTTGACACCTGCACCGCGCTGCGGATGCAGTGCAGGTGTTGCTGATTGAGCAGGCAGACCAAGTTCGTCGAACAGTGTCCAAAGAGACACAATCTCGACTTCGGGCAAATGCGTCTTGAAGACTTGATAACAACTCGAACAGGCCAGCACCACTTTCGGTTGGCCCAACCGCCGATGATTCTCGCGCCAATCGGCGAGCGCATTCTCGAACAGATCGGTTCGTCCCGCCCAGTTGGCAGGTGCGCCGCAGCAGCCCAGCATCAAGCCGACCTTGCTATCGGGCAGGTGGTCGTTGAGATAGGCGTAAACTTTCTCGACATGATCGGGTGATGAGGCACTGAGTTGACAGCCGGGAAAGAACACATAGTCGCTGGTCGTTGCGCCGGGGGCGTTGCGCGCCAGCGAGAATTTGTCGCTGTTGCTGAAGGCCATGTCGCGCAGCGCAAAATCAAACGCCGAGCCGGGCATGCGATTAGTGGACACCATCTCGCGGCGGGCGTTGAGGTTGACCTGGCCCATGTCCAACCCTTCGGGGCAAATCTCGCCGCACAGGCCGCACAGGCTGCACGAGTTAATGAACGTGTTGGCGTAGCGCGTGCCTTTGACGATCGATAGGTTGTTATAGATTTCGCGCACGTACTTGCGTGGATAGCGCTCGTACTGCTTCAGATATTCGCAGACTTTCACGCACTCCATGCACTCGCACTGGATGCAGCGCTTGGCTTCTTGAATCGCCTCGTGCCATTCGTAGCCTTCGCCCGGATCAGTCATCTCGATCAGCGGCTGCGGCTCAAGCCCCGTCGTGTCGGTGTACAGGCACGATGAGTACGACCCTTCGTTGATGCGCGAAGCGGTGAGTGACACCTTTTGCAAATACCGATCGATTGAGATGCCCGCGCGCCGCCCTTCCGAGATCGAGGTAATGGCCGATCGCATCTCCTTGCCCCACAGCACGCCGCCGCCCGCAAACACGCCATCGACGTTGGTGGCAAATGTGATTGCATCGACTTTGAGCGTGCCGTGCTCATCGCGCTCAAGTTCAAAATCATCCGGCATATGCGCGCCAATGGCGAGGTACACCGCGTCGAATTGGCGGCGCAGATCGGCCAGATGCAGACGATCGATCGGGGTTTCGTACTGCACCTCGATGCCGAGGGCCAACACCGCATCGAGGTCGTGCTGCAAGATCGACTTCGGTAGATCGCGCTCGTCGCTCAGCCACAAACTGCCCCCTAACCGATCGGTGGCCTCGACGATCAAGACCTTGTAGCCCTTGCGTGCCAGATCATGCGCAGCCGTGAGACCGCTGATGCCGCCGCCGATAATGACCACTTGCTGGCTGCGTTTGGGCACTGGTCGCTTCTTGTCCGTTGAGCCATTACCGTGTTCAACCGCGGCCCGTTCGAGCGCACGGATGGCAAGCGGATCACCGGCGTCGCTGCGCTTGCACACTTCCTGGCAGGGCTGATCGCACAGGCGGCTGATAATGCCGGGAAAAGGCACCGTTTTTCGATACAATTTCAGCGCCGCCGAGAAGTCACCGCGCCCGATTTCGTGCAGCATCGCCCGCACATCGACATGCACCGGGCAGGCCGCCGTACACGTCGGCGCGCATTCTTGAATGCACTGGGCTTCGAGTTCGCGTAGTTCGTTTTGTTCCATGATTTAGTCCTGCTTGATCCACCAATCTTCACGAGCACACACTTGCACCCACTGCTTCATGCCTGCCCGTGCGGTGACGACATCCAGCGTCATGTAAGTTACTCACTCAGTGCTTATCATCCTCCATCGGAATGGGTGAACGGCACTCTTGGAAAGTGCCGTTCACCGGATTCAACTGAGAAACTTTGTCCCGTTGGGACTCAGCTTGATGCTTTATCGATACTACGCTGGAACGGCTTCGCCCTTCTTCGCTGCGAGCGCCTTAAGCCCGGCCAGCACCTTCTCCGGTCGCGCTGGCAGATGCGTAATGCGGACGCCGGTCGCGTTCTTGATAGCGTTCATCACGGCCACGTGCGGCGAAGTCAGCGGCAGTTCGCCCACGCCGGCCGCGCCGAACGGCCCGTGCTCGCGCGCATTCTCGAAGTAGACGATGTCGAACTTGTCGGGGATGTCCTTGGCATACGGGATGCCCGCGCCCAACATCGTGCTGTGCTTCTCGATGTCCTCGAAGTCCTCGCTCAATGCCAGGCCAATACCCTGCGCCACACCACCATAGATCTGCCCATCCACGACGAGCTGGTTGTTGATCTTGCCGACGTCGGCCATCACCGTCATGCCTTCCACCGTGGTCTTGCCGGTCTTGGTGTTGACGTTGACCTCGGCCATGAACATGCCATACATGTACACGGCGTAGGGATTGCCTTGACCCGTGTTGACGTCGCAGTTGCTGTTCATCGAGGAGGCCCACTTCCCCACATACTTCACTGGCTTCTCTTCAGCCGCCAACTCAGCGTAGGTGCGGAAAGTGCCATCGGGTTTACGCAGGGCCTCGATTAGCTGATCGCAACCGTTCTTGATCGCATTGCCGATCACGACCTGGCTGCGGCTGCCGCCCGACGGGCCGCCGTTCGGAGCGAAACCCGTATCGTTGAGGCGCAGCTCGATGTTCTCCGGCGCGATGTTCAGCGGCCGCAGCGCTTCGTGCGCCGTCCCCAGGACACCCATGTCCGCGCCCTGACCGTGATCTTGCCATGTGGTGTAGACCGCGACCTTGCCATCCTTCAACAGCTCGACCCACGCTTCAGCGCCATCGACACCATCGAGGCCGGAACCATAAATGCCGATTGAGACGCCGACGCCCTTCTTGTTTTCAGGCGTCGATTCGCGCTTAGCCTTTTCCAAGGCGGCCTTGTACAGCGGGCGCAGTTTTTCGATCATATCGGGAAACGGATACACTTCGGGCGTTTGGCCGGTGGGCGTTGTAGAACCGGGGCGATAGCAATTGATCGCGCGCAGTTCCAGCGGATCCATGCCCATCTTCTCGGCCAGTTCGTCCATCAGACTTTCTGAGGCGAGGAACGACTGCGGCGAACCATACGCGCGGAACGGTGCGCCCCACACGTGATTGGTGCACACGGTGCGACCAAGGCCACGAATGTTAGGAATGTGGTAGCCCGCACCGGTGTACTGCGCGCCGCGCAGCGTCAGCAGATCGCCGAACTCCGAGTACGGGCCGTGATCGACGCTCCAGTCGCTTTCCATCGCGATGAGCTTGCCATCCTTGTCGGCGGCCAGCTTCAGATCGACGAAGAACGGCGAGCGCTTGCCCGTGTACTGCATGTACTGCTGATAATCGTACTCCAGATAGACCGGGCGCTGGGTCGCCATGCAGGCCACGCCCAGCAGCGCTTCCATCGTCGGGCAGAACTTGTAGCCGAACGTGCCGCCCGCGGGATTTTGAACCAGGCGCAGCTTCTCCGGCTCGACGCCGAGACCGGGCGCGATCATGTACAGGTGCAGATACAGGCCGATCGATTTGGAGTGAATCGTCAGGCGCTCTTCCTCATCGTAATACGCAAAGCCCATGTCGGCCTCGATCGTCAAGTGCGGCTGGCGCTGCAGATAGAAGCTGCCTTCCACCACATACGGCGCAGTCTCCATGACCGGCGCGGTGTCTTCGCCTTTGGCGATCCTCTGCTCGAAGTACACATTGGGCGTGCCCGGGTGAATTTCGATCGCGTCGTCGGCCATGGCGTCGAGCGCGTTCATGTAGGCGGGCAGCACTTCCAATTCAACTTTGACCTTCTCGGCGGCGGCCTTCGCCTGCTCGATGGTGTCGGCGCACACGATCGCGATCGCATCGCCATACTGGAACACTTTTTGATCGCACAGAATCGGGCGATCCCAGCCGTCACCCTTGTTGGTGGGGAAGGTAATCAGGCCGGTGATGCGATTCTTGCCCTTCACATCCTTGTGGGTCACAACTTTGAACACGCCCGGCATCTTCTCGGCTTCACTCGTATCGATCGAGAGGATGTTGGCGTGTGAGACTTTAGCCTGCACCAGCGCCAGTTGCAACGTGTTGGCGGGCATTTCCAGCCCGAGGTCTTGACCGTATTTCAATGTCCCCGCCACTTTCTGCTCGGCGGTTGGGCGCGGATAGTTCGTGCCCCAGATGCGGCCATCCTTCGGCATCTTGAAGAGCAAGTCTTCGATCTTCTTCTCACCCCGCATGACAGCAGCCGCGGCAATGACCGCATCCACGATTGGCTTGTAGCCGGTGCAGCGGCAGGCGTTGTGATGCTGCGTGAACCAGGCGCGCACTTCTTCACGGGTGGGGTTGGGATTCTTGTCCAACAGGGCTTTGGTCGAGACGACGAAGCCGGGGGTGCAGAAACCGCACTGCGCCGCGCCGTAGGCCGCCATCGCCGCCTGAATCGGGTGCAGGTTGCCGGGTTGGCCGATGCCCTCGACCGTGACGATCTGCGCGCCATCGGGCACGCGCTTGAGCGGCGTGATGCAGGCCAACGTCAGCTTGCCATCGACCAGCACCGAGCACGCGCCGCAGTGCCCGTCATTGCACGAGACCTTGGTGCCGGTCAGGTGCATTTGCTTACGGATGACGTCCGCCAGCATCGCTTCGGGATCAACAATGATCGTTCGATCAACACCATTGACATTCAGAAATCGCTTTTGCATAGCACAGCCTCCTAAATTTGGGAATGGGATTTGGATAGCACTGGGAAAGAGCAATTATCTCGAAAGTGGATAGCGTTATACCAGTTTTATATAACGCTAACATCAGTGTAGCACTGCCATTATGCAGAGTCGATGATTAACTGTCACTTTGTGTCGTGCAAAATGTCACTTCACTGAGTGAGTAGGGAACTGGCCTGCTCCTGCCCCTAAGAAACGTGTTGGATTTTGTTGGTTGGCGTCGAGACCCGCTGGAACGACATCCTGGGTTCTCGGCCGGGCCGATGGCGCGCCGATGGCGCGCGGCATCTCAACGGATTATTATTAGGCAGCCTCACCAATCTGAACCTCTTCGCACTTTTCGCACGCAAGTCAACCTCAATTCGCACGCAGTGATCATAGATTCACACGCGGTTCTGCTCTATGATGACCTCAGAGTTTCAAACTACTTCCAAATAGTGATTCACACTCCGGGATGGAGTAAAGGGCACGCGCCAGATCTTACAATCTCCAGCACACAAGCACTTATCAGCGAGGCCTATCTGGCCGCGTTGAACAAGATGCTCGTCGCCACCGGGCAATATGTGCAGCAGCCAGAAATGGCGGCAGTGCTGAATTAGCCGCAGCCACACGTATCAAACAGCCGCGCTCATTTGGACGATCCCATCCAGACGAGCGCGGTTTCTTGTGTGCCGGATGCTGTGTTATGATCCGAGCCCAGATACACTACACCAAGAGATCGAACGTCAATCGTGTCATCGACTAAGAGTTAGGCGCGGCACATATTATGGACTGGCTGTGGCATATCATGGAGACTGAACATGTCTAATATTGAACCTATAACGCACGAAACGGGATCTCGGCGTCGCTCAGGCGAAATTCAAGCAAGCCCTTGTATGGGCCACCCTTGCCGGCATCTGTCGACTCGCCGGCAAGCGCTTGCAAACGCTGTGCGAACGCGCTGACACCTTGTGCCAGACGCTGCACCTCAAACGATCGGACTTGCTCGGCTTCCTCTGCGGCCGTTCGTGCGCGTTGATCGATGTTCTGGATATTCTGGATGATCTTGTCTCGGCCAACGACATCACCACCAATGTTGACATCGCGCTGCGCGTCGAGGTTGACGCCGCCGCTGATGGAAGTGTTTGAAATAGATGAGGAAGCTTCGTCTGTCACTGTGTCCGCCTAGATGCAATACTGTTTAGTTAGTGCTCACCCAGCCGCGCGCATCGCGGACGCGGTGGGATCGCCTGTGTCCGCGCGGGCTGCGAGCTTTATCTAAACAGTATTGCGCCTAGATGCAATACTGTTTAGTTAGCGGGCCGGGCTCCCATGCCCGGCGGCGTGGAAGCCACCTCTGCTGACTTATCTAAACAGTATTGCGCCTAGATGGCGATGAGGAGCAACTTGACTAACGTGGAGTATAGCATGTGCGCCGTGCAAGACGCGCGGCATTGCGAACCATCACAGAAACAATACACAATCGGCACTTCATAGGCAAAACAAAACGGGCCTGAACAAGTCAGACCCGCTTTGCTGGTTCGCCGTGCAGCCTTCCCTAGAACTTTGGGAGGTGGCTGCACGGCGATTGTGATTCACTCTTACACATAAGCACCACCTCCTCCTTTCTAAAGGATAGCAAAGAAAAATGGGGTGGGGACTTATCCCCAATAACTGACTAAATTATCCATTGAATGCGAGCGGGTGTCAAGTGAAAATTTCCCGGAGTGGTCACCTGCCCGTTGGCTCATTCGCCCAGCCAATAGCGCAGATAGGCGTCCATGAAATCGTCCAGGCGACCATCCAGCACGGCCTGTGTGTTGCCGCTTTCGTGTTCGGTGCGATGGTCTTTGACCAGCTGATAAGGATGCAGCACATACGATCGGATTTGGCTGCCCCATTCGGCTTTGATGTGCTCGCCTTTGAGATTCTGCAATTCCTTCTGCCGCTTCTCTAACTCCAACTCGTACAACTTGGCGCGCAGAATCTTCAATGCCGTTTCACGGTTCTGCGTCTGGCTGCGTTCGTTCTGACAGGTCACCACAAGGCCGGTCGGTAAGTGTGTGATGCGGATGGCCGTCTCGTTCTTCTGCACATTCTGACCGCCCGCCCCCGCCGACTTGTACGTATCGATCTTGATGTCCTGCGGCTTGATATCGATCTCTTCGCCTTCACCCAGTTCGGGCCAGACTTCGACCAATGCGAAAGATGTGTGGCGTCGATGCGCGGCATCGAAGGGCGACAGCCGCACCAGGCGATGGACGCCGCGCTCGGAGCGCAGGTAGCCGTAAGCATATTCGCCGGCAATGGTGATCGTCGCATTCTTGACACCACCCTCGTCACCTTCCACTTGATCGACCACGTCGGCCTTGAAGCCGCGTTGTTCGGCCCAGCGCAAGAACATGCGCAAGAGCATGCCATTCCAATCGGCCGCGTCCACCCCGCCAGCGCCGGCATGCAACGATATGAGCGCATTGCCGCGATCGTGCGGACCGGAGAGCATCAACAGCAATTCGCGCTGATCGAGCTCGGCTTGAATGG
Organism: Thermoflexales bacterium; assembly: GCA_041738395.1. GTDB lineage: Bacteria > Chloroflexota > Anaerolineae > Fen-1058 > Fen-1058 > Fen-1058. Next base: position 19,142 of record JBGSPW010000255.1, read on the forward strand.
CCGTGGCCTCTGCGATGAGATCAACCGCGATCGAGGCATCGTCCATTTCCGCCAGGTCAACCGCATCGCGTCCGCGCTGCGCCAGCACCTGCCAGCCTTCAACCAGGCCGCGCAGATCGTTGAGTTCCTTCATCACCGCCTGTGAAGCAGTTGGATCGTTCCAGAATTCAGGCTGGCTAGCTTGCCGTTCTAGCTCCTCAATTTTTCGCGCTTTGTTCGCGATGTCAAAGACGCTCCAACAGCTGCGCGATCTTGGCGTTGAGTTCGGTAAGGTGTGCGAGGAGTTCTTCCATGACGGTTCTCTTTCAGCATCCAGATGGTTATTCAGCCAAGGCTTCTTCCGTGGGCTGATCGGTGTCAAATAACCCGTCGACAAAGCCGTCGGGGTCAAACGGCGCGATGTCGCCCAGCTTCTCGCCGGTGCCCACAAAGCGCACGGGCAGGTTGAGTTCATGCGAGACGGCAAACACCATGCCGCCCTTCGCGGTGCCGTCGAGCTTGGTGATGACGACGCCCGTTATTTCGACCGCTTCCTTAAACTGCTTGGCCTGGCTCAACGCATTTTGTCCCGTGGTGCCGTCGAGCACCAACCAGGTTTCGTGCGGCGCGCCGGGCAGCGCTTTCACTGCGACATTCCGCACTTTCTTCAATTCCTGCATGAGATTAAATTTGGTGTGCAGGCGGCCGGCCGTATCGACCAGCAGCACATTGGTGTTGCGTGCGGTGGCCGCCCGGATCGCATCAAACACGATCGAGCCGGGATCCGCGCCCGGTTGCCCGCCGATGATGGGCACGCCCGCCCGCTCGGCCCAGATCTCCAATTGATCGCCCGCCGCAGCACGGAAGGTGTCGGCGGCGCCCAGCAAGACCGATCGGTTGTTGGACTTCAACCACGCCGCCAACTTGGCAATACTCGTCGTCTTGCCGGAACCGTTGGTACCCACGATGAGCACCACGCGCAGCTCGGCGGCCTCCAGCCAATCGATCGGCTCCGGTGTCACTAACATCGCGCGCAGTTCTTGCTTCAGAATGTTCTTAAGCTTATCGGCGCGCGTAATCCCAGCGGCTTTCACCTGCACACGCGCACCCTCGAGCACGAGGCCCGTCGTTTCGACGCCGACATCGGCCTGAATCAACAGCGCTTCCAGATCGTCCCATAAGTCTGGCGTAATCTCGGTCTGGCCCAACAGTGTCGCCACCCGGCCAAAGGCAGTTTGACGTGTGCGCGTCAGCGCGTCACGCAGCGACTTGAATTTTCCCAGCATAATCATCTCCTAATAGAGCGCCGCGATTATACCTGATCGAATGGGTCTGAGCAAAGCCGCCGCCGATTTCATTTTCCGGACAGCCTTATGCTATAATCAAAATGACCTTGCCCATTAGGTCGCCGGTCACTTTACCGCCGCCGCAAAATCCCACATTGTCAGAAGCGCGAGGCAAGCATGGCAAAGAAAATCGCAGCGCCGCAGCAACCCCCCAAAACCAGCCCTCCTTCCACCGCGCCGGCCTTTGCTAAAGTCAAAGCCGGTAAGCGCAACATCGATATCGATGTGCGGTTCACCATCGATTTTCTAACGCAGCTGCTCAAGACGCCCAGCCCCACCGGCTACACCACCCAGGCTCAAAAATTTGTGCGCGAAACGCTGGCAAACCTGAAATTGGACACGCACTTCAATGCCAAAGGCGGATTGATTGCGACCTGGCAGGGCAAGTCGGCCACCCGGCCACGCGCCCTGACAGCCCACGTGGACACGCTGGGCGCCATGGTGAAAGAGATCGATCCATTCAACGGGCGGGTGCATTTGAGCCGTCTGGGCGGATTTGCGTGGAACAGCGTGGAAGGTGAAAGCTGTTCCGTCATTACGGCTAACGAGAAAATCTATCGCGGCACTATTTTGCCGCATAAGGCCTCGGTGCATGTCCACAGCGGGCCGGAAGTGGAAAAGACCGAGCGCAGCGATCAAACCATGGAGCTCCGCCTAGACGCTAAAATCCGATCGGGACTGGAAGTGCGCCAGCTGGGCATCGACGTGGGCGACTTCATCGCCTTTGATCCGCGCGTGGAAGTGACCGATACCGGCTTCATCCGATCGCGCCATCTGGACGACAAGGCCAGCGTGGCCTGCATCGCGGGAGCGTGTAAAGCCCTGCTTGATGCCGGGGTGCGCCCCACGCAGCGCACGACGATCTTAATCAGCCACTTTGAAGAAGTCGGCCACGGCGCGTCGACGGGCATTCCCGCCGATGTGAAAGAACTGTTGGCGGTGGATATGGCGGCGGTCGGCCCCGGCCAGAATAGCGACGAGTTTTCGGTGGGAATCTGCGTCAAGGATTCCGGCGGGCCTTATTCGCTGGAGATGAAGCAGCAGTTGGTACAGTTGTGCCAGAGCGCCGACATTCCTTACAAGTTGGATATCTATCCCTACTACGGATCGGACGTGGGGCCGGTGTGGCGATCGGGCGCGGATGTGATCGCCGGGCTGATCGGACCGGGCGTGGACGCCAGCCATCACTACGAGCGCACGCATGTCGATTCGTTAGTCGCCACCGTGCGCTTGATCATCGAGTTCATGCTCGCGTAAGCGCAGGCGCCTGTCCGGGGCGAAAAGACGCACGAGTGGACAGGCGCAATTCATTTTTCCGTCAGGAGAGTGCCGCAATGAGTAAATTGGGTTTGCACATTTCCAGTGGCAATCGGCGCGGCTTTGGCGATTACTTGCAAAAGTGCGCAGACGCCGGTTCACCCGTGCCCGTGATTTTCTCCGTCGGTCAAAGCGTGTGGGCCGACTTGCAGCAGGTCAGCCCCGAGACCATCCTCATTTTCCGCACGCAAACCGATGTTCATCAAAACGAGATCGGGGACGGTCCCGGTTCGATGTACACTGGCGATCCGGTGCAGACCGCGCGCGACTGGATGGCCTTGATGATGCCGGTCTGGGCCTTGAACAAAGCGCATTATTATGCGCCGCTGAATGAACAAGACCCGGCTCAACGGAGCGGCTTCATCTGGCTCAATGCTTTTTCAATTGAGTGCATGAAGATTGCCGAAGCCAACCAGTTCAAATTGGCGCTGTATGCTTTCAGTGCCGGCAACCCTAAAGACGTCAAACATCCTGCGGTTGGCGAGCCTTTCAGCCGCGATCAGGCGTGGCTGGAGCTGGTGCCATCCCTGCAAATGGCAAAGGCGAATGGGCACATTCTGTTGCTGCATGAATATGGACTTAACTTCGTTACCTTAAAAGCATCGGCCCCTTATCTGGCGACACGTTATCGCCACGCTTACCGGCTGCTTGCGCAATACGACGCCGATCCGCCGCTGGTCATTTCGGAAGCGAGCGCAGGCGTAGGTTATGCCGGGATCGCCCCCAAGGTGTGGGTCAACGATGCGGCCTGGTATGATTCGGAATTGGTCAAGGATCGCACGGTCATCGGGTGCTGCTTGTACCAATTGGGTGGATCGGAAAACTTCTATACAGTTCTGCCGCAGCTGGCCGAATACACGATCAAAGCCCCGACGCCTGAGCCACTCTCGGGAGATGCGCCGGTTATCCCTGGTCCCGATCGGACCGCTGACGGCACACCGGTTCCTGATGAGGGTGGTGTACTGCCTCCACCCATCCCTGAGCCACTGCCTTTGCCGCCTGTTCCAGAATCCATACCGACGCCGACGCCCACACCAGCCCCTACACCTGAACCAGTGCCGCCGCCACCGGTTCCAACGCCTGAGCCTGTGCCACCCCCCAGCAGCGAGCCACTGAATATGAACGTGACGATCGCGCGAGTGCGCAAAGACCCCAAGCGACCCGGCCAGGTGATCGTAACCTTCCAGATCGAAGTCACAGGCGGCAGCGGCGAGTATCAGTATTTCTGCGAAGGAGAGACGCTGAGCGGCCCCACGCGCGATCGACCTTCAGCACGATCAGGCGCCATCGTTGAATCGTATCAAGTGACATCGAGCGATGGGCAAACAGTGGAGAGGAAGTTCCATTTTGCCTCTCGAAATTTTCCGCCTGCGACGTGAGGCAAGTAGACAAGAAGCGAAAGCCCCTCAGCATTGAGGGGCTTTCGCTTCTTGCAGCTTGCTTTGGTACGATCGCACACGATGCTCTCAACGTCCTCTGCAATTCTCGTTTTGAACTTTAGGCTCTTTCGACTTCAACGGGAATCGCTCCCGCTGGATGGGTACATCGCTGATTACCGGCGCGCTTCAATAAATCTTACCGGGTCCAGATAGCCCCACGAATTGGGACTGGTGCGCGCAAGAAGATCATCCCACGTGTAACCCAGCGCAGGCACTCGTCCGTTGCACGTCCCGCGCCCGCCTGCACTGGTGGGTGGAAATAGATTCGACCCGTCGCCCCACGTGCGCAGCTCCCAGTGCAGATGTGAATTCTGGCCACGATCGGCCACGCGCCCGATCACATCACCACGATAGATGAGTTGGCCGATCGAAACAGTGGGATCGGCCAGATGCCAGTAGGCCGACCACACTTTGGAACCATCGGCCAGCAAATGCTCGATCACGATCACCCAACCTTCCGCGCCGATGTTCTGTTTCCACGAGACGAGGCCATTCGCCACGGCCTGCACCGGTTCATCCTTAGCCGCACCCGCATCGACCTGCCGGCGCGCATCAAACTTGAACCAGTCTTCACCCGCATGATAAAGTTGACTGAATGGCACCTTGTGGCCGTTGGCATCGACAAAGCATTTGCCGGCGTTGCCCAGACCGGGATTCTGCACGCCGTAGCGCGTGTCCACATTCAACGGGCCGGTGACGTGGTATACGTATGGCCCGAAGCGATTGCGATCGAGCGGGAAATCAAAATGATCGGCGGGCGACGGCGTGGCTGGTGGATGAGGTGTCATGGTCGGCGCTACCGTGGGCACTAGCACTGAATCAAGCACGGCGCTGCGGCAGGCAGCCAACAGAGCAACGAACAAGGTTGTGAACGCCAGGCGACGAAATATCATCGCGCGATTATAGCAGCTGCATTGCACCCCGGCTTCGTTACGCGCGTGCATCTCGTTTTTAGGGCAGGTTTGCATTTTGCTCTCCGCACGCGAGGATGCAGGGTTAGGGCAATTTCGCCCCCACCTTAAAGATGCACGGCTCTTCCGGGTTGAGCGGGATTATTAGCAAATGCTCCTGGCGGATGGTCACATCCGCCGTTCAAGAACGCTGGATGTGACCATCCAGCGAGAGCAATTCCCGTTGAAGTCGGAAGACCCAAATGCACCAGCGTTACACAACTGGAATGCATAGACGGGCAAATGATGAGATAATTACCTGTGAGGTACAGCCATGACAGATCCCCTGGTCGATAGTTATTATCTTTTCGGTTTGGAAGCCTTGCAAGAACGCCTGCCGGCGCTGGCGCAAGAGATCGAGGGCGTGCGCGCCGCGGAAGATATCGAGTACGTGCATCGCATGCGCGTGGCTTCACGGCGCGTGCGCAATGCGCTGGCGCTCTTTGGCGACGATTTGCCGAAAAAGCACTACGATAGCTGGCGCGTCGATCTGCGGCGCATCACGCAGGCCCTGGGCGCAGCACGCGATACCGACGTGCAGATTGCGTGGGTAGAAGACTTCTCCAATCGGACTGCGGACCCGGAGTTGCGCGTGGGGATTGAGCGCTTGTTATTACGCCTGCGGCAACAGCGCGCCCGGCTGCAGGTCAAAGTCGTCAAGACGATCGATCGCGTGCAGGACAAACACGTCCTCGACGATATGTATGAAACACTGCACGAACTGCTCGTCCACGGCCGCGTCTACGAGATTGAATCACTGCCCACCGATTTATCCGATCGCGCGCGCGCGGCCATTGTGCTGCGCCTGGAGGAATTTCTGGCCTACGAGCCGCACATCGCTCATCCAGAGCGTGTGGCCGAACTGCATCTCATGCGCATCGCGGCCAAGCACCTGCGCTACACGCTGGAAATCTTCGAGCCGCTGTACGGCAAGGGGCTGCGCAAGCCGCTCAAAGTGGTGAAAGAAATTCAAGAACAGCTCGGCGAGATTCACGATTGCGACGTGTGGAACGTCTTCATGCCGCAGTTCATCGCCGGAGAACGTGCCCGCGCCCTGGACTATTTCGGCGACGCCACCTCGGCCGAGGCTTTTATGCCCGGCCTGCAGGCTCTCGTCGAAGAACGGCGTCAAAGCCGCATGAAGACGTATTACGTCTTCCGGCACTTCTGGGATCTGACGAAAGACATGGGCATGTGGGATCGCATCCGGCACACGGTAAGGTTGCGTGAATCCGAGGTTCTGTTTAGCCCGGATGAATCGGACGGCACGCAGTAGAATCCCGATTGACTTACACTCCCGCAAAATCCCGCGCGCGCGCAAACTTCGAACGCGGCTCTGGGATCAGGCCCCACTCCGCGATCAAACACGCATCGATCTTGGCCAAGTCGTCTTCCGTCCCGGCATCTTTCAATTCGAACTCAACCTCGAAGTAAGATTGCGTCCGGCCATTGATCGATAATTCCACTTTATCGACGCTCATCTCGGCCACCACCCGATCGGTGTGCGAAGCCCAGCGCACGAAGCGCAGTTGATGTTGATCGAACAACGGCGTCAGCGGCACATCGCCGATGAGGCTCAGCAGCCGATCACGGATCTCGCTGGGCGGCCACTGTCCGATCGGCATTTCGTGCGGCAGCGTCACTTCCAACTCTTCACGGCGATGCACGGAGCCGATCACCTGCTGATTGCTCTTCAACGTCATCACGATCTGACCATCGACTTCGCGCTTACGGCAGACGTGCCGTGACAGCAAAATGTCATGCGCAGGGGTGTCCATGAAGGTATCATGCACTTGCTTCAGCTTACCTACAGACAATGTATAACCAGCCACCTGCGCGATCGACTGCAAGCGCAGCCAGGTCACTTCATCCGGTACAGCGAACTTCAATTCGATTTCCATGCGACCTCCCGTATTCGTTCGTTTTGTAGTATAACACGCGGAGGCAGGAGGCAAGATGCAAACAGCCAGAGGCAAGCAGCAGAAGGCAGTGGATAAGACGAGAGAAACAGATCGTATTCAGCGTTCTGCATTCCACATTCCACATTCCACATTCCGAAATTCCCTATTAGCCTGGTTTCGCACCCATGCCCGCAATTTGCCGTGGCGCACCGATCGCACACCCTATCGCGTGTGGCTCAGCGAAATGATGCTGCAGCAGACGCAGGTCGAGACCGTGATTCCGTACTTCGAGCGTTTCCTCGCGCGCTTTCCGACGATTGACGATCTCGCCGCCGCGCCCATCGGCGCTGTGCTGAAGTTATGGGAAGGGCTGGGCTATTATGCCCGCGCGCGCAACTTACACCAAGCCGCACAAGTGATCGTCAACGAGCGGCAGGGCGAATGGCCGCGCACCGTCGAAGGACTGATGGCCCTGCCCGGCATCGGACGCTACACTGCCGGCGCGATCGCCAGTCTCGCGTTCGATGTGGCTGCGCCGGTGCTGGATGGGAATGTGATCCGAGTATTGTGCCGCGTCTTCGCCATTGAGCGCGATCCGAAAGAGGCGAAGGTGCGTGAAGAACTGTGGCAGTTGGCGGAGAGATTACTGCCTCACCCCCCAGCCCCCTCTTCTGAAATCAAAAAACGATTTCAGGAGAGGGGGAACGCGCCCTCCCCTCTCCCGAAAACATCCTTTCAGTTTTCAGAAGAGGCCGCAGGTGCCGGTGCTGTTCCGACAGTGTCAGGGGTGAGGCCAACCGCCGGCGAATTCAACGAAGCGCTGATGGAACTCGGCGCGCTGATCTGCACGCCGCGCAATCCCAAGTGCAACGTGTGCCCGCTGGCGAAACACTGCGCCGCGAAAAAGCACAACCTGCAAGATCACTTACCGATCAAAACCAAACGCAAGCCCCTACCCCACTTCGACGTCACCGCGGCCGTCATTCGGAAGAAGGGTCGCCTCCTCATCGCTCAGCGTCCCTTCGGCGGGCGGCTCGGCGGCCTGTGGGAATTTCCCGGCGGTAAAGTCGAATCCGGCGAGACCCTGCCGCAATGTCTGCGCCGCGAGATCAAAGAAGAGTTAGGCGTGCGCATCAAAGTGGGCAAGCCGATCACCTCCATCGATCATGCCTATACGCACTTCAAGATTACGCTCCACGCCTTTGAGTGCGAACTCGTGTCGGGTCAGCCGCAAGCCGTGCAGGTGCAGGACTTCAAGTGGGTGAGGATGAGCGAGTTGGATCGGTATGCGTTTGCGAAAACGGATTTGAGAATCATCGAGGCGCTGAAAGCAAAGAACCGAGCGTGAATCACTGTTTGCCAACGACCAGGCGGGCTTATGCCACTCGCGTCGAGGGTGAGGCCGGTGCTGCCGTCAACGGATCGCTGCACGAATCAAACAAACGAATTAAAGCGGACACCCTCGGCGCGCGATCGCCATCCGATGATTCGTTGATCCGCTGTGTATTCGTTGACGCTCCCGCGAGCAAGGTCACGCTCGATCCCAAACTCGATCTGCGGCGGAAGTTCAAGGTCATCTCATAACGAGCCACGACCCGCACAGAGAAAATACCCTCCCGAAGATGATGCGCTTTCGGGAGGGAGTGGTGGTTTAGCGGTGTCAGCGGACACATGCTGCGCAGTGCTGCGTATGCAACGAATCAACGGATGCTCACCGCGCGCAAGTATACCATCTGCTTATCCGCTGCGCCGGCAGGCATCCGCTGAAGACCCCTGCCCTGCGCCGCAAGTTCAAGGTCTTCTCATAACGAGGCACAACTCGCACAGACAAAACACCCCCTCCCGAAGGTGATGCGCCTTCGGAAGGGGGTGGTGATTTAGCGGTGTCAGCGGACGTGCAATTCTTCAGCAGATTGTAGATCAGATTAACGGATATTCGCCGCGTGCGAGTATACCATCCGATGATTCGTTGATCCGCTGTATATCCGATGACGCCCCTGCCAGCAAGGTCACGCTCGAACCCAAACTCGATCTGCGACGGAAGTTCAGCGCGATCAAATAACCTCGCGCGCCCTGCTCTAACAACAGCCGCCCAAGTTGGACCGGACTTGGGCGGCTGCGTGAAGGCTCCTTTCGCGTGAAGCGATGCGAGGCGATGGACATTCCTCTCGACGGATTCTATAACGGACACGCCGCGCGGAATGGAAACGGCCGCTCACCGCACGAGTGAGCAACCCGCTTGTCCATTTTGCTGGAAAAGGATTACTCACTGATCTTTCTCTTTGAAGAGAGAATCTAATTGAACAAGGATCATGAGCAATACGCCAACAAGGTGGTTTGTCAACTTTTGTGTAAAAGTTCAGGCGGGCAACGATAGCTTCCTGAAGTGCATCGACCGGATGACCGCATAGAAAATCAAGATGCAGCTGTTCTCGTTGCGAAAGGCCCCCATCGAATGCGTCCGCATCTTGACCCCGTTGAACAACCGCTCAATATAGTTGTTGGTGCGAATCGAGCGCCAATGCTTCTTGGGAAAATCATAGAAGCGCAAGCAATCCTCCAAGTCCTTGAGCAAACACTGCACCGCGTCCGGGATAATGGACTGCCACTTGGCGGTAAACGCTTCGACCTCCTGTTGCGCCTTTTCCCGATTGGCCGCCAGGTAGAAAATCCGATTCAATTCGTTGCGCACTTCCTCCTGTTTGCTCTTGGGCACGCGGGCCAGAATGTTCTCAATTTTGTGCACCACGCAGCGTTGGCGCTTAGCCCCAGGGAATTTGGCCTCGACCGCGCCGATCACCGCTGGCCCGCCATCGGTGATCCACAAATCGGCACCGTCCACCCCTCGGCCTTTCAGATCATCCAAGAACTCATCCCCGGCGGGGCGGCTCTCTTTGTCGCCGGGCATAAAGCCCAGCACGTCGCGCTCGCCATTCTCTTTCACCCCCATCGCCGCTAAAATGGGCGTTTTGGCATACTCGTCCTCATAGCCAATCATGAAGTAAGTGCCGTCCAAATAGATGTAGCGATAGTGCGCGTCCAGTGGCCGCTGTCGCCAAGCCGCACATTCTTCGTCCAGACTATGAAAAATCCGCGAGACCGTCGAGGGACTCGGCGCTGCGGCCAGTTTTTACAGGTGACCAGGGTCTGCGCTCTGCCACAAAGAACGCCGATCCAAGCTGGCGCTGCTGGGCAGTGTGCCGGGACGGCTCTTCTGGTTAGTCGTCGCCGCAATGGCGGCTTGCGCGGTGGCGCTGGGTGTGCTGGAACTGGCTACGCCCGCCGGTTTCGACGATCTGCTGCACCGCATCCAGGCATCACTGCCGCACTGGCCGGAATATTGATCGATCACGATGGTTGACGACCTCAGATTAAACCGATTTAACACGATGACATGACATTCGTCAGTTGACGCGCCTTGCACCTTGCGCTTATCCTGAAGTCGATTGATTCATCAGCTTTCTAAATCGGGAGGATCATGCGCAACTTCTTTGCACAACAGTACTACCGCCGCTCTTATTCTCCGATCTCTTTGACGGTCGCGCACGCCACCGCGCATCCACCCGCCTCTCATTTATCCGACGTGCCCTGGATTGGGGCGGCGGTGCCGATGTGCCAGTCGATCAGCCTGCAAATGATCGCCGCGCAGCAGGGCCTTGAGAAACCACGCAATTACTTTGATTTTCTGATGGGCTTTCCCTATGGGGCCGGCGAAATACCCGGCGGGTTGGGGTTCTTCCCGGCGACCGATCCTGAAACCGGCTTCATCTTTGCCGCGCCCTATCTGGGAACGGTGCGGCGCTACTACGTCACCGACGACGCCTCATTGTACCTGCGCGCGCTGCGATCATTTATAACGCAAGGCTACGCGGTGCGCCTCGGACTGGACATGGCGGCGCTGTATGAGGCAGACGGTGTCATGCCGCACAGCGATGTGTTTGTCGGCTTTGACGAGAGTGGCTTCTTCTACTATGAAGCCGTGTGTCGTCCGCCTGCGCCTTGCCCGCCCTGTCATTTTCCGGTTGGTGAGCTGAGCCTGTACATCACCGACGATAAGTTGTTGCGCGCGGTAGCCGCGATGGCGCGCTCGTTTGCGTATCCGTGGCGGTATTCGCTCACCGTTTTTGAAAAGGCGCAACGGGTAGTCGATTGGAAGCCGCTCTTCAAGCGCAACGGCGATGCGCTGATCGGCGGGTCATGGTTCAAAATGCGCTGGGGTTCCAAAGTGTTTGATGCTCTGGCCGAGCGGATTGATCAGCAGGGCACGCGGTTTGATGCTGAACCGTGGCGGTTGGGAATTGAAATGTCGGCCTATACTCGCCGCGAGAATGCCGCCTTCTTGCGCCAGACTTTCGCCCTCGAAACATCGCTGCAACAGGCGGCCGCTTTGTTCGATCAAGCCGCTGAACGCTATCAGGCCGTGCAGACGATACTGGCGGCTCCGATCACCGATCACGCCCAGGTTAAACGAGCCGCTGCCGATTTGCACGATGCGGCCCGACTGGAGCGCGAGATCGGGCAGATCTTTTTGATCCATAGTGGCGCTGCCCTGAACAACAAACGAAGCCCGCGATGAGCACGCTCCCGTCACAACCGCTTCCTTATCCCGATCGCCCGATCTTGAAATGGTCTTTCCGGCTGCCGATCCTACTGTACCGGTTGGGGCTCGGCCCGATCGTGGGTCGGCTCTTCATGATCCTCACCACCACCGGCCGCAAGAGCAGCTTGCCGCGCCGCCACGCCATCGAATTTCACGTGTTCGCGGGGCGCAAGTATGTGTTCAGCGCCTGGGGCGAGAAGGCCGACTGGTATCGCAACCTGCTATCTGATCCGCGCGTGACCGTGCAGACCGCCGCCGGGGTTGAGTCCATGTGCGCCCGACGTGTCACCGGCGACGCAAATCTGGCGCAGGCCTTCCGGGCTTTTGAAAGCAATGCTATCCTGAAAAACTGGGTGAAAACGCTCGGCGTGCAGCTCACCCTGGAGCAGTTTCTGGCGCATCGCGATCAACTGTTCCTCGTCACCTTCGATCCCACCGACGATCTCACTCCGCCGCCACTGCCGATCGATCTGAAATGGGTGTGGCTGCCGGTGGTCGGGCTGGTCGCAGTTACCGTCGTGCTGCTGAGCTGGCTCGGCGCACGCCGCGCTTGATACCAAACTATTAGGCAGAAGATAGGTTGTGCGGCGCAAGGTGCGATATGCTGTAACGGAGCGTCATGCAAGGACTCTCGCAATACGAAGTCACTTCGAGAAAGCGCGCCACCATGCTCGATCACATGGACCACCTGTATCGCTTACAGAAGAACGATCTGCACCGCGGTGCTGCCGTGCTGGCCAACGCCTTTCAACACGATCCCATCTGGAGCAAGGTGATGGCGGAAGCCACCTCCGAATTGAAGCAAGCCGCATTTGAAACGCCGCTCCGCTATTACTGGAAGTACGGAGCCGTGTACGCCGCTTCTGACCAGCTGGAAGGCGTCATCACCTATATTGCGGGTGAGCTGGCCGAGATGACCATGTGGCGGCTCCTCCGCAGCGGGGCGCTGTGGATCGGCGTTGGCTTGAGAGAAGCTGTTCACTTGGGCCGGAAAATGGAGCCGGTGTTCAGGCCGGTGCAGGCCGATCGCAAGCAGAACATGCAGGGCGGTCCGTACATTTATCTGCCCATGCTGGGTGTCGCCGCTGAGCATCAGGGCAAGGGTGTGGGTGGACGGCTGCTGCGCGCGCTGATCGCGCAGTGCGAGCAAGCCCGACTGCCGTTGTATTTGGAAACGGAAACCGAGGACAATGTCCGCTGGTACACGGGTCATGGCTTTGACGTGATCAAGCAGATCAGCCTGCCGGGGATCAATCTCCCCATGTGGGAAATGGTGAGGAACCCGCAATGACAGTGAGGCAATGGTTATATCGCGGGGGACGGCCCAATCGGCTGGCGAGTTTGCTCAATCGCGGCTGGGCGACTATCCACGGGTTGGGCATCGCGCCGGATTATCTGGCGACGCTGGAAGTGACCGGGCGGCGCTCCGGGCGCACGATCAGCTTGCCCCTCGTCATGGTAAGCATCGACGGCGAGCGCTACCTGGTGTCCATGCTAGGCCCGGAAGCGGGCTGGGTACGCAACGTGCAAGCGTCTCAGGGCAAGGCCGTGCTGCGTCACGGGCGGCGCGAGGTAGTGTGTCTGGAAGAAGTGCCCGTTGAACGACGCGCACCGATCTTGAAAGCTTATCTGCATAAAGCGCCGGGCGCGCGCGGGCATGTATCGATAGACAAAGACGCGCCGCTGAGCGAGTTCGAGCGCGTGGCCGCGCAGTATCCCGTGTTCCGAGTTGTGGCAAACGGCTGATCGCCACGATGTGCGCGCTCTTTCGACGCTCGGCATTGCCGTGTATCCTGCACAGGAATTACGTACACGCGCTTGGTTGTCGCAGTATCCGGGCGAAGCCCGGCAAGGATGAAACATGATCGCTCCACCACATCTTGATTCGGTTTACATCAACGTCCCCGACTTGAAGATCACCCTCGATCTGCTGCGTGCCCGACTTGGACTCAAGCCCATGCTGCAATTTGAACTGGTCGACGGCGAGCATGTAACACCCATCGCCTTGATCCCGATAGGCGATCACACCCTGGAGGTGTTGGGGCGTGTGGCGGGTGAGCGGCCTGCCGCAGGGATCATCCAACGCGTCGAAATTGAACTGCCCATCGTCGAACAGGTGTCGCTGGACCTGATAGCCGGATCCCAATTGATCGCGCATCCTGCCTCGAAGCCGGATCTGCGCGCTGTCAAGATTCGCACCTCACAGTTGGAAGCCGATCAGGCAATGCTGGCCCAACTGCTGGGCGATATTCCACCTCAGCCCGGTAACCTGCTATACTTCGATCGAGTCAACATCGAGTGGTGCGGCGCGGATCAGCTATCCTCGTCTGACATCCCCGGTCTGGCCTTTGCCGGCTGGCATCGCTTGAGCTTCAAAGTGCCGTCATTGCCGACGACATATAACAGTCTGGCGGCGCAGGGCTGGCGGACGGCGGTGCCGCCTTTGCGGGTGCTGCCCGGCCTGAGCGAAGCCATGTTCTATTTGCCGTCCGGTCTGCTGATTCAGATCACGGAAGAGCATGTGGGAACCATGCTGCCCGTGTTGGCCTGGCAGTGGGTCAAGTCGCGATTCACGCAGAAGCCGATACAATTTCACGCGCGATAGCACTCGCTTCTTTCGCAGGAGAGTTGCTCCGCGGCAATCAAGCGTTTGATAACAACCTGTTAGGCGAAACATCGGCAGGCCTGGGCCTGGTGGAATATGCTGGACGAGAGATTTTGCGCGCTTGGGCAGAAGGAGAATTTCTTTGATGCAATTCATTTTCGGTGTCTTCCTCGTGTTGCATGGCCTGGTGCATCTGTTGTACGCGGGTCAGAGCGCGCGGCGATTTGAGCTAAAGCCGGGCATGACGTGGCCCGCTGGTTCGTGGGCTTTCGCGAAGCTGCTGGGTGACGCGACCACTCGAGTTCTAGCGAGCCTTGCCTGTGTTATCGCGGCGATCGGTTTCATCGCGGGCGGGGCGGGCGTCCTCTTCAGCGTGACATGGTGGCGCCCGGTGATCGTCACGGCGGCGATCTTCTCAGCGGCGGTCTATGTCCTCTTCTGGGATGGAAAACTCCGCCAGCTGCCCGACCAGGGCGCCGTCGCCATGCTGATCAATCTGGGGATTTTGATCGCCGTGCTCGTCTTCCAGTTGCCGTTAGCATCATGATCGATGGAGAGTTGCCATGCTGCTCGATGAATTTCTGCCCGCCTACGAGTTCAACGAAGTCCACGCCATGACGGTACATGCTCCACCCGATCGCGTCTATGCCGCCCTGCATGAGATGCGCGCGGGAGAGTTATCGCCGCTCGTGAATCTCATGTTGTCGTTGCGTGGCTGGCCTGCCCGGCTGATGGGTAAATCCGAGCCGCGCCTGGCCGACGAGAAGCCCTTCTTGCAGCAGTTGCTCGACAGCGATTTCATTCCGTTGGGTGAGACCACCGATCGGGAGGTGGTCTTTGGCATGATCGGGCAGTTCTGGAAGCTGACCGGCGGCGACAGCCCGTCCATCGGCTCACCCAATCAATATCTGGCCTTTGACGATCCGCGCTACGCTAAAGTGGCGACTAACTTGTTGATCGGTCCTGATACCACCTCAAGCGCCGTGCGCCTCAGCACCGAGACGCGCATCCACGTCTTCGATCCCCAGACGCGTCGCAAGTTTGGCTTTTATTGGCGGCTGATCTCATTCGGCAGCGGCTTCATTCGCGTGTTGTGGTTGAAGGCCGTCAAACGTCGCGCCGAGCGCACGCTCAAGTGATGGCGCGATAAAACCGGAGAAGGGCTATGACCGTCAATCTGCCGACGAGGTCACCGCTGTTTGTCTTGTCCATCCTGGCGATGGTCCTGCTCCTGGTCTCTTCGGTGGCGGGGCTGGTTTTCAATCGGGGCGGGAATCCCTACGCGTTCACGTCGCTGCGCGGAGAAGTCGTCGAAATCTATGGCGGCGCGGGGCTGTATCAGTTTGATACTTCCTATAAGGCCATCGCTTTCCGCAGCTTTGATTGGGTGAACCTGCTCATGGTGCTGCCCTTGTTTGGCGCAAGCGTGTATCTTTGTCGGCATGGTCGCCTCCGCGGCCAGTTGCTGCTGGCGGCGCTGTTCACGTATCTGGCCTACATCTATCTCATCGGCGTCATGGGGAATGCCTTCAACAGCATGTTCCTGGTGTGGACGGCGCTCTTCTCTATCGGGCTGTTCGGCTTGTTCCTCACCCTGGCTGATGTGGATGTCGCCGCTCTGCCTGACAGGTTGGAACCCGGATTTCCGCGCAGAAGCGTGGCGCTTTACGTGATGGGCGTGGGTTTGATTCTGCTGTTGCAATATCTAGCCGAGATCATCACGGCGTATGTCACAGGGCAGCCACCGGCAGCGTTGGATCATTACACGACGCTGGAGTTGGCCGCTCTGGAGTTAGGGATCATGATCCCGCTGCACTTCGTCGGCGGAATCGCTCTGTGGAAACGGCAGGCACCGGGCTACTTGATCAGCACTATCCTGGCCTTCACCGCCGCGATGGTCTTTGTGGCGCTGAGTGTTTCATTGCTGATCGGCTATGGGTCGTTCGGGCGAGGCGACCCGGCCGACATGGCCATTACCCTGCTGATTGCGGTGTTTGCGACCGGGTTTTCGTTCGTCATCTTCAAACGCGTGAAGGCTTGAGGTGGAATGTTGACGCGACTCACATGAACATCCCCGCTGTTATCCTGCTCCTCCTGCCGCCCGTGTTGATCGCGACGACCTACGCGGTCTTTCAGCGATCGGCGCGGCGTTGGGGTCAGGGCCGCGGTTACCTGCTGGGCTTTCTCTTCTACTGGATCGTATGGTGTCTGATCGCGCCGCTGCTGTTGGTCGGGCCGCAGCAGTTGATCGATCTCTTTCGCGATGTACCCAATCGCCTGGGCGATCCGGCGTGGCTGGGTTTCATCTGCCTGGTGCTACCGGTGATCGGCGGCTATGTGTATTTCTTCCCAGCGGCGCGACGCGGTGCCACCCGATCGATCATTCTCGCTTCACTGGCCCACGCGCTGATCAACGGCGTGCTGGAAGAAGTGTTGTGGCGCGGCGTGTATGTGTCGATCTTTCCGGGGCAGTGGCTGCCCGGCGTCATCTATCCGGCGATCGGTTTTGGGTTGTGGCATCTGGCGCCGCAGTCGATCGTTCCGCACACGGGCGGTGGTGGCAAATTTGGATTTGCGTTCAGCGCCATCTTTTTGGGGTTGGCCTTTGGCTGGGTGGCGATGAGCACCGGCACGATCTTGTGGGTCAGCCTCTCACACGTCTTGATGGACTTCGCGGGGCTGGGCGGCCACGCGTATTTGAAACGTTAAAGATCTTTAACTGGGTGACTGGCCGTGTCAGAACTTCGCCTACCGCCAGACGCCAGGGTGTCAGGCTTTAGCGGGCAGCCGATCTATACTCAAGGCAGATAAGCAAACTCACAAAAAGGATGTCTCCACCATGCTCCGCAAAAACGTACTGCCCCTACTGATCGTTCTGGCTCTGCTGCTCGCCGTGGCCGTCACACCCGTGTTGGCCGCTAAAGACTATCGCGCCGAGCGCTTCGACGTGCAGTTCGATCTAAGGCCCGACGGTTCGGCGTTGGTCACCGAGACGGTGGTCTTTCGCTTCGACGGCGGCCCGTTCACGTACGCCTTCCGCGAGATCGCCGCAACCGAGACCGACGGCGTCACGTTCATCGCAGCGAGCATCGATGGAGAAACGATGCCGCTCGGCATACAGGCCGGGCAAGTGGAAGTCACGGGCGGCGATCCGCTCACGGTCAAGTGGCACTTCGCGCCGACGTCGGACGCGACGCATGAGTTCGTGGTGCGCTATCGCGTGGCGGGCGTGGTGCAGAAACTGGAGGCCGATACGATCCGCCGGCGCGCGCTTCCCGAAGAGCATGAGTATCCGATCGATCGCTCATCGGTGACGATCACCTATCCGGCTTCGGCCAGCCCGATCGAGTCACCCTGGATCGATCGAGCATATGAATCCTCCGCCTTACCGAACGGCTATCGGCTGACGACGACAAACATCGCGGACGATGAGTCTGTGATCTTGACGGCGCGCTTTGCCGCTGGCACCGCCGCAGAGACCACGCCGCAGTGGCAGATGCGCCAACAGCAAGCGGAGGCCGTTGGGGCGGCCGCCCTACCGATCGGGTTGTTGGCAGCC
>JBGSPW010000259.1:0-1891 GCA_041738395.1 Thermoflexales bacterium
GGGCCTGCGGACCGCTTCGGCGCGCTGTGCCGAAACCGAGACGCAGCTGCTGGCGATCCCGCGCGCCAAGTTCATGAAGTTGTGCGACACGTATCCGGAGATGGGTTATCGCGTGATGCGCAACATCGCCGCCGATCTGGCGTTCAAGATTCGCGGCAGCGATCTGGCGATCCGCGAGCAGTTGTTGTGGCGGCCGCGGACAGCGGGCTAATCGCAGGTTATACTTAGACCTGGCAGGTCTCCAAGACCTGCCAGGTCTTTTTTGTTGAGGAGTAAGAGTATGCACGCAGAAATCATCGCAACGGGCAGTGAATTGTTGTTAGGCGAGGTAGTCGATACCAATTCCACTTATATTGCGCGGCGGCTGCGCGAGATTGGCCTGAATCTGTTTTTCAAAACGGTGGTGGGCGATAACGAGCAGCGGATGGAAGAAGCGCTGCGGATCGCCCTCAACCGATCGGATGTGATCATCACGACGGGCGGCCTCGGTCCCACGGTGGACGATGTGACGCGGCCTGCCGTGGCGCGCGCGGTGGATCGTGAATTGATTTTCCGTGACGATCTGCTGGAACAAATTCAGGCTCGCTTCCGCGCGTACGGTTCACCGCTGGGCGCGCCAATTGGCGAGAACAATCGGCGGCAGGCTTACGTGCCGCAAGATGCCCTCCCGATCGAAAATCCGGTGGGCACCGCGCCGTCGTTCATCGTAAAGCATGAAGGACGCCTCATCATCAGTTTGCCAGGCGTGCCGCGCGAGATGGAATATCTGATGGAGCACGCCGTGCTGCCGTATCTGAAACAGGAACTGCAGTTGACGGACGTGATCCTGATCCGCACGCTGCACACGATGGGGCAGGGCGAAAGCCGCATCGACGAAGCGATCGGCGAGCTGGAACTGGAGACCAATCCGACGGTGGGCCTGTCGGCGAAAGCGGGCCAGGTGGATATTCGCATCACGGCGAAAGCGGCGACCCACGCCGCAGCCGAAGCCCTTAACGCCACGATGGAACAGCGCGTGCGCGAGAAAGTAGGTCAATACGTGTTCGGCGTCGACGACGAAACGCTGGAGAGCGTCGTGGCGCAGTTGTTGATCGCCAGCGGGCAGAGTGTCGCCAGCGTAGAAACCGGCACGGGCGGCTTGCTCAGCGGCCGATTGGCGCATGTGGGTAAAGCGTTTCACGGTGGGGTCATCGTGGCCGATGGGGCGCTGATCGATCTTGCAGCCGTGACGGAGATGGCTCACCACATCCGCGCGGAACGCGGCAGCGATCTGGGATTGTGCGCGGCCGTGATCGACGCGTCCCACGAAGTGCAACGCGGCTTGAAGTTGCTGCTCGCGCTGGCGACGCCCGACGACGTGAAGACCGTCGAGCGCGGCTTTGGCGGACATTCGGCGTTGGCGGGACAGTGGGCGTCGACGGCGGCGCTGGGGCTGGTGTGGCGATTGTTGAAGGATGAGGGATAGCGCCAGGCGGCCCACTCTGCACGCTACGCGCTGCGCAGAGACATGGGCAAGGCGGAAGGATGATGCGTGCGATTGTTTGACCCGCGTTTTGATTCCGTCTATACTTGACTCAGCCCTTCGTCTGAAAGAATCTGATCTAATCAATGCCAAAGTCCACTACCTCAAAGCGAACGCTTAAAGAAGCCACCATAGCATATGTCGCTCCAACTGCGACCCTAATGACCAAGGCCAAGCCGGTCATCAAATGGGCCGGTGGTAAGGCGCAACTTATTTCGGCGTTTGCCCCTTATTTTCCCGACCGAGATGAGGTCCACCATTATTATGAACCCTTCATTGGCGGGGCAGCCGTCTTCTTTAATTTTCAGCATCCACGGTCGTTTCTGTCTGACAGTAACGCCGAATTGATTGAACTCGATCAAAAAGTCC